>CAYOCT010000034.1:0-73761 GCA_964402555.1 uncultured Nitrospiraceae bacterium | reverse complement strand
CGGCACTCCGTTTCGCAGGTCCCGAATGAATGCTCGATGCTTGTTTCTTAGGAGGGTAGCGAAGCAATCTCCCAGGTTTCAATGTCGGGCCGAACGAGATTGCTTCGCTACGCTCGCAATGACACACGCGCGTTCAAGAACAGAACGGGACAGACCTAAACAGATACGTTTTGTTGTCCAGTATGCGACGACATACTATCATGAAACTCGAAGTCGTCGCGGCGCTAACTTTGCGGTAGCGCTCCTGTTGGCTCTAAGAGGAGGCACTATGATTCGCACTGAACAAATGACTGCCGTCGAGATCCAACGGGCAGGCTTGGACATGCTTGCGCGCGAGCTTGGGCCGTACGGATTTGTCCGTTTCTTGCAGCAATTCGAGAGCGGCTCGGGCGACTACACCAACGGGCGCCATCGCTGGCTTGACGGCATGACCGCGGATTCGGTGTTCGAACGCATTGCCGAAATGAAAGCCGAAGGCGGACGCTCTTCCTGATCGAGTTCTTCTCACTATCCTTTCACGGCGCCCATGGTCAGGCCTTGGATAAAGAACCGCTGGAGCGCGAGGAAGAGCACGATAACGGGCAGGCTGGCGATCAGCGCGCCGGCCATCACCACGCCATAATCGAGTTGCAGTGTGAATCCCTGATCGACGCCTACCAGCGAGATCAATCCGACCTGCATGGTCATCATCCCTTTTGAGTTTGTCACGAGGTAGGGCCAGAAATAGTCGTTCCAGGCGGCGACGAAATCGAGCAGGAACATCACCGCAAGCACCGGGCGCGCCATGGGGAGGATGATACGCGCGAAGATCGAGGCCTCCGAAGCCCCGTCGATCCGCGCCGCTTCGATGAGGTCAGCGGGCAGCGTCGTCATGAATTGCTTGAACAGGAAGATGCCGCCAATTCCTGCGATGCGCGGGACGATGAGCGCGAAGAACGTGTCGAACCACGCGAACCGGAACATCATCTGGTACATCGGGATCAATGTTACGAACGCGGGGATTGCCATGACCGCGATGATGGTCCAGAACACCAGCATGCGGCCCGGGAACTCGATCTTCGCAAGCGCGTATCCCGCCATCGCCGAGAAGAGTAGGTTGCAGCATGTCGGGATGAGCGCGATCAACAGGCTGTTCCGCAGCCACGTCCACGCGGCGCCGCGCGTGAGATCGAAGAAACCGGTGAAGTTGTCCCACGCCCAGTCGCGCGGAATCCAATCGAGATCCGAAAGCTCAAACGAAGTGCCCAGATGCGTCAGGCTACTGACGATCATCAGGTACAGCGACAACAACGAGAACGCCGTATAGAACACCAGCACCAGCAGCCCCAAAAGGCGTCCCACCCGCGTTGTGTCTCGATGAATACTCATTCCGCTTCTCGGCAACTTCGGTTTTCAATTACTCAATTACTCAATACTCCACGTCCGTCGCAAGCCATCGGTAATTCACAATGGATACCAGGACCACAATCGCCATCAATACGACCGCCATGGCGGACGCGGCGCCGAACTGATTCTCGTAATAGAACGTGTGGTAGATGTGGTAATTCAAGAAGTACGTCGACTTGAGTGGACCGCCTCCGGTGATTAGCAAAGCCGGAGCGAAGACCTGGAATCCGCCGATGAGTCCCGTGACCGAGACGAAGATGGTCGTCGGTTTGACGAGAGGCCACGTCACCGACCAGAACGTGCGCCAGGGCGGTGCGCCATCGATGCGCGCGGCTTCGTAGTAGGTCGCGGGGATGTTGCCGATCGCCGCCGTGTAGACGATGACGCCGACCCCGTTCGCGGACAGCCACGCCATGCCGATCAGGACCGGCATGGCCAGCGCCGGGTCGCCGAACCAGTTCTGCGCGGGGACCCCTAGATCGTGGAGCATTGCATTCGCGAAACCGTCGCCGCTATGGAAGATCCATTTCATGACCGCCGCGCCGACCACGGGACTGATCACGCCGGGCAGATACAGCGCCGCTTTGAAGAACGTCTGCAGCGGGCGCTGCTGCTTGAGGATCTGGATCGCCAGGAAGAGGCTCGTGAGCAGGCTCACCGGCAGCGTCGCCGCGACGAACAGCGCCGTGACGCCCAGCGTGTGCCACCAGAACGGGTCCGCGAGCGTGTCGCGATAGTTCTTGAGGCCTACCCAATGGTTCGACACCGCGCTCGTGAGGCTGAAGTTCGTTCCGCTCTGGAGGAGGGCTTGCGCCAGCGGCCAGAACAGGAACAGCGTGGACCACGCGAGCGACACCGCGAGAAACGCGTAGGCCCAGAACCATTGCGCGTGCCGGGCCGCAAGCGTGCGGCGGTGCTTGCGGAAGAGGTCGGCGGCCACGAGCGCGCCCGCGGGCACGCAAGCCCAGAAGATCGTCAAGCCCGCCAGGTATGCCAGAGGGTACGTCATGATCCGCACCGGGTCCGCCAAAGGTCACGGTGGGATTGTGACGGGGGTGAATCAGGTTTTCAAGAATGGCGGTACGAGATCTTCGATCGTCAACGGCTCGCGTTCGAGGAACCGCGCACGATCCAGAGCGGGAGCTTTCAGCGCGCCCGCCACGCGGCTGTGGCACCACGAAAGCACCACCTGCGCGGACACGGCCTCGCGCTCTTCGTGACTCAACGGCGTGCCTGCCGCATCGTAGGCATCGAGAAAGGCGCGAGCCAGATCCCGCTCGAGACGCGGAGGCTGCGTTAGCGACCATATATCGCTACCGTCGATAGGGGTCTCGTGGACGGAGCACGCGAACAGCAGCGCAAACGCGAGGTCGTACACGCGCGGCCGCCACGCGCACCAGTCGAAGTCCACTAGAGCCGCGACTCGGCCGTCACGCATCAGCACGTTGGCGGGCTGGAGATCGCCGTGGACGATCGTGTGCGGCAGCGCCGCATAGCGTTCGTCGGAAAGGACGCCTTCGGCGGCATCGATCCATTCGCGATAACGCGCCAGTGCCTCCGAAGCGCCTGGATTGCCTTGCTCGATTTCGTCCGCCTGGGCTCGCATGACATTGGGGTCTGTCTCGCCGCGCGGCCCCAGCTTGTCGTACCGGCCCGAGAATCTGCGCCCCGCTTCGTGGAGCGCGGCCACGCACGCGCCGAGAGCGCGCAGCTCAGTGGGACTGCCTTCTTCGAACGGCCTTCCCTCGATGAACGGATAGACTTCCCACACGGCATCGTCCGCGCGTACCCAGCGTGATCCCGTGGGATCGGCGATGGGGGCGAATGTGGGCACGCCTTGCTTATTCAGGTGGTCTAGCACGGCATGGTCGAAAACGATGCGCGCGGGCGCGGCGTATCCGTGATAGCGTTTGCGCACGAACCAACGGCCCGAGTCGGTGTGCAGGACGTAGTTGAGATTGCGCGTGCCCGGCAGGGGTGTGCATTGGGTCGGAACGCCCAAGGCGAAGCGATCGCAGATCTGACGTTGAAGGTCGGTGTTCATGGGGGAAGCCGGAGTTTGGCGACTTCGATTACGATTACGCGTCATCATGAAGCGTGGCCTCACTCGGGAGGATAAAAATGCAGCGCGTCTCGTATGGCGCACCGATACATCAAGGAACGCTGGCCCCCCTGTCATTCTGAGAGCGTGTGAAGAAATACCATGGTCTTGCGCTTTCCTATGTTGGCTTCGCCCTTTCTGTCATCCTGAGCGCAGCGAAGGATCTCATAAGCATTAGAGGCCTATGCACATAGCGAGATCCTTCGCTGCGCTCAGGATGACAGGCAATACGTAGTCAAGAGGCAAAGCGCCCGCGTTTCACGATTTCTTCACAAGCTCTGAGCGAAGCGAAGAATCTCCTGGCAGACGAGGCTTCTATCGCGGGTGAGATTCTTCGCTTCGCTCAGAATGACAGGGGGTCGGGTTTCGATTTTCATGGTAGCACAAGCACGAAAGGGCTAGGCGTGGATTAGGTCGGTGACCTCCTCCTGTTTCTCTTCGGGAAACGCCAGCAACTCATCGAGGATGCGCGCGATCCGCACGGGATCGGTGTTCACGAGTTCTTGAACGAGGCGCAACATCAACCGCTTGTTGCCATACGCGGCCTCGGCGAAAAACGCGAGTTGGTTGAGGTGCGACGCGTAGATATCGAAGATGCGGCGCTCGGTCTCTTCGTCGCGATCCACGGGTTCGCCGCGATACGGATACAAGCCGGTCTGTTTCCAATACGCGAGCGTTTCCTGGGCGCGCTCGACTTCGCGCAACGTAAAATGCTGGCGGAGCCGCAGCCGGGTCTCGTCGAGCAACTGCCTGCCGTCGGACGTGAGATCGTCGAGTTGAAGCAGCCCCTCGCGTTCCATCGTCGCAAAATGCGCGGACTTGAGGTACGCGGTGTAGCTGAATCCGCGGAACAGCAGCCGCGGTGTAACCTGATGCAGGGCGAAGCCGTTCTCGTCGCACAACACAACGCCGCGCTTCCCGGGCAGGTTCCATTCCACGACGGTCAGCGCCGCGTTGATACGCTCGCCGTTCTGCAACACGATTTCGCCGAGGTCGTAATCCGTCGAACGGTCTTCCGCGTTCGCAGGATCGACCGGCACACCGTCGTACACGATCCGCACATCGGGGTACTGCCGCAGGTACAGCGCGAAGATGTCCGTGATCTCCTGAAACGCTTTGACGCCGCGCAGCAGGCCGACGTTCGACGGCAGGTCCGCGATCTCGACGGTCAATCCCACCTCGGCATCGTTCGCGGAGACCGGGTCCGTCAAATCGAACTCGCCCAGCGTCGCGGCATGGCCGCTAATGCCATAGGCCCGGCGCTCGCCCTCGAACTCGAATACGGTCTTCCACTCGACGCGATTGCCCAGCGCGAACGCGCGGAACCGGCCCTTGCCGTACTGGCCGTGCAGCATGCGGCGGCGCTGTGCCGTGCGCGATTCGTCGCGCTTCCAGGAACCGCCGAGGTTCTTGAACACGGTCAGCGCGTGATCGTAGGCCAATCCGTGGCCGTTGTCGCGGATGAGGATCGTGTCGACGCCGGTCAGTTCGTTCTCGACAAACGCAACGTGGACCTCCGTCGACTCGGCGTCGAGCGCGTTCCACACCAGTTCCGCGACGGCCGTCATCGGCTTGGCACGCGACATCAATTCGAGGTGGTCGTCTCTGACCTGAACGGTAATCTTCTTCACGCTGGTCCCCTTGACGGCTCTGTCTTGAGTATTGGTTCGACGCAAAAGCATCCGATAATACCATCCAGAGGCGGCCTCGAACAATTCCCGCGCTTCTTGAAATCATGGGTTCAGGTTCCTCAGACTCGATGGATACGAACGATATTTACGATGGGAGCCTCGATATCCGTTGACAACCCGCAACCTTGCCGCCGCGCTCCGGTTTGCCGCGCCCGTCCTTCTCATGGCGGCCGTCGCGACGGGTTGTCTATCGGGTGAAGCGCCGTTGCCTCCGAACGAAGCGCTTGCCAAGGCTTCGCAACGGATCGATGCGCTTTTGCAGGAGGAGCGGCGTTTCGAGAACGAGCCCGCGGCGGTTGTAAACGAATCGCCAAAGGACGCGCACGAGGTAACAGTCTGGTATGCGTCGCATCCGTTGGTATCGCCCGTGCTCCTCGGCAAGCCCGAACGCCTGCGCGCGTTTCAGGATGCGCATCCCGGCTTGCGTGTGGCCACGCAATACATCGGCGATTGGAACGTCGCGATTCAAAAGCTGACCGTTTCGTTGGCCGCGGGCGACGTGCCCGATATCGCCCTCGTCAAACGCGGACTCCTCGCGCGGTTAATCGGGTCGGCTCTGATCGCGCCGCTCGACACGTTGTTGCCTGCCGCGCTCGTCGACGATCTCAGGCCACAAGCGCGCCAATCGTGTACCGCCCGCGGCCATCTATGGGCTATTCCCGCCGACGGCTTCTGCAGCATGCTCTTCGTGAACCGCGCCAAGGTCCCCGGAACGTTGCCAGCGACGTGGGACGCGTGGCTCACGTGCGCGCGTGCCGTCTCGATGGATACACAAACGGGCGCCTGCGCGATCGGCGCAGTTCCCTTCGTTCCGATGCTGTGGTCCGCGGGCGGCGAAGTGTGCAACGAGACCTCCAGCAGTCTCGACTCGCCCCAGGCGCGCGAGGCGCTCGAATTCATTCTTTCGTTGTGCAACGAGGACCTCGCGAATCCCGCAACGCTGGGCGACCCGTCCAGCGGGTTCGGCCTCTTCCTCCGCGAGCGAGTGGCCATGACCGTGGCGTCGAGCGAGTTCATTCCGCAACTCAAGAGCATTTCATTTCCCGCAGCTATCGCGCCGATTCCCGGCAAGACCGGCCCAATCTCGATGTTGTCCGATACCTGCTGGGTCGTCTTCGCCCGATACGCCCAAGCCAAGAAAGAGGCCATCGCCCAAACGCTCGATTTCCTGACCGGAGAGTCCTTTCAAGGCGCGGGCTCGTTTCCAATCCGAAAGAGCGTCCAACCCGTCCAATCCGCATACGATCCAGGTCCAGCCTTCAATTGCGCGCGCAACACGCCGCTCGTCGGACCGTGGGCGGCCATCGAATTCGAACTCGAACACTACCTCAGCCTCGCCTGCCGCTGGCGGTCGCCAATGCCCTGAACCCATAGGCGCCGGTCACGTTGCTTAACTGAGAGCGTGGACCCCAGCGTCTATGGTATAAGATTCCTGTGTGTACACGAGACAGTGATCATGATCCTAGCTCGCATCTGGCGCCCGTTTAGAAGTACAGGGAGCTAGGTCCTTGGAGGACATCTGACTTCGTGAATGCCAAGATCAGATCCGGTTTCTTTGCGGGACTGTTGCCTGCCAATGGAGTGAAGAGAGCCAATGGAGCCAATCCCTGTCTACGTTGATACATCCGTCTTTGGCGGTACTTTCGATGACGACTTCTCGAAAGCAAGCGCTAGGTTCTTTGAGGAGGTAGGGAGTAGGCGGTTCGAGGTCGCGGTGTCCGAAGTGGTTACCCGAGAACTGAACTTTGCGCCGGCTGCGGTCAAGTCTCTCTACCACGAACTTGAACCGGCAATACGAATGATCGAGATTTCCGAAGCCGCTCTTAGACTGCACAGGGCCTACCTTGAGGCGGGTATCGTAGGCGAGAAGTGGCGGGCCGATGCTTTACATGTGGCGCTCGCAACTGTGGGTGGGTGCCGCGCCATCGTAAGCTGGAACTTCCGGCACATCGTTCACTTTGAGAAGATACCGTTGCATAATGGAGTGAACTTGGCGCAAGGATTCGGAACGGTTGCCATCCACACGCCTCAGGAGATGCTGCACTATGGGCAATAAGATGCAGAAGTTTGACTGTGTCGAAATGATGCATCGGGGCGCGTTGCGCATCTATGAGGAAACAAAGGGCATGAGTGTGGAGGAAGAACTGGCGTATTGGCAGCGGCGAGATAAGCCCGTGAGCAAACGCCGCCCTGGCACCCGAAAACCGGCGCGTTCTCGTTCCGCCGTGTCGTAGCTCCTGCCTCGCGGACATCGTTCTCACTATCCCAATTGTAACCTCGCCGTGTCCCCCGTGGTCCAATCACGAGAGCCGTCGTTGGAAGGCTCGCAACCGCGAACGAGGAAGACTGTCATGCGCAAGAGTCCATGGGTACGTTGGAACGTGTTACTGCTCTGCCTGGCCATTGCCGGGATTAGCGCCGCTCAGACTCAAGGTTCCGAAACTGCCGCGAAAAGCGAAGCGGCGCTCGAAGTCTCCGATACGCCGGCCGGCACGCTGCCGGACAATCATTGGCTAAAGGGTACCAGCGACGTTGCGGACATGCTGCCCGCCGTCGTCGCGCCCGACGCGCCGCGGGAATTGCTTAAGGAAAGCGGACCGGCGTATCTCGAAAAGGTGGGCGCCCTGCGCGTGCTGCATCTCAAGGGAACGCATTTCGACATGGGCGTGCAGCACGGCACGCTGATGAAGGACGAGATCATCCTCGGCTCGAAGCTGATCGAGACCATCGGGGCGGTCGCGTGGGAGAAGGATTTCAAGGCGAGCTGCCGCGAGGCGTGGAACCGGACCAGTCCGTTCATCCCGCAGAAGTTCAAGGACGAGATCGCCGGCATGGCGCAGGCCACGGGGCTGCCGATCGAGACCGTGCAGAACTTCACCATCTTCCCCGAGCTGTTCCATTGCAGCGGCTTTGCGGTGTGGGGCAAGGCCACGGCCGACGGCGCGCTCCTGCACGGGCGCGTGCTCGACTACATGCGCGAAGTCGGGTTTGACCGCTGGGCGTTGATCATTATCGAAGAACCGGAAGGCGCGAACGCGTTCGTCAACGTCGCGTATTCGGGCATCATCGGCAGCGTCACCGGGATGAACCTCAAGCACATCGGCATCGGCGAGATGGGCGGAGGCGGCGCAGAGAAATGGGACGGCATGCCCATGTCGCTGCTCGTGCGCGAGTGCCTTGAATCGGGCAACACGCTCGACGATGTCAAGCGCATCATGAGCGACACGCCGCGCACCTGCGAGTACTACTACGTCGTCAGCGACTCGAAGGCGGAAGACGGACGCGGAAGCGCGGTCGGTGTCGCCTCGTGGCCCGACAAGATCCAGTTCATTGGCCCGAATCAATTCCACGAACTGCTGCCGCGTCCGAAAGAAGATGCCGTGATGCTGTCCGCCGGCAACCGTTATCAGTGCCTGGCCGACCGCGTCGAGAAGATGTACGGCAAGATCACGCCGCAAATCGCGCTCGACATCATGTCGCGCGGCGTCGCGATGGAAAGCAACACGCACGACGCCCTCTTCAAACCCGCCACGCTCGAGTTGTGGGCGGTCTATTCGACGCCGAGCGTCCCGGCCTGCAACATGCCGTATACGCACTTCGACGTGAATGTTCTGATGAAGGAGAAGCCGGCGTCGCAGCCGAAATCCTGACGAATAACGTAGAGTGGCGCGTCGGTAGGGGCGGGTTCATAGAGCCCGTCCCTACGTGCTATGCTTCATGTCCTTCGTGCTCTTCGTGGTAGAAGGGCAGTACGTGCCGATTGGAGGGGACTCAATTATGTTCGCGGCGATGCTTGCAGTGGGACTCGTGGGGGTTGGCGCGCCTCAGCTTGCCGTTCCGACACCGGAACAGGCGGCGTGGCAGGACATGGAACTCGGGATGTTCATCCATTTCGCGCCGAACACGTGGCAGGACAAGGAAGGCGACGACCGCTCGACGCCGCTCGACCGGATTAGCCCGGAGCAGCTCGACACCGATCAATGGGTATCGGTCGCGGAATCCATGGGCGCGAAGTACATCGTGTTCGTCGCGAAACACGTCGGCGGGTTCTGCATGTGGCAGACCGACACCACGCCCTACGGCATCAAGCATACCGCGTGGCGCGGCGGCAAGGGCGACGTGCTCGCCGATCTCGCGGCCTCGTGCCGCAAACGCGGATTGAAGCTCGGTGTGTATCTCAGCCCGCGCGACGACACCCTCGGCGCGGATACCGGCGGCAAATGTGCAACCCCCGAGGTCCAGAAAGAATATGACGCGATCTACCGGGAGCAACTCACCGAAGTGCTCAGCCGCTACGGCGAGATGTGCGAAGTCTGGTTCGACGGCAGCAACATCGTCGAGGTGGGCGACATCCTGAAACGCTACGCGCCCAAGGCCGTCATCTTCCAAGGCAAGTACGCGTCGATCCGCTGGGTCGGCAACGAAGACGGCATCGCCCCGTACCCGGCGTGGAACGCCGTTTCCGAATCGACGCGGCTGCGCGGCGCGACCGTGAAGGACGGCGACCCGCACGGCGATAGCTGGCTCCCCAACGAATGCGACGCGCGCATCCGGCGGGATTGGTTCTGGAGTTCGAAGAACGAGGACACGCTCAAGACTGTCGATCAACTCATGGACATGTACTGCCAGTCCGTGGGCCACGGCGCCGTGTTGCTGCTCAACAACACGCCTGATACCACGGGACGCATCCCTGAAGCCGACGCGCGCCGCGCGGCCGAGTTCGGCGCCGAGATCAAACGCCGCTTCGGCACGCCCCTCGCTCGAACCAGCGGCCAAGGCGATACCGTCGCGCTCGACCTGGACAAACCGGCCGCCATCGACCACGTCGTCACGATGGAAGACATCACGCAAGGTGAGCGCGTTCTCGAATACGTCATCGAGGGCCGGGTGGGCGCCGATTGGAAAGAACTCGTCCGCGGTACCGCCATCGGCCATAAGAAGATCGACAGAATCGACCCCATTGAGGTCAGTGGCGTGCGTGTGCGCGTGTTGGAGTCCACGGCAACGCCGCAGATTCGAGATCTCGCGGTCTACAAGAGTCTGTAGGCCGATGGATCTGTAGATCTTAGCTGTGGGGGCACAAGGAAGCCGTTTGTGGACATTCGCAACTGCGGCGCGCATGATGAAAGTGAAAACCATGGAGGTATGGGGAGATGGCATTCAATGGGTTCGTGTGCGCGTTTGTGGCCTTTCTGGCCGTGGGTGTTGTCTGCAATGCGTCGGCGGCGGAAAGATCGGGAGAGACTGCGATGACATCCAAGATCGTTGCGCTCGATGGGGAGGGATGGGTGCTGGCGGCGGACCCGGAGAATGTCGGGAAGGACCAGCAGTGGTGGACGCAGCCGACGGTGGACGCGAAGCCGGCGCGGGTTCCTGGGATCATCCAGGAGACCGTGCCGCGGTATCACGGTGTGGCATGGTATTGGCGCACCTTCGATGCGCCCGCGCATCCGGACGCGAACGGGCGTTACTTGTTGCGGTTCTGGGCAGTGGATTATCTGGCGCAGGTCTGGGTCAACGATGTGGCCGTTGGCGGGCATGAAGGCGGCGAGACGCCGTTCGTGCTCGATGTGACGGACGCCGTGAAACCGGGCGCGCCGAATCGTCTCGCGGTGCGGGTGTTGAATCCGAAGAAGGAACCAATCGACGGCATCGTCCTTGCGGAGACGCCGCATCGAAACAAGGGCATCCCGTTGACCGTCGGGGGTTCGTACAACTCCGGCGGCATTACCGAGCCGGTCGAACTGGTGCTCGCGCCGCCGGTACGTATGGACGACGTGTTTGTGCGCGCGGACTGGAAATCGGGAAAGGTCTCGATCGCGACCACGGTTACGAATGCGCTGCCCGGCGAAACGAAGGCCTCGTTCTCGTTCGTGATTGTGCATGCGGACCGTGTCGAGCAAGTGGCCTCGGGAACGGCGGAATCGACGGTGGCGCCGGGCGCGAATCGCGTCGAGAGCAGCCTTGACGTGCCCGATCGCCGGTTGTGGAATCTCGACGATCCGCATCTGTACCGCCTCACGGTAAACATGAAGACGCCGGAGACTTTGGATACGTACAGTGTGCGTTTCGGTTTCCGCGACTTCCGCGTCGAAAAGGGATACTTCCGACTGAACGGAAAGCGTATCTTCTTGAAGAGTTCGCACACGGGCAATCATTGTCCCGTGGGCATGATTTTGCCTCCGGACCAGGCGCGCGATCTGCTCCGCAAGGACCTAATCTACGCGAAGGCCAGCGGGTTCAACATGGTCCGGTTCATCGCGGGCATCGCGCATCCGTATCAACTCGATCTGTGCGACGAGATCGGACTCATGGTCTACGAGGAAACGCTGGCGGGATGGCTCCTGGGCGATTCGCCGAAGATGGCCGAGCGTTTCGATCTTTCGATCCGCGAGATGATCCTCCGCGACCGGAATCATCCGAGCGTCACGATCTGGGGCATGTTGAACGAGACGAATGACGGCCCGGTATTCCGCCACGCTGTGGACAGCCTGGCGCTGGTGCGTTCGCTGGACGACACGCGGCTGGCGCTGCTCGACAGCGGACGTTGGGACGGCGCGTTCAACATCGGTTCGGCAAGCAATCCCGGCAGCGCGCAATGGGAATGCGTATGGGGCGTCGAAAGCCCGGACTTCCAGGGACATGCGGGGGGCGGGCCGTACGGCGGCTACTTCACGGGCGCGGGCGATGCGCACGTGTATCCGAGCACGCCGCACACGCCCGAGATCGAGCAGGGCATTCGCACGCTCGGGAGCGACAGCAAGCCGGTGTTCCTTTCGGAATACGGCATCGGCAGTCTGATGAACGCCATTCGCGAACTGCGGCACTATGAACAGTACGGTTTCAATCCGGACTACGAGGACTTCGCCTATTTCCGCACGACCTCCGAGAAACTCACGGCCGACTGGACGCGATACGGCATGGACGGCGTGTACGCCTTTCCCGAGGACATGCTGCACGACAGCCAGGCCTTGCATTGCCGACAGCGCCTGCTCGGCTTTAACGCGCTCCGATCCAATCCGAAGATCTGCGGTTACAACCTGACCGGCCTGCTCGACCACGGATTCACGGGCGAGGGCCTCTGGTCGTTCTGGCGCGAATGGAAGCCGGGGATCGTTGACGCCCTTCAAGACGGCTGGGCGCCCCTGCGCTGGTGCGCGTTCGTGTCGCCCATGCACGGCTACGTGAACCGCCCGTTCAAAGTCGAGGCGGTGCTCGCCAACGAAGACGTGCTCGCGCCGGGCGCGTATCCGGTGACGTTGCGCATCGTCGGCCCGCAAGGCATCGCGTGGGAACGCAAGACCGAGGCCGTAGTTCCCGAACCCGCGCCGGGTGAAGATGGGCCTTTGGCGATTCCGGTAAGCGTGGACGAGGTCACGCTTGCAGGCCCCGCGGGTGCGTATGAATTCGCCGTCTCGATGGACCACGGCGGCGCGCCGCTCGGTGGCCGCCTCAAGTTTTACGTATCCGACGTGGGCGCGGTGTCGCCGCAACCGAGCATGAAGGCGTGGGGTATTGGCGAGGCGGCGGAGCAATGGCTCGCCCGGCACGGCGTCGCGTGCGCGCCGTTTGACGGAGCGGTCCAGGACGCTCGCGAGATCGTCCTCGTGGGTGGAATCGACGCTAACGCGGAACAACGCACGGCCTTGTTAAGGCACATCGCTTGCGGAAGCACCGCGATCTTTCTGACGCCCGCAGCGTTCCGGCGCGGCGACGATTCGACGGGCTGGCTCCCGTTGAAGGAAAAGGGACGTGTCAATCATTTCCCGGACTGGCTGTATCACAAGGAATGCGTCGCCAAGGTTCATCCGATCTTCGAGGGTTTGCAGCCGAAAGGCGTCATGGATTGGGATTATTACGGCCCCGTGATCTCGCACGATTTCATTGAAGGGGCGGAACTTCCGGAAGAGGTGGCCGCCGCCGCATTTGCGATATGCCACTCCGGGCCGCCGATGGGCTATGCGTCCGGCGTCATGGTCGGCGCGTATCGGTTTGGCCAAGGCCGGTTCATCGTCAACACGTTCAACGTGTTGGACCATCTCGACCGCCACCCGGCAGCCGACCGCCTATTGCTCAACATGATCCACTATGCCGCGCCCGACGTTTCGCCTCCCGCGCCGGTTCCCGCGGATTTCGATGTCCAGGCCAAGGCTGTGGGCTACTAAAACGTGCTGGGCCATCCGCGATAGCCCGCAAGAGGTGGTTGTAATACCCGGCAAAAGGTGCTATCTTAATTATACGATGATGGGTGTCGCATGCACGGCAAACGCCAAACAGTGAGGGGTACTATGAGCGCCAGAATGTGCAAACTGGGTGTGTGGGTGTTTGTGTCGCTGGGCCTGCTGGCCTATGACGCGGCGGCCTGGGGCCCGCAATCCCAGCGGGGCATCGCCGGCACGGCGATGCAGGTCATCCGCCGGACGTTCAAAGACGCCTTCAAATCCCCCGACGACAAGGCCAACTATGAAGAGGACGTGTATCGGGGCGCGTCCGACGGACCCGATCTGCTCAATGGCGGAAAGCCGTTCACCAGCGACCGCGAAGCGATCGTTGCGGTCGAGAACGAAATCCGTCTCCTGCGCGACGCGCGCAAGTACGGATTTGGGAGTTACTTCTCGTATCGGACCGGCGTCCTGGCCTCGCTGGTAGCGGATCTTATCTTGCCCTATTCGCTCGATAGCCGCCCGCAATCGAAGACGATCAAGGACGCCGTCGAAAGCGATATCGACGCGCATCTCGACAGCTACAACTTCCGGCCGAACGAGTCGAACCGAGTCTACGTGCGCGACGCGCAAGAGTTTTTCGACCAACGGCGCACGTTCTTCAGCGGGGCGAAGACGCTGATCGCGGACGATTACACGCGCGGCAAACGCTATGACGGCTATCTCAAAGAAGGCGGCCAGGCGTTGTTCGGAAAGGCAGTCGAGGCCGTCGCGGACGTGTGGTACACGGTGCTGCGCGTCGAGGGCGAAGCGGGCGACGTAGCGCCCTCGCCGAGTTCGGTGACGTGGTATCTCGTCGCGGAGATCCAATACCTGCTTACGCGGAAAGCGAATTTCTACCAGGCCACGAAGACCTACGAGAACTTCGAGAAGGTCACCAAAGGCATGCCGGAAGCCTACGACAAAGTCGGCGACATCTTCTATGCATTCGGCACGGAAGAGGCCAAGGACCGGGGCGTACGCGAGTGGCGCGTAGCGTACGACATGCCGGGGTCCGCACGCATCGCCATCGGCAAGAAGCTCTGCGAACACTACATCAAGGCCGGCGACCTGTTGCTGGCTTCGGCGGCGAAGCCGGGCGCATCGGATCAGGACCTGCCCAACGCGCTCAACGCGTTCACGCAAGCCATGAATTTCGACAAGAGCAACAAGGAAGCCGCGCAGAAGATTAGCGACACGAACGTGGCCATTGCGGCGCGGAAGCAGCGGCGTGAACTGAACGTGAACATTATCGCCTCGGCGGAGAAGGTCATGGTGCAGGCCGAGAAGGCCCGGCTGGCCAGCGATTTCGGCACGTCCATGGCCACGTACAACCAGGCCATCGGGTTGTTCCAGGGCATCAACGACGAGTTCACGGACCAGTACGAGACGTCCAAAGACCGTATCAAGGAAATCAATAAGAACATCACCGATATCATCAACCAGATTCTCGATACCGCGAGCGACGCGATCGAGAAGGGCGACAAAGCCGTCGACGCGCACGACTTTGAGGGCGCGGTCCAGCAGTACGAGCAGGTCAACAATATCGTCGCCGTTATTCCGGGCGACGAGACGACCACTCACGGCAAGGACAAGCGCGACATGATCGAGCTTGCCAAGAAGAAGATCGACGAGAGCAAGATCGCCAAGAGCCGCTGGGAGGAAATGGAACGCCAGCGCAAGGCCGCCGCGGAAGCCGCCGCGAAGGCCGCGAAGTAATCCAGCGCGCATAGCAAAGGCGCGGAAGGCAATTGCCTTCCGCGCCTTTTTTCGTCGATACGGATCGCCGGCTACTTCGCGAGATTAGCGAACTGCTCGGCGAGCACGTTCTTGCGAATCTTGCCCGTGGCGGTCTTGGGCATTTCGTCCACGAACCGCACAAATTTCGGGCACTTGTATTGCGCGAGATGCTCACGCGCGAACGCGATCACCTGTTTTTCCTCGACAGTCGCTCCTTCGGCCTTCTTGATGACGGCCAGCACTTCCTGGCCCCAGCGGGCTTCTTCGACTCCGACGACCGCCACTTCCGCGACGCCCGGGAATTTCGACAGCACGCTTTCGACCTGCGCGGGATAGATGTTCTGCCCACCGCGAATGATCATGTCTTTGAGACGCCCGACTACGTAGAGATAGTTCTCTTCGTCGAATCGCCCGAGGTCGCCGGTCCGCAGCCAGCCGTCCTTCAAGACCTCTTCGGTCGCCTTGGCGTTCTTGTAGTAACCCTTCATGACCGTCGGTCCGGATATCCAGATTTCGCCGATCTCTCCCGGAGGGAGATCGACGCCGTTCGAATCGACGATCCGAACGCCGGTATAGCGCAGCGGCGGCCCGACCGAGTTCCAGCGGATCGGATCTTCATGGTCGGCCACGGCGCTGGCGCAGGTCGCCTCGCTCAAGCCGTAGCCCTGGATCACGGGCTTGTTGAGCACGCGTTGAATGGCCTGGAAGGTGTCTTCCGGCAAGGGCGCGGCGCCCGACACGAGGAAGCGTATCGAGCTTATGTCATACTCGCCCGCCTTGGGGTTCGAACACATGACGTTGTAAATCGTCGGAACCCCGCTCATCAGGGAGATTTTGTATTTCTGAATCATCGGAAGAATACCGAGCGCATTGAACTTGCCCATCAGCACGATGTCGACGCCGCCGATGAGCGGTACCAGAATACTGACGACCTGCGCATTTACGTGGAAGAGCGGCAGCACGCAGAGAATCCGGTCGCTTGGCGTCAGAACATTCGAGTGTTCGACGGAACGCGCGTTCCACACGTAGTTGCGGTGGGTGAGGATCACGCCTTTGGGAAGGCCCGTCGTGCCCGAGGTGTAAATGAGCGCCGCATCGTCGGTCTCCACGGCCACGATGTCCTCGGCGCCTTCGGCGGGTTCGAGCAGCGCGGCGAACGGCTCCGCGCCTTCCGGGGCTTCGCTGCCAAGCACGAAGATGTGCTGAATGCGGGGCAGCATGGTTCGCACCACCGGCAGCAGCGGCGCGAACTCCGGAATGGTGATGAGGGTGGCCGCTTCGCAGTCGTTGGCGATGTAGGCAATCTCTTCAGGCTTCAACATCGGATTGACGGGAACGATGACCGCGCCGATGCGCCCGGCTCCGAGGAAGAGGTAGAGGAACTCCATGCAGTTGCCCATCAGCAGGATGATCTTGTCGTCCTTGCCGACGCCGCGCTGCGCGAGGTTCGCCGCCACGCGCCGGCACGATTCGAGGACCTGCGCGCTGGTGAATTCCGCCTCCTCGTAGATGAGCAGGGTCTTGTCGCCCGAAACGCGGGCACGGTCTTCCAATAGCGAGGGAATTGTCACGAAAACACTCTCCTTGTGGTGGACGCGCCACGGCACATACCCGCGAGGGAGCCACCATCGTGCTCCCCGAGGCTACGGCCGGGACGCGCTGCCTTTTTGGGCCGTTAGTCTTCCACGCGGCCAGGACGGCCGCAAAAAGGCGGGATGACAACCCATCGATCGGCCCCGCCAGGAGATAGTCTGCTAAGCGCCTCCACCGGCGCTCATTTGTCCAATCATCGAAACTAAAGGTAGAAACACCGCCAACATCACAATGATTACGAGAACGCCCAGAATGACCGTCAAGATCGGCTGCAACGCCTCGCCCAAGGTGTTGATGGCGACATTCACGTCCTCTTCATAGGTGTTGGCTATCTGATCCGAAATACTATCGAGACGGCCGGATTCCTCGCCCGTCACCATCATGTCGGCGACCACCGACGGGATGATATGCGACGCCTCGCGCAGCGGCTGTTCAAGGCCGCCGCCGCGTTCCACCGAGTCGCGCATGCCTTGTAGCGTTTGTGCGACGGCGCGGTTATGGATTGCATTACGCGTCAACTCGAGGGTCGACATCATCGACAAGCCGCTGCGCAGCAGGAGTGACATCGTGCGCGTGAACTCGACAATCGCATTCTTGCGAAGGATGGGGCCAAGGATGGGCACGCGGAGCTTGACATAGTCCGCGGTCAGCCTGCGCACGGGATTCTGCACGTACCACAGTTTGTACAAGGCCACCAGCGCCGCCACGGCGAGTATTCCCACCCACCAATAATGGCCAATGGCCTTGCACACCGCCATGAATACGATCGTCCCAGAAGGAATCTGAACCTGGAACTTCTCGAACATCGATTCGAACTCGGGCATGACCACGGAGGCGATGAACCAGATGGCGCCGAAGCACGCGAACATGAGGATCACGGGGTACAACATGGCGCCGCGGACGCGTTTGCGCAAGGTCTCGCGGCGTTCGCGATAGTTGACCAGGCGCTGCAACACCGGCACCAGCGTGCCGCTGGCCTCGCTGGCCTTCACCAAGTTAACAAACACCACGTCGAAATACTTCGGGTGGCGCTCGAAGGCCTGCCATACCGGATTGCCTATCTCGACGTACTGCGCGATGTCGGACACCAGCGCGCGTACGGCGGGCTTTTCGCCGCGTTCGGACAGGGTTCGTAGCGATTTGAGGATTGGCGTGCCCGCTTCGAGCAGCATGATGAGCTGCCGCAGGAACGCGGTGAGATCGGTGTAACGAATGCCGCCGGTCGTGCCGAAGCGGGCAGGCCGCGTGGCTACCGGCTCCTGCATGACGAACACTTCCTCTTCGACAGGCGGACGAACGGGGGCGCTGTCTTCCTGGACTTTCGGGGTCGCGCGCCGGACGCGTTTCACCCGTGGCCCGGTCTTTTCGGCATTCGTAGGCATGAACTCGTCTCCTCTATTCGCGGCTCGCCGCCGGTCGTTGTCCCGGCCGCGCGCAGTCTCGTTCTAGTTTCGTTCGGGGGCCTCGCTCCAAAACGTCGTCTGGGGCCGGCCTTCCTCGTCAAACACCACCACGGCCTCGGCGCCGCCATGCGTCGCGCGCACGGCGCGGCCGCCGGGGCCAAGGTCCGACAGTTCCGCTTCGCTCACAATCCGGAAGCAGCGCGACTGGAAGCTCAATTCCTTGGGAAGCGCATCTGGCGCATCCGGCGCGGGCTTGAGGTTGAACGACGCGGGGTCTTTGCCTGCCGCCGCGGCGACATCGGCCAAGCTCTTGAACGGCTGCTTTGCGCGGGCTTCGACCACTTTCTGGGCCGTGGCAACATCCACATCGAGCAGCGCGGCCAAGACCACCGGCGGCGCGACGTTGAGGTTGACGAACCCCGTGGCGTTCGCGTGGTCCGCAACGCTGTACACGGTAAGGCATTTCGTGGGCACGGCCGTCAACGCGGCCTCCGTTACCAGTCCTCGCGCTACCAAGTCGTCTACGCTGGCCAGCCACGCCTGCGGCCCGCCGCCGCCTTCGCCCGCGGGCAGACTGCTGCGAATCCTACGCGCGGTGTCGCCGTCCACCTTGAGAATGGCTTGCAGCACGCGCGCAGGCGCGTGGTTCAGATTGACGGCGCCGCTCTCGTCGCGGACGGTAACTTTGGCGACCCCCTTCTTGGTCTCATCGGCGGCAAAGTCATTTGGGGCGCCGCGCTCCAGCCTATACACGGGAAACTCGACTTCCGTGGTGGCGCCGACGACGCGGCCGAGCTTCTCGGGGTCGTGCAGCGCGGCCTGAAGAGTGGCAATGCCGGCCTCGATGCCGCCTTCGGCTATGCAGCGGGTGCGAAGCAGGCGGATGTCGTAGTTGGATCGATCGAGCGTGGTCGTCATGTAACCGACGTAGGCCATGCCAAGCATGCAGAATATGAAGAGCATCCCCAGCGCGGCCAGCAACGCTACCCCGGCATTGTTACGCTTCATCGTTCGATTCGCATGCATGGTCAATCCACCTTGATCGGGAACACGGCTTTGCGCGCGACTTGTTCCATGGGACGGTCCGGGTCGGACAGCGTCAGGCTCACACGCACGGCGCCGGGGGCTGACGGCTCCGTCCATCCCCGCTGCCAGCCGCTCTCGGGGCCTTTCCCAATAGACTCGATGCTCATGGCGATTACGCCTTCGGCCACCTTCAACGAGGCCGAAACCGCCTCGCCGCCCGGCAGGCGCGTCTCGCGCATCAACACGGGCGCGCCTTGCTTCCGGTCGATAAAGTAATGCACGTTCGCTCGCTGCGCGCGGGCTCCCGGCCCAAGCGCTGTCTCGACGGGTATAGTCACGTCGTCGCTCTCGAGAGGAATGCGATAGAAACGATCGTCATTCGCGGTCTGGGCGCTGGCGTGTATCGCAACGCCGGCGAGTTTCGCGGATACGCACTCGTCGAAGTCCTGGCGCATGGCGCTGAAGATAGCGTCGGCCTTGGCGCCGAGGTCCGTGCGAATCGTGGTGAGGCGCCAGGCGTCCGAGATCTTGAACATCATGACGCCGCCCATCGTCGTGGCCGCGCCGAGCAAACTCAGCACCACGATCAATTCGAGCAGTGTGAATCCTGCGTGCGCTCTTCGACGGTTCATGACGATCCCTCCGCGCGCGCCAGCAGAATCTCCGATCGCAAGATGGCGGTCGTCAATGCCAGCAAACGCGGCCGCCCGGCCTCGGTCCAGCGAACCACGACCGTGAGATCGAGTTGCCCGGGGTTCGCGGCCGAGTTCGTAGCGAAAGCCTGCCAGGAAAAGGCGCTATACACGTCTTTTTCGCGCGCGCTTTGTCTAGGATTCGTCGGCAGCACCGAGGGCGGTTTGAAACTGCGCCACTCGGGATCGGACGTGTCTTTCGCGGTAACCTCGACCAGCGTGCCCGCCGCGGCGTCCGGTTCCGGCCATTGGAACGCGCCGGGATGCTGCCTCAGCGCCTGAAGCTGTTCTTCGGCGAGTGAAGCGGCGACGGATTGGTTGCGGCTGGTCTGCGCGAGATTGACGCTCGACGAATACAGCGAAAGAAAGACGGTAATTCCTACGCTCGTTACAGCAAGCGCAACCAGGATCTCTACGAGGGTAAAGCCGGAACCACGCGACCGGCGTGGGCACAAGTAAACCACTCGACCAATCTCCTTCCTGCATGGGCGCCCGCGCCGCACGAAGACAGCTCCGGGCCGCATTCCGCGAAGATCCTGCATTCCCATACCATACGTATCGTAGCCAAGTACATTACAAAAGTCAACGAAGGAACGGTCTCTTTGTAAGACACCTCACACTTCGTCCGGCAGCCCGTACCGGCGCGGACGCGCCTTATCGAACGCGGCGAGTTCGTCGGTGTATCCCCGCACTATCTCGGATGCGGATACGCTGCGCTCGATCTGCGCGCGAAGGTCGGGCGTGCCCGCTAACGTGTCGATTCCGCCGCTGAGCGTCAGTTCGTTCGGGTGGCGGCGGCGAATCGCCACGAGCAGCGCTACCGCCAGCGTGAACGCGCGAACGGATTTCGGGTCGTCCACAAAGATCCGAATGCCTTTGCATTCCTTGTCGCAGTACTGCGGCGAGGAGGCTTTGCCGGGGATTGATCGCGGCGTATACGTAATAGGGTGAAGCGAACAGCCGCGCCGGTCGTCTTGCGTCAACGACTCGATGACCGCGCGCGCGTCGAGCCATGGCGCGCCCGCGACGTAGAACGGCATATCGGTCCCGCGGCCCTCGTTCATGTTGGTGGCCTCGAACAGACACATGCCCGCATAAAGCAGCGCGGTCTCGGGCGTGGGGATGTTGGGAGACGGCGGCGTCCACGGCAACGAACATTGCCCATGGAACAGTGCCGGCGGCCACGCGTCGAGTTCGTTCACGGCCACGGAAGCCTTCCGCTTTCCCGGCAGCGTCTTCGCGAAGAATAGCGCGAGTTCACCCATGGTCATGCCGTGCCGCGCAGTAATCGGCGCGCAACACGTGATCGATCCGTAGCGCGTTGCGACGGGGCCTTCGAGGATCTCGCCGCCGATCGGGTTCGGGCGGTCGAGCACGAGCACCGGCTTGCCCGCGTCCGCGCACGCCTGGATGCACTCGCGCATCGTCGCCATGTAGGTGTAGTAACGCGAGCCCACGTCTTGCAGATCTACGACGAATAGATCGATGCGCGCGAGGTCTTCGGCGCTGGGCCGTTTCTGATCGCCGTACAGGCTGATGATGGGCGTCGCGCCGCGTTCTGACTTGATGCGCGCGCCGGCCTCGGCCTGCGCCGAGAATCCGTGCTCCGGCGTGTACACCATCCGGACGTCGTTCGCGGGCTCCAATGCAAATACGTCGAGAATGGGACGGTTCAACTGATCCACGGCGGCGCGGTTGGTCAGCAACGCGACGTGTTTGCCTTTCACACCCTCGAATCCGTCCCATAACAACCGGTCCAGGCCGGAGTGCGTGTTCGTGCCGTCGGGATACAATTCACGCGCGACGGCCTTGTGAAACACCGTGCGCAGCAGGCCGGTGTCGCGTTTGCTGCGCGAAGGGTGGCAGGTGTTCGCGAGCAGGATCGCGAAAAGGCCCGTCTCGAGATCGATCCAGATACACGTGCCCGTCCATCCGGTGTGTCCGATCGCGCGCCGCGAGGGAAGGAACCCTTCGCTGCCGCTCGACCATGGGTCCATCTTCCACCCAAGCCCCTGCCACGGGTAAAACGGCAATTGGCCGACGCGCGACATGGCCGCGAGCGTTTCTTCCTTGAGGACCTTGCCGTCGAGCAGCGCCCGCGAGAACCGCGCGAGATCCTCCGCCGTCGAGAACAGGCCCGCGTGGCCCGACACGCCGCCCACGGCATAGGCGTTCTCGTCATGCACCTCGCCGACAATCACTTTCTTGCGCCATCCGCTGTCCTCGGTGGCCGCGCACGTGTCCGCCCAATCGCGTGGAGGCTTGAATGCCGTGCGCGTCATGCCGAGCGGCTTGAAGATGCGCTTGGCGCAGAACGCATCGAGCGAATCGCCCGCAACCAGTTCGACCACCTTGCCGAGGATCATGAACTCAATATCCGAGTAACGGCGGCGCGTGCCCGGAGTCCAACTCGAGTCGAGGCTCGCGCATCGTTGCAGCATCTCGTTCATGCTCGAGCACTCGAGATGGCACGCCGGCGGCGGGCCGGCGGGAAGCCCCGTCGTGTGGGTCAAACAGTGCCGGATGGTGAAGCGGCCGAATGCGGGTATGGGCAAGTATTTGGAGGCCGGCGCGTCCAACTCGATTGAGCCGGCCTCGTGCAGCAGCATGACGGCGGTCGTCGTCGCGATCACTTTCGTGAGCGACGCAAGATCGTACGGCGTGTCGCGTTCGGCAGGCCGCTCGACGGGCACGATCTGCCGCGCGCCGCAGGCCTCGTGGAAGACCGTCTCGTCACGGCGGCCGACAAAGGCCACCGCGCCCGGGCTCTTGGATCGCCCCACGGCATCGCGTAGCGCATCTGTAAGCGCGTCAGCCATGGACAGCCCTCGCCACGAACTTCGCACGTTCTATCGAATCGCAATACATATGCGTCAATCGCTCCCAAGGAACCACGCGTCTATGGTACACCGTGGCCCGCCCACCAGTCATTCCAGGCGCAGGCCGCTAACCCATACTACAATCCGTCATTATCCGCCAGCTTTTCGCAGAAAAGGTGGCAAGCTCGTTGTCCACAAGCATGCATATCAGACTTCGGAGCACAAGTTTCATCCTTCATCCCTCATCCTTCATCCTTCCGTTTGACGGTTTGGGCATCGTCTGTTACGATGCGCTCGCGCACGCCGCGCCAGGGAAGACGCCATGCCGAAAGAGATCAACGCCGCGGTGCTGCTGGCCGACCGCGACCCGGCGGACAGCCGCGAGATCCTCTCGTATCTTGGCGACCGGGGCTATGCCGTCGAATGGGTGGACAACGCCGAGAAGGCGTTTAACCGGCTTGATGCGCGCTTGTTCGATGTCGTGATCACGGAACTCAATCTGCACCGTGGGGGCGGGATGCGGGTGATGTCCGTCGCGAAGGATCGCAATCCCGATGTCTGCGTCGTATTCATCGCCGATCATCCGGATATCGAACTCGCGACGGAGGCCGTCCGCCAAGGCGCCTACGATTTCCAGACGAAGCCGCTGAACTTGGGCAAGCTCGACGCCGTCATCGAGCGGGGTCTCGCGCATCAACGCCTCGTGCTCGAACAACACGAACTGCGACGGCGCGTCGACGAGATGTACGGGCTGGGCAACCTGCTGGGCAATTCGCGCCAGATGGTGAAGGTCTACAACGCCGTGCGCAAGGCCGCGCCCACGAAGACTCCCGTGCTCATTCAAGGCGAACCGGGCACCGGCAAAGACCTGATCGCCATGGCCATTCACAACAACGGCCCCCGGCGCGATGACCCGTTCGTCAAAGTTCATTGCGGCGGATTGCAGGACGAACGCGGCAGCGTCGAGTTGTTCGGCGCGGGCGGCGCCGGTTCGCAGCAGGGGCGCGTCGAACTCGCCGACGGCGGCACGCTGTACCTGGACGAGGCCGGCGAACTAAGCCGCGATCAGCAGGAAGACATTGTGCGCGCGATCGATGAGCAGCGCGTCCAGCGCGTGGGGGACCGGCGGTTTATACGGATCGACGTTCGCATTGTCGCCGCGACAAGCCGTACGGGACAGGGCGTCTTGTTCGACCGTCTGCGCGAGTCCGCGATTGCCGCGCCGCCGTTGCGCGAACGCCGCGAGGACATCCCGATACTGGTGCACCATTTTCTGCGCGAGGCGGGCCGATCGAGCGGCGCGCCCGTCACGGGCATCACGCGCAACGCCTCCGATCTCCTGCAACGCTACGACTGGCCCGGCAACGTCCGCGAACTCAAGAACATCGTCGAGGGCATGGCGGTGCTGGTCAAGGATGTGCGCGCGCTCGATGTCGGCGACATCCCCGAACAGATCCGGCGCGGCGCGGCCGCCATGACCGGCGAGATCCGGTTGCCCGTCGGTATTACGATGCGCGAGGTCGAAAAGGCCGTAATAGAAGAAACGTTGAAAGCCTGCGCCTATCGCAAGGAAGCCTGCGCCAAGACGCTCGGGATTGGGTTGAGAACGCTATACCGCAAACTCGACGAGTACGGCATTCGGTAGGCGAACGATGCGGCTGGACGGCGCGAGTGCGGCGGATTGCCACTCAGATTGCTCGCGCTATTTCTTGATGAGAAGAGGATAACAGTCGAATGGAAGAATGCTTGTAACTTAGAGCTCAGCATGAACACAACAATTACCTGTCTCGTGTCATTGCGAGGAGGGCCTTCAGCCCGACGATGCAATCCCCTGATCTTGGGTGCATGACAAGCGTGGGGATTGCTTCGTCGGGCTGAAGGCCCTCCTCGCAATGACACCGCGGGCGTGTAAACAATCCGGGCTAGGCTTCTTTGCTATCGTCATTGTTCTCGGACTTGTCCTGCTCTTCTTTGGGCTTGATGCTGGTCTTGAACTCGTTGATCGCCGAGCCCAGTTGCTTGCCGACTTGCGGCAGCTTCCCCGCGCCGAAAATCAATACAACAATCACGAGCAGCAGAATTAACTCGGTCGTTCCAATCCCAAACATGGGAGTACTCCTTTTCAAGCGTCGCCTAGAGGCACACACATGAATTCTAGTCCACAAAGGCGGGGTTTGCAAACGGTCTATACGCGCAGATAGATGCCTCGGCGATATAACGCGCGCAGCAACACGAGTGAAAGCGCCAGCGACACGATCATCTGGAGGAGGTAACCTGCGTCGTGGCCCAGGGCGGCCTTGATGTTTCCGCCGGTGATGCGGTCCGCCATGGCGTTGAAATCGGCCAGATTGCGCGCCATGTAAATGGCCAGCGGATTGGCCCCAATCCAACGAAACGGCAGCGTCCATCGCTCGAAATGCCATACGTCGATAACCAGATAGAACGCGCCGAGCAGCGTCAGACAATATCCTCCAGTTACCAGCACGTATGAGGAGGTCCAGAGCTTCTTGATCACGGGGAATTGCAGCCCCCAGATCCAGCCGAGAATGCTGATCGCGATCCCCGCGCCTATCAACCATGCCGATTTCTTCGCGGCGGGCATGGACGGATTCTTGATGAAGAGCGCCGCGAAGAGGCCCATCAGACAGGTCGCGATGGCCGGAAGCGTGCTGAGCAGGCCGTTGACGTCCCACGTGCCTCCGAGTTTCCGGCCGGGAAGGAATCGTTCGTCGATATAGCGGGCCCAGTTGACGTCTTCCGTGCACGAAACTATGCCTGCGCCCGGCACGGGCACAAACGTGAACAAGGCCCAGTAGCCAATCAGCAGGCCCGCGCAGACCGCAACCAGCGCGGGTAGCCGGAGGTGATAGTAGAGGATGGCGGTGAACAGGTAGCACAAGGCCAGCCGCTGCAAGACGCCGAGCAGTCGTATATTGGGCCACGGCTCGCTCAACGCCCCGTAGTAGATCAAGCCCAGCGCGAACATGAGGACGAACCGGCGCAGGATGCGCTTGTAGACCACCGAAGCGCGCTGCGTCTCCTTGATCTTTTCGAGCGAGAACACGACCGACATGCCCACCACAAACACGAACAGCGGGAAGATGACATCGTAGAAGGTGCATCCCTCCCACGCCCGGTGGTCGAGTTGCGGCCGCAGAAACGCTTCCGCTCTCGAACCCAGGAAGGGCAGGATCCCGAGGGCCAGTCCCGTGCCGCCGATCAGCCAGAACATGTCGAACCCCCGCAGCACGTCCACGGAAAGCATCCGCTGCGGTTCGGTCTTGGCAGTCTCAGCGTCGTTGGTCAAAGCGCTTTCTCAAAGTTGTGGTCCACACAGTCATCCTAACCGATGCGGCCTTCGATTGCGAAACGGCCGCATTTTGGGTGTGTCATTGTGAAACACGCCAAGCCAAGTTGAAACACCGCGACACACAATCAAACGGTCCCTGGAATGGATCTAGCTCTGTATCTCTAACGAAATCAATGGCTTGCTTAATGGATTCGCATTTTGGCACAGGCGTTGCTCTTGTTCTGTCACTACGTTGAATCGGTGGCCTCGAATCGAGGCCGTGAATCTCTTGGAAAGGAGACATCGCCATGTCGCTCGTTTGTTATGCCCCCCGCCGGACCTTCGCTCCGTGGACCCAATGGGAAGCCAGTTTGAACCAGGCGCGCTCGTGGGCGCCGGCCGTCGACATTCGCGAAGACGCGAACGCCTATACCTTCGAAATCGACCTGCCGGGCGTGTCGAAAGAAAACGTCCACATCGAGGCCGAAGGCAATACGCTCACCATCAAGGGCGAACGCAAGCCTGTCGAAACCCAACCCGAAAGCGTGAGCCATCGCGTCGAACGCCGCGCCGGGGACTTCGTGCGCGCGTTCGAGATCCCCGAAGGATTCGATGCGGACAAGATCGCCGCGCATCTCGACAACGGGGTGCTGCGCGTGACGCTGCCCAAGCGCGAGGAACTCAAGCCGAAGCACATCCAGGTGACCGTGAACTAAGCCTCCCTACGCACGTGCCGCGCGAACGGCTTCAGCGAATCGCTTGGCATTCTCGGTGATTCCGTTGAAGTCGTTCGCGGCGAGCATCTTCTTGGGAATCAAGTTGCCGCCGACGGCAAACGCGCTCGCACCGGCTTTGAGAAAGTCGGCGATGTTGTCGAGTTCGACGCCGCCCGTCGGAATCAACGGAATCTGCGGCAGCGGTCCCTTGAGCGCCTTGAGGTACTCGGGGCCTCCGATGTTGGCGGGAAACACCTTCACGAAATCGGAGCCTTGTTCCCACGCCGTTAGGATCTCGGTCGGCGTGTAGGCGCCCGCGATCATGGGCTTGCCGTAGCGGCGGGCCATCTGAATGGTCGCCGCGGACAACGTCGGCGCTACGACGTATTGCGCGCCGGCCAAGATCGCGAGCCGGCAGGTCTCGGCGTCGAGCACGGTGCCCACGCCCAGCAGCACGTCCGCCCCGGCGAGTTTCTTCGACGCGGTCTCGATGCATTGCAGCGCGCCCGGTGTCGTCATCGTCACCTCGATGCAATGCACGCCGCCCGCCGCAACCGCTTCGACTACGCGCACGAGATTGTCCCCGCCGCTGTCCGCCCGAACCACCGCGATGATGCACTTGTCCATCAGATACTGAATTGCCGCATACTTGTCCATCGAAACATCCTCTGGTTTGCCCGTCTCCGATCTTCGCCCCTAGTTTCCAGTTTCCGGACCGCGGTTTCCACTTTCTGCGAGCGCGCAACGGATGAGTCAGAAGAAACGAAAGGGATCGACAGGACGACTAGGAACAGGACGATTGGCTGATCGACGCGAGAAGACAGAACGATTTACGACAGAACGATTGCGAACGATGAGGTATCGGCGTTGGTCATCGTTCTGCCCGCAGTTGTTAAGTCACTCTTGTTTCTTTTGTGAACAGGACGATTGGCTATTCGACCGAAGATGACAGAACAATTCGGGACAGAGCACTTGCGAACGATGAGGTATCGGCATTGGTCATCGTTCTGTCCCTAATCGTTCTGTCATCAAATCGTCCTGTTCTCAATCGTCCTGTCGATTCCTCTTCCATAGATCCGCCGCGCTAAGGTTTCAGTGTCACCATGGCCTCGAAGACGCTGCGGCGGCGGATACGGCGCACCATGAACTCGACACCGGCTTCGTGGTAGGTCTCGTTGGGTTTGGGCTGATGGCCCAGGCGCTTGATCAGCCACGTCGAGACGTTGCCGGTGGCTTCGGGCAGCGAGACGCCGATGGCCTTGGCGAGATCGGCTACGGGGTAGCCGCCACCGACCATCCACGTGCCGCCGCTGAGCGCATGCAACATGCGCGGGGCGTAATCGAACTCGTCCTTGAGTTCGCCGACCAGTTCTTCGACGATATCCTCGAGCGTCACAAGGCCGAGGGTCTTGCCATCCTCGTCGCGCACGATCGCCATATGGACGTGATGCTCGACGAACTCGCGCAGGAGTTCGGCGCACGACAGACCGGGCGAGGCGAAATGCACCGGCCGCGTGATCCCGCGCAGGCTTGGATTGCCGGGATTGGTCCGCGCCCAGCTCACCATTTCCTTGAAGTTGATGTAGCCGTTGACCTGGTTGATGTCGCCGCTTTCGCAGATCGGGAACCGCGTGTGCGGGTCCATATGCGCCGTGATCAGCGCGTCGATAAAGTTTTGCTCGGTACTCAGAAAGGTGATTTGTTCGATCGGCACCATGGCGTCGCGCACGGGCGTCTGCGACAGCGCCCACGTCTCTTTGATGATCTTTTCCTGATACGGCCCGATCAGATTCGACAGGCGGGCCACTCCGGCCAGCGCGGAGATTTCTTCGATCGGCGCGGGTAACGATCGCGCCACGCCGCGCGAGACGAAAGCGCGGTTGACGAAATGTATCCAGTGGATGATGGGCGACAGGATCGCGATGGCCACCTGAAGCGGCCGCGCGATCACGAGCGCGATGGGTTGTCTGAATCGAACGCCCAGGGTCTTGGGCAGAATCTCGGAGAACTGAAGGATGGCGTACGTGAATGCGATTGAGAACACCGCGATCCAGGCGCGCCCGTACAGGTTCTCGAACGCGACGCCGGCGATACTCGCCCCCATGGTGTTCCCCGCCGTGTTCAGAACCAGGATCGCGGCGATGGGCCGTTCGACGCCCGCCTTGAAACCCATCCAGACCTTGCCCACACGCGGATTCCGCCGCGAGACCTCGACGATGTCGCCCGGTGTAAGGCTGAGCAGTACCGCTTCCGAGACGGAGCACGCGAAGGAACACGCGAGGGCGATGGTCACGCTGAGGATGAACAATTCCATGAGTCGAACTCCTCTCTCTTCCCCGTTCGGACGCCGGCTACCGGCTAAGGATGCGCAATGCCGCGCGCACGGCATCCTCTACTTCGATGCGCGTCATGCACCGGTGGTCCGTTTCGCACACGGGCTTCTGGCACGGGCCGCAATCGACGTCGACGCGCAATACCTCGCCTCGTTCGTACGGGCCTTCGCTGTACCGCGGCGAGGTCGGCCCCATCATACAGAGGACGGGCACGTGAAAGGCCACGGCTACGTGCCGCGAACCGCTGTCATTGCAGATAAGCAAATCGAGTTGGGAAATGGTGGCTTTGAAATTTGCGATCGTGGGGTGGCCGTCGTCGCATGCGAGTAGCGGCGTGCGCGCCGCGCCCAGCACCGCCGCGCGGACCTCCTCCTCGCCCGGACCTGTCAGGATCGCGCACTGCGCGCCAAGCTTCTCGTACAGCGCGTCTGCCACGCGTGCGAAACGTTCCGCGGGCCACAGTTTGCTCGGGCCAAACGCCGCCCCCGGCGCGATGCCAATCTTCGGGCCGGACCCGGTGAACCGTTCCCGGATCGAGGCGGCCAGACTGGGGTCGGCATATAGTTCCAGACCTTGTTCGTCGTCTTCACAACCGAGGATCTTGACCAAGTCGAGGTATTCCGCAGCCATGTAGATGGGCGCGATCGCTCCGTTTTCGCGGTGAGGCGGAACGCGGTCGGTCAGGAGGAACGCGCGTCCGTCACGGTCGTAGCCTACGCGGCGGCGTGCGCCGGCCATCCTCGCAAGCAATGCAGCCCGAATCGAATGAGGAAAGACCACGGCAAGATCGCGCGCGTGCGGACGCAGGGCGCGTCGCGCACGCAGCATCCCAAACAGTCCCGCACGCGGCGTTACGGGCACAACGTGAGAGAACCAGGGCAGGCCCTCGATCAGGCCGCACGCGGACGGAGGCCCTGCCACGGTGAGTTCCGCTTCCGGAAACCGGCGGCGCAAGGCGCGTAGAGCAGGGGTGCACATGGCCACGTCGCCCAGCCAATTCGGCACGAGCGCGAGGATGTATCGAGGGGGAGAAATCAACGCGCTATTTCCCGCGCTGCCGTTCGACACCTTCGCCCAAGCGCGTCACGAATTCCGCGTCGCCGAGGGTCGAGCGGAATACCTTGTGGTGTTCAAAGAAATGGCGGCGGAAAATATCGAAGAAGTCGACCACTGCGCCGACGAGAACCGCCAGGAAGAAAAGGAAGAACAGGCTTAGATAGAACGCGAGCCACTTGGGATTGTCTTGCGACTTGAGCACGCCTGCGCCCAGAAACAACGCGACAGGAATGGTTAGGAGGAGATAGAAGCTCATCGGCCGATTCAGATGAGCGCGGCGCAGCTCTTCGCGGAAATACATCCACAGTGTTTTCCGCGGCGGCAAATTGAATCCGTCTGGGTCCACTCGGCGCATGCTCCCAATGTTGGCCCGATCGCGCGGCCCTCTACACAATGGGATTATACCATGGGGGTTCGCGGCGTGGAAAACCCGGGCGGCGGCCCCAGTGCTTTCCAGTTTCCGGAAGAGCCACGCGCTCCAGAGGTTTTCCCTCTTGCTCTTGCTCTTAATCGTGACCGATTCAGTCCCAGCCGAGTGCTGGCAATGGCCGGAACGCTCGGGAGGACCGCTGTTCCGTCGTCACTACGGCGTTTCGAGCTTCATTCGGTTACGACAACGATTACGATCACAATCACGACTACGAGTCGTCATGAAGCGCGGCTTCACTCGGGAGGACGAAAATGCAGCGCGTCGTGTGTGACTCCGATGCATAGAGGAACGCTGGACCTCCTGTCATTCTGAGCAACGCGAAGAATCTCCTGGCAGGTGAGGCTCTTATCGTGGGTGAGATTCTTCGCGTTGCTCAGAATGACAGGAGGTCGGGTTTCTATTCTCGAGGAAGCAAGAGCAAGAAGAGAATGAGCTACAGAGAACGCCGGCTCCGCGGTTATTCCTCTTCGCCGCCTGGCAGTTCCGCGGTTTCGACATGCGGCGCGAGGGTGGTCACGGGCGGCTCGGTGGGGAAAGGCAGTTCAAGCTGCTGATACCGGACAAGGTCATACCGTTTGAGCAGCCGCATGGTCTGGAGGGTGTGCGATGGCCCATAGGACACGTTGGCATTGATGCGATCGAGGATCTCGTGGAGGATGGTCGGGAACTCGATCACGTGCGTGATGCCGCCGGCCTGAAGCAGCGACAAGGTCTTGCGGCGCGGTTCGGACGACGCAGGAAGCTCCGAAATCACCAGGATCGTCGCGGGATTGGCGCCGAGCCGCTGTCGCGCGCGAGCCAGCGACGCCTCGCCGGCGACCTCGAAAAGCACGGGATTCCCTTCGACAACCGACGGATAGAACCGGTCCGCGTGCCATGCGCGCACCTCGACGAGCGCGCGGGGCAATGCAGCCACGTCGCCCGCTCGCAGCAGGAACTCGACAGCATGCCCCGGCGCCGGTTCCGTATTCTCGACAAACAACTGCAAACCGTGTTCGGGACCGCGCGCCCGGTCGGGGTCGTGCTGCCAGTGCGTCATGACATGAAATCGATTGAGTTCGAAGAACTCGCGGACCAATTGAACCGTTACGTCACTCATGGCCCCACTCCCCGATTTTGGATTTTCGATTTTGGATTTTGGATTGATGCGAGACGGGCGTCAATGCGGGACAGGCGATTGGCAATCCAAAATCTAAAATCCAAAATCCAAAATTCATAAGCCTGCCAGCGTCTTTCCGGCTTCGTGGTTGGGGGCCATTGCGAGGATCTGGCGGCCGACTTCGCGCGCGTTCTCCGTGCTGCCCAGGCGATGGAGGCAAAAGCCGCGTTTCGCCATGACGTCGAGGCGCGTGAAATTCTCGCCGAACGTCGAATAGTGGCGGCTCGCTTCCGCGCGATCCTCGGCGGCTCGATAGTGGTCGAGCGCGGCCGAGAAACGGTCCCGCGCGAGGGCTACTTCACCGCGCAAGAAATGGCCTTCGGGCGCATCGGGACTCATTTCGACGGACTTCTCGATCAGCGCTTCGGCGGCCTGGAGCGCCTCGTCGGCGACCACGGGATTGCCCGCGAGTTTCGCGGCCCTGCCCAGTACGAACAGCACCGAGAAATTCGTCCCGCCGTACACGCGCGCGGCTTTCGCCATCATGACTGCGTTGTCCCACTGGCCCGCATGGAACGCCGCGTGCGCAAGGCCCAGATGGGCGCGCCAGTTCTCCGGCTGCATGGCAATCACATCGCGAAACTGATTCTCGGCGTGGAAGGTATCGTTGAGTTTCAGGAACGCGTACCCGAGATCCAAACGCGCGGGAATCAGATTCGGCTTTTGCTTGAGAACTCGTTGCAGTATCTCGATCGCGCGCTCGGCCTGGCCGAGGCGCAAGTAGCACTTGCCGAGTTGGTGATACGGCGGCAGATACGCGCTGTCGAACTGAATCGCGCGCGTGAAGAACTGCACGGCATGGGAGAGATCGCCCCTCATCATAGCCGTCAGGCCTTCATCGTGATAACTTTCCGCGTTCTCGCCTCCAAATGCCATGATCCCCTTCCTTATTCGCTTTTCAACGCCTCCAACGCCTTCCGCACCGCCGCTTCGGGAATATCGGTCCGGTGCACGACGTGGCCCATGCGATCGGGCAAGACGAATTTCAACGTGCCGGCGCGGGCCTTCTTGTCGTGCCGCATCGCCGCGAGCGTCTCGTCCACCGGCAGTTCCGGCCACGCCACCGGAAGACCGTACGCCAGCAAGCACGCGCGCTGCCGCGCGACGAATGCCGCGTCGACCATGCCGAGCGATTCCGCCATGATACCGGCCGCGTGCATGCCCAACGCTACCGCTTCGCCGTGCAGGAACCGCGTGTAACCGGAGGCGGACTCGATGCCATGGCCAAACGTATGGCCATAGTTGAGGTCCGCTCGACGGCCTCGCTCTTGTTCGTCCTCGGCTACGACTTCGGCCTTAATCTCGCATGATCGCAGCACGGGCCATTCGATTGCGTCGAGGCGTTTGGCCAGAATCGCGGGCGCTTCGCGCTCGAGGTAGTCGAACAGGGCCGCGTCGGCGATCACGCCGTGCTTGATGACTTCGGCCAATCCCGCGCGAACTTCGCGGTCGGGAAGGGTGCTCAGCAACGCCGTGTCGATGGCGACGAGCGACGGCTGATGAAAGGATCCAATCGTGTTCTTGCCCAGCGGATGATTCACGCCGGTCTTGCCGCCGACGCTCGAATCGACCTGCGCCACGATGGTTGTGGGGATTTGAACGAACCGGATGCCGCGCATGAATATGGCTGCAGCGAATCCGGCCATGTCGCCCACAACGCCGCCGCCGAGCGCGATGACGAGGCTTGAACGGTCCAGACCCGCCGAGAGGAACTCGCCGCAAAGTCGTTCGATCCGGTCGAACCGTTTGTGTTCCTCGCCTGCGTCCAGCGTGCAGACCACGGAAGGCCCCGGAACCAGAGACGCCACGCGCGGCGCATACAGCGGCCCGACGTGGCTGTCGGTGACGATCGCGGTCGTTCCGCGCAGCCGCATCGCTTCGAGCCATTCCGACAGCCCGTCGAGAATCCCCTCGCCGATATGAATCGGATAGGAGCGATCGCCAAGCTCTACGGTGATAGTCTTCATGCGCGCCTCATAGTCGACCTGTGGCCTTCGTCTTACAAAGAACTCGTTCCAAACTCGGTTTCGCCTCGTTCCCAAGTTGTACTTGGAAACGCGCTCAGTCTTCTCATTATCTCGTTCCCAAGTTGCACTTGGGAACGCGCTTGGTGACGAAGCTGTGCTTCGTGGCCCGCGAAGCACAGCTTCGCATTCAATGGGTTCCCAAGCTCAGCTTGGGAACCAGTTAATGAAACTCATTCGCTAGTGCTTGAGTTTGACCGTCTTCTTCGTGATCGCGGCCTTTTCCGCGGCCAGGATCACTTCGAGCGATTTCTTGCCTTCTTCGCCGGAACAGTACTGCGCTTCCTTGCCCAGGATCGCGCGGACGAACGCGCCGCCCACGTCCAGGCCCCACGAGTCGTCGTAGTTGGTGACGCCGGGCGGCACCGGGAACGTGATTTCGCATTGCGGGTTGATGAGGTTCGCGACGAGCGGCCGGTCGGGCAGTTCGCTGACGCGCAGGGTGCCGTTCGCGCAATGCAGGATCAGGTAGTTCGCATCCATGCCCTTGACTGTCCACGACGCGCACAAGGTCCCGACGGTTCCGTCGGTGAACTTCAGGCACGACACGAAATTGTCCTCGACATCCGTGTTCTTCTTTTCGAGGCACTCGAAGAAGGCGGAGACTTCCGCCACTTCCTTGCCCGTGAGATGCCGAACCAAGTCAGCCTTGTGCACGCCGAGATCGGCCATCGCGCCGAAACGCGCCTCTTTCCGTTTGAAGAACCACTTGCCGGTCGGGCTCCAGAACTCCGGCCCTTCGTGGCCAAACATCGCCGTCACGTGGAGGATCTTGCCCAGGATGCCGCTGTCGATAATCTCCTTCGCCTTGACGTGCGGCGCGAACCGGCGCTGGCTCTGGTTTACGTTCAGCATCCGTTTGCAGCGCCTGGCCGTATCGATCATCTTCTGCGCCTCGGCCGCGCTGCATGCCATCGGCTTTTCGACGTTGACATGGCAGCCCGCCTTGAGCGCGTCAATCGTAATGGGCGCGTGCAGGTAATTCGGCAGGGCCACCGTGACCGCGTCGGGCTTTGCGTCCTTGAGCATAGCCTTGTAATCCGTGTAGACCTTCGCGCCCGGCGCCCAACGTTCCGCAAGGGCCTTGGCCTTTGCCGGAATCAGATCGCACAACGCCACGATCTCGGCCTCGGGACACGACGCATAATCCGGCACATGCAAATGCCGCGCGATTTGTCCGCATCCGATCATACCCACGCGCACTTTGTCTGCCATGACTCTCTTCTCCTTGAATATCGTGCTGCCCATCGCCGCGTTGAAATGCCATTGTAGTCCGAGGCCCCTCGCGGCGCAAAAAAACCTCTCCGGATTCCTGGGAATCCGGAGAGGCGATACTTCAAACGAGGGATTGCCGTTGACTTAGTTCGCGGCGGCAATCAAGCTGACCATGTTCGCCACGACTTGGCAAACGGGGCCGGCATCCGGCATCGGGTAACGCTGAAACGCGACGTGGCCGTCCATGTACAGCACGTTGCATCCGCCCGGAACGTGGTTGAAGTAGTTGACCGTGCTGCCCGTGCTGAGCAGGTCAAGCATGATGAAGATCTCGCTCTGGGCCTTCGCCGACGCCGCGGGATTGTTGATGTCGGTGATCATGAAACGCTCGACGCCTTCGCGCAGACGGTACACCGTGGTGCCGCCGCCGTTGCCGTTCGGAGCAGTAACGCTCACGTCCTTATCAACTGCACTCGCGCCCTGGCCCGAGAAGTTCTGCAACGCGCCCTGCACGCCCAGCGCGATCTGGATCGGCACTTGCGCGTCCGCCGGCAGATTAACGGTGCCGCCGCCAAGCGCAGACAGGAGCCCGCCAAGGGTCGGCGCCACTGTGCCCAAGGGGCCATTCCAAGTCGGGTCGTTGTCGCCAACACGGTCGAACATCCAGCCGAAATACGCATAGCTGGAGTCAACACGGCCAGGCTGGCAGTGGAACTTGTCTTTTTCGTTCGTGGAATCTTCGCGCATGATGCTGCTCTTCGTATCTTCCGGATCCGACGGGCACACGACGATGCCGGGGTCAGTCAAGTACTCAGGATACAGCGCGTGCACCGACGGGCCGGCCGCCACGTCGAACTTCATCGGCGTGTAGTTCGGGCATGCCGTATCCTCGAGCAACAGTTGCAGCGGAGGGAACATCTGGCCCTTGGATTCGTTGTTGTACATCTTGAAGACCAAGCCCCACTGCTTCAGATTGTTTTGGCAACTCGAGCGCCGTGCCGATTCGCGCGCGCGTGCCAGAGCCGGTAACAATATCGCCGCCAGGATTCCGATGATGGCAATAACGACCAACAGCTCAATTAACGTGAAACCTCTCTTGCGCATACTCTTACTCCTTGTTCTTGGACAAACCTGCCCACACACTATTCCCTGCATGCCGCACATACGGCACGCTAACAGCGCGCCAGTATCGCATAGGTTCCCTAAAAAATCAAGAGGCGTTTTGGGGCGCACATTCGTGCCGTTTGGACCGGGCCGGCTGCGCAGCGCAGGCCAAGGAAACGCCTGTTCGACCCTCGAGAGGCTTCCATTAAGGCAGCCGTTAGGTTTAGGATTGCCCCACCAAACGTCTCGAAACTGACACCAAGGAGATCACGCGGGATGCGCGACGCGACACCTGCCGAAGCAGGGACCTGGGAGGCTTATTACCGCGGGTTCGACACGCTGCCCAAGCTGCAATGGTACTTCGCGAATATGGGCGAATTCCTTGCGCGATGCCAAGCGCAGTTCGGCGGCCCAGGCGCGCGTATCCTTGAAATCGGCACTGGCACCGGCATTCTCGCTATCTACTTCAGCCAGCTAGGCTATAGCGTTACCGGCATCGATCTCGATGCGGACCTGATCGCGGCAAACCAGCGCCTCAACCGCCTGTGGAATGGCGAAGCGCGGTTCCTCGTCGGCGACATGTTCCACCTCCCCTTCGCCTCAGACACCTTCGATGTCTGCTACCACCAAGGTTTGATGGAACACTTCGACCCTTCCGAGATCGTCGAAGCGCTCAAGATCCAGACCGCCGTGTGCCGCAAAGTCATCTTCGCCGTGCCGACCTTGCGATGGCGCGGCGGACTTTTCGGGAACGAGCGCCTCTGGACCGGAACGCATTGGAGGAACTTGCTCGCCCCATTCCGCATCCTCGACACCTTCGGCATGGCGTACTCCGGCCTCGCCGAGCGCTTTTGCCACGCCGCAGGCCGCCGCCTCACCCACGACCGCCCCAAGGCTCTCCACCGCCACCTCGCCCTCTGCCGCGCAGGCGAGATCGGATTCGTAATCGAACGGCGGTAGGCAGGTGCATTGCCGCTCGCGCCAATGTACCGACTATGGTAGGATCGACGCGTCGATTGTGCCTATACACTTGGGAGGCGATCATGACCAACCGCAAGCGGGTGCTGGATTCGCTGCATCATCGGCAACCGGATAAGACGCCGTACCACATCGGATTCACGCAGAAGGCGCACGCCAGGATGGCGGAGTTCTACGGCGACCCAGATTTTGCATCGAAGATCGGCAACTGTTTCACGATGTTCAACACGGCGCCGGCCGGCGCATGGCAGGAGGTCGAACCGGATATTTGGCAGGACCAGTTCGGGGTCCGATGGGACCGGTCGGTGGATAAGGATATCGGCGTCGTGGTCAACCGTCTGGTCACGCCCGAGAACATCGACGAGTTTGCCTTCCCGAATCCGACCGATCCGTCGCGCTACGCAGGCTATCCGAAGACGCTCGACGACAAAGACGACACATTCACGATCGCCGAGATCGGTTTCTCGCTGTTCGAACGCGCCTGGACGCTCGCGGGCATGGAGAACCTTCTGATGGCCATGCGGTGCGACAAACCGTTCGCCCACCGCCTGCTTGAACGCATTGTCGATTTCAACCTGACGATCATCGAGAATGCATGCACATTCGCCATCGACGCGATGTATTTCGGCGACGACTGGGGACATCAGCGCGGCCTGTTGATGGGCTACGACCTGTGGCGCGAGTTCATCCACCCGTGCGTCAAACGGATGTACCAGGCCGTGAAAGCGCGCGGGAAATTCGTCGTGATTCACTCGTGCGGCAAGGTCGACGAATTGTTTCCCGATCTCATCGGGCTCGGCCTCGACGTCTTCAACCCGTTCCAGCCGGAGGTCATCGACGTCTACGACGCGAAGCGGCGTTACGGCGACCGGCTGTGTTTCTACGGCGGGATCAGCACGCAGCGCACGCTGCCCTACGCCACCGTGGATCAGGTCAAGGAAGAGATCAAACGGCTCATCGATGACATCGGGCGCAACGGAGGCTTCTTCGCGTCCCCGGCGCATGCCATCCCGCCCGACGCGAAACCAGAGAACATCGCGGCGATGATCGAGGTCCTGCAGGGACAGTAAAAACGCCCGGCCGGGCCGTTCGGAGACGCAAGACGAGGCCGATTCGCTAAAGAGTCCGTGACTCACAATGCATTCACGCGCTCTTACCGGTCGCAGTAATTCGTGGGAAGCTTCTTCCCGTTCAACTCCCCGTGCAACAGGACCAGGGCGCGGGCCAGCGTGTCGGCGCGCGTGATCGTCTCGTAATGCGATTTGCGCGAACTGGCGCGCGGCAACGGTCCGCGATCCCAAAACGTCGCGATGGACATGTCGGCGAGCACGCACGCGCGGTCGAGGTAGCGGCGTTCGTGCGTGAGGCGATGCGCGGCTATCATCAGATACACGGCGTCTCCCAGCGATCCCGGGTACAACTCGATATCCGTCTTCGGATCGGATTCGAGATAACGCTGCGCGGTTGTCAGCACGAGCGTCTTGAATGCGGGGTCCGCGCCTTGCAGGTAACGCTCGTAACCCGTCATGGCCGCCTGGGCGTTGGTGTCGATGCCGTAGCCGCTCGCCCATGTCGGGCAGTAGCCGGAAGCGGCGGGCGGCGCGTCGAGCGAGAACGTCGCGGTGGACACGATGCCTTTGGCGGGATCGTCGAAGTCATGCGGCAGCGCAAGGAACGAGGCGTCGTTCTTGCGGCACGCCTCGCGCATCTTTGCGGCCAGCGGCTCGGGAACGGACTTGGCGGCTTCGCACAGGTCGATGGACAACGAAAGCTGGCTGAGCGTCCAGCACACGACGTCGCCGCTGCGCGGATTGCGGTTCGGCACGGCGAGCGTCTTCGGATTGCGCACGCGCTCGAAGTACGCCGCCAGCGTTTCGATCGCGGTGAGGAACACGGGATCTTTTGTTTGGCGATACGCCTCGGCCCATTGCGCGATGTAGAAACCGCCATGCCGCGGGAACTCGTTGCCCGCGTGAGGAAGGTGCTTCGACCACGTGGCGTGGCGGCTGTAGAACCCCTGCGTGTGGTCGGCGATTTGGTGCAGCCACAGCCCCACAGCGTACTCCTTCATGGCGCGCGGCGCGACGCGGTAGCTCGCGTCGGTCAGCAGCCACGGCCGGAAGAACTCATGGATATCGTTGCCGCCCATGGCCTCGCGCTGGAAGTCCCAGAAGAGGTGCTCGCCCCACGCGAACAGGCCCGTGGCGGGGCTTTGCGCGTGCTCGAAGAAATAGCGGAGCGCGTCGTCCGCGGCTTCGCGGTAGCGCGCGTCACGCGTCGCGTCCGCTAGATCGTACAACATCATGTAGAGATTCTCGTCGTGCATGGGATTGCCGCCCGCATAGGTGCGGTCGTCCTTGCGAATCCCTTCGATTGGCGGCAGGTCAGCGGGCAGCGCGATCGGGTCCAGCGCCAGCGCGCTTGCGAATACGGGTGAATGCTCGGGACCGTACACGTCGCGCCCGTGTTCGATCATCGCGTCGGCGTAGCGCCGCGCCACGTCGAGATACTTCGCGCCTTGCGCATCACGCGCGGGGATCGTGCCGCATCCCGCGAGGCCTACAAGCAACAGGATCGCTACCCGGCGCATCATGGCTGTTCCTCCTTCGATGCCGCATGAAGCTCCCAGGCCTTGCGGTCGACTTCGGTCAGACGGCCGACGAATTCGGCATAGGGTTCGTCCTCGATGTTGACCAGCCCGTAATTGCCGTTCTCGCCATCACCAGAGCGGCCCACGTGCGGCTCGTCCATATATTGGAACCAATGGTACCCGAGGAAATAGGGTTGGGCCATCCACGTCGTCACACAGTGCTCGAGTTTGTCCGCGCGGTCCTTCTGCGTCGCGACGGTCGGCTGGATGAGCAACGGCGGCGGATACGAGTTCGGCATGCCGCTGTCCCGCGAGCGGAATCCGAACTCGGTCACGAGCAGCGGTTTCTTCGCCACGTCGTAATAGGCTTTGAACGAGAGGCCCTGCGGCATCCGCATCGCGCCGAACGACGTCACCCACAAGGCGCACCGCCCCAGGATGCCCGCCTCGTAATAATTGATCGACACCACGTCGCAATACTCGCCGCATGCCTGCACCACAGGACGCGGAACGGTCGCCCAGATGAACCGGCAGCCGAGGATCAGGTGATTCGGATCCTTCGCCCGAATGCCCTCAGCCGCGGCCTTGAAGTACTGGCGGGCAATGAGCAACGTGAACGCTTCGCGATCCTCGCGCGCCTTGGCGCGGTTGCGCGGTTTGAGCCGGCGCACCGAGCCGAGATCGTTCCAATCTTTCAGGTCCGCTTTCCACACCGCATTGAACCGCTCGACGGTCTCATAGCGTTCCTTGAAGAACGCGATCATCCGCTGCTTTCCTGGGGCCTCCGCGGGTAGCGCGGCATACTGCGGAAACAGGTCTTCGCCCAACCGCCAGTCCTTGGCCCACTGCAACTCGTTGTCGAGATAGTAGCCCACGAGATACGGGTCGTTGGCGAAACCTTCCGCGCCGGCCATGTTGGCGCGGATGCGCGCCTCGATCTCCGGGTCGAAGAAATCGCGCCCCCACACCCCGCCCGACGCGCTCAGTTCGACCGTATACGGCATCTGCGACCGTAGTTCCTCGCCCGACCAGTTCCCGAGCGTATTCAGACCCCACGCCTTCATGCGATCGCGCGTCGCCGTGGTCCATCCCTCGACCGAACCGTGCTTCGCGAGGACGTGTTCCTGGTACGGACGGCGGTCCGTGCCTTTGGCCACGTCGCCCCGCGGATTCACGACGCACACGCCGAGCGACAGGAACGCGTGGCCCTCCGGCGTCACGAGCCACCACCGCGGGCCATCCTGGTGCACGCGGAAATACGGAGCCGGTCCGAACGACAGACACGTCAGGCCGCCGTAGGAGTCGAATTGGAGCGGCTCCTCCGAATACGCATGGCTTGCCGCGGCCAGCATTACCGAGAGTCCAATCAGAATACGCACCGCAAAATACTCCTTGTATGGCGAGTCCTATCTCATGGTCTTCAGGCCATTGGTTCGTGCTACCTCTGAAGAACCCGACCACCTGTCATTCTGAGCGAAGCGAAGAATCTCGCTTGAACCGAAGCCTAACCTGTCATGAGATTCTTCGCTTCGCTCAGAATGACTGGCGGTCGGGCGTCGCTTGGTGTATCTGCGCCGCACTTAGCACGTCGTTTACAAACCGGGCAGGGGGATCTCCTTTCCGGTTTCCTTCGAGATAGGCATCTGCGCCCCGCGTTCCCGAAGAATCTTACGCAGTTTCTTTGTAAGGCGTTTTGCGATATCCGGGTGTTCGCCGTGCAGTTCGCGTTTCTCCTCGATGTCGTCGCGGATGTTGTAGAGTTCGTATCGCTGGTCGAGATGGAAGTAGATGAGTTTCCAGTCGCCCTGGCGTATCGCGCTGTACGGCGGTTGATCGTAACAGTGCGGGAAGTGCCACACGAAACAACGGTCCTTCGGCGTGTCCGCCGTGCCCCGAAGCAGAGGCACGAAACTCACGCCATCGATCGCGCCTCCGATCTGTTCGTAGTGTCGGACTCGCGCCATTTCGAGAATGGACGGAAAGAAATCCTCGATAATGAGTGGGCTGTCGCAGGTGGAACCGGGCTTCGTGACCCCAGGCCACTTGACCATCATGGGCACCCGGATGCCGCCTTCATAGGGCGTCAGCTTGTGGCCGCGTAGCGGGAGGTTCAGGGGCACTTGTTTCGCGGCCCCATTGTCGGACATGAAGATCACGATGGTGTTGTCTTCGATACCGTGGCGTTTGAGATTCGCCATGATCTCGCCGAGCGACCGATCCATCCCTTCGATCATCGACGCGTACACCGCGTCGTTGTCCTTGAGGTTCGCGTCACGGTAGGCCTGCACGTACCGGTCGTCTTCTTCCCACGGGGCGTGCACGGCGTAATGCGCCATGTACAGGAAGAACGGCGTTCCGTCCGCAACGGCCGCGTCGACGGCCTTGTTCGCTTCGATGGTCAACGCTTCGGTCAGATACGTGTGCGTGCCGTGGTACTTCTCGAGGCCCGGCACGTCCCAGATCCTGTCCTCATGCCGCCACGCGGCGCTGTAGTCGTGTTCGCCGAGATAGCTTCCCGGGCCGCCCGCTGCATGCCCCGCGATGTTGATATCGAACCCGAGGTTCTTGGGTTCCGCGCCAGGCGTTCCTACCGCGCCCCAGTGCGCCTTGCCTACGTGGATCGTCCGATATCCCGCGTCGCGCAAGAACATCGGCAGTGCCTTGGCGTACACCGTGCGTTCGAAGCCCGGCGTCGGACTGAGACCATTCACGTTCCATTCGGGCGGAACCATGCGGGGGCTTTCCGGATCGGGCGAGATGTCTTTCCGCAACGTCCAATTGGTCACTTTGTGGCGCGCGGCGTTGAGGCCGGTGATCAAACTAACGCGCGTCGGCGAGCACAGCGCGCACGCATAGGCCTGCGTGAACTTCACCCCTTCGTCGGCGAACCGTTCCATGTTCGGCGTCTTGTAGCGTCGATTCAGATCGGTGACGGCCTTGTAGAACGGTTCGGACGTGTCTTGCCAGCCCATGTCGTCGACAAGAAACACGACGATGTTCGGACGTGACGACGATGCCGCCGCAGCACTCGCGGTGTCGCGCCGGAGCAGCGCGGCCGCGCCCGACGCGGCGGTATATCTCATGAAATCGCGGCGGTTCATGATGCGTTCCTCCTTCACGCGGCGGTAGTGCGCGGAATCCAGCGAAAAGCGTGTCAGTCCCCGTTCTTCGAGTCCCAGTCTTTCGCTCCTTCATGCGGCGGCTTCGTCAGGAGCAAGGCCACGAGCGTTATCAGTGCGGCCGTGGACAAATACAAACCGACCGACGCCAGGCCGTAGTGTTTGGCCAGCGACATGGCAACGTACGGGGCGAGCGAGGCGCCGAAGATCCCCGCAAGATTGAAGGTCAGCGAGGCCCCCGTAAAACGCACCTCGGCTGGAAACAACTCCGAAAGCATGGTCCCGAGAGGTCCGTAACTCATGCCCATCAGCGCGAGACCCAGGCACATGTAGGCGGTGATCGGCACGGCGCGGCCCGATCCGAACATGGGCGCCATCAGGAATCCGAACAGTGCGATGGCGGCGGTCACGGCGATGAGCACGCGGCGGCGTCCGAGGCGGTCCGCCAAGCGGCCCGAGATCGGCACCGTCACGCCGAAGAACAGAATGGACACCAGTTGCATGCGCAGGAACTCCGGCCGCGCATAGCCGAAGGCGACCGTGGCCCAGCTCTGCGTGAAGACCGTCGTAAGGTAAAAGAGCACGAAGGTCGTGACGGCGATCAGGACGCCGAGGATCAACATGCGCGTGTGCTGTTTCGCGACGGCCAGCGCGGGGACGCGGACGCGCTTATTCTTCCGCAGCACTTCCTGGAACGCGGGCGTTTCGGTCAGCGTCAGCCGCACGTACAGGCCGAAGATGATGAGCGCCGCGCTGGCCAGGAACGGAAGCCGCCAGCCGTAGGCGAAGAACTGTTCGTCCGTGAGCCCCTCGCTCAGCGCGAGGAAGAATCCGCTCGAAAGGATGAAGCCTAAGGGCGCGCCCAACTGCGGGAACATGCCGAACCACGCGAGTTTCCCGGTCGGCGCGTTCTCCGTGGCGAGCAAGACCGCCCCGCCCCACTCGCCCCCAAGCCCAAGCCCTTGGCCCAAGCGGCACAATGCGAGCAAGAGCGGCGCGGCCGTGCCGATCGAGGCATAGGTGGGCAGCAGCCCGATGGCGACCGTCGAGATGCCCATTGTCAACAGGGCGGCGACGAGCGTGGCCTTGCGTCCGATGCGGTCTCCAAAGTGGCCGAACAAGGCAGACCCGATCGGGCGCGCGAAGAACGCGATAGAAAACGTCGCGAGCGATTCGAGCGTACCGGCCATCGGGTCCGCGCTCGGAAAGAACAGCTTCGGAAACACGATGACCGCCGCGTTAGCGTAGATGTAGAAATCGAAGAACTCGATTGTCGTGCCGATCAGGCTTGCAAACAATATGAGCACAACGGAGTTTCGCCGCCGTACAGCAGGGGCCGAATCGTGCATAGCTCATCCTTTACGTGGTCTCACAACCCGTGCCTTATTATGCCGGTGCAATGCGGCGCGCTCAACGTGTCATGAAATGCGTCGCGCAAACGGAAGGGATGAGCGAGGTATTGCTATTCCTTGCGGAGGTAGTCGATCCCGAATTCGCCCGAAGCGTCGCCTCCTCCGGGATCGAGGCGGATTCCGGTAATGATCTGATGCCTCCAGAGCGGGTTGTCCGAGAGGTCGAGCGTGTACTCGTGGTACTCGCCGTCGGGGACAATCGGAATCGTGATGGAGCGTTCGAGATCGATGGAGGGCGCCTGGGCGGTCGTCCAGAAGAACTGCGCGCCGGTGCCGCTCGTAACGCGCATGCGCAACGCGAGTCCCGGACAGTCGTCGCCGTTTGCGGCGATCACCGGACGAAAGAGATAGGGGTCGGTACCTGTGTACGTTCCTGTCAGGACTCCGCTCTGCACCGTCAGCGAGTCGATATCGTTCTGCGCCACCCAGCCGTCGGGTCCGTCGTCGAACGTGAAATCGATGGTATCGACGCGCTTGGGCAGCCGGCTCACCACCGTGGGAAGCATTCCCCGGACACTGACGCTGCCGGTTCCGTCGTGCGGCACGCGAATTGTCAGGAAACACGTATCCTCGTCATAGCGCCATCCCGCGCCGCGTCCCGACTCAACTTCGGCCCGCTCCTGGACGGTCTTGTCGTCCACACGCACTTCCGCGGGGCGGCTCGCATGGCTCACCAGCGCCAGCCCCTCTTCGCCACGCGGCGTTCCGATCCCGAAGCGCAGCCCGTCCTTCGTGCACTCCGCATCCACTATCGCGGACGTGCTGGTGATATGGAAGCGTTCGGACCCCGTTCTGACGACGGTAGTCGAGGGGTCTTCACTTCTCCCCATGAGTTTGAGAAGGCTCTCGACGATGCGCCGCGGCGCGGAATACCAGGGGTACTTCGTTCCGTCGATGGCGCTGATATTGTCCGTGTACAGCGCGATGTCCTCGCCTTCGGTCTCCTGCTGATGAAGCGCGCTATGCACGATGGTCGTGGCGATGCGCGCCCACGGAAGGCTCCGATCGTATTCCGCCAGGTCCAACAGACCGTTGGCATAATACAGCCCGTTCCATTGGACCGGCCGCCCAAACCACGAAGTCGTATACCAGGAGGAACCGAACACCGCAATGCTCGCCCCGCGCAGGAACGGCAGCTTTGGATCGTCCCAGCAGTAGATGAACGGCAGGCCGCGCCGCGCCCATGTGACTGCGTCGCGCAGCCATCGATCCTGATCCGGATGATCGTAGGCGCGGCAGAGACGATACGCTTCAAGGAAAGCGTTGAGCGCGTCAGCGGCAGCCATCAGGTCAGGCGCGTGCAGCGGGACCTCCCACGATTGGGCGCCTCGCGGCACCTGAAAGCGTTCCATTATTTCCAGGGTTGGCGCCATGTCGCGATACACGTCCCAGTCCCCCACGATGCGCGCATACCGGAGCACTGACGCCGCCGAAGAAGCAGTCGTGCCAAGCTCGACGGCGCCCTCTGTTCCGAACGTATGGTAATCCACACCTTTGTAGATGCCTTCCGCTTTCCTGTTCGGATCGAAGGGCCAGCCTCCGGTTGGACACATGGTCATTAGGAGTTTCCTGACGAGGTCCTCGTCGGCGATGCAGCGGTCGGCATGCCCGGGAAAGCGCTGTGCATCGAGCCGCGCGTCGCCGCCAATCATCGGCGCGACTTCTTCCGCGCGCGCCCGGCATGCGTCGCGCACCGCCGGGTCCGGGCTTAGAATCGCTCCCACGAGCAGATCGGCGACGCACGCATGGGGACGGACTTTGGTCTTGAGGCAAGCGCCGCTGCCCTTGGACGACCACCACTCTTTGCTTTCCGGAATCCATGCGGAGTCGAGGTAGGCTTGCATCGAGAACTGGATTTCACTGTCATACGAGCCTCGCGGCAAGGCCGAGGGATCCGGGAATCCGTAGCGTCCGAACCATGCCTCGATGGCGTCGATCGGGTCCGTGGCCGAGCCGTCGGCGAACAGACACGCGCGAAGACACAGGGACTGCCCGGGGTGGAGTGGGTACGCGCGGGCGGCTTCCCGCGTGTTGGGGTCGAGATATCGCGGCACGGTCGGGAGCATCAGCCCCATCAGATGCGCGCGCTGGTTATTGAAGCGGTCCGGCGAGGCAAACACCGGCGAAGGGCGGTCGTGCTCCGCATCCCAATGCTGGCTCGCGTCCCAAAGCAAACCCGTCACGCCAGCGCCTCCGCTGATCGCGATGGCCGGAACGGTGACCATGTTCGGGTGGACGACATACCGGATCCGGTCGGGATGCAATTCGCCGATGTCGAGGTCATTGGAGGACACTTCGTCCCCCACCAGCCACTCCAACCCCGGAAAGATTGCTTCCTTACGATCGAGAACGTAGACCATCGGCCCATCGAAGGCCAGGAGGGATCTCGGTTCGTCGCAGGACGCCTCGTAGGCTGCTGAGATCAGCGTGCTCTCCGCGCCCACCGCAAACGTAACGAGACCGCGCCAGCGCCCGCCGGAACGGTCTTTGAAGGACCACGTGAACGCGAGGGTCGCGGACTCGCCCAAAGTCGCTTCGGGAGGATCGGAAGCATAGACGGTTTCTTCGCGGCGCTTCCCCGTGGCGTCGCGGTAGATCACGCGCGTCAGATACGGCAGCCAGCCCGCTTCAACCCAGCCATTCGGGGTCTTCGTCCACAAGCACCCCGTGCCGAAGCCGAATTGGTTCTTCGGAAACACAAGCCGCACGCGGTCGTTTTCGAGGACGGCGCAATGTCCCTCGGCATTGGCACTCAAACGGTTTGCCGGCGCCGGCGACGCCATGCCACTGCCCACGATGACGTGAGCGTACTGCGTCGCGGGAGAAGGCGCGTTGGCGGCGTGGACCTCGAGCGATACCGGCAGGTCCTCGGTCTCTTCGGATGGCATGAAGACGCCTCGCAAGTGGACGGTCTCGCCTGGCGCCACCTGCTCCGCGGTCTGGCTTCGCAAGCTTCCCTGAAGCTGGAACACGGCTTTGACCTGTTCCGCGACGGCGTTCCCTGTATTACGTGCGACACACTCGAATGGAGTTTCGAGGTCGCGCCGCGCCACGGGCGAGCAGGGTCCGAAACTCACGACCTCGAGTTGCGGCGACAAAGCGACGTGGCGCACGCAGTCCCCGTCTGCGTATTGGGCACGCAACGTCACGGTGCCCCCCGTAACCTCGCCACACAAATGCCACGTCAAGTCCCGGTTCGTGTCGGGATCCAGGTTTGTGACAACCATTTCCGGCGGGTCCACGCGTAGCGCGTCAGGCGTTTCCACGACGATACGCATCCGTTCAATGAGCCGATCGCCTGCATTCTCGATGCGCGCATGCAAGTCCGCTCCGGCCCCGGCCCCGCTCGTGAAACGTTCCAGGCTTACCCCGGCAAACCTGGGAATCAAACCGACATGCTCGACATACGCGACGTCGTCCAGAAGGAGTTCGCCCGGCGTCGAAGACGGATTCACTCGCACGCCGAAACATACCCACCGGACGGACTCGGATTTCGAGTAGTCGAAACGGAGCCGGGCATGATGCCATTCGCCATCGCCAATGTGGTCCGGCGGCACCGTGAAAATTGCGCGTCCCGCCGTCGATTCCTCCGCCGGTTGCCGGTTCATGGGAATCACGCACGCATAGAGACTGTCCGGTCCTCCGGACACGGCCTTGTACCAGAAATCCATCCCCCCCGTGACTCGGTCGATCAACGCGCCCCCGGTTCCGCTGTCCGGATCGAACTTTCGATTCAGGCCCGCCTCGACCGCTCCGCGTTTCGCGCCTTGCTTGAGGCGCAAGGCCCGTCGTCCACTATGGACATCGTCGGTTGTGACGCCGCCTTGCCCCCAGATCGACCAATCCGCGGGACTGCCGTCTCTTGCCAGGTTCTCGAACGAGCCGTTCGTACAGACATTGCCCGGCTCCCCGGCGGCCATCGACATGGCTGCAGCCATCAGGGCCATCGATACGGCGCACAGCGCATGCACCCCTCGGCCTACTCGTGATAGAGCTATTGAACGCATGGTTAGTTACAGTAGTCCCGTCGATTAGAATCCAGGGGGGAAGCACCAGACCTCACCGCGAGTTCAATTAATTGATAGAACTAGCGTAATCAGTTTACGGGATACGTGACGCCTTTCGCAACTTCTCGTTCGCCGTTCCCGACGGCACTTGAAATCACGGAACGGATTGGGCGATTGTGAGCCGCCACTGTGGTAACGGCCGAATGCCCGCATGCGGGCGCCATGAGGAGGGTGTTCCATGTATGACGCTATCGTCGCGGTTCTTGTGGGGGTGTGTATCCTGGGCGGCAGTTCCGCTGCATGGGCTGTCAAACCCACGGCAGGAGAACTCGATCGCGCGAAGGGATGGGCGGCGGACAACGTAGGCCCGGACGCGGCCAAGACGCCGTTCTCGTTCGTATACGGCGGCAAGGCGTCGGCGGACGTGCTGGCCCAATGCAAGCGAGAGGCATCTTCCGAGTCGCTCGATGCGCATCGCACGCGCCATACCATTCGTTTCACCGACCAAGCGACGGGACTCGAGGTCCGGTGCGTCGCGATCGTATACGACGATTTCCCAACCGCGGAATGGACCCTGTATTTCAAGAACACCGGCACGGCGGATACTCCGATTCTCGAGAAGATCCAGGCGCTGGACATCCCCTTGCAGCATGGCGAGAAAGAGGCGTTCCTGCTGCACCACAACGTCGGCTCGCCCGCGAACGGTTCGGATTACGGTCCGCTTGAAACGCCTCTCGGCCCGAACGTAACGAAACGCATCGGCGCGGCGGGCGGGCGCCCGACGAACAGCGACTGGTCGTATTTCAATCTCGCGTGGGGCGCGGGCGGCATGATTGTCGCCGTGGGATGGCCGGGCCAGTGGGCCGCGGAATTCGCGCGCGACGGGGGCGCGGGCCTGCATCTCCAGGCGGGCCAGGAACTGACGCATTTCAAGTTGCTGCCGGGCGAAGAAGTGCGGAGCCCGCTCATCGCTGTGCAGTTCTACGAGGGCGATTGGATTCGCGCGCAGAACGTGTGGCGCCGCTGGATGATGGCGCATAGCATGCCGAGACCCGGCGGCCAGTTGCCGGCGCCGATGCTGCTGGCGGGCAGTTCGCGGGCCTACGAGGAAATGATTAAGGCGGATACCGAGAAGCAGATCATGTTCATCGACCGCTATCTCGAAGAGGGCCTCAAGATCGACTACTGGTGGATGGACGCAGGCTGGTACGTGCAGAAGAAAGGCTGGCCTCAGGTCGGCACGTGGGAGGTCGATCAGGCGCGGTTCCCCGGAGGGCTGAGGCCCATCAGCGATCACGCCCATGCGAAGGACGTGAAGATTCTGGTCTGGTTCGAGCCCGAACGCGTCGCGCCCGAGACCTGGCTCACGGAGCATCATCCGGAATGGATCCTCGGCGGGGCGAATGGCGGTCTGCTCAATCTCGGTAACGACGAGGCTCGGACGTGGCTCACCGATCACGTCGACAAGCTGCTGACCGATCAGGGGATCGATTTGTACCGGCAGGATTTCAACATGGACCCGCTGGCGTTGTGGCGCGCTAATGACGCCGAAGACCGCCAGGGCATTACCGAGATCAAGCATGTCACGGGCTATCTCGCGTATTGGGACGAACTGCGCCGCCGCCATCCGAACATGCTGATCGACTCGTGCGCGTCAGGCGGGCGCCGCAACGACCTCGAAACGATGCGGCGCGCCGTGCCGATGTGGCGGAGCGATTACGCCTACGAACCCAACGGACACCAGGGCATGACCTACGGCATCTCGATGTGGCTGCCGTTCCACGGCACCGGGACGGTCGCCTGCGTCGACGCGCCGTACTACGGCGGGGGGCTTACCCCGGTCGAGCCGTACGCATTTTGGAGCAACGTCGCGCCGAGCACGGTCTGCGGGTTCGACCTGCGCGTCAAGGAACTCGACTACCCCGCGTTGCGCAAGCTTTTCGCGCAGTTCCGCGAAATCAGCCCGAATTACTACGGCGATTACTATCCGCTTACCAAGTATTCGCTCGACAAAGACGCGTGGATCGCGTGGCAGTTCGACCGGCCCGAGTCGGGCGAAGGCATGGTGCAAGCGTTCCGGCGGGCGGCGAGTCCGTTCATCTCTGCCGCGCTTCCCTTGAAAGCGCTCGACGCCGAAGCGAAGTACCTCGTGACCGATATGAGTAGCGGCGAAACGCGCACGCTACTGGGACGCGAACTCCTGGATACGGGACTCGCCGTTACGCTGGCCCAGAAGCCGGGCGCGGCCGTCTTCACCTACCGTCGCACCGAGTGATCGCAGCAAGGACGAAGGCAACATCTGGTTCGCAAGCGCGCTACATCTGGTTCCCAAGCTGTGCTTGGGAACCCGTTTGAGCGAGAAGCTCTGCTTCGAGAACCGCGAAGTACAACTTCGCGGGCAGGTCCGTTCCCAAGCGGAGCTTGGGAGCGAGCGAACCCTTCCAGCAAACGCAAGCTGCCCTGCGCCCCGCCGACATGCTAGACTTCCGCCATGAATCGCGATTTCGATGTCATAGTCGTCGGCGCCGGGCATGCTGGGGTCGAGGCGGCGCTGGCGTGTGCGAGGATGGGCTGCCGCACGTTGCTGGCGACGATCTATCTCGACACCGTCGCGCGCATGTCGTGCAACCCGGCAATCGGCGGCGTGGCCAAGGGGCAGCTTGTCCGCGAGATTGACGCGCTGGGCGGCGAGATGGCGCGTTGCATCGACCGCACCGGGATCCACTTCAAGCTGCTGAACGCCTCGCGCGGGCCGGCGGTGCATTCGCCGCGCGCGCAGGCCGATCGCGTCGCCTATCAGAACGACATGAAACAGGTCTGCGAGGATCAGGACAACCTGGTGTTGAAACAGTTCCTCGTCGAAGATCTGATCGTGCGCGATGGCGTCATCGCGGGCGTCCGCACATCGCTGGACAGCGAGATCACGGCGCGCGCGGTCATCGTATGCACGGGCACGTTCCTGCGCGGCATGCTGCATTACGGCATGACCAGCGTCGAGGGCGGGCGCGCGGGCGAGATGGCGGCCAAGGGACTGACCGGCGCCTACCAGCGGTTCGGTTTCGAGACGGGACGCATGAAGACCGGCACGTGCCCGCGCATCCACCGCCGCAGCATCCGCATGGACGCGGTCGAATCGCAGCCCGGCGACGAACATCCACGGCCGTTCTCGTTCTCGACGCCGATCGAGGGCTTCGACCCGAACCGGATCGTCTGCTGGATAACGTATACGAATGAAACCACGCACGAGGTGATCCGCAAGAACCTGGATCGCTCGCCGCTGTTTTCTGGCAAGATCGAGGGCATTGGCCCGCGGTATTGTCCGAGCATCGAAGACAAGGTGATGCGGTTTCCCGAGAAGACCCGGCATCACCTGTTTCTCGAACCCGAAGGCCTGCAGACGTCCGAAGTCTACGTGAACGGCCTTTCGACGAGCCTGCCGGAAGACGTTCAGGAGCAATACCTGCGCACGATTCAGGGCCTCGAAGACGTGGAGATCGTCCGGCCGGGATACGCGGTCGAGTACGACTTCGTGCCACCGACGCAACTGAAGCCGACGCTTGAAACGAAGCGGGTGCGCGGGCTGTTTCACGCGGGCCAGATCAATGGCACGTCGGGATACGAAGAGGCCGCCGCGCAGGGCTTGTTCGCGGCGCTCAACGCCGTGCGCTATCTACGCGGCGAACCGCCGCTGTACATCGCGCGCAACGAGGCGTACTTGGGCGTGATGGTGGACGACCTCGTCACGCGCGGCGTCCTCGAACCGTACCGCCTGTTCACGTCGCGCGCCGAATACCGCCTGCTGCTGCGCCATGACAATGCGGACGCTCGGCTAGCGAAGTACGGCATTGCGGGCGATGCCTTCCTCGAACGTGTGCATGCCAAGGAGCGAGCGGCCGTGGCCGAAATCCGCAGGCTGAACGCGACGCAAATCACGCCGTCCGCCGAAGTGAACGCGTTCCTGCGCGCGCGCGGCGGAGCGGATCTGGCAGAACCGCATTCCGCAGCGAAAGTGCTGCGCCGCCCGGAACTGCGTCTTGCGGACGTGTGGCGTCTTGTGCCGCCGCCCGAGCCACTGTCCTTCGAGGCGGCCGAGCAGGTCGAGATCCGCGTCAAGTACCAAGGTTATTTCGAGCGGCAGGAGCGCGACATCGAGCGATTCCAGGGCATCGAATCGATCCGGCTTCCCGACGACCTCGATTACACGTGCGTGCCGGGCCTGCCGCGCGAATGCCAGGAGCGATTCAACCAGATTCGTCCGGTGACGTTTGGCCAGGCCGCGCGCATCTCCGGTATCAAACCGGCCGACATGGCCATTCTGCAGATTTACGTCGAGAAGCTCGCGCGCGCCGCGCAGGATACCGCACCATGTCCCACGTGATGCTGTTCCGCCCGACGTACGACGCCGCATCCCGATCGGCCCCCGCGTTTCCGTGGTCGCTTGTGTATCTGGCGTCGGTGCTGGCCGAACGCGGCATCGAGGTAACCATCGTCGACGAGGTCTGCACGAAGGATTGCGAGAAGCGCGTCCTCGATCTGCTCGAGACCAAGCCTCCGATCGCTGTCGGCATCACGTCGATGACCGGCGAGCAGCTCCGGCACGGCCTCGCGTTCGCGCGGCTCGTGCGCGAACACGGCGCGGCGGTCATAATCTGGGGCGGCATCCACGCGAGCCTGCTCCCCGAGCAGACCGTGCGCCATCCGCTCGTCGACTTCGTGGTCGCGGGGGAAGGCGAATACGCGCTGGCCGATCTCATCGACTGCATCGAGGAGCGCGACGACCCCAGCGACATCCCCGGCGTGTTCATGAAACGCAGCGGCGGCGTCGCCGGATCGAAACAGGAGATGTTCATCGATCTCGCCAGCCTTCCCGAACTGCCGTTCCATTTGGTCGATATCGAGCGGTATATCGTGGCGCGGCCGGACTTGGGCATGGAGCGCTGCTTCGAGATCTGCACCAGCCGCGGCTGCCCGCACCATTGCGGCTTCTGCTACATCGAATCGGTCCACGGCAGTTGCTGGCGTCCCATCGAAGCGGGCGCGACGGTCGAACGCATCAAGGCCCTGGTCGAGCGATTCCAGCTTGACGGCCTGCTCTTTCGCGAGGACAACTTCTTCGTTCAACGCGATCGCGTGGAGAAGATCGCGCGCCTGCTCGTGCAAGAGAAGGTGAACATCGCCTGGGCGGCAAGCTGCCGGATCAACTATTTCGCCAGCTATCGCCCCGAGTTTGTGGACCTCTTGCGGGAGAGCGGCTGCGTTCAATTAACGTTCGGCGTCGAATCGGGATCGAATCGCGTCCTCGACTACATCGGCAAAGGCATCACGGTCGAAATGGTGCTCCGCGTCGCGAGGAAAGTGAAGGAGGCAGGCATCCGAGGCACGTACCACTTCATGGGCGGCTTCCCCGGCGAGACGGCGCACGAGTTCCTCGACACATGCCGCCTGATCGACGCACTCATCGAGATCGCCCCGGACGCCGTCGTGCGCGAGATGTCGATCTTCGCGCCGTATCCCGGCATCCGGCTGATCCCGGAATGCGTCAAACGCGGCTACGAAGAACCGAGCAGCCTCGAAGGCTGGATCGAAATGGACTGGTCGCATCCGGAACGTCCCTGGCTCGAGCCGGCGCACGCACGGTTGATAAGCGACGCTCAATACTTGATTGCGCGCCTCGCCCATCCTAACCGCGTCCTGCGCTCGTGGGCGCGCCGCCGTTGGGCGCAGATGCTGCGAAATCCCGAAGGCATCGTCCTGAAAGAACGTCCCGCCATCGAGTTCCTCAGACGGCACCGGTGAGATTGACACCCTCCGGCCGAGCGTGTATCGTGAGGGCCGATTGCGAGCGCACCGGACTATCATGCAACGGCTCACCTACGAGGAAATCTACGATCGCGTCAGCGCGCTGACCGAGCTGGCCACGTTTTCCAGTTCGCTGACTACGATCATGCGGATTACCAAAGATCCCTCCGGCACGGCGAAACAGCTTGGCGCGGCCATCGCGCGCGACCCCGCGTTGACCACGAAGATCCTTCGCACGGTGAACTCCTGTTTCTACGCGGTCAACCGTGAAATCGAGACCATCGAGGATGCCGTGGTCGTCCTCGGATTCTCCGAAGTCGAACGCTTGGCGCTGGCGATCTCGGTGATCAACCAGTTCAGTGGGCGCACCAAGCGCGGCCAGGCCCTCAACCAGCTTTGGCGGCACAGTCTCGTATGCGCCGTCGCGGCCGAGACCATCGTCGAAGTGCGGCGCATCCGATCGCTCGAAAGCTCCGACGTGTACACCGCGGCCCTCTTGCACGACCTGGGCAAGGCTGTCCTTTGGCAGTACTTCCCCGACGTGGCCCGCGGCATCTTCCATCTCGTCGAACGCGGCGACATCCCGCCCATCGAAGCTGAGCGTCTCGTCATGGGTGGCGCAACCCACTGCGAGGTCGGCGCATGGATTTGCAGCCAATGGAGCTTGCCATCGAGCATCGTCGAGAGCGTGCAGATGCACCACGTCCCCGAACAAAACCCTCAGGAAGAAGGACTCACCCGCGTCATCCATGCCGCCGATGCCGTGTGCTACCAAGTCGGCGTGCCCGCGCTCAAGCTCGGGAAGGCCTCTCCCGAAGACTGCAGCGCACCTATCCCGTTTCTGGGCGATCCGGAAGCGTTCTACGCACAGTTCCGCGAGCGCTGGGAAGCCAAACGCCAGACGATCGAGAGCGTGTCGGCGTAGGGGGGCGGGGTATAGGACGTATAGGACCTATAGGACCCATGAGTCCTATTCGTCCTATTTCCCATCGCGGGCCTTGAGCCGCGCTCGCGTCATCCTCTCGCGCAGCCCGCCTTCCTTGAGAAAGGCCTGCTCGAGCTGCCGGATCTGGCGATCCAAGAGGTAGTTGGTTTGGTGGATCAGACACACGACAATGTTCGCCACCACTTCCGGCAGGCGCGTCTCGATATACGGCCGGTACGTCTCGTACGTTGCCTCATGCGACGCCCCCAACTTGCGCACAAAGAGCGCCTCTTTGCTGCCTTTGTCCCAGAGGCGCATTCCCCGTGTGCGGAGGAAATCCTGGTAGTCCGCAAGCAGTTCCTCGAGACTGGCGCGCGCGACATTGGTCAGCTTGATTTCGGATTCCTTGGAGGTACCGGAGGCCATGCTCGCTTCGACGATATTCTGTTTACCTGAACGTGCTGCCTGGACCATCTGGTCCACCGTGCGGTCGCGCTTATCCAGGAAGGCCTCGCAAAACCGCACCGTTGCATCATAGACGATTTCGGCTTTGCGGAATGAGAGCAAGTCGCGATACCCGCCGTGCGGGGGAACAAAACCTTCCGCCATCGACCGAGCCCTCATGGTTGAGTCCATGATACACCAATCGACGCCACAGTGCTACTCACCATAGGACGTATAAGACGTATAGGTCCTATAAGTCCTATAGGTCCTATAAACCCTCCCCCGCTCTACTTGCGCCGGTCGATAATGAAGTTCGAACCTTGCAGGTGTTTGGTGAAGTGTTTGACTTCGGCGGCACGGGAACTGAGATCCGCCATATGAGAGACCGTGACGGCGCTCGTGTCGATCACCGCGAGGCTGATGGTCATCAGGGGGAAGGTCTGGACTTCGCCGCGCCGGTCGATCGATTCGATCGTGCCGGCGGCGCGGTCGTCTTCGTCGTAGAAGTCAGGCACGATGGTATCGAAATCCTGCGCGATGCGTTTGCAGACGCGCGCGACATGCGTCGGCGGCACCATGAAGATGAAGTCGTCGCCGCCGATGTGGCCGATATACGTATCCGTCGTGTCGAGCGAATGGATGGCGTTCAGCAGGATGCGGGCGGTCATGCGCAAGACTTCGTCGCCTCGGCTGAAACCGTACTTGTCGTTGAACGGTTTGAAGTTGTCGATGTCGAGATAGGCCATGGCAAAGGGCTGGCCCGCGGCAATACGGTGATCGGCCTCGCGCATGATCGTCAAGTTGCCCGGAAGGCCGGTCAGGGGGTTCGCGTTGACGTCGCGCTGGGCGCGCTCGATGCAGAGGCGCACGCGAGCAGCGACTTCTTCGCCCGAGAACGGATGCACGAGGAAGTCGTCGGCCTCGTTGACGTCCCAATCCACGCCTGCGCGCAAGCCCTCGTCGGTGACGATTAGCACGATGGGTAGATGCCCGTAGACGTTGTCGGCTTTGAGTTCGGCCAGCAGCGGGTTCTTGTCCGAAACGGGCCCTTCGTGCTGCACAAGAATGCAGTCCGGCGGATTCGCGTACACCGCTTCGAGCGCCGCCGCGGTTTCCTGGATCGCGGCGGCCAGGAACCCACGTTGTTCGAGCGAGGCTGTCGTGGACGCGGCCAAGTCCGCATCCGCGGCGACAAGCAGGACTCGGGGCTGGGTGGCGTCAGCCATGCGCCTAATCCTGTTCGTCGAACAGGCCGGCCCCTGCGGCGTATTCGAGTTCGGCCTGTTCGAGCACGCGGTCGATCTGCTCGAACGAAAGGCCGAGGCCCTGGAAGGTCTCGTGCTGGAGCGGCGGCATCGTCGGATCGCCGGGCGATCCCATTTCGAGGCCGCGCGCGAGGATATCGGCCAGGTGAACGACCGCCGTCACCTGTCTGCCGTGTTTGGCAAGTTCGGGCTGGTGGTGGTACATCAGCGCGTCGCTCAACCGGGGCGGCAGATGCCACTCCTCGGCGATCCATCCGGCCACGCATGCGTGGTCAACGCCAAACACGTCGCGTTCAGCCTCGGCAATCGGGCAGTGCCGTTCGATCGCAATCTCGAGCGCGCGTCCGAACAACTCGGGTTCGACATGGGACAAGACCACCTTGCCAAGGTCGTGAAGCAATCCCGCCACCATGATTTCCTCGGCATCGGACATGTTCAGCTCGCGGCCCAGGCGCCGGCTCACAATCGCGCATCCCAGGCTGTGTTCCCACAACCCGACGGCGTGGTTGCCGAACGAGTCGAACACGGACGTCCCGATCACGAGCCCTTTCACCACGTTGAACCCGAGCAGCACCAGCGCGTGCGTGATCGACGAGATGCGGCCGGGGAAACCGTAGACAGGCGAGTTGACCAGGCGCAGGATGCGCGCGCTGAGGACCTGATCCTTGGCGATGATATCGCCCATACTGGCGGCATTCGAGTGCTTTTCCTCGACCATCCGGCTGATATGTTTCACCACGCTGGGCAGCGTTGGGAGGCTTGAGAGGCCCACGATCTTGGTGTGGAGTTCGTCAGGGGTCATCGTCATGCGTCCCGCGCCAGGTCCATGAGGCGGAGCCGGCTCTCGATAATGGCTTTGATCTGAAGCAGAATGGGATCGTCGATGCCCTGGAACCGCCGCTCGAGCGCCGCGAGCCGTTCGGGAGGGCTCGGGAACTTGCGCCCGCCACCCTCGACCGCAAGCGACTCGACTCCCGCCATCCGAAGCCGTTCGATCACCGTTTCGGTCATGCGGAAGCCCGCCGGGCACAGCTCGGCGCCGCTTCTGCCGATGGCGGCTTGCGCCAACACCTGGCCTGGACGCACCGATCCTATCTTCACCCATTCCATGCGTGTGGGTCCTTGCTTTGCACAGAGTCAATCAAGTCTTCATGAATTGTACGGTACACCCATGGAATCTGTCAAAGTCCGCAGGACTTCTTCGGATTTCTTAGTTCCCGGTGTATAATAGAGTGTCTGAAGGAGGTACAACGATGAAGATGTTCATTCTCTGCCTGGCATTCACGTTCGTTGTAGGTCTCATAGGTGTGGGGACTGCGTGCGCTGCTGAACCTGTATCGAAGACTCTGCAGGTGACCAGCACCGCCTTCGATCCCGGCGCATCCATTCCCAAGAAGCACACGGGAGAAGGAGAAGATGTGTCGCCGCCGCTGGCGTGGACGGCGCCGCCCGAGGGCACCAAGTCGGTCGCTGTAATTTGCGGCGACCCGGACGCGCCCGTGGGCACGTGGGTGCACTGGGTGGCATGGAACGTCCCGGCATCGTCGCGCGGATTGCCCGAGGCCGTTCCGGCGAAGAACGAACTCGCGGACGGGACGCGTCAAGGCACGAACGATTTCCGCAAGATCGGCTACGGCGGGCCGATGCCTCCGCCGGGGGCTGCGCATCGATACTACTTCCGAGTCTACGCGCTCGACGCCGCGCTGACGCTCAAGTCCGGCGCGACGAAAAAGGACCTCGTGGACGCTATGCAGGGCCACATCCTCGCCCAAGGCGAGTTGATGGGCCGTTACAAACGGTAGGCCGCCACGATGAATCCTATTGGAAATGCCATTGGCCCGTTGACCTTGTGGACCTTCGACGGGAAATCCTTCGACATGTCAAATTACGCGGCGCGCCGCGGCACGCTGCTGGTTATCCTTTCAAGCCGAAGTCCCGCGACCGTCGAGGTGGTCGATACCATCGCGCGTATCGCCGAGAAATACCGCCGCAAGGAAATTCTCTTTGTCGGTCTGATCCCCAATGACGCGGAAGCAACGGACGAATGGCGGGCTTTCTATCAACGCCACGATCTCCGGTTCCCCTCGTACCGCGATCCGGGCGGGAAGATTGCCAAACGGCTTCACGCCCGCGTGACCCCCGAGGCCTTCCTGCTTGACGCGCAAGGGGTGCTCGTCTATCGCGGCGGCTTTCACGGCGACGGCGCGGCCGAGGATCTCGACGCAACGCTGGCGGCGTTCCTGCGTGGCGAGCCGATCCCGAAGAAGACGTCACGCGCGACGGGTACGCCGATCCAGGCCGAAGGCACGCCCGCTGACGCCACGGACCCGACGGTCCCCATCGCGTTCTCGTCCGAGGTCATTTTCGAGAAGATTGCCTGGGCGCCGGACCACCATTGCGCGACCCTCGCCGAGGCCCCGAACGGCGATCTGCTGTGCGTCTGGTATGGAGGCCCTTTCGAGTGCCATGACGACGAAGCCCTGTATATCGCTCGCCGCAAACAAGGCGAGTGCGCGTGGAGTGTTCCCGAGAAGCTCGTCACCGGCACGTTCCTGCATCCGCCGGGCAACGCGGTCGTGTTCCGTCTCAGTCCCACGCGCGTCGCGGTCGCCTGGGACCGCATGGACGAACCGAGGCCCATTCGCAGCGGACGATGGGGCGCGGGCCAGCTCATGATTCGGTATTCGGATGACAGTGGCGTGACCTGGTCCGAAGATACCGAGCTTCGAGGCCTGGGCGGAGGGCTGCGCAACGTGCCTATCACGCTAACGACCGGCGAACTGATGCTTCCCGTTAGCGGCGGAAAGCCGGCCTTCCTCATGACCTCTAATGCGGGTGCGACGTGGTCGCGCTCCGGCGAGATCGACAAGGGCGGCCAGCCGACGGTGATCGAACGAAACGACGGTTCGCTGCTCGCCCTGCTGCGAAACCAGCCATGCATTCTGCAGAGCGAATCGCGCGACCGGGGCCGGACCTGGAGTCCCGCGACGCCAAGCGCGTTGCGATGTCCGGGCGCGGGCGTGGCGATGTACCGGTTGCGCAACGGGCATCTCGTCGTCGTGTTCAACGACAGCGCGACGGAGCGGACGCCGCTCTCCATCGCATTGTCGGTCGACGAAGGCGCGACCTGGAAGACGCCCTTAGAACTCGAACCGAACCCCGGCGAATACTCGTATCCCTGTGTGATTAAGACGTCCGACGACAGGATTCATGTCTGCTACAGCTTCTTGCGCCGCACGATCAAACATGTCGCAATGACCGAGGAATGGATGCACGCGCTGGCGTCGCCGGAAGATCGGTTGGGGTAGGATCGGCCCGTCCGACTTGTCCGACAGGTCGGACTGGTCGGACCGGTCGGACCGGCCAGACCCGAGCGCTCACTTCACTTCAAACACCGTGGCGCGTCCCTGAGTGAATACCGGTTCAAGCCACGGATACTTGGATAGCGGCGTTCCTTCGGGTGTGGCTTCGTAGGGTCCCGAGACCACATAGCGAACGCCGTAGCGATGCACCACCTCGCGCTCGTACATTTCGTTCCCGCCCTGCTCAAAGAAGCACTGTGCAATAGTGTCCTTCTCCTTGCGGTTCGTCGTGAGCAGGTCGTGGCCCGTGAAGGTCTTATTGCCGGCGTAATACGGTATCAGGGGGCACGTCACCGGTCCCGACAAGACCACAGAGTCGTGGTCGCTGTGCGCCCCGAGCCATTCGAGCGCGGCATGGAGATCGTTCGGAATGTAGTAGTGCGTCCGCGCTTGGTTGAGCGTCGTGAACATGCGTCCATAAAGCACCACGTTGCTCAACGAGCAGAACAAGACCAGCGCCACGGCCAGGCATAGTTTGCCAAGATCATTGGGCCCGGCCGCCGGTCCTTTCATCCAGCCCGAGATGCTCTTGAAGATCCTCGGCAGCGGGCCTTCGACGATGAGAATCGCGGGAACGATGGTGAACGAATAGAGTGCCGCTTCTTCGCCGTTGCGCAACAGCGGATACAGTTGCGCGACCACGAACGCAACGGCAAACCACAGAGTCATCAGCAACGACGACGGTTTCATGCGGCGGACGTGCGCCGGCCCCTGGAAGTACGCGAACATCAGCACGAACGGCAGGCCGTACCGCACGATGTACTGGAAGAACGAGAAGAGCGGCATCTCGAGTCTGCCGCCGCCAAGCACGCCCCGCGCGAGAAGGAAGGCGTAGTACACCGCCACCGGGACGGTCATGCTCGCCGCGATTGCGTAGTGGACGAAGCGCCTCGGGCGGAACGCGCGTTCGCGCCACGACAGCAGCAGCGGATACAGCGCGAGGATCGCGCAGATCTCGTAGATGGCGAACGCGCGGATCAGGAGATTCGCCATCGCGGCAAGCCCGCTCAATACGAAGTAGCGCGTCTTGCCCGTGCGTTCGCCTTCGAGCAGGAACGCGTAGACCAGCACGATGCTCGCGCCGGCAAGAATGAAGTGCGGTTTGTTGATGAGATAGCCGAAGATCGTCACGCCTTCGACGTCGTAGCAGACGGGAAACGGTGTTGGCGTCGAGGCCGTGAACCCCAGGTGCGCGAGTAGAGGATGGATCAGAGGAAAACCTTCAACGTAGAGGATGGAAGCGCACCACGCCACCCAGCCAAACCCGCCGCCGAATACAATGAGCGCCAACGCCAGCCGCCGTTGAAAGACCGTCGCCAGGCAACGCGCGAGCAGGTAATAGAGCGCGAAGACCATTGCCGCGACCGCGACGATACGGTGCGCCTGCGACGCCGCCGCGAGGGACATGCCTGTCCAGCGCGCAAACCTGCCGCAGAGCCACCATTCCGGATTGAAATACGCGCGCGGCAGTGGTTCCGGGGTGAGACGGTTCTCGAACAGGTTCTGGCCTTCCTGGGCCTGACGCGCGAACATCATGTATCCGATCGAATGCAGCGCGCCCCGCCCCACGACGCCCATGAACCGGTCGTCCGGATGCTCGTTCCAGTAGCCGTAGAGATACGGAAACGAACCTATGACGACAAAGAACGCCACAACAAGCGCCGGAAAGACGTATTCGGATTTCCGAATCTGTAGCTCGCTCGTCATCGCGACAACATGCTACCCCTGGCCAGTAACCTGACTCGAAATCGCGCTACCTGGATAATGTTACCCGACCACCTGTCATTCTGAGCGAAGCGAAGAATCTCATGACACTCTGGGCTTCCGTCCGAAGCGAGATTCTTCGCTTCGCTCAGAATGACAGGTGGTCCAGCGCTGCTTGGTGCTTTTGTGTAGTACACTTCGCGTCGCACGTTTCTCCTCGCGAGTGAATGCAGGTTCTATCACGACGTGTAATCGTAATCGAACCCACTAGTTCGCATCCAGCGCGGCCAGCATCCCGGCGACCGTTACGAATTTCTCGCGCGGCTTGCCTACGGCTTCGCCACGCGCGACTTCGGCCTCGTCCAACTTGCGCCAGTCTTCGTAATTCGTAACGCGCACGCCGCGCGATGCGAGCAGCGCGCGCAGACCCGCGCTGTCCGGCTCGGCGCATGGCGTCAGCGAGGGCACGTCTTCGAGCAACCGGTCAATCGTAGCCGCGCTGTCGGCCTTGTTCGTACCGATAAGCCCCGTCGCGCCACGCTTGATCCAGCCCGTTGCGTACAAGCCGGAGATGGGCTGCCCGCCATCAACGATGCGCCCGGCGTCGTTCGGGAAGATGCCGCGCCGCTCGTCGAACGGCACGCCGGGAATCGCGGTTCCGCGATGGCCTACCGCGCGAAACACCAGGCCGCACGGAAGCTCTTCGACAACGCCCGTGCCCTGCGCTTTCAATGCGAACGGCGTCCCTTCGAGGACGTTCGATTCGAGCGCGAGCGCCTCGACACGGTCGTTGCCGCGAATGGCCACGGGGCTGCGGAGGAATCGGATGTAGATGCGTTTCGATTTCGTGGGCGCGGGACGTTGCGCAAAAGACTCGAACACGGCCATGTTCCGTTTGCTGTTGAAATTCTTCGGATCGTCGAGTTCCTGGCGGCTCACGTCGTCGAGTTCGAGATCCGCCGGATCGAGCACCGGGTCGCAGTCCGCGAGTTCGCCCAACTCTTGCAACTCCTGTTGCGAGAACTTCGCCTGTACCGGTCCGCGCCGGCCAATCAAGCAGATCTCGCGTACGCGGCTCGCGGCCAAGGCGTCGAGCGCGTGTTGCGCGATGTCGGTATGCCGGAGTTCGGCCGGCGCGCGCGCGAGCATGCGTACGACGTCGGACGCGACATTGCCCTGGCCGATGACCACCGCGATTTCCTGCGAGAGGTCGAACGTGGCATCGCGATAGTCAGGGTGTCCGTTGAACCATCCCACGAACGCGTTGGCCGTGTGCGAGCCGGGCAGGTCTTCGCCCGGAATGTTCAGATTCGCGCCCAGTTCGGCGCCGCTCGCGAAGACGACTGCATCGTAGTGACGCCGCAGTTCCTCAACGCTCACGTCGCGCCCAACCGTGACGTTGCCCCAAAACGCAAGCTCTTCGCGTTCGGCCAGCCGCTCGAACACGCGGATGACCGACCGCGTCTTCGGGTGATCCGGCGCGACGCCGGCGCGTACAAGACCAAACGGCGTCGGCAGCCGCTCGAAGAGATCGACACGTGCCACGACCGGCGCATTCAGGATCGCCGCCGCCGCATAAAATCCCGCCGGTCCGCTTCCCACAATCGCCACGCGCAACGGGCGCGCTTCGCTTCCCAATAATGCCATGATTCCCTTCCTGCTTGCCGCTAGTACACCGAGCCGCCCTAAGGGCATCGTATTCCGTGTGCAAAATGCCGCGAAAAGCAGGGACAGACACGCTTTTCAAACTGTCGAAAAGCGTGTCAGTCCCCGTTTTTCGCTTCGTCTTCGTGCTCTGTCAAGTTGCTACGTGTCTCAATTGGCACGCTAGGGGATGGACCATCCCGCGGGCATGTCGAGTTGCATTTCCCAGACTTTCTCCTGGCCGACGCGCTGGTTCCAGTTGGTTGCCCACACGACCGCGCTGCCGTCATTGCGGATCGTGGCCTGCGTTTCTTCCCAATACGCGCCGCGCGTTCCGTAGACCTGCGCGAGATAGAACGTGCGCGGGTGCGCGCGGTCCAGCTTGACCAGGACGATCTTGCGGTCGAGCCAGTTCTTCTCCGCCAAGCCGGGTTCCGTGTTGGTCGACACCACGCAATACCCGGCGTAGTTGCACGAAATATGGACGCCGCTGTTCAGCCCGAGCGGCCCGGAGTCATAGAACAACCTAACCAACGGCACGCGATTCGTCCCCGCATAGCTGCCTTCTGCGTCGAGGATCGGCTGCGTGCTCACATCGAGCGGGATCAGGTCGATGTAGTCCGTCCGCACGTTCTGCATGACCACGACTTCGTTGCCATCGCTGTCGAGGCCGACATCCGCGTGCGCGGTCGAGTAGTCGATACGGTGGAATTGCGTGAGTTCGCGGTTCGCGATGACCATCCCCGTGAGCGGGGCCGCGTTCGTTTCCATGCCGCCGATCACGACCCACGTGCCATTCCACGACATGCCCACCCAATCGAGGTCCGACTGCGCCTTGCTCAGCGCATACGTGGCAATGACGTGATCCGCGACGCGGTCCCACGTGACAATATAGCGCGCGCGATAGTCGTCCTTCGTTCCTTGCAGCACAAAGGCCCAATAGCGCTTGTCCGCCGACGTTTCGCCCTCGTCCTTCATCGTCGCGCGATAGATGTCGGCATTGGCCGCGAGGATCGGTTGCAGCGTCGCATCCGCCGAGAAGTCCTTGATCGTAATCGGAGCGCCCGGGTTGCGCATATCGATGTGGACGATACGAAATCCGTCCAGCATGCCCCAGAGGATGTTCGGATCGGCAGGGTCCCAGCGCGGCTCTTCGATGCTCGGAACGGCGACGAGTTGCGCGGCCGTGTCGTACGGAACCGTGTCCGTTCGATACACGCGCCACTCGCCGCTCGCGAGGTCTGTGAGCAGGATCATCGAATGGTCGCTGTTGAATGGGTCGAAGCGCGAATACTCGTGGCGCATGCCCAGCGTCCCGGTCACGCGCCGTTCCGAAGTACCGAACTCCGGATGCGCAACGGATTGCCCCGCGCTTGGGGCGCTGACGGAGGTAGCTGGATAGCGCGGATTGTCTCCGACCAGGGGATCAGGCACCTCGACAAAACCCGTAGGTCCTCCGTTCTCCCATGCAACGATCCGAGCTGTAGCGGTGGCTGTCTCCGCGTCGTTGGATACGGTCAATGTGACGTCGTACGTGCCGGGCGCGGCGAACGTATGCTCAGGGCTCTGCTCGGCGCTCGTGGCGCCATCGCGGAAATCCCACGCCCACTGCGCGATAGGCGTTCTCCCGGCGTCGGAAGCGTCCGTGAAGTGCACCGTCAGCGGCACAACTCCTGACGAGACATCCACGTCGAAACGGGCTACGAGCTTTGGGCAACCCAGGAGGCCTGCGGCGCACACAATCATCAGCGCGCTTGACACAACGGAGCGGAATGAAACCAAGCGCAGCATGGCAGCCTCCAACTACGGCGTTAAGCCGCAGAGTCCGAGCCAAGAGTACAACACCTGCACGCCACCAAGCTTTCCACGTTCACAACTTCTTGTATACCAGGAAGGCCGTTCCGGGCTTCTGCACGATGGACACCGGCGCGCCGTCTTCGACGAGTTCTTTCCCCGTGAGCTCCTTCGCGTCGTCGGGATGGTCGAGATCCGTCACGCGATACTTCGCTTCGGGAACGAGCGCGTACAGTGGAAACCTTGCCGTCAGGAAAGGGCTGGTTTCGCGCCGGAACACCTGGACCATGCCCTCGCCGGCTTCGGGCCGGTCGAACTGCCACCCGATCCAGGCGTCCGTGCCGAGCGAATACGGCGTGAGCGGATAATAGTCGCCGTAGTAATTCGGCGCGAAGCTCTTCCACTGATCCATGAGCCGCTTGATGGTGGCGAAATCGATGGCGTCGTCACGCTGATCCCAGCACGCGGTGAAGTGCGGACACAACGTGCTGCGGATAAGGTACGGGTCCGTCTTCGAGGTCCCGGTGCCGTAGAAGGGAAACCACGACGACAGCGTATATGTGTGGCACTGGTTGCCGATCGGTTCCATGATGTAATCGCTTCGAAGCAGCGGGACCGCCCTGCGCAATGTTTCGAGATCGTTGCGGCGCCCGCCGCTCGCACACGAATCGATCAACATGTTCGGATGCCTGCGCCGCAGTTCGTCCCAATAGGCGAAGTAGCCTTCGATGTGGCGGATCTCGGTGATGCCCTGCCGGTCTTCCGTGTCGTTCTTGCGCCAGAAATCGAGCGGATCGATGTTGAAATCCTGGCGGTAAAGATCGATGCCCTGTTCGGTGATTAGTGTGTCGATATGGTCCGTCAGCCACGCCACGCACGCGGGATCGCTCAGCTTCAGGAGGCCGCCCTCCTTGCCGCCGTGGATCCATTCCGGATGGTTCTGCGTAAGCCAGGTGTCCGCGGCGACGCGCTCCGGTTCGAACCACACGATGATGTTCACGTCCTTCGCGTGAGCATGATCGGAGATGGGGCGCAGGCCGCCGGGGAACCGGTTCGTGTCAACTTCCCAGGTGCCGGTGTGCGGCCAGCCGGTCTTGTTCCAGTACCAGCCCGCGTCCATCCACCAATAGTCGAGCTTGATCCCGCGTTCGAGATACTTGTCGATGAAGAACTCCTGGTTCTCGGTGTTCGCGTGGATCATTTCGCCGAACTGGTGCGAGCTGCACGCGGCGAGTTCCGGCGCGGGCGGCAGCTTGCCACCGGGCCTGGGCAGGTTGTGCGCGATCATCCATGCCCGCCACACGTTTTGCGCGTGGAGCCGGTCGCCTTTCCAAAACTGGAGGACGATCATCGGCGTGCGGACTTCTTCGCCGGGGAGCAGCTTGAAGTGCGTGAGTTCCTGGCCCGCTCGCAAGCGCAGATCGTTCGAGTCGCCCCGCGTGAATTGCGCAGCCCACTGGCCCGCCCAACTGACGACGAAGATGATGCCTTCGTTGCCTGCGGCGATGTTGAAATACGGGAACTCGATCTGTGTCGGACGGCCGCGCGCATTCGTGATGCGCCGGTCCGTTTTCGGCTTCAGCGGCTCCGAGAGCGGTTCGTAGCTGTCGGCGGTGCAATCGTCGCCCTTGTTCCGGTTCAACACGAACTCCGAATGCTCGGGCCGATCGAACTTCGTGTCGATGGCAAGGATATCGCTCAGGATCGGCGTGTCCTTCGCGCCGGTGTTCCTGAAATAGAGCGTCCATTCGACGGTCGGGAAATCGCGGTACTCGATGCCTACGCATCGTACGACGAGGCCCGTTTCCGGATCGGTGTACGTGAGCGTGTGCTCGACGCGCTGCGCGTCAAGCTCGCGCGAGGCGCGTTCGAATTTCCACTGTGCCAGGAATTCCTTCGAGGAACGTCCGCCATAGGTGAATGCAAAGAACGGGTCCGCGATGTAAGGTTCGCGTCCGACGCCTTCGATAGGAAGATCGCCCAGCCAGACCTCCGTGCCGTCATCGAGCGTGACGCGCGCGTCGGCCCAGTCCGATTGATCGCACCCGATCCCGTCCCCGGCGTCGCCGATCTCGAGCACGAGTTCGCTGGCGCCATTGAGATCGACCGATACCGGCACGCCGGGCATTCCCTCGCGCAAGACACCCGATTTCCAAAGCTCCTTGTCATTCGCGCGCACGGAGAACACGACACTTCCGCGCCCGCCGCCTGTCTGTTCGTTGCTGTCGACACCGACGACGGCCTGGAATGCTTTGCCGCCGCGCGGCAAGTGGGCGATCACTTTGCTTACGGCGTGGCAATACAATCCGCGCGTGTACTGCACGCCGGCGATGTGCATCGGTTTCCCGCCGCGCGCGTTGGGCTGGACCGGGTCGTTGTTGGCCAGCACTTCGATGCGCGCGCGCGGCGTCGCGCGTTCCACCGTCCCTTGGAATTTGGCCGCGGCCCACGCGTGCGCCTCGTCGAGTTCCGCCGCGGTAGGCGTCGCGCCGCTTACCAACTGTGCCATTGCCGCCGCCAGGATGATTGCCGCCATGTGTTGTCCCTCCGGGTAATGCGCCTGTGCGCTATTGCGGTTTTCCCCGCCTTTTGAAATAATGAACCATGATAACCATGCGGGGGGACAAATCCAACCCCCTGACTATGGGCAACGCACCGAGTCACGATAGCTCTGTTGTATGTCGACGAGAGGAAGCCATGAGTGCCCTGGACCATCTCACTGAGGCGCCGGCACAATCATCCGTCGAAGACAGCCCCGGGGCCGCCCGTTCGCTTGCAGAAGCGGACCGTGCCGCGCACGCTAGGCTTATGCGCTTCATCGTGCTCTCCATCGTGGCGATGGGCGCTCTCCATTTCCTCGGCCGTCTCGGACTCCATCTCGGCCTGTACGGCATGGCCGTGTCGGACGTGTTCACATTGTTCGGTTTTCTGGTCCTGGGCGGGTCGGCATTTCATGCGTTGCGCCACGTATACAACATACCGAGAATCGCGCGGACCCTATTCCTTGGCACCGTGCTTGTGGCCTTGGCGCAGGGCATGCGCGTCGCCGAATCGGCGGAACTGTTGACGGGCCTAACGGCGTTCGAGAGCAGTGTCTATCAGATTGTCAAAGAAGGCGGGTTTGTGCTGGGCATCGGCATGCTGGTGGCCGGGTTCTACCTGTGCCTGTTCGAGGCCGATCTCGCCAAACGGGGACTGATGCGTGACCGCGGGGAACTGCTTCGTGAGATCCAGGAACGAGAACGTGCGCAGCGCGCGCTGAAGGACAGTGAGGAACACTTGCGCCAGGCGTATGCCGAAGTCGAGCGGCGCGTCGAGGAACGAACGGCGAAACTTGCGGAGGCCAACCGCAACCTTCAGACCGAGGCCGCGGAACGGGCGCGGGCCGAGGTCGCTCTGCGCGAGAGCGAGCGGCGTTACCGTACGCTGGCCGAGACGGCCCAGGACGTGATCTTCATTGTCGATCGCAAAGACCGGGTCGAGTACGTCAACAGCTTTGCGGCGCAACAGCTTGGGATTCGTGTCGAGGACATCATAGGCAAACAGCGATCGGCTCTGTTTCCTCCGGAAATCGCCGAGGGACAGCGGTCGCGTCTTGAAACGGTCTTCGCGACGGGCCGGGCCGTGCGGGTCGAGAATCGCGCGCGCTTCCAAGATCGCGTGGGATGGCAAGACACACACCTCGTGCCGCTTAAGGACAACGCGAGCGAGATCGTTGCGGTGCTTGGCGTGTCGCGTGACATCACCGAACGAAAACGCGCTGAGCAGACGCTACGGGACAGTGAAGAGCGGTATCGAGGACTGATCGAGGGATTGCAGGAGGCGGTGTACAGGATTGCGCTACCGGAGGGCCGTTACGAATACGTAGGTCCCGCGGCCAAACTCGTGTTTGGGTACGAGGCGGAGCAGATCCTCAAAGAGCCGATGTTCCTCAAGCAACGGATCCATCCCGACTTCACCCCGTATTTGGAGAAGGCGTGGAATGATCTGCTCGAAGGAACCATCCCCCCTGCGTACGAATACAAGATCGTCGACCCCGATGGGCACGAACGGTGGATTCTGCAATCGAATACGCTGGTGCGCGACGCCTCGGGCAAACCGGTGTCGGTCGAGGGCATTTGCCGCAACATCACCGAAGAGAAGCGCGCGCTGCAAGTGCTCGAGGAACACCGATCGCGGCTGATGGAATCGTCTAAGTGGTCCGTGCTGGGCGAAATGGCCGCCAACATGGCCCACGAGATTAACAATCCTCTGGCCGTGATCGCAGGGTCCGCCGAACAACTCAAGCGCGCCCTGGACGAGGGGCGCGACGCGCCCGCGCTTCGCATCCGGTTGATGGACACGATCGCGCGCAACGCTTCGCGCATCCAACAGATCGTCAAGGGACTGCGCGGTTTCTCACGCGAGGGGTCCCAGGATCCTTTCGAGATCGTATCGTTGCGCGCGATCTTCGAGGATACGGCCGTCGTGTGCCGCGAGAGCTTCCGCGCGCAACACGTGGCCTTCACCGTGGACGATCTTCCCGAAGGACTGGCCGTCGAATGCCATCCGACGCAATTGATGGAGGTGCTGGTCAATCTGCTCAATAACGCCCAGCATGCCGTCGAGACCCTCTCCGAGAAATGGGTGTCGCTGTCGGCGACCGACCAGGGGGATTTCGTCGAGATCACCGTAACGGACAGCGGCGCCGGGATCGCGCCCGGGATAACAAGCACGCTGTTCGATCCGTTCGTGACGACCAAGGCGGCGGGCAAAGGCACGGGTCTAGGACTGAGCATCTCGAAACGCATCCTCCAAGGCCATCACGGTACAATCGCAGTCGACCCGTCCTCCGAAAACACGCGGTTCGTAATCCGCCTTCCCAAATGCCAGCCTACCGAGGCGTGAACTGGCAAAGGTCAACGCAAAGACGCCAAGACACGAAGACGCGAAGGGTTTTTGGTTGCTCACCAAGGCTGCGAATTGGATAAATGGCCACCGTGACGCAATTACGTGCTGTGCAAATCGCAAGTTCAATTTCTGATTTGCACAGTACGGATGTTAATACTGCTAAAGGCCCGAACAGCCCTCGCGACCAGAACGCGTCACGCGCGGTTTTCGATGGCTTCGCGCGCCAGTTGAACCCAGCGGGCCACTCGGTGGGGGTCATTGCAGAGCGTGTGCACGTCTTTGAGGATGATCTCGACGTTGCAGTCGCGGGTCAGCGTAACAGTTTCGCGCAGATCCTGGCGGATGAGGTCTTCGTCGAAAACGGGAGTGCTTACAAGCGTGGGGTTGGGTTTGCGGGAAAAAACGTAGTCGCGGCGGAGGGCATCGGCCATGAAGGCCTGGTCGCACCATGGGGAAATCGAAACGCGCTTTAGGTGCTGGAGCTTCTTGACGTAATGCCAGCGGTCGTGCACGGGTTCGCAGCAGCCGTAATAGACGCGTCCGAACCTTTCCGCGATGGGCCGGTAGTAGCTGAGGACGAATTCCTCGCATTGATCGGGGCCGCAGAGAACGGTCTCCTGCGACTCGGTCAGGACCCAGAGGTCCTTGAGGCGGACAGGCATGCCTTCATGCCAATCGGGCTGCGGCAGCGCGCTCGTGTAGCCCATGCTGCCGGAGCCGATGTAGTCGTTTTCGTTGTTGAGCGAGAGCAGCTCTTCGCGTTCGAGCCATTCGGCGTAGCGCAGGCATTCGTCGCGCAGGAACCCCATGAGCCGGTGAAGCCCCTCGGGTTCCGCGCACATGTACATCATCAGATTCTGCAGCCCGATGAGATCGATGGCGACGCCGGTCAATCCGGTGGTCCACCAGAAGCCACCGCGCAACCGGACATCGAGGATGCCAGCAAACACTTCTTCAAGATGGGTCTTCCACACGAGCGTCGCGTCGCGGTCGACCGAGAACGTGCGAGGCCGCAACTTGTCGAGGTCTCTCTCGAGGTCCTGGATCGGCGGGTCCCAACGGCGGCTCGATACATTGCCGCTGACGCGCTCGGCATACTCCTGATGCGTGGCGACGCCGTAATTGCTGACGCTGACGTTCCAGTTGTATTGAACGTACGGCTCGATCACATGGTCGTCGCGCACGTGTTCGTATTGCCACAACTCGAAACGCAACGCGCGTTCGAGGTCTTGCGCCCAAGGTTCCTCGCAGACCGTGCGCGCCTCCGGCAGCGTCTCGAACGCGACCCAGGATTCCGCCAAAACCATGGGCCGTTCGCCACGGCCCGCATCGAGCGCATACCACAGGCGCTTGCGTTCGAGGTTCTCGGGATGCTGTGCCCATTCGCATTTGCGCGCGGCCAAGGCGCGCAACGTTTCGAGATCGGCCGGGCGGATAGTCCATTCGGATTGCGTCGCCATACAAGCTCCTTCGCGTGCGCGGTGCGCGGCATTATACGGCGGTTTCCACAGTCCGGCAACCGAAAGGAATGCGCGTCGAAATTCGTGTAATGGCCCGGCTGCGCTGCGCAGCCAATTTCGGTTGGCGTGCCGGGCTTGGAACCAGGCGGCCTGCCGCCCCGACCATTGTTCTGCAAGAATCATTCGGCAGCTCACGGGAACCCTTGGATTCATTCGCCACCTCGACGAAATCCCTGCAAGACCCGTTACGTTCATTCAAAGCGAACCTGCAGGCAGGACGGCCACGTCAATCAGGCATGAATTCCTTGGCGACAACCCGCCCATTCGCGAAATGCACCACGCCCCAGTCCGCGTTGAAGCTGCCGGTATCGCTGTGGCGATAGACAAGAGCGTCTCGGAAGCCCAACTCGCCCGTGCTGGTCGCGACCGTCTCCAGAGTGATACCCGTGCTGACCTCCGTGAGGGTGGAAGAACGGCGATCGCGTGGCTGGGCGGCCCAGCCCGTACCTTCGATGTACTTTCCAATCAAGACTCGGACTTCTGCCTCGCTCATTCCTACATGCACTTTATCGAAATCACGAAGGAACGATTTCCGGCTATTCCACGGAACTAGGAAGAGTACGACGAGCACGCCCCAGAACAGCAAGATGACGCACGATTTTCGCACGGAGGCACGGTAGAGCAGGAAGGGCAATTGGACCACTGTCCAAACGGCTCCGTACCAAAGGAACTGTCGGGCGGAAAAGCACCCGGCGATCACGACCTCAAGCACAAATGCAAGAGCGGCGCCCATCGTCGAGAGCACGATCACCGTTAGAATGGTGGGATGCTCTTGGAATATGCCTCTCTTTGACACCCCGCTGTATTCATGTTCTTCCGCTGAATAAAGATCCACTGTCATGGCCGTCCTCGTTCGTCCCTGAGGATCGAATTCTACGTCGCAATTTGTCGGTATCCCAAATCAGCGCACGGCTCGATGCGGCGGAACCCACGGAAGCCTAGCAAGTCCAAACGGCAGAGTTCGGAGAACCACGCCGGCAAGGCGCTGCGCTTGTCGCCGCGCTTGCGCGTGCAGTATGATGGGCGTTGCGAAAGTAACCGAGATGGCGCATCCAGGGAGGAACAGCGGACATGTCCAAGTTGCTTGCATCGTGTATATGGATCGTCCCGGTAGTCATGGGTTCTGCGTTTGCGGAGGAGGTCACAATGGAGAAGGTTGCGTATGCGGGTTGGCCCAATTGCATCAAGCTGAGCAACGGCCAGATCGAGTTGATTGCGACGACGGATGTCGGGCCGCGGATCATCCATCTTGGGTTCGTGGGCGGGCAGAATCTGTTCCACGAGTACAAGGAAACGCTCGGCAAGACCGGCGACAAGGAATGGAACAATTACGGCGGCCACCGCCTGTGGCACGCGCCCGAGGCCATGCCCCGCACGTATTGGCCCGACAACGATCCGGTCGAGACGGCGTGGGACGGCAAGACGCTCAAACTCGTGCCCGGCCTCGAAGTGGCGAACGGTATCCAGAAGGAAATCGAGGTCACGCTGGACCCGAAACAGAACATGGTCAAGCTGGTGCACCGTCTGATCAACGTGAATCCGTGGGACATCGAGCTGGCCGTATGGTGCCTGAGCGTGATGGCCCAGAACGGCCGCGGCATCTTCCCGCAGGAGGAGTTCCGCCGCCACGAAGACTACCTGCTGCCCGCGCGCCCGATGGTCTTGTGGCACTACACGCAGATGGCCGACCCGCGCTGGACGTGGGGCAACAAGTACATCCAGCTCAAGCAGGACCCCAACGCCAAGACCAAGCAGAAAGTCGGCATCCTGAACAAGCAGGGCTGGGCGGCGTACTATCTCAAGGGCGACCTCTTCATCAAGAAGTTCGACATCAGCCCCGAGGCCAAGTATCCGGATTACGGCTGTAACACCGAAACCTACACCGACTGGAACATGCTCGAAGTCGAGTCGCTCGGTCCGCTCGCGAAGCTCGCGGCCAACGGCGGCAAGGCCGAACATACCGAGATCTGGTCTCTGACCAAGGTCGATCTCGGCGAAGACGAAGCCGATATCGACGCGAAAGTGTTGCCGCTGGTCGCGAAGATGAAGTAAGTCCGCCGCCGGAACTGTCGCCGAACGTAAGTGTCCGTGAGCGGCCCTCCAAACGCGTTCGACACGGAAGCATCCGAATTGGGACAAGGAGAGATCGTCTCAAGAGGCGGCCATGTGAACGAATGTCATGACTCGGCTTCGTCGACATTGGGCCTCGTCCCACCTGTCATTCTGAGAGCTTGTGAAGAAATGTCAAGGTCTCGCGCGTTCGTTTGTTGGCTCCGCCCTTTCTGTCATCCTGAGAGCCTGTGAAGAAATATCAAAGTCTTGCGCTTTCC
>CAYOCT010000033.1:70591-73959 GCA_964402555.1 uncultured Nitrospiraceae bacterium | reverse complement strand
TTCGCCGACCAAGTGTTGTTCTCGTCTCATCAAGACACCGTGTGAACAATCCGGGTTAATCCTGTTATCCTGTCGGAGGAACTCTTGTTGTTCTCTGTGGAAGCTGAGGATTACGGTACTGACGCAAAAGTCGGTGCACTGAGAAGAGGTCCGTGTTGGACGATGCTATAGCCAAACACTGCGCGGAACTTGATCGCTGCAATCAGCGCGGCGGGCGGATGCTTTCTGTCCTTGATCTCATCGACGCGGGTACGATGGACCTCGACTTGGCGGCGATGCTGATGTCGCTTATAGCGCGCGGGGCGTCGTTCATGGTGGGCGCGCGGCCCGGGGGCGCAGGCAAGACCACAATGATGGCCGCCTTGCTGAATCTGATTCCTCGCGAACGCAGCCTCGTCGCGGCGACTGCGGCGTGTGTCCGCGGTCCGTTGCGCGAGGGATGCTGCTACATCTGCCACGAGATCGGCGCGGGCCCGTACTTCGCGTATTTGTGGGGCACGGAACTGCGCGCGTATTGTGCGTTAACACAACGCGGTGCGATGCTCGCTACGAATCTTCACGCGGACGATCTCGACGAAACGCGCGACCAAGTCTGCGCCGAGAACGGCGTCCCGCTCGATCATTTCAATGCCTTCCGTGTCCTCGTGTTTTTGCGCGTTCGCGGCGGCTACGGACGCGCCCGGCATTGGGTGGAGCGCGTGTACATGGGAAACGGGGCCACGCCGCAGGCTCTTGTGTTCGAGGCGGAGTCCGGTATCGATACGGATGCGGTCCAGCGCGCGGGGATCGCCGATCCGGACTGGACGGCGCGGTGCCGCGCCTTTTTGGCGGAATGCCATGCCCGGCCCGAACGTTCCATCGAGGAGGTTCGGACGCGCGTCGTGCGCTTTCTCGCTGAGGAACCATGACACGCCGCGATTGATGGCCCGCGCGATGCCTTGTTAGAATGCGTCCGTTAACCAACGAAGGATATCGAGTGTGCTTCAGTTCGCTCTTCTCGGAAGCGGCAGCAGCGGCAACGCGCTTCTTATCGCAACCCCGTCCGCCAAAGTCCTCATTGACAATGGCCTCAGTTTCAAGCAGCTTCAACTGCGCGTCGAGTCGGTAGGACAGTCGCTCGACGGGCTCCGGGCCATCTTTATTTCGCATGAGCATACCGACCATGTGAACGGCGTTGGCGTCGCCGCGCGCAAGCTCGGCGTGCCGGTGTACGTGACGCAACGCACACTCGATGGCCTGCCTACAAACGTCGGCGCGCTGCCGCGCGTCGAGGTCTTCGAGGCCGGGGACACGATCGCGATCGACGGTATCTCCCTGACCAGCTTCAGCGTGTGCCACGACGCGGCCGATCCGATCAGCTTTGCCGTGCAGGCCGGCCACGCAAAACTCGGTATCGCGTCGGATCTTGGCCACGTGTCGCAACTCGTCAAGACTCGGCTGAGCGGGTCGCACGGACTTATCCTCGAATCGAATTACTGTCCCGACATGTTGCAGCGCGGCCCGTACCCGATGGCGCTCAAACAGCGCATCCATGGCAGCCATGGCCACTTGTCCAATCCGGATATGAATTCGCTACTCGCCGGGCTGTTGCACGACACACTTCAGGTGGTGGTGCTGGCCCACGTCAGCAAGGAGAACAACACGCACGACTTGGCCGGCAAATTGGCCGCGCGCGTGTTGAACGGCCACCCGGCGGCGTTGCACGTCGCGCGGCAGGACGAACCGACGCCGCTGTTCGAGATCCGCGGATGACCCCCCTGGCCTTCCTTCGCTTGCCGGAAACGGCGCGCCTGATCGCGCGCGCGGCCCGGTGCGCGGGAACGCCGTTGAGCGTGCATCCGTTCGTCGGGGGCCGCGAAGGATTGCGCGCGCTGGGCCACGGGCATTGCGGGGTGTGCGCGCGCGTCGCGCAATGCGATGGAGGCAATGCGGCGTGCCGCCGTTCGCGCGAGCCCGTCTCCCAGGAAGTCTTGCGGCGCGGCATCCCGCTTCCGTTTCTATGCCACATGGGGCTGGCGTGTTTCTCGACGCCACTCCCGGACGCCGCACCGGGCTGGGTGATCACGTTCGGGCCGTACTGTCCCGTCGAAGGCGCCGAGGCGCTCGAGGACGACGCCGTGAACGGACTGGCGGCGCTGGGCATGGAAGCCGACGAGACGTTTCGCGATGCGGTTGCCGAAGTGTCGGTCCTGCCCGCGGCATGCGTGCCCGGTATCGCGGAATGGCTGGCCGACGCGATCGAATTGCTGTGGAGAGAGAACCAGTCCGCGACAATGCCGCCGACGGAAGCGACGGATGCCGTTCCGCGCAAAGCCAAGAAGAAGCCTCCGCTTCCTTCGAAAGATCCTTACGATGCCGGGACGATCACGGCGTTGCTGCTTGGCGGCGAGCAAAGCGAAGCGCGGCGGCATTTCCGCGGCGTGCTTGCGGAATCGGAGTCGGGAGCAAGGGTCAAGATCGCGGTCCAGCGCGCGCGAGCGGTGGCGCTTGCCGCAGCCGTCCTCGAAGCTGCCGAACGGAACCGGGCGGACACGGCGGCATGCTGGGATCGTTTCGCGGAATTCGTAGCGGGCGCCGGCGCGGCGCGTTCCGAAGACGCCATCATCGATGCGGGCATGCGGTTGCTCGGCGTCCTCAAACGCAAGGCGGTCCGAGCGCCCGAATCGAAACTGGGGTACGTCGAGTTGAACCGCATCTTGAACGAGCATCTGTTGGACGGCATCACGCTCGAAGAAGTCGCGCGGCAGCTCGGGCAGACCCCTACGGCCATCACGCACCGCCTTCAGCGGCGGTTCAACATGTCGTTCAGCCAGTACAAGGGCCGTCTCCAGATCGACAAGGCCAAGGAAATTCTGCGCAGGACGTCGTTGAGCGTAACGGCCGTCGGGAAACGCATCGGCATCGGAGATACAAGCAATTTCTGCAAGCAGTTTTCCAAGTTCGAGGGGATGACGCCCCTCGAATACCGCGAGAAGTTTGGGAGAAATCGATGAGCCTTTGGAGCCGGATAGCCGCGTGGTGGCTCCGCGTACGGTGTCCCACGGAATTCTTGTGCGACAACTGCATGTACGACCACCCCTCGGCATGTCGGCATCCGGAGCGCCCGAACGCGGTACGGTGCCCGGACTACAAGCCCAGGCGCACGGGACGCGACTAGTGGGGTGAGTCACAGTTGAAGAGTCTTTTGCAGTACCTTCGTGATCGTAATCGTAATCGTAATCGATTCAACAGGTTATGCCTTGATTGCTGTTGGCGAGTCTGCATTGCCAATGTCGCAGTGGCTTAGGTGTCAATAGGGCGATCTCGCTCTCAACCTTCGATTACGACTACGATTACGATTACGAGCACGATTACGAGCACGATCGCGA
>CAYOCT010000033.1:0-70491 GCA_964402555.1 uncultured Nitrospiraceae bacterium | reverse complement strand
ACGAGCACGATCGCGAGCAAGAGCAAGAGGAAGAGCACGAGCAAGAGCAAGAGGAAGAGCCAATGCGACTCAGGCTGCCAACAGGATGATTCACTCCACCAGATGGCGAAGCGAGGGCTTCCGAATCCTGGAGCGAGCCGCATGGGTCCAATCCGGCAGTTGTGTGCATCGGAGCAATTTGCTACGCTGAGACGCCGCTGAGGCACAGTGAACCATAGAACCCTCGGGAAACGCCGGGGGCTATCCAAAATAAGGAGGAACACACGATGGTACAACGCAAGACGATCTGCACCGGGCTTTGGGTGCTCGCGCTCGTAACCGCGCTTGCCCTGGCCCAGCCGTTGCTCTTGACGGGATGCGGTGGCTGCCAGCAACAGGAGCCGTCGCCCACGCCCACGCCTGCACCGAAGGCCGAGACGCCGAAAGCGCCGGAAGCGCCAAAGGCGGAGCCGGTAAAGGCGGAACCCCCGAAACCGGCGCTGGCCCCGATGGGAGAGGTTGTTCCGGTAACGTACGACCTGCTCAAACTGGCGCCGCAGTCCACGATGATCACGCTCGCCCTGCCGCCGCTGACCGGAGTACTGGACAAGGGTGTCGCGTTCGCTAAGCGCATCCTGCCGGCCGAGGCCAACGTGGACGAGGCGGTCGCGGATGCGATCAAGCAGACCGCGGGCGATGCCGGCGTGCCGGACGCAAAATCGCTGGCCGAGATTGCCGCCGCGAAGGGCCTCAAGGCCGACGCGCCGATGGCGGTCTACATCGATCTGTCGCCGAGCGCCGCGAGCGCGAAGGAAGCGCTCGACAAGCTGAAGGCGGAAGCGGAGGCCAAGAAAGCCGCCGCCGCGCCGGCCGAGGCTAAGGAAGGCGACGCCGCGAAGGCCGAGGGCGATGCAGAGAAGAAAGAAGGCGACGCTCCCGCAGCCGAAGTGAAAGCCAACACACCCGAGATGCCAGATTTCAACGACTTGGCGAAATCGCTCAAAGAGCCGGCGGTCGGAGTGGTCCTGGGCTGTAGCGATGCGGCGAAGGCCGAAGCCACAATTAAGGAGATCTTGGACCTCGCGGGCGGCTATGTGGACCCGGCGAAGGTCGAGGACAGCGAAGTCGACGGCGTCAAGGTCCATTGCTACGATCCGGCCAAGTTCGCCTATGCGGTGGCCGGCGACAAGTTGATGGCAAGCAACTCGCTGGCGATGCTGAGGGATATGCTGGCCCGCGTGAAGGCTCCGGCGGCCGTTCGTTACGGCACGACCGATTGCCCCGCTTCCGTAGCCGACGAAGCGGTGCTCTCGATTCAGGCCGACAAGATCGCGCCGATCGTCAAGGACCTGTACCCCGCGTTGATGGCGACCGCCCCCGGCAGCAAGCCGCTGACTGACGCCCAGAAGGCTTCGATCGATCGTTCGCTCGATGCCATGCAGGGCGACGACCCGCTGGTCACGACGCTGGCCTGGACCGACAAGAAGATCGAACTGTTGACGCGCTACGACCTTGCAAAGCACCCGAAGGCCGCCGAGGAAACCGGCGAGGTCAAGCCCGCGCGCCTGGCCACGATGCTGCCCGACAACACGGCCGTAATGCTGTGTCTGCGGCTGAACGACAAAGCGAAGCAGATGTTCAAGGATGGCTGGCTGACGTCGCTGCCGCAGGAACTCAACAAGGATGACGGCCTTACCCAGGCCATGACCTACGTGAATCAGATCGTCGACATGGTTGGCGACGAACTTTCGATCGGCATCTCGGGCGGCGTCGGCGGAATGCCGCAACTCGTGCTGCTTGCCGGCCTGAGCAAACCGGATGTGGCCAAGGGCATGCTGGAGATGTTCGCCCAATTGACACCGCAGGATCCGTATAAGAACGTCGAGATCACGCTGCTGAGCTTGCCGCTGCCCATGCCCTTCTATCTGGCATTTGCGGGCGACCTCCTGATCGTGGCCAACGATTTGGAGAAGATCAAGGGCGTGATCGATTTGAACGAAGCCAAGAAGGCCTCGAACTTCTTCGCGTCGCTCGACCCGGCGTTGGATCCAGCCCATCCGATGCTTGGCGCAATGCTGGTCAAGAGCAGCATCGTAACCGAGGTGGTCATCCCCATGCTGTCCATGTTCGGCGGCGTACCGGCCGAAATGCAGATGCCCATCGACAAGACCACGTCGGTGTTGCGCGAGATCCGCATGGTCAAAGACCTGAACGGAAGCTGGGTCGAAAGCCGGCTTTCGCTGCTGTTGAAATAGCCGTACGGAATGCGGTTGAATACAAAGTCCCGGGGCGCGCGTGCAGCGCGCTCCGGGATTTCCCCTTTGCGCGCGGATGAGAACGAGGATGGGAGCCTAGCGCCGCCGTGATCGACTATCAATGCCCGCACTGCAAACGCATGCTGCGGATCTCGGAAAAGTTCATCGGCCTGGAAGGCGCGTGCCATTATTGCGGGGCGCGCATCGTAGTCGAGGCCAGTATGCCCGAGGGCGAATCCCCGCCCGAAGTTGAAGAACAGCCGGAGGTCTTTCAGGATGCGCTCGACCTCGTCCGAACCCAACTGGCTAACAGCCGCCGCGATAACGAACGTCTCGCGCGCGAGGTGGAGACGCTGAAGGCGGAACGCCTCGAGCGCGAAGCCCAACTGAACGAAGCCCTTGCACGCGTGCGCGATCTCGAGGAAGCCCCGGATCGAGCGCAACAAGCTGAGCAACCAGAGGTGTTGCCCGACGAACCGCTTGTCGAGAGGGCGCCGGAAGACGACTCGGAACCTATCGCGCCGGCGCCACAACGTGAAATCGTGCCCGTGGCGCCAGCAATTCGCCGCACGGACCACAAGCGTCTTGTCCTTGCGCTAGTCCTCTTCGGCGTGGCGCTCGTGCTGCTGACCGGCAGCCTGTGGATGCCGCCGATGAATCCCAAACGAGCAGGAAGTTTGGAGGGAAAAACGGGGACTGACTCGCTTTTCGGCAGTTTGAAAAGCGTGTCTGTCCCCGCTTTTCCCGGGACTCCCAAGAGCGACGTAGTCCCCGTTTTTCCTGAGAAGAAGGACGAGCCTCCTGCGCCGGTTACGGGTGGTATCGAGGCGGTCGCGACGTATTACCTTGCGCGCGCACAGACCGGAACGAACGAAGTCCCCGCGGCGAAAGCGGCGTTGATCGTCGTGCGGCAAGCCTCCGATAACGCGTACGATCCGCCGGAGCAATGGAAAGAATGCGAGTCGGATGGCACCGGCAAGGCGGTCCTGGACGGACTCACGCCGGGACGATACCTCGTACGCGAACGGTTCGACGGGGCGCGCGACACGTGGAAGCCGCTCGATCCGGCGACGGTGGACGCGCAGGACCTCGTGACCGTCCAGCCTGGACAGACCGCGCATTGCACGGTTCGGATTGTGGACAATGCCAGCGCCGTTCAAGGAAGCGTAGTTGACGCCAAGACCGCCAAGCCCATTCCCGGCGCGACGCTGAGCGTCTCCGGCGAAGCCACGGGACACGACTCGCTTCTTGTCACGTCCTCCGAGGATGGCTCGTTTCGCATCGACCCGCGCGAGATGGGCTACGGGCCGTTTACCATCCGATGCACTGCGCCGCCGAAAGGCTACAGCGCCGCCAAGGCCGAGTCCTCCGGCACGCGCCAGCCCGGCGCCGCCACCGGTCCTGTCCGCATCGCATTGTCCAAGCGCGCCAAAGCCAAGTAGCGTCGATCTTGCAGCGTGTGCTCTCCGTGGCTCTGTGTCTCCGTGTGAGGAAAAGTGATACACTCACACGGAGACACAGAGCCACGAGGAGCGAAGCGAATCATGGCCACGGAAAACGTGTTGTACTACGGCGACAACCGCGACATTCTGAAGCGCTACACCAAAGACGAGACCGTCGACCTCATCTACCTCGATCCGCCCTTCAACAGCAATCAGAACTACAACGTCCTCACAACCGGCACAAGGAGCAGAATTTCATGCCGCGCCTCGACCCCTTGACCCCCGAGGAACGCAGCGGTCGCATGTCGCTCATTCGTGGCAAAGACACTAAGCCCGAGCTGGCAGTGCGCAAGCTTGTCCATGGCATGGGGTTTCGTTACCGACTTCACGCGCGCGACCTACCGGGGAATCCGGACCTTGTCTTCCGCAGCCGCTTCAAGGTAATCTTCGTACATGGTTGTTTCTGGCATCAGCACGGGTGCGGCAATTACAGGATGCCCAGGACCAAGCGCTCGTTCTGGATACCTAAGCTCGATGGCAATAGGGCGCGCGATGCCCGGATTCGAAGAGAACTCTGCAAACTCGGGTGGCGCTCTCTAACCGTATGGGAATGTGAACTGAAGGAACTTGCGCGCCTGAGAGCGCGCATCAGACGATTTCTGGAGAAGTGACGATGGGAAGCCTGAAGTCAATCGAACTCTTTAGCGGGGCCGGTGGCCTCGCACTCGGGCTCGAAGCCGCTGGATGGCGCCATGCCGCGCTTGTAGAACGCGACGAAGATGCATGTTCGACACTCCACCTTAATCATTCGCGCGGGCATCGGCTGGCCAAGAACTGGCACCTTGTCAGGCAGGACGTTCGAAAAGTAGATTACTCCGATATATCTAAACACGCAAGACTTGTTGCGGGTGGGCCGCCCTGCCAGCCATTTTCGCTGGGCGGAAAGCACGGCGCGCATCACGACTGTAGAGACATGTTTCCGGAGGCGGTCCGAGCGGTCAGGGAGGTGCGCCCCGCTTGCTTCCTTTTCGAGAATGTCAAAGGGTTGCTTCGCCAAAGCTTCGCTAGCTACTTCCACTATATAATTCTACAGCTATCATACCCCCTTGTATCTCGACTTTCGCGCGAGCCTTGGCAGGCCCATTTGGCGCGTTTGGAACGCATCCATACCAGCGCCCGTAGCGTTGACCTCTCGTATAGGGTCGTGTACCAGTTGCTCGATGCCGCCGACTACGGTGTACCGCAACACCGTCACAGAGTGTTCATTGTCGGTTTTCGTTCCGATATCGGCAAGGAATGGTCTTTTCCTGGCCCGACGCACTCCCTGGACAGGCTCCTATGGGAGCAGTGGGTAACCCACACGTATTGGGATGAGCACCACGTTCCCCGGAAGGCCAGACCGTGCCCGTCGCCAAGTCTGCGCTCTAGGATAGACCGTGTAGCCGTCGACTTCGGCTTGGTTCCACCGCCGCTTGCACGCTACAGAACCGTGCGCGACGCTCTTGTCGGGCTGCCCGATCCGCGCGAGGACGGACACGCAATACCTAACCACGTGTTTAGGCCGGGTGCCCGTCCTTATGCAGGACATACGGGGAGCGCGCTTGACGAGCCCTCCAAAGCGCTGAAAGCTGGCGACCACGGTGTCCCTGGCGGCGAGAACATGATTGCCTTGCCCGATGGGTCCTGCCGGTACTATACCGTGCGCGAGAGCGCTCGAATTCAGACGTTTCCCGATGACTACCTCTTTTCAGGCTCTTGGACGGAGGCGATGCGACAGGTCGGAAATGCCGTTCCCGTTGCGCTTGCAGCCACTGTCGGCGAGAGTATTGTGAAACAGATCGAGTGAGGGAATACGATGTCACCATCAGGATCGGGGCGCATTCCGCCCTTTAATCCCCTGGACAAGAAGAACCTTGGCGAGAGCGTGGCGGAAGCGCTCCTGCAAACGGCAGTGGGGCCCTTGCCTCCAGATGAGCCTTTCATTGGGGCGGGAATCTACGCCATATACTACCGAGGCTGTCTGCCCTTGTATCAGCTAGTTGCTAACTTCAACAACGGTAGCCGATGCCGCTGGCCCATTTACGTTGGCAAAGCAGTTCCGCCCGGAGCCCGCAAGGGCGGCTATGGGCTCGGAGATGACCCTGGACGAGCCCTTTTCAAGCGGCTTGGCGAACATGCGGAGTCAATCGAGCAGGCGGAGAATCTTGACCTGGCTGACTTCCGTTGCAGATTCCTCGTGGTCGAGGATATCTGGATACCCCTGGCGGAGTCGCTTCTCATCGAGATGTTCACGCCCGTCTGGAACAGGGTGCTGGATGGTTTCGGAAACCATGACCCGGGAAAGGGACGATACGACCAACGAAAATCACCATGGGACGTCATCCATCCTGGCCGCTCTTGGGCAACGAGGTGCGCTCCCAGCCCCGTGGATGAGAGTACCTTGCGCGCGAATGTCATGGAGCACTTGCAGGAAGTTGATCCCAAAGTAAGATCTCTGTACGCATCGCCGAAAAGAACGTAGACCATCATCTCTGTTTCTTGTTCCTTCAAGTCGAATACCTGGAACCGGCGGTATCCGAGGATTCAGCTTGTAACGGTCGCGGAACTGCTGCATGGGAAACAGACTCACCTGCCGCCGGTGCGGCAGGTGGGGGCGACGTTCAAGAAGGCTCCAAAAGCCGAAAAGCGTGGCGCCGAGACGGCCGAACTTCCGCTCGAGTAGGTAATGGCCCGGGCGCGCACGAAGAGGAAGCCGTCGCACAACCTGCTCGAGCTGCTTGGTATTGACCTCGTCCGGGCCTTGGAAACCACCGATAAACAGCGATTTACACCGATGTTCCTCTCAGGTACATGTTTGGCCGGATGATAGCTAATTGCGTGCACGTCTCAAATCTGTGATCTAGAATTTAGAGCATCGGTGTTCGTCGGTGGTTAAACGCTCGCTTTCGGGCTGAAGATACGGTCCTCGGCGCTTCGGGACATTCTGCGTTTTGGGTCTTCTTGTGCATTCGGACTTTGACGTGCTGCGCGGCCCGTGGTAAGGTAGTTGCGCCTGCGGGAATCTGAATCTAATTGGAAGCTCACGTGTGAACAAGCATTCTGCGAAAATCGAGCGGTTTGGCGCGTTGGTCGGCGGGAGCGCGGCCATGACGGATGTCTATGCCATGATCGAGCGCGCCGCCGAGGCGGATGTCGCCGTGCTTCTCGTCGGAGAAACAGGGACGGGCAAGGAGTTGGTGGCCCGTGAAATCCATGCGCGGAGCCAGCGCCAGAAGGGCCCGTTCGTCGCGGTCAATACGGGGGCGTTGTCGGCGGAGCTGGTGGCGAGCGAGTTGTTCGGGCATGTGAAAGGGGCATTCACGGGGGCCGACGACTCGCATGAGGGGCGGTTTTCGGAGGCGGATTCGGGGACGCTGTTCCTGGACGAAGTAGCGACGATGCCGGAGCGTATCCAGGTGGTCTTCTTGAGAGTCTTGGAAGCAGGGGTGTTTCGTTCCGTTGGCGCAAATCAGGACCGTCAGGCAAACGTGCGCGTCATCGCCGCCACGAACATGGATCTGCGCCAAGCCGTTGATGCGGGCCAGTTTCGAGAAGACCTGCTTCAGCGCCTCACGGTGTTCCGCATCGTTCTGCCACCACTGCGCGAGCGCTTGGAAGACCTGCCCGCGCTGGCGCAACACGTGTTAGATGTCCACGCGCAGGACCTCGGGTTGGATGTGGAGGGCGTGTCGGACGAAGCGCTGGAGGTGTTCGCACGCTATCCTTGGCCAGGCAATGTTCGTGAACTGAAGAATGCCATCATCCAGGCCGCTATCATGGCGCGAGAGGGCGTCATCCTGCCCGAGCATATCCCGCTTCGCATTACTTCGTACCTCGACCCGGATCGGAGTGCTGCGCCCGTCGAACGGTCTGACTCTGGCACGCAGCCGCCTGGCCTCGGCGTTGCCGGCGGGGAGACCGCTCAGGACAGCGCCGTGCCGCAGGCAGCGCCCCCTTTGGTTCTTCCACCCGCGGGGCTGCGCCTGGAGGATCTCGATAGGGCCTATGTGCTCAAGACGCTGGCGGCGTGCGACAATAATAAGACCCGCGCCGCAGCTATGTTGGGCATCAGCCGCAAGACCCTCCGCGAATGGCTCACTCGCTGGGAAATGAAGCCGTAAGCGTATCGAGACGTGGTGGGCCGGTAGCGGCTCGATTCTACCCGGCTGTGGTTCGCTCCTTTCCACGTGCGCAGTGATCTCTGGCGCTTCCTCGAAGACCCGCAGGGGGACCTCTCTGCTCTAACTTACCTGGTTCTATTACCTTAAAGCCCATCGGGACCTTCTGTCGCGACTTTCTCTCGATACGGCATGTGCCTTGCGTTAACAGACCTTGAGTGAATCAAGGCAAGGAGGCATGCACGCGTGGGCGCTACAGCCAAGCAGAAGCAAGCGAGGTTTGAGCGCACATTGTCGGTACTTGTGGTTACCGCGGACGAGCAGTGGCAAGGACGTTGCGCACAGGCATTTCTGGACCGCGCATGCCAAGTCATCAAGGCGCGTAGCGGCCTCCAGGCCCTGGTTTCCTTGCGCAAATCGTCCTTCGACATCGTGATTGCCGATGATTCGTGTTTCGATATGGAACCGATCGAGTTCACGCTCAATGTTCGCGAACTGGCCGTTAACGAGCCGATGCTCCTATTGGGCGGTCGCGAACTCGAACGATTCGCGTACGTGTGGCGTCGATGGCAGGTGTTCTTCGCAGGGCCAAAGGAGGATCTCCTGGCGACGATTCCGAGGTGCATTCACGAGGCCCGGCAGCGCTTGAAGACCGAAGGCGAGCCGAAGCCAGCCCAAGCGGCCTCGCTCGATGAGTGAGCGCAGGGCTGGAACGCTGCGCGAGCCGAGAAGGCAAACAGACGAGTTCCGCGCGACACCGGAAGACGTGAGGGTTACGCGGCAAAGGAACATTTGAGCCGGTTTCCGGTTAGTTGGACAGGGAGGCGTGGCAGCCGGAATCCGGACCTGTAACGGGCCACCAGGAGGTATCGCTCCATGGCAACGAATTCGGTTCAGAACTTGAACGGCAAAAGGAACGGCGAGGCGGATGAACCGCGCCCGGTGTTCTGCATCATGGGCGCAGGCCATGGCGGTTTGGCCATGGCGGGCCATTTGGGGCTCATGGGTTTCGAGGTGCGCCTGTGCAATCGAAGCGCGCAACGGCTGACGGCGATTCGAGCGCGAGGCGGCATCGAGATTACCGGCGACGAAGTGGACGGGTTTGGCAGGGTGGCGCTCGCTACGGACGACGCGGGCGAGGCCATGTCCGGAGCGGACGTAATCATGGTCGTGGTGCCCGCCACCGCTCACCAGGACATAGCCGAACGCTGTGCACCCTATCTGCGGGACGGCCAAATTGTGGTCCTCAATCCCGGGCGGACGTTCGGATCGCTGGCATTTCGCCAGGCGCTGTTGAAAGCGGGATGTACAGCCGATGTCATGCTGGCCGAGACGCAGACCTTTCTCTATGCGTGCCGGATCATGGACCCTGGCGAAGTGCGGATCTTCCGCATCAAGAACTCGATCCCGCTGGCAACACTTCGTGCGCACCGCATTCCGGAGTGTCTGAAGATTGTGCGTAAAGCGTTTCCGCAATTCGTTCCCGGTGACGATGTGTTCAAGACGAGTTTCAACAACATCGGTTCGGTCTTCCACCCGGCCATCATGTTCATGAACACCGGATGGGTCGAAGACCCGGTCGATTTCGAATTCTATCATCAAGGCGTGACCCCGGCGGTGGCGCGAATCCTCGAACAGGTTGACGCGGAACGCGTCGCCGTGGCCTCGGCTCTGGGATTTCAGGCCATGACCGCCCGCGAATGGCTCTACTACGCGTACGACGCGGTAGGGTCGGATTTGCGGTCGGCGATGCGCGCCAACCTGGGCTATCGCGGAATCTCGGCGCCGCACCGTATGGACATGCGGTACATCACCGAGGACGTGCCGTGCAGCCTGGTGCCGATGAGTTCCGTCGGCAAGAAGTTCGGGGTGCCGGTTCCCATGATGGACTGTCTCATCACGCTGGCCTCCGCATTGCACGATTGCGACTACATGGCGGAGGGACGCACGGTCGAGAAGTTGGGCATCGCGGACCTGGATCTCAAACAAATCCGCATGCTGGCTATAGGAGAAATGGAGACATGAAACCCAAAGTGCTCGGAGCGGCTCTCGGGCAGTGTGTGCACGTGGCCGGGCTGGATCATTTTCTGCGGTTGTGCGAACGGCACGGCTGGGAAGCGATATCGCTGGGACCGGCCGTGGCGCCTTCGACCTTGCTTGCGGCCATCGACGCGGAGAAGCCGCACATGGTGGCCGTGTCGTTTCGGTTGACGCCGGACGATGCCGTGCCGTTGTTCGATCAGTTGCGTAACGGGGCGTCGCGTCTGCTTGTGCCAAGGCTTCGCTGGGTCTTCGGAGGCACGACGCCTGTCGCGCAACGGGCGCGCGAATGCGGCCTGTTCGAGCAGGTCTTCGACGGGTCGGAATCCCCGGACACGGTTGAGTCGTTCATCCGCGGGAAGTCCAAACGGCGCACGGCGCGAGATTTTCCCAAGACGCTCCTCGATCGCATCGAAGCGAGTTATCCGATGCCAATCCTCCGGCATCATTATGGCGAGCCGGACCTTGCCCGGACGGTCAAAGGCGCGCGGCGCATCGCCAAGGCGGAAGCGCTGGATGTGCTTTCGATCGGCCCGGACCAGAACGCGCAGGAACATTTCTTCCGGCCGGAGGAGATGGTTGCGGGGCAGGATGGGGCGGGAGGCGTTCCGGTGCGGACGCCGCAGGATCTCGCGGCCATCTACAAGGCCACTCGGACGGGCAATTATCCTCTGGTGCGGTGCTACAGCGGCACGCGGGACCTCTGCAAGTGGGCCGAGATGAGCATCGCCATGTTCAACAATGCGTGGGCGGCGATTCCATTATGTTGGTATAGCGTCATGGACGGGCGCAGCACGGTCGCGCTCGCGGACGCCATACGCGAGAAACAGGAAGCGATGCGGTATTACGCGCATCGCGGGATCCCGGTCGAGGTCAACGAATCGCACCAATGGAGCCTGCGCGACGCTCACGACTCGCTCGCGGTGGCGATGGCGTTTCTGGCGGCGTACAACGCCAAGGTCCAGGGCGCCACGCACTACGTAATTCAGCTCATGCATAACACGCCGCCCTCGACGAGTCCCGCGATGGACCTGGCGAAGATGTTGGCGAAACTGGACCTGATCGCGGAACTTGAAGGCCCCGGATTCACCACGTACCGGGAGGTGCGGGCGGGCATCACGAGCCTGCCCTATGACGAGGACGAGGCCAAGGGTCATATGGCGGCGTCGGCGATCTACGCGATGGTGTTGCGGCCGCATATCCTGCACGTGGTCGGGTATTCGGAAGCGCGCGAGGTCGTAGACTCGAAAACCCTTATCGAGAGCTGCCGTATCGCGCGGGGCGCGGTTCATCTGGCGTTGCGCGGCGCCCCCGATCCGGTGTTCGATCCCGCGGTACAAACGCGCAAGAGCCGGTTGATTGCCGAGGCCAAGGTATTACTCGATGGTATCCGAGCGATCGACGCAAAAAGCAGGGACCCCTGGAGCGACGCCGATGTGCTCGCGAAGGCGATCCAAATGGGCGTGCTCGATGCGCCGCATTTCAGGGGCAATCCCCACCTTTGCGGCAAGATCGTGACCGCGTGCGTCAACGGCGGCTGGGAACCCATCGACACCGAAACCCGCGAGCCCATCGGCGAACGTGAACGCCTGCGAGGACTCGGAGTGGCGGTCTGACCAAAATGATAATGCAATGTGTCATGTGCAGTACGGATACGCGAAGCGACGCCGGACCACCTGTCATTCTGAGCGAAGCGAAGAATCTTGGATGGAGCCGGAGCTGTAACTGAGGTGAGATTCTTCGCTTCGCTCAGAATGACAAGAGGTCGGGTTTCGATCTTCGAGGCGGCGAGAGACTGACAACTGATTACTGACAACTGATTACTGACAACTGATTACTGACAACTGATTACTGAGGAGCTTAACAATGTGCGGTATCGTAGCCATGTGGGGCGAACCCGATGCGCGGCTCCTGCGGCAGATGATGACTCAGATTAAGCATCGCGGACCGGATGGCGAGGGCGTCCTCGATATGGGCCACGCCATACTGGGCCATGTGCGGCTGGCCATCCTCGACGTTTCCGGCGGGGCGCAGCCCATGACGAACGAACGAGGCGATCTTGCCGTCGCGTTCAACGGCGAAATCTACAATCATCGAGCGTTGCGCGCTCCGATCGAGGATCGCCATGTCTTCAAGACGCGGTCGGACACGGAGATTCTGCTGCATCTCTACGAAGACCAAGGTGAAGACATGCTGCCGAGTCTGGACGGCATGTTCGCATTTGCGCTGGCAGGTCCCAAGGGGATGCTGCTGGCGCGGGACCCGATCGGCATCAAGCCGCTCTACTACGGCAGAAAGGGGAACACGTTCATCGCGGCCAGCGAACTCAAGGCGTTTCCCGCGATGGACGAATTGCAGGCCTTGCCCGCGGGCCACGCGGTCTTGGCGGGCGGCGAGCCATGGCGGTTCAGTCCGCCGTTCCCTCCAAAACTCACGATCGAGGACGCGCCTCTCGCCGAGGTCCTGGCTGAGGTGCGGCGGCGGCTCGAGGCGGCGGTGTACAAGCGCCTGATGAGCGACGTACCGGTTGGCGTGTATCTCTCGGGCGGTTTGGACAGCAGTTTGGTTGCCGCGATGATGCGCCCGCACTTGGTCGAGCTGTTGTCGTTCACGGCGGGAATCAAGGGCGCGCCGGACCTGGCCATGGCGAAGTCCGTGTCGGAGTACTTGGGCACGGAACACTACGAACTGCTCTACACGGAGGACGACGTCGAGGAGGCCCTTCCGGAGGTGATCCGCTACCTCGAGTCGTTCGACGCGCCGCTGGTTCGCTCCGCGATCCCGATGTATTTCTTGTCCACGCTGGCGAGGCGGCATGTCAAAGTCGTGTTGACGGGCGAAGGCGCCGACGAGTTGTTCGCGGGATACGCCTATCTCGATGCGTTTCGGAAGGACGAGGATCTCGCGCGGGAACTGGCGGCCATAGTCGAGCGGCTTCAGGATACGAATCTCCAACGGGCGGACCGTATCACGATGCGGCACGGCATCGAAGCGCGCGTGCCATTTCTCGACATGGACCTGGTGCGCTACGTCATGCGGCTCCCCGCCGCCTTGAAGAAGCGCCGGAAGGACAAGCCGGAGAAATGGCTTCTTCGCGAGGCGTGCAAGGGCATTCTGCCCTTCGAGGTGCTGCATCGGAAGAAACTCAAGTTCTCGGAGGGAGCGGGGTCGGCGGATGTCATGGCCCAACGGGCACGCGCGAAGATCTCGCCGGACGAGTTCGAGCAGAGCCGGCACGTCGCGCCCGGGCTGACGCTACGCTCGCCGGAAGAATTGTACTACTACCGGATCTGGCGCGATGTCATGGGCATGGAGTTCCCGCCTTCGCTGGTGGGCCGGACTTGCGACCGCGAGGCGGCGGCATGACCATGGAACACGCCTCCGGGTTTCTTAACGCGCTGATACACGATACGCTGGTCCTGTTCGCGATGGTCAACGCGGTGGGCAATCTTCCGGTCTTCGCGGAATTGACTTCGGACCTGGACCATGCGGAGAAGCGAAAGGTGTTCAACACCGCCGTCATGACCGCGGCCGGCATTGTTGTGGCGTTCGCGTTCTTCGGCAACTGGATGCTCCAATCGATGTTCCAGGTCGACACCGGCGCCTTCAAAGTAGCGGGAGGCGTCTTGGTTTTCTCCGTCGCGGCGCGGGGCATGATCGTGGGCGCTTCGCGCGTGCATATCGCGCAATCCGAACCCCACGGGAATCTCGGGGTCTTTCCTATGGGCTTCCCGTTCCTCGCGGGTCCGGGAACCATCGTGACCACGATCCTGCTCATGCAGACGGGCGGGGCTGCCGTGACGGCGCTTGCCGCGTTACTGGTGTATGCCTCGGTGTTGCCGATACTGCATCTGACGCCGGTGATCCAGCGCGCCGGCGGGCGTGTGAGCATGCTCGTGGTATCGCGCATCCTGTACATCTTTATCGCGGCGAAGGCCGTTACGTTCGTGATTTCAGGTGTGAAATCGTGCATGGAACTCGCGCAGGCCGCGGGATCGATACTGCCCGGGCCGAGCTTCACGATCATGTGAGCTAATAATTATGTTTACACATGATAATGATACGCTAGTATGCAGATCTTGCATTGCCGCGCTTCGCGTGGCACAATGGAATATGGGTGTGGCCGTGACTCGGCCACAGGTTGACTTCCCGGATGGTCGGGCCGCCGTCCTTGTCAAGGTAACCTTGAGGAGGACGCGCCATGAACCAGCCCGTCTTGAAGGACACCAAGCCCGCCGCAACCGAGGAACCGACCCGCGCCGTAGGAATCTTCCTGCGCGTGTATTGGATGTTTCTGGGCCATGCGACGCTGGGCGTCAGCGCGTTGATGATCGCCGGCCACCGCGCGAGCAGGTTTTCGATCGCCGACATTGTCTTCGGAGTGACGCTGCCCCTGCTGATCGCGGCGCGGTACGCGGAGGTGGCGTGGTACAAGGGCGAGACGGCGTACGGCGAGCCGGCAACCCTGGCCCATTGGAAGCGGTACACGGCGGCACTGCTGGCAGGATCCGCGGCCCTTTGGGGCGCATGCCATGCCGTGGCGTACTGGTATACCGAAGGATGAAGGATGAGGATTGATCTTGTCCTTTGTCCGGCATAGTTGGAATGAACTAGATAGCGGTACTAAGCGTACAATGAAGGGTTGAACAGTCGAGGACGTGCCGCGGGGCCGGGCGAAACCGGCGCCGCGGGACGTTGCGTTCGAGAAAGGCCGGCGAGTTGAATACGATACAAGCGCGCGCGATATCGGCGCTTAACCGGGGACTGGGCCTGCTGCCCGACAATGCAAGGCGGGTGTTCGATACAGTGGTCTTGAGCGCCGCGGCAGGCGCCGTGGCGGTGGTCTTTCTCAAGTCGACCACCTTGCTGTATCAGGGTTCGTATGGGGTGCTCGCGCGATGCTCGACGCCGGTGTTCGTGGCGGGGAGCTTTCTCTGGATCGGCTTCACTTCTCTCGTCGTTTCGTACTTGCTCCGTTACGCGCCCGACGCCGCGGGCAGCGGTATTCCTCAACTCAAGGTCTCTTACTGGAAAGAATTGGGTTACGTCCCGGGGCGTCCCGTGATCGTGAAGGCGATCGCGGGACTCATCAGTCTTGCAGGCGGCGCGAGTCTTGGACGCGAAGGGCCGACGTTGTATCTTTGCGGCGGCGTCTCGACGGCACTTTCGGGTTACCTTGGAAGGCCCAAACGCGCGCGGCGCGACGCGTTGACGGTGGGCACGGCGGCCGGACTCGCGGCGGCCTTCAATACGCCGCTGGCTGCCATCACATTCATTCTCGAAGAACTCGTGGGCGATCTGAGCAGCCGTTATCTCGGCGCGGTGGTGCTGGCTTCGTTGGTGGGCGCACTCGTGGTGCAAGCCAGTCTCGGACCTCAGCCGGCGTTTCCCTTACCAGAGGTGAGTGTGACAGGGTGGCAGCTTTACGTGGCGGTGCTGGTGGCGGCGTTGCTGGCGACGGCTTCTGGCATTGTGTTTGACAAAGGAACGCTCAAACTCAGAAAGAAGTTGCTGGCGCAACAGCGCGTGCCGCGATGGATTCTACCGTTCCTCGGCGGGATGATCACGTGGTGTCTCGGTATTGCGGTCTACCTGAGCACGTCAAAGGTCGGGATCTTCGGACTTGGCTACGGCGATCTCTCGGACGCCTTGACAAACGGCATCCCCTGGCGCCAGGCGGGGCTGCTCGCCTCGACGAAGGTTGTGGCGACCATGGTCTGTTATGGGTTCCTCGGATGTGGCGGCATCTTCTCCCCCACGCTGTTCATCGGCGGGATGTGCGGGTTCTGTGTGGCGGGTGCAATGTCGGCGTGGCTACCGCTGACGTATGCGGACCACGTGTTGTTGGCGGGGGTGGGGATGTGCACGTGCCTGTGCGCGGTGATCCGCGCCCCGCTGACCTCGATGCTGATCGTGTTCGAGATGACGCACGAGTTCTCGATGGTGCCTTCCCTGATGATCGGCATCATCATCTGCGAAGCGGTCGCGCGCCTGTTCGGACGCGAGAACTTCTACACGTCGCTGCTGCTGCAAGACGGGCACGAACTTATCAAGATCAATCCGCCGCGCGATCTCGAAAGCTGGCAGGCCATCCGGGCCGGCGACGTGATGGCGAGAAAAGTCGTCTCATTGGAGGCGTCGAAGTTCGACAAAGCGCAGCAAGTGCTGGAGAGCTGCCCGTTCCGTTGCTTCCCGGTCATGCAAGACGGCGCGATCCAAGGCATCGTCACCCGCGAGGAGTTGCAGAAGCTCGTGAAGACCGGCCAGCCGCCTCATGTCGAGACTGCGGTAACGTGCCACCCGGATCAGATCATCCGGGAACTGGCGGACAAGTTGATCCTGTCGCCGTCGGGCATTATCGCCGTAGTCGAGGAAGACGGGCGGAAAGTGCTGGGCATTCTCACGCTGCATGACTTGTTGCGCGCGCAGGCGGCGGTGCTGGACTGAGCGGATACTCAACGCGGCGGTAGCGCGCTTACATCCTTCGATGGAGCTCCCGCAAGGCTGCTCGGCGATCCGGTTGGCAGGATTGATCGTGAGCATGTCCTCGAAGCTTCGGTCTGGCCCAGACCGTTCAAGGCCAAGGCTGGCACGGAATTGGCTCCCCCGCAGGAGTCCCATCCACAGACAAAGGGGCCTCAAACGATTGACACGCTAGCGGGTGTTCGATATAGTGGGAGAGTGGCGGGGGGAATGTGCGACGCCCATTCCAGTGGAAGCAACAGGGCCAACATGCGCGTGGGGCGCTGCGGCCGGGAAAAGGAGAAGTGCCATGGAACAGAAAACCCGCAGAGAGTTCTTTGAAACGTCAGGCCGTGTCGCGCTAGCCGGAGTCATTGGCGCGGGCGTGGTCTCGGCGGCCGCGCCGGCCCAGGCCGCGGCAGCCATCGAGTTGCCGCCTCTTCCCTTCGCGCAGGATGCCCTGCAACCGGCGATTAGCGCGGAAACGCTGAGCTTCCACTATGGCAAACATCACCGCGCCTACGTTACCAAGCTCAACGACATGCTTAAGGACAGTCCTCTGGCCGGCAGTTCGCTTGAAGAGATTATTCTCAAGGCCGAAGGCCCGATGTTCAACAACGCCGCGCAGGTTTGGAATCACACGTTCTACTGGAACAGCCTGAAGCCGGGCGGCGGCGCTCCGGAGGGCGACCTGCTGAAAGCCATCGATCGCGATTTCGGTTCGGTGGACGCCTGCAAGGAAGCGCTGACCAAGGCTGCGACGACCCAGTTCGGGTCGGGATGGGCGTGGCTGGTGTATGACCAGGGCAAGCTGAGCGTGATGGCGACGGGCAACGCGGACCTGCCTTTGAAATCCGGCAAGAAGGCGCTGCTGACCATCGACGTGTGGGAACACGCGTATTACATCGACTACCGCAACGACCGCGCGAAGTACGTCGGCGCCGTCGTGGGCATGCTGAATTGGAAGTTCGCGGCCGAGAATTTGGCGGCAGCTCGCGCGTAAGGATCTTTCCTTTCGATATTCCATACACGATGCGGCGGAGGCTCTGTGGGTAGCCTCTGCCGCATTGCTTTTCGCGTGGCATCTGGCGCGTTCAGACCTGGAAGTCGCTTGGTTTGAGGCCCACGGGTTTGCGTTTCCTGATGGACCGGTCAATGGCGTCGAGGATGACGGACACGCGATACGACTCCTCAGGCGAGCCGTTGAGCTTTGCGCCCGCCCGGACCGCGTCGAGGAAATTGTCGACGTGCGGCTGGTGCTGTGGCCCGTGGAACTCGACCGGAAGCGGGAAGCAATTGACATAGGGCAGCTTCGAGTCGGTCGTGTTAATGATAGCGTTCCGCGTTACTCCGAGGAACTTCCTCGTTTCGCCCCCCAGCAACCCTTCTTGCACGAGCTTCTCCCACGGCATGTCAACACGCTGGTCAATCTCGTGAACAAAATGGTCGCCCAAGTCCGGATGTTCCGAGATGACCAACGAGCCGTACCTGCCGTGGATCAGCTCGTGGAAACGCCCATACGAATTCGTCGACATCACTTCGTACGAGGCGCGCACGGGACCGGCGGGCGTGTCGTATTCGAGCGTACACAACGCATTGTCCCAGCACTCGCACTTGGAATCGATCTCGATGCCGCCCGTCGCGTACACCGTGTGCGGCAGCGCGCCGAATGCCCAGTTGAGGACATCGATCTGGAGCGAACCAAGGGATACCAGAGGCCCTCCTCCGAACTTCCGGTACCACCGCCAATTCCGGAACCGGTGCATGGTGTCGTATCCGTACCGTTTCAGCACCTCCTCGGGGATCTCGTACTTCTTGGGCCAGCCAAGGTCCGGACCCGCGTTCCGGTTCCATTGCGCGGAGCCATGCGTGATGCGGCCCAGGACCGAACGCCCGCGAATGAGGGTCTGAATCGCATGCAGGTAACGCGGGTTGCTGCGCCGTTGCAGGCCCACCTGGAAAATGCGGCCCGTTGAGCGCGCCTCGGCGATCATGCGCTTGGCGTCGCGCAGACTATGGGCGAGGGGCGGCTCGCAGTACACGTGCAGCCCGGCATTCATGCACGCGATCGCGTGCTCCGCGTGCATGAAGTCCGGCGTGGCGATGAAGACGGCCTGCACGTCCTTCTCGTGGTCGAGCAGGTCGCGGTAGTCGGTGTAGCCGGTGGGCACGTGGCCGTATTTCCTGGAAATGGATACCCCGCGTTTGAGGCTGTAATCCCAGATATCGCAGAAAGCCGTAATCCGCACGCCTTTGATCCGCGCAAGCGAGTCCAGCAACACCATGCCTTGCCCGCCCGACCCGATTAGGGCCACGTTGATGCCGTCGTCATTGTGCGGCGCCGGGGCCATCTCAGGCGCCGGAGCCGGAGCGTCCTGAGCCATCGCCTGGCCTGTCATCATCAACCCTGCGCCCACGGCCGTCGCTCTCAAGAAATCGCGCCGCGTCCCGCCCGCGGATTTAGGATGTTCGCCCGAATGGTGTGTCTCGAATTCCATGGCCGCGCCCTCCCTGACCTTCGCTAACGCCCGGCTCGTATACGCGCTCCCCTATTCTTCTACGCCCGTTAGACCTCCGGCGTCAATACGCGGTTTTGCTTTCAGCCTGCGGGGGACCCAGGATGTGCTTCGATGGGCATGATTGCGCTAAGATCGCGAATCGAGAACATGATGACGGAGATGGACATGAGCGCATTTGAAGCTGGCGTGGCGGTTCGCGAGATTACGCCGCCGCCCGGCGCGCCGTTGTGGGGATATAGCGAACGCAAGACGATGGCAACGGGGACCTTGGACCCGCTGTACGCGAAGGCCTTGGCCTTGCGAGCCGAGTCGAAGACCGTGGCCGTCGTGTCGCTCGATCTCGGGCGTGTGCCGCTGGCCGCGGCATGCGCGCGGATTCGCGAACGGGCCGCAGGACGGGGCGTCGACTATGTCTTCATCACGGCGACGCACACCCATCACGCGCCGGTCATGGAACTCGAGGACGCGCCCTATGTGGCGGATATCGAGTCCAAAATCGGTGATGCGATCGAGGAGGCCGTCGAGCGCCTGCAACCCGCGCATCTCGGTATTCGCACGACCACGATCGACGTGGCGCACAACCGGCGCAAGATCCTCGCGGATGGCCGCTGTTTCATGATCTGGCGCAACGAGGCGCGTGTGCCGACGAGCCCCGTGGACCGCGAGGCGACCCTCGTCAAGATTGCGACATGTTCGGGCGAACCTATCGCCACGTTGGTCCATTTCGCGTGCCACCCCGTCGTCATGGGCCCGTCGAATATGCAGTATTCGGCTGACTATGTGGGCGAACTCGCGCGGCTGGTAAAGGAGTCCACCGGGGCGGAGTGCGTCTTCCTGCAAGGCGCGTGCGGAAACATCAATCCGTATCTCGACAAGACGCATATCGACCATAACGCCGTCGAGGCGATGCGGTCGGTCGGGAAGACATGCGCCGAGGCCGCGCTTGCTGCGTGGAACACCATTGAACCTATCGCGCCGCCGCATCCGGGGATCGCGTTCTCGGAGACGCAGGTCGAAGTCGGATCGCGCTGGGATGTGAGCCGCCCGGAAACGCTGGACGTGTTGCGCGCCGTTCATGGAGACATGTTCGATTTCTATATCGGCGGGGCGCGCGCGGATCTCACCGTGCCACTCAACACGCTTGTGATTCATCGCGATCTCGCGCTGGCGGGCATGCCGGGCGAGATCTTCGTGCAGTATCAGCTCGCCCTGAAAGCGGGGCCGCCGCTACCGCGCACACTGCTGTGCGGCTATACGGGCGATTACTTTGCGTATTTCCCGCCGGTGCGCGACGCGCTCGCGGGCGGATACGGCGGCACGGCGGCGAGCTATGTTGGGCTGGGCGCGGGCGACAAACTGGCGGTCGCGGCGCAGATCGAGATCGCGCGCCTGGCGGGCCTGGCGCACGACGTCTGCACGCCGGCCGATTTTGCAATGCAGGAGGAGGGACCGATTCCCGAGTGAGGCCGGAATCCACAGCGGAAGTCGGACGCATGTTCGACGCGATCGCCCATCGGTACGACCTGTTGAACCGCGTGTTGTCGTTCGGCACGGACGTGGCATGGCGGCGCAAGATGGTCCGGTCGATCACGGCGAAACCGGAGATGCGCGCGCTTGACGTGGCGGCGGGAACCGGCGACGTGCTACTCGCATTGGCGCGTGAGCGTTCCGAATTGGCGCTCGGGGTGGGCTGCGACCTGTCGGGCGAGATGCTGGCCTTGGGACGCGCGAAGGTCCTGCGCGCGGGCCAGGCAAAGACGCTGGCGATGGAACGGGGCGACGCGCTGGCGCTCGCGTTCGGCGAGGACACTTTCGACTGCGCGACGATCGCGTTCGGTATCCGCAACGTGCCGGATGTCCCGCGCGCGTTGCGCGAGATGTTTCGCGTGCTCAAACCGGGCGGCGAACTGCGCGTGCTCGAATTCTCTCTGCCGGGCAACGCGGCGGTGCGCGCCTTGTACCTGCTATACTTCCGGCATATCCTTCCGGCGATTGGGCGGCTCGTGTCGGGATCGCCCGGCGCCTACCGATATTTGAACAAGACTGTCGAAGCCTTTCCGTACGGGCGCGCGTTCTGCGCTTTGCTTGAGGAGGGCGGCTTCGCCGACGTAACGGCATGCCCGCTGACGCTGGGCATTACCACGTTGTACAAAGCCCGCAAACCGGAACGGCCCGGCAGCGGCGAGAGAAAGACGTAGCGCATGCAAGCAGCATCGAATCGATCAAGCACGGAACTCCATGGCGCGCCGGCGGTGAGCGAACTGATGGCCGTGTTGGCGGACACGTTCGCGATGACGGACGAGGCGAACGACGCCATTCGGATCGAGATACCCATCGAGACGACGCGCGCGCGGGCATGGCTGCACGCCCAGCGCCACGCGGTCAAGACGTATTGGAGCGACCGCGAGAACGCGTTCGAGATGGCGGGGGTCGGCGTGGCGGACTGCGTTTCGGGAACGGACGCCGCGGATTACAGCGATCTTCTCGGCCGGTTGCGCGAGAACCTTTCGTGCGCGCATCCGGACCTTCGATACTATGGAGGTATCCGTTTCGATACTGCGCGCGCCTCGAACGCGCAATGGAGGCCTTTCGGCGCGTATCGCTTCGTGATACCCCGGTTTGAACTGCTCAACGCCGGTGGCGCCTCCTATTTTATCTGCAATGCTTTCCGCCGAAGCGGCGTGGCGGATCGTGAGGAATTGGACGCTATCGAGAAAGGCCTGGCGGACATCGTGTTTCCCGATGCGCCCAGTTTCCCTCCGCTGCCGCTCGTCGTGCTGCGCGAGGATCGCCCCGGACGCGAGGCATGGCTGCGCCTGGTCGAAAAGGCCCTGGGCAGTTTCGTGCGCGGCGGGCTGGAGAAGGTCGTTCTTGCGCGCGAGTCGTTGCTTGAATTATCGGAGCCTGCGGCGCCGATGGCGCTGCTCGAAGAAGCCACCGGAGCGGGCAACGCGTATCAGTTTTGCTTCCAGCCCGAGGCCGGCCTTGCCTTTTTCGGGGCTTCGCCCGAGCGTCTGTTCAAGCGGGTCGCGGGGTTCGTCCAAAGCGAGGCGCTCGCGGGAACGCGGCCGAGGGGCGCGTCGGCCGAGGCCGACGAAGTGCTGGCGGACGTGCTGCTGCACGACGAAAAGGAATTGCGCGAGCACAACTACGTGAGGCGTTGCATCCACGCCGCGTTCGAAAAGCTCTGCAAAGACGTTCGCGAGGACCGTGACGTGTCGCTTGCGCGCCTGCACGAGTGCCAGCATCTCCTCTGCCGGTTCGAAGGTATCTTGAAGGAAGGCATCACTGACGCCGACCTGCTGGCAGAGCTGCATCCGACTCCGGCGGTGGGCGGCTATCCGAGCGCCGAGGCGCTCGCGTGGATTCGCGCGACGGAACCGTTCGAGCGCGGAGGCTATGCGGGGCCTACCGGATGGGTGGGATTCGACTCGTGCGACTTTGCCGTGGCGATTCGTTCGGGGCTTGCTTCGGGTACGACGCTCTCGCTCTTCGCGGGCTGCGGCCTCGTGCCGGGATCGGACCCCGAGCGCGAGTGGGACGAAACCGAAAACAAGATGGGCACGTTTCTGGATTACTTGACGCATCATGACAGCTGACGCGATCACGAGACTAACGGGCGATCCGATCCCCACGCTGAACACGTTGTGGGGCGCGTTGATCGTCGAGGAACTCGCGCGATGCGGCGTGGCCGCGTTCGTGCTGTCGCCAGGATCGCGCTCGACGCCGCTAGCCGTGGCCGCGGCCGCAATGGACCCCGCGCGCGTGCCGAACGTGGTCCATTTCGACGAACGCGGCGCGGCCTATTGCGCGCTGGGCTGGGCCAAGGCCACGGGACGCCCCGTCGCGCTGATCTGCACGTCGGGCACGGCGGCGGCCAACTGGTTGCCGGCCGTTGTGGAAGCGGCGCAAACCTGCACGCCTCTGATTCTGCTCACCGCCGACCGCCCTCCGGAATTGCTCGACACTGGCGCGAATCAGACTATCGACCAAACGAAGATGTTTGGCGATTACGTGCGCTGGCAGGCGACGATGCCGTGTCCGGATGAAGCCGTTCCGGCACGCATGGTTCTGGACACCGTCGACTGCGCGGTCTTCCGCGCGACGCGTGCTCCCGCGGGTCCGGTACATCTCAACTGCATGTTCCGCGATCCGCTCGCACCGGTTCCCGACGGGCGATACTACGAACCGTACGTGTCCGAGCTCGGCGCGTGGCGCTGCACGCAGACTCCGTTCACCACCTACGCGGCCAGCGCAGCCGCCTTGGACGACGACGCGGGATGGCGCATTCTCGATCAGACGGGCGCTGCGCAGCGCGGACTGATTGTGGTTGGAAGGTTGGCAAATCGCGTCGAAGAAGGAGCCGTCTTGCAGCTTGCGCGGAAATTGAACTGGCCAGTCTTCCCGGACATCGCCTCGGGCCTGCGCACGGGGCAGCCGGATTCGCCGCTGATTCCGTACTACGACCAACTGCTGCTGTCGGACCGCATGCGCGAGATCTGCGCACCGGACGTCGTGCTGCAAATCGGCAGTCCGCTGGTGTCGAAGCGTCTATTAGAGTGGCTTAACGCGCATCCGTCGGCGGCGTACCTCATGGTGGCCGCGCACCCGTTGCGGCACGACCCGATCCATCGCGTGACGACGCGCGTGCAAATGGACCCCGCGGCGTTTTGCGACTGGTTGTGCCACGCGTCGTATCCGGCCAAAGATGCCGCGATGCTGGAAACGCTCCGCGCCGGTTCGCAATGCGTGCACGAAACCATCGAGGCGCGTTGCACAGGCGCGGGTGCGTTGACGGAACCGCTTGTGGCGCGCCTGATCTCGGAGCATGCGCCGCAGAGTTCGGCGCTGTTCTTGGGCAACAGCATGCCCGTCCGCGATATGGACATGTACGCATCGCCGCGCGGTGCGCAGCTCATCGTCGGAACGAACCGTGGGGCGAGCGGGATCGACGGTACGGTCGCGACGGCGGCAGGATACGCGCGGGCACGCAAGACGCCGGTGACGGTGCTGCTCGGCGACCTCGCGTTGTTGCACGACCTCAATTCGCTCGCGCTCGCGAGGGATCTCGATGCGCCGATGATTGTCGTCGCGATCAACAACAACGGCGGCGGCATCTTTTCGTTTCTTCCGATCGCTTCCGCCACCCCGCATTTTGAAAAGGCGTTCGCGACACCGCACAGCCTCGCGTTCGACCAAGCGGCAGCGCTATTCGGGCTGCGCTATACGAGACCCGAGACGCCCGCGCAGTTCGTCGACGCGTATCGCGAGGCGTTGAAGAGCGCAGTGTCCACAATCATCGAGATTATCACGGATCGTGCGGCCAATCTGGCCGAACACCGGGCAATTCAAGGCGCGATTGTCCGCGCGCTGGAGACGCAATGATCGCGCACGCCGTGACCGGCGTGGAGTCCGGGCCGGCGGTATTGCTCCTCCACGGGTTTCTCGGAAGCCGCCACGACTGGGACTTCCTTGTGCCTCGCCTGGCTCCAAAGTTCCGATGCGTGGCGGTCGATCTTCCTGGACACGGCGAGACGCCGATAGAGGTTGCGAAGAACTTCGACGCGACTACCGATGCTCTTGCGGGACTGCTCGACACACTCCGGATCGATCGCTGTGCCGTGGTCGGCTATTCCATGGGCGGGCGCGTGGCGCTGGGACTGGCTGCGGCGTATTCCGAACGCGTCGAGCGGCTGGCGCTCGAATCCGCGTCGCCGGGCATGCGGACTGAAGAGGAACGCGCGGCACGGCGCGAGCATGACGAAGGTCTCGCGCGCCAACTCGAAACGGTGCCGTTCGAGGACTTCCTTACGCGCTGGTACGAGCAGCCGTTGTTCGAAACCCTCAAGAATCATCCTGCGGCTTTCGCGTCGGTTATGGAGCGCCGCCGTAGGAATGACCCGGCCGGCCTGGCAGGGTCGCTACGCGCCATTGGCGTCGGCAGCCAGCCCTCGTTGTGGGAGGCATGGGCGCGCCTCTGGGTTCCTGTGTTGACCGTTGTCGGCGATCGCGATCTCAAGTTTCAATCCATCGCGTCCGAGATGCAGGCGCTCCTCCCCCACTCGCGCCTGCGCGTCGTGCACGGCTGCGGCCACAACGTGCACGACGAGAATCCCGAAGCGTATACTAAGGCCGTAATCGAGTTTCTTGAGGGCTGAGGGATCGGGCGATGCCCATTCGCCATTCTCTGGCCCCATTCCCTGACAGGAGACACGCATGGCCATTCCAGCTTGGCAAGACGCCGGAACCTATACCGATATCAAGTACCAGAAAGCGGAAGGCATCGCGAAGATCACGATCAACCGGCCCGAGGTGCGCAACGCGTTTCGTCCGAAGACGGTCGACGAGATGTCGCACGCGCTCGTGGATGCGCGGTTTGATCCGCAGATTGGCGTCGTCATCCTGACGGGCGAAGGCCCGCTCGCGTTCTGTTCGGGCGGCGACCAGCGCATACGCGGCAAGGCCGGTTACGCGGACGAACGCGGCGTCGAGCGGCTGAACGTGCTCGACTTTCAACGCCAGATGCGCACGTGTCCGAAACCGATCGTTGCGATGGTGGCAGGCTACGCGATCGGCGGCGGTCATATTCTGCACCTGATGGCGGACCTCACGATCGCCGCCGACAACGCCGTGTTCGGACAGACCGGCCCGAAGGTCGGCTCGTTCGACGCCGGGTATGGCTCGGCGTACCTCGCGCGGATCGTGGGCCAAAAGAAGGCGCGCGAAATCTGGTTCCTGTGCCGGCAATACAACGCGCAACAGGCGCTCGATATGGGCTTGGTCAACACCGTCGTGCCGCTCGACCGTCTCGAAGAAGAGACGGTGCAGTGGTGCCGCGAGATGCTCAAGAATTCGCCCATCGCCCTGCGGTGCCTCAAGGCCGCGATGAACGCCGATTGCGACGGCCAGGCCGGCCTCCAGGAACTCGCGGGCGACGCGACCATGCTGTTTTACATGAGCGAAGAGGGCCAGGAAGGCCGGAACGCCTACCTCGAAAAGCGCCCGCCGGATTTCACCAAGTTCCCGCGGAGGCCGTAGTCTTTTCAGTAGCCCAGTGGACGGGGTGGACTTAATGGACGAATTGGACTTCGCGCTTCGTAGAGATAGCTTCGCCGGATTGCCGCTGTGTTGACACCCTTCGACCGTTGTTCTATCGTAATGATATGGGTGGATCAGCCAAGATGCGTGCGGCGCTTCGAGGCGTGGGGTGCGTTGTGCTCTGCGCGGCTGCGGCGATTTCGTGCTCACGCGAATCGCTCCCGAGGCCTTTTCTCAACGGCGTGTATGTCTGGCAATCGCGCTGGAACGCGCAGGTAAACGACGCGCTCGAAAAGGTCTCGCCCTTTGTGGAGGACGTGTTTCCTTACGTCGGCGAGATCGAAGTCGATAACGGCGCGCTGGCGCTGAAGCCTACCGAACCGGACTGGAAAGCGCTTGCCGCGACGCGACGCCCGACGACCTTTGTATTGCGCGCAAAGACCGGTCTATCGAAAACGCTTGCGTCCGATGGTCCGAAGGCGGCGGCATTCATCGCCTCGATAGAGAACGGCGTATCGAACAAGGCGGCGCTGGAGAAGGTTACGGTCGCAGGACTGCAACTCGATTACGATTGCCCGACTTCAAAACTGGACGATTACGCGAACCTGGTGGCGGCACTGCGCAGCGCTCTTCCCAATACAACGATCTCGATCACGGCGCTGCCCACATGGCTCGCAAGCCCCGCGTTCAAACGATTGGCGCACGAGGCCGGCGAGTATGTCCTCCAAGTCCACTGGCTCGAAAAGCCTGCCTCGGTCGATGCGCCCCACACCGTGTGCGATGTGTCCAAGATCCCGAAGTATATCGAGCGCGCGAGCGCGCTTCGGATTCCGTATCGCGTCGCGCTGCCCACGTATGGCTACAGGGCCTACTTCGATGCGTCGGGCGCGTGCGTGGCGGTCCGCGCGGAAAGCGACACGGACGCGACGTACCCGAATCTTCAGACGCGGGACATCGAGGCGGACCCCGTAGCGCTCGCCGAGGTGGTGCGCAACCTGCGCACGACGCCGCCCCGCGCATGCCAGGGCATCGTGTGGTTTCGCATGCCCGTCGATTCGGACCGCCACAACTGGCCGTGGCCGGTCCTGCAGGAGGTGATGGCGGGCCGCGCGCCCCAAATCTCGTTCGCGGCGGAACTTCGAACCCCGCGCGAGGATCTATTGGAGGTATGGGTGCGCAGCACGGGCGCGTATCGCCCAGGTGGGACGTTGAAGGTGCGCGTTCCATGCGACCCGCGGCGCATCAAGGCGTACGATTGCGTTAGCGGCTTTTCGGGCAAGCCGGATGCGGACGGAACGTTCTTCGCGTTGGCCGGGCCCGCGCCACGCGACGACGAGCCGGTTATGGCGGCCTGGTATTTGGTGGATATCGCGCCGAACGAACCGCAGCCCGCAATCGATGGAGAGCATATGGAGGTGAGTTGGTGAAACGCTGCTTCTGGATAGCCCTTGTCTCTCTCGCGGTCCGGTGTAGCCAGGGATGGCCGTGCAGCGATGCGCCTCGACCAGATTACCTTGATGTTCATTATGATCTTCTTTATGCCTTGCCTCGCCCGGACTTTGAGAACGAAGCAAGGATTCTCCTTACCGAGGAATCCGTGGGGCCGCTACCCGACGTGAGCGTACCGACGCCCGAACTGGGAGGCGGATGGGAAGCCACGTTGGAGGCCGACACGAAGGACCTTCACGCGCAGTTGTCCTCCAACCATAGCCAGGACATCGAGGCGATTGTCGAGGAGTACCGCGCGTTGCGGGTGGCCATGCACGAAGTGAGGCTGGCACGTAGGCGGGCAAGAGAAGCGCGTTACAGCTATGGCGGCCGTAGTCAGGAATCCCCGTCCCCTCCGGAACCGTTCGACCTTGCCCCATACGAACCGCTCCTGGCCAAGATCCCCGCGGAGTTCGTAGCGTACGCGCGCGGTGTGGCAGCGTATGAGAGCCAGAACTCCGAGGAGGCCATCGTGCAGTGGGGCGCTTTGCTGGCTATGCCTAAAGAAGAGCGCCCGTATAAGACGATTTGGGCAGCCTTCATGCTGGGCAAGGCATGTCTCGATAAGGATCCAAAGCGGTCGGTGGATTGTTTCAAGAAAGTGCCGGAACTGGCCGGAGAGGGCTTTGAGGATTCGCTCGGCCTGTCAGAGATTAGTCTGCCGTGGCAAGCGCATGCCGAAACGCTCGCCGGACAGTACGTGGAAGCCATTCACCACTACGCTGCGCTGGCCTTAGTGGTAGCCACCTCGGAAATGGCCCGGCAATCGCTTAGTTGGACATGCAGCAAGGCGATCGCATCGCAGTCGATAGAGCTCGAACTTGTGAGAGACCCGCTGTGCTGCAGGGTGATGATGGCGTATGCGCTCTATGCAGGCGCAAGCAGGCAGTGGCTTGACGCGGTTGAACGACTCGACCCTCGCGGCAAGACGTTGGGCGCCGAGAAACTTGCGTGGGCGGCCTACAACGGCGGCAACATGGAACGCGCAGGGCGATGGCTCAAACGCGCCGACCCGAACGATCAGACGGCCCGGCGCGTTCGCGCGAAACTCCTTCTTCGAGAAGGCAAGATCGACGAGGCCATAGAATTGCTGCGGAAGCTTGCCCCCGAAATCGAGCGGCCCAATGAGCCCTATTCAGAGTTGGGGGTGCTCTACCTCGGCAAAGGCAAATTTGTTAAGGCGCTGGATGCATTCCTGCAGGGCCGCAACCCCGGAAGGGAATCGTACTACATAGCGGTATGCATCCTGACGGTCGACGAACTGGAGCTATTCATCAAGGAACATGAAGGCGATCCGTTCTTCTATTCGCTGGACAGTGACTATGGTAGAGACCCTATCGACATGCTCAAAGATGTGCTGGCTTGTCGCCTTGCCGAAGAGGGCAGATGGATAGATGCGGCGCCTCTTTACACTAGGACGCGTTCTTACTGTGGCAGCAGCGCTTCGGAGATTGCGAAGGAGATCGAATACGGCCATGACATGCAGTTGGCTGCCGAAGAACGCGCGAAACACTTCTTCACGGCGGCTAAGCTCGTGAGGGATTGTGGCGCGGGACTTGTAGCACCGGAGATAAGCTACTATCAGCGCACGGGGATTGTGGCGGGACCGGGAGAATACGATAACCATCGAGAACCCTTTGTGCCGCCGAAAGGCATTCTTGCGGCCACGGACGAGGAGATTGAGCGGGTCAAGCGCCACTTGCCTCAACCCAACAAACATCTCCACTACCGCTACAAGGCCGCGGAGTTGATGTGGGAGTGCGCTCAGCTCCTGCCCGACAACGATCCGCTCGAAGCCGAGGCCTTGTACCTTGGGGGAAGCTACATCGCCGCCAAAGATCCCGAAGCCGCGAACCGGTTCTACACAGCCCTGGCGCGGCGAAATCCCGGCCTCGAAATCGGCCGGGAAGCCGAAGCCCTACGATGGTTCCCAAAACGCTTCACGGACGAGCCAGCCAGCCACGCCGGTCTGCGACGCTTTCGCAGGAAACGACTCGCGGCATATCTGGCCGATCGAACGCTGTGCGACGCGTTTCTGCCAGGGGCGAGTATTCCTTTTTCGAACGCACTATGGCGGGCTGGCACATTCGCGCTGGACGATCCTGTCGCCTTCTTCGAGAATGTCGAGGCGGCTTGGACAGGATTCAGAACGCGTGACGTAACGTCGACTCCGCCAGAGGCGGAAACCTCGAGTCTCTCTTCTGTGCCGATCGCCAAGGAACAAGCGGCGCACCCCGAGTCCGCTTTCGACCTCTACATGCTTGCTCTGGGCCTGTGCGCCGTGGTGGGCCTCGGAGTTTACGTGGCCGTGTACGGACCGAAGCCGGAAGACCCTTGACGTGTTGGAGAGCGCATGGCGGTACTCGCTGGGGCGGCTGGAGTTGCCCGTTTTTTTGTAGGATTTTGCGCTTGACATCGGGGGTGGCGCGTGGTATTATTCTTGCTTGTGTCCCCGAAAGGGGAGATCTGTCTTTGAGCGGACGGCAGCGCGTGATTAATGTAACGATCCGGGCCGAAGAGCCTGTGGCCCATCATCCTGTGACGGTAGTATGCCGTCTCTTAGGGAAACGTGTGGGCATCCTTAACCAAAAGCCTTCTCTCAACGTGAACGCATGACCGATACATTGTTCTCTTCACACGCAACGACAGAAGGGGTATTCCCATGGCTGTAGCGCCTAGCAAACCTGTTGAACGTGTTCTTCTGGGTACGATGCCGGACGAGATGGATTTGCCGGACCTCATCGAGATCCAGACCCGCTCGTACGGAGACTTCCTCCAGTGGGACGTGCCTCCGGACGAACGCAAACAAGTCGGGCTTCAGGAGGTGTTCCTCGACGTGTTCCCGATCGTGTCGCCCGACGGGCTGACGCGGCTCGAGTTCGTGAACTATTCGTTCACGCCGCCGAAGTACACGATCTCCGAATGCCAGCAACGCGGGCTGACCTACGCGGCGTCGTTGAAATCGCTGCTGCGCCTGGTCCGGCTCGAGGAGGTGGGCGCGTCGGGCGACCTTCGCGAACGCCTGATGGTCGAGCAGGAGGTGTTCCTGGGTGAATTGCCGCTCATGACACCGACCGGCACGTTCATCATTAACGGCGCCGAGCGCGTAATCGTGAGCCAGTTGCACAAGTCGCCGGGCGTCTCGTTCGAGACCAAGCTGCATCAGAACGGGAAGTCGCTGCTCTCGGCGCGCATCATCCCGTACCGCGGCGCGTGGCTCGAGTTCGAGTACGACGTGAACGACGTGCTGTGGCTGACGATCGACCGGCGGTCGCGCCTGCTGGCAACGTCGTTCTTGCGCGCGTTCGGCTACGAGACAAACGAAGACATTCTGAAACTGTTCTATAAGGTAGAAGACGTGCTCCTTGGCCGGACGAAGGTCAAGGTAGGCGGCAAGACCTATGCGGCGGCCGATTTCGTCGGGCGTATCGTGGCGGCGGATGTCGTCGACCCGGAGACGGGCGAAATTATGGCCGACGCGGGCGCGGAACTGCTCGAATCTTCCCTGGACCGCCTGCTGCATTCGACGGTGCGCGAAATCAAGGTTATCGACGCGGAAGACTATTTCCGGGACACGACGATCGTCAATACGCTTTCCCTGGACCGCACCGAGACGATGGAAGACGCGCTGCGCGAGGTCTATGCGCGGATGCGCCCCGGCGATCCCGCGACCGATGCGACGACGCGGAGTTTCTTCCAGAAGCTGTTCTTCGACGCAAGCCGTTACGACTTTGCGCCGGTGGGCCGCTATAAGATTAATCGGAAGCTCGGCCTGCACATCTCTCAGGAGACGAAGACTCTGACGCAGGAAGACGTCGTGGCGACGCTGATGTACTTGGTCAAGCTGCGCGGCGGCGAGGGCGTGCTGGACGATATCGACCACTTGGGCAACCGCCGCGTGCGCGCGGTGGGCGAATTGCTCGCCAACCAGGTGCGCATCGGTCTGGTCCGCATGGAACGCACCGTCCGCGAGCGGATGAACTTCCAGGACGAGGAACAGCTCACGCCGCAAACGCTGGTCAATCCGAAACCGGTCAGCGCCGTTATCAAGGACTTCTTCGGCCGCAGCCAGTTGTCGCACTTCATGGACCAGATCAATCCGCTGGCGGAACTTACCCACAAGCGCCGCTTGAGCGCGCTGGGACCCGGCGGCCTGAACCGCGACCGCGCCGGGTTCGAGGTGCGCGACGTGCATGCGACGCACTACGGCCGCATCTGCCCGATCGAGACCCCGGAAGGCCCGAACATCGGTCTGATGGCTTCGTTGTCTACCTACGCGCGCATTAACGACTACGGTTTCCTCGAGACGCCGTATCGCAAAGTCGAGGACGGGCGCGTTTCCAAGGACATCGAATCGCTCTCGGCGTATGACGAGGACAATTACGTCATCGCCCAGGCGAACGCCTCGGTCGATCGCTACGGGCGTTTGCAGGGCCCGACGGTGCTGTGCCGGCACCGGAGCGACTACCCCAAGGTAGCGCCCGAGCAAGTGGATTACATGGACGTGTCGCCCAAGCAGTTGGTCAGTATCGCGGCCGCCCTCGTGCCGTTCCTTGAGCACGACGACGCCAACCGCGCCCTGATGGGATCGAACATGCAGCGCCAGGCGGTGCCGCTGCTCAATGCGGAAGCCCCGCTGGTCGGCACCGGACTGGAACACGTAACGGCAAAGAACGCGGGCACGGTGGTGCGCGCGGAGCGCGCCGGCGTGATCGAGTATGCGGACAGCGAACTGATCCGCGTCCGGGTTTCCGAAGGCACGCACAAGCGCGACAACCCGTTCCGCTCGGACGAGGACGTGTATTACCTGAAGAAGTTCGTGCGGTCGAATCAGAACACCTGCATCAATCAGAAGCCGATGGTCTACAAGGGCGACAAGGTCGCCGCGGGCGATATCGTCGCCGACGGACCGGCCACGGAATTGGGCGAACTGGCCCTCGGGCGCAACGTGATGGTCGCGTTCCTGCCGTGGGAAGGTTACAACTTCGAGGACGCGATCCTGCTGAGCGAAGACCTCGTGAAGGAAGACGTGTTCACGTCGATTCACATCCAGGTCTGCGAGATCGAGGCCCGCGACACGAAGCTCGGGCCGGAAGAAATCACGCGCGACATCCCGAACGTCAGCGAGGACGCGCTCAAGAACCTCGACGAAAACGGGATCGTGCGCATTGGGGCGAAAGTGGTCCCCGGCGACATTCTGGTCGGCAAGGTGACACCCAAGGGCGAGACCGAACTCGCGCCTGAAGAGAAGCTGCTCCGCGCGATCTTCGGCGAAAAGGCCGAAGACGTGCGCGACGCGTCGCTGACGGTATCGCCGGGCACGGAAGGCGTCGTGGTGGACGTGAAGGTGTGCAGCCGCCGCGACAAGACCTCGGACCACGGATCGAAATCGGCGTTGACAACGGAAGTCAACAAGATCAAGCGCCAGTATCAGGAACAGATCAACGAGATCCGCAACACGTTCGTGACGCTGGTCCGCGACGAAATGGTCGGCCTCAAGATCCTCGAGGACGTCATCGATCACAAGACCGACGAACTCGTCCTCGAAAAGGGCAAGCGCGTGAAGGTGGCCCACGTGGACAAGCTCGATTACGGCCTGCTGGCGCGGCTCCGCGTGGACGACACGCAGGCGCAGTTGCGCTTCACGCGGCTGGTCAACATGGCCGCAATGGAAGAGGCGAAGCTGGTGGCATTCCGGGACAGCCAGATCGATACGCTCCGCAAGGGCGACGAACTGCCTCCGGGCGTGATCAAGCTCGTGAAGGTGTTCATCGCAACGAAGCGCCGCATGTCGGTCGGCGACAAGATGGCCGGGCGCCACGGCAACAAGGGCGTCGTGGCGAAGATCATGCCGGTCGAAGACATGCCGTTCCTGCCGGACGGCACGCCGATCCAGATCGTGTTGAACCCGCTGGGCGTGCCCTCGCGCATGAACGTGGGCCAGATCCTCGAGACGCATCTCGGCTGGGCGGTCAGGGCTCTCGGCATGAAGGTCGCGTCGCCGGTATTCAGCGGCGCGTCCGAGGAAGTGATCCGCGGCCTGTTGAAGAAGGCGCAGTTGCCCGAGACCGGCAAGATCGGGTTGCGCGACGGGCGTTCGGGCCGGCCGTTCCATCAGAACGTGACCGTCGGCCAAATCTACATGATGAAGCTGAACCATCTGGTCGACGACAAGATCCACGCGCGCGCCATTGGGCCGTACTCGCTGGTGACGCAGCAGCCACTGGGCGGCAAGGCTCAGTTCGGCGGACAGCGCTTCGGCGAAATGGAAGTGTGGGCCTTGCAGGCGTACGGCTCGTCGTACACGCTGCAGGAATTGCTGACCATCAAGTCCGACGACATCGCGGGCCGCACGAAGGCCTACGAGGCGATCGTCAAGGGCGATCGCGAAGTCGAACCCGGCACGCCCGAGTCGTTCAACGTGCTCGTGCGCGAAATGCAAAGTCTGTGTCTGGACGTTCTCAAGCTCGTGCGCGTCGAAGGCGCGGCGGACGTCGAGAGCGAAGAAGAACCGTTGGAGGAATAGACCTTGGCCAAGTACATCGCTACGACTGGTGAACGGTTCGATGCCATCGCAATCCGGCTGGCGTCCCCCGAAGAGATTCTCAAGTGGTCGCGCGGGGAAGTCAAGAAGCCCGAGACGATCAATTACCGCACGTTCAAGCCCGAGAAGGACGGCTTGTTCTGCGAGCGTATTTTCGGCCCCGTCAAGGACTGGGAGTGCGGTTGCGGCAAGTATAAGAAGGTAAAGCATCGCGGCATCACGTGCGACCGGTGCGGCGTCGAAATCACGGAATCGAAGGTGCGGCGCGAACGCATGGGCTGCATCCGCCTGGCGGTGCCCGTGACGCACATCTGGTTCTTCAAGACGACGCCAAGCTGTATCGGCAACTTGCTCGATCTGTCGATCCGCGTGCTCGAACGCATCATCTATTTCGAGAACTACATCGTCATGGATCCGGGCGACACGAAGCTCGAGAAGATGCAGACGCTGACCGAGGACGAGTACCAGGACGCGCGCAGCGAATACGGCGACCGGTTCTCGGCCAAGATGGGCGCCGAAGCCATCAAGATGCTGCTCGAAGAAATCGATATCGACGCGTTGAGCGCCGAGTTGCACGCGCAGTTCCAGACGACGACGTCGCTGCAATCGCGCGCGAAGGCGATCAAGCGGCTCAAAGTCGTCGAGGCGATCCGCAAGTCGACGAACAATCCGGCGTGGATGGTGCTCGACGTGATTCCGGTCATTCCGCCGGACCTTCGCCCGCTGGTGCCGCTCGAAGGCGGACGCTACGCGACGAGCGATCTGAACGACCTGTACCGCCGCGTGATCAATCGCAATAACCGGCTCAAGCGCCTCATCGAACTGCGCGCGCCGGAAGTCATTCTGCGCAACGAGAAGCGCATGCTCCAGGAAGCGGTCGACGCGCTGTTCGACAACGGACGCCACGGCCGCACAGTCCTGGGCGCCGGCAACCGTCCGCTCAAGTCCCTCAGCGACATGCTCAAGGGCAAGCAAGGCCGGTTCCGCCAGAACCTGCTGGGCAAACGCGTGGACTATTCGGGCCGTAGCGTCATCGTGGTCGGTCCGGAACTGAAGCTGCATCAATGCGGTCTGCCGAAGAAGATGGCACTCGAACTGTTCGAGCCGTTCATCATTCACGAGATTAAGAAACGCGGCATCGCCACGACCATCAAGGCGGCCAAGCGCGCCATCGCGCAGGGCCGCACCGAGGTGTGGGACATCCTCGAGGAAGTCATCACCGATCATCCGGTCATGCTGAACCGCGCGCCGACGCTTCACCGCCTCGGCATCCAGGCGTTCCAGCCGGTCCTGATTGAAGGCAAGGCCATCCGGATTCATCCGCTCGTGTGCCACGCCTTCAACGCGGACTTCGACGGAGACCAGATGGCCGTGCACGTGCCGCTGATGCCCGCGGCGCAGTTGGAGGCCCGCCTCCTCATGTTGTCGACGACGAACATCTTCTCGCCGTCGAGCGGGCGCCCGGTGGTCACGCCGACGCAGGATATCGTATTGGGCATTTCGTGGATGACGAAGCTGCGCGAGGGCGCGAAGGGTTCGTGGCAGCGCGAGTGGATCGGCAAGAACGGCGAGATTCTCAATCCGGGCAAGGTGTTCGATTCACCCGAGTCGGCCATCATGGCCTTCAATCTCGGCCAGACGGACATCCACGCCGCCGTCAAGGTCCATTACGAGGGCCGGATCGTCGACACGACGGTCGGCCGCGTGATTTTCGCGGACGCGCTGTCGCCCGAGATTACGCTGGACGACGTCAATCGCGAACACAACCAGACGTCAATCGGCGACGTGATCGCGCGCTGTTATCAGAAGCATGGGCATAACAAGACCGTCGAACTGCTGGATAAGCTCAAAGCAGTCGGCTTCAAGTTCGCCACGCTCGCCGGCATTTCGATTTCGGTTTCGGACATGGTCATCCCGCCGTCGAAACAGACGCTCATCGAACTCGCGCAGAAAGAAGTCACGCGCATCGACGAGATGTACCAGAACGGTCTGATTACCGAAGGCGAGCGCTACAACATGATCATCGACCAATGGACGAGCACCACCGAGCAGGTGGCGGCCGCCATGCTTGAGTCGATGACCTCGAACGAACAGGGATTCAGCGGCATCTACCTGATGTTCTCGTCGCAGGCCCGCGGATCGAAACAGCAGATCCGCCAGCTTGCCGCCATGCGCGGCCTGATGGCCAAGCCGTCGGGCGACATCATCGAATCCCCCATCACGTCGAACTTCCGCGAGGGCCTTTCGGTTATCGAGTACTTCATTTCGTCGCACGGCGCCCGCAAGGGTCTTGCCGACACGGCGCTCAAGACCGCCGACGCCGGATACCTGACGCGGCGCCTGGTCGACGTTTCGCAGGACGTGACGATCGAGGAAGAAGACTGCGGCACGCTCAACGGCGTGTGGGCCGAGGCGCTGATGGACGGCGAAACGGAAGTCGCCTCGATCGAGGAACGCCTGGTCGGGCGGTACGCGTTGGACGACATTACCGTTCCGGGACGCCCAGAGCCGATCGTGCATGCGGCCGAGGAAATTGACGAAGAACGCGCGGCGGCGATTAAAGTCTCGGGCCTTCCCGGCGCGCGCATCCGTTCCGTCATGACGTGCCAGTCGAAGCGCGGCGTGTGCCGCAAGTGCTACGGGCGGAACTTGGCAACCGGGCAGTTGGTCGAACTGGGCGAGGCCGTGGGTATCATCGCGGCGCAGTCCATCGGCGAACCGGGCACGCAGCTTACGATGCGTACGTTCCATATCGGCGGCGCGGCGAGCCGGCAAGTCGAAGCGACGGAAATCCGCGCGTTCGACTCGGGTATCATCGAGTTCCGCAACGTGCGCACCGCGGTGAACCGCGAAGACAAGACGGTCGTCGTGAACCGCGGCGGCGAAGTCGTGTTGATGAGCCCCGACGGCAAGGAATTGCAGCGCACGCTCACGCCTCCGGGCTCGGTGCTGCACATCGAAGATCAACAGAAGATCCGTAAGGGCCAGGTCATCGTCGAGCGCGATCCGTACAACGACTCGATCGTCGCGGAAAGCTCCGGCGTGATTCACCTCGAAGGCATGGTGGAAGGCATCACGATGCGCGTCGACATCAACCCGGACACGGGCCTCGAAGAGCGCGTTATCACCGACCACAAGCAAGACCTGCACCCGCAGATCACGATCCTGGGCAAGAACGACGAAGTGCTCGCGTTCACGACGGTCCCGGCACAGACGCACGTCATGGTCAAGGACGGCGACAAGGTGCGCGCGGGCGACTTGCTCGCAAAGGCGCCGCGCCAGATGAGCAAGACGAAGGACATCACCGGCGGTCTGCCGCGCGTGGCGGAGTTGTTCGAAGCGCGCCAGCCGAAGGATCCTGCGGTCATCAGCCACATCGACGGCATCATCGAACTCGGCGGCGCGTCGAAGGGCATGCGCAAAGTCAAGGTGATTCCGCCGGTCGGCAAAGAACGCATTTACACGATCCCGCCCGGCAAGCATCTCAACGTGCAGGCGGGCGATCGCGTGTACGCCGGCCAGCGCCTGACGGACGGCCCGGTCATTCTGAACGACATCCTCGAAGTGCAGGGCGAAGACGCGTTGCGCAAGTACTTGCTCGACGAAGTCCAGCTCGTGTACCGCCTGCAAGGCGTGCGTATCAACGACAAGCACATCGAGGTCATTGTCCGCCAGATGCTGCGCAAGGTCCGCATCAAAGACGATCCGGGCGACACGCCGTTCCTGGCGCACGAAGAAGTGGACAAGATCCGCTTCCGCGAAGCGAACGAGCAAACCCAGCGCAGCAACGGGCGTCCGGCCGAGGCCGAGCCATTGTTGCAGGGCGTGACCAAGGCCGCGTTGAGCACCGAAAGTTTCGTGGCGGCGGCCTCGTTCCAGCAGACGACGCGCGTGCTGACCGAAGCGGCGTTGTCCGGCAAGCGCGACTATCTGCGCGGCTTGAAGGAAAACGTGATCATCGGCCATCTGATCCCGGCCGGCACCGGCAGCCCGCACTACCAGGACACGAACGTCGTGTTGAAGGAAGTGGCGACACAGGACTTCTCGGACGAACTCGAAGTCGGCCTCAACAACGATGCCGAGGACGCGCTGGCGTAGTCTGCCACCATCGACTTGAACACCGGGGAGCGGTTTTCGGACCGCTCCCCTTCCGTTATAGGACGGCGAGGTATGGCGCTGAAAGCTTTCATTCAAACGTACGGCTGTCAGATGAACGAACACGACAGCTTCCGCATGATGGAAATCCTCGCGTCGCTCGGCTATGAAACGGCCGGGCGGATTGAGGACGCCTCGCTCATCCTCGTCAATACGTGTTCGGTGCGGCACAATCCCGAGAACAAGGTCTACAGCTTCCTCGGCACACTCGACACGCTCAAGAAACGCAACCCGGATCTCCTTGTGGGCGTGGCCGGCTGCGTCGCGCAACAGGAAGGCGAAGCGCTGCTCAAACGCTCGCGCATCGTGGACATGGTCTTCGGTCCGGACAACTATTTCCGGCTGCCGGAGATGATCGACGCGGTGCGCAGAGGCGAGCGGGTCGTCATGACGGAGTGGCTTCCGGGCAAGGGCCGCGTGCAGAACTTCATCCCGGAGACGTGGATCGAACGCGGCCACGTCGAAGGTTGCATCGCCTACATCGCCATCAGCAAGGGGTGCAGCAACCTGTGCAGTTTCTGCATCGTGCCTCACGTGCGCGGACGCGAAGTCAGCCGCGAACCGGATGACATCCTCCGCGAGGCGCACAGTCTCGTCGCCAAGGGCGCGCGCGAGATCTGGCTGCTCGGCCAGAACGTGAATTCGTATCGCGCGGGCGAGTTCCGCTTTCAGGACTTGCTCGAAGCCATGGAGCAAACGGGCGTCGCGCGCGTGCGCTTCACCTCGCCACACCCGAAGGACTGGAGCGACGCGCTTTCGGACGCCATGGCGAGGTCGTCCATAGTCTGCAATTATCTGCACATGCCGCTTCAGGCGGGCGCGGACCGCGTGCTCAAACGCATGAACCGCCGCCACACGATCCGAGAATATCTCGACAAGGTCGCGTACATGAAGTCGGTCAATCCGAATATCGAAATCAGCACGGACATCATTGTCGGCTTCCCCTCGGAAACGAACGCGGAGTTCGAGGAAACACTGCGCGTCCTGGAGGAAGTGCGGTTCAGCCAAATCTTCTCGTTCAAGTATTCGCCGCGTCCCGGAACACGCGCCGCCGAGTATCCCGATGATGTGCCGCGCGAGGAGAAGGAAGAGCGTCTCGCGCGATTGATCGCGCTGCAGGATTCGATTAACGACGTGCAGATGGCCCGCTACGTGGGGACGATTCAAGAAGTCCTTGTCGACGGCGCGCACCCGAAGAAACCGGGGCTGTGGAGCGGCCGCACGGACGGCTATCGCCCCGTAAGCATCCAACATCCAGACGTAAGTATTGGCAGCCTGCTTCCCGTCTCCATCACGCGCCATCAGGGGCACTGGCTGCACGGCGAACTTGCGGGCCAAGCCCCATGAGCAAGCGCGCGTCCATCTTCACGCTGGGCTGCCGGCTCAATCATTCGGAATCCACGATGCTCGCCCTGCATCTGCAGAACGCGGGCTACGAACTCGTGCGTCCCGAGGACCCCGCGGACCTATGCATCGTCAACACGTGTACGGTCACGGCCGAGGCCGACGCAAAATCGCGCAAGACAATTCGCGCGTTGATCCGCCGAAACCCCAAAGCCTTCGTCGCCGTGGTCGGGTGTTATGCCCAGGTGGCCGAAACTGCGCTTGCGGATATTCGCGGCATTGACGTCATCGTGGGCACAAAAGACAAACTCCGCGTGCTCGATTACGTGGCGGCAACCAAAAACGAAGAACCCCTCGTCGTGTGCCCCGATGTGGAAGCGTCGGATTTCCGATTGGGCGCCCCGGATGCGTTTGTTCCCAGCGCGGACCACGTAGGCGACTTATTCCCTCACCGCGCGAACCTCAAGATCCAGGATGGCTGCGACGTGGGATGCAGCTACTGCATCGTGCCGAGCGCGCGGGGTCCGGCGCGCAGCCGCGCCATGGACGACCTGATCGAGGAGGCGCGCGCGCTGGTGCGGCGCGGCGTGAAGGAGATCGTAATCGCGGGCGTCAACGTGGGCGCGTACGACTACGAGGGATGCACGGTGCTGGATGTCGTGGACCGCCTCAACGCAATCCCGGGCATGCGGCGCATCCGCGTGAGTTCAATCGAACTGAACAGCGTTCCGCGCGGCCTGCTTGAACGCATGAACGATCCGCGGCATGCCCTCGTGCCGTTCCTGCACATCCCGCTGCAATCCGGGTCGGACGCCGTGCTGGAACGGATGGGCCGAGGTTACACCGCCGGCGAAGCCCGCGCGTTCATCCGGGACGCCGTCGAGGCCGTGCCGGACCTGTGCATCGGCACCGATCTGATGGCGGGCATGCCGGGCGAGACCGACGAGGATTTCGAGGCGTCCTGTCGATTCCTGTGCGAGAACCCCATCGCGTACGCGCACGTGTTCAAGTACTCCGAGCGCAAGGGCACGCGCGCGGCCCGCATGGACGGCAAGGTTCCGGCGCCTGTACTCAACGCCCGGGCCGAAAGGTTGCGGCGTATCGCCGAGGCAAAGCGGCGGCGCTTTCACGGACGGTTTCTCGGGCGCGTCTTCGAGGTGTTGTTCGAGGAACGTGCGAATGGCGCGTGGTTCGGGTACGCGGGGAATTACCTTCCCGTCGCCGCGTGTTGTGAAGATAATCTGGAGAACGAACTACGGCTCGTGACGCTCGATGCCGATTGCGGCGCGTATGTCGAGGGCCATTTGCATGAGGATTCGATCGCATGAGCGAAACCGTTTCGGAATCGACGCTTGCCAAAGAAGCGCAACTGATAGAGTACCTGCGAGGCTTCGCCTCGGTCGGGGTCGCTTACTCCGGGGGCGTCGACTCGACGTATCTCGCGGACGTGGCGCATGAAACGCTGGGCGATCACGCGTGCCTGATCTTGGCGGACTCGCCTAGTATGCCTCGTTCGGAATTGGCCGATGCCAAAGCGCTGGCCGCGGAACGGAAGTGGAATCTGGCGATCATCGAGACGCGCGAATTCGCCAACGAAGAATTCCTCAAGAACGAAGGCAAGCGCTGTTACGCATGCAAGAACGAACTGTTCTCGCGGATGGGCGAATATGCGCGCACGCATGGTATCGCGGCGCTCGCCTACGGCGAAACGGCGGACGATCTTGCCGACCCGACGCGCTTCGGCAAGCTGGCCGCGAAGGAACATGCCGTGATCGCGCCGCTCCAGCACACGGGTCTCGTGAAGGAAGAAATTCGCCAGCTCAGCCTTCGCCGCGGATTGCCCACGTGGAACAAGGCGCCGTTCGCGTGCTTGTCCTCGCGCGTCCCGACGGGTACCCGGCTCAATCTGGACGATCTATCGAAGGTAGAACGCGCGGAAGAGATTCTGAAAGGGCTGGGCTTCTATCAGTATCGCGCGCGGCACCACGGGAATCTCTGCCGCATCGAGATCGAATTGGCCGATTTCGACAAGCTGCTCGACCCGGAAGTGCGCGGGAAGATCGTCGAATCGTTCCAGGCCATCGGCTATCGCCATGTCACGCTCGATCTCGCGGGATACCGCACGGGCAGCACGGCGCTCAAGTAGGCAGGCCTATCGAAACAGAATAAGCGTCGCCGCTTCGTACAACGCCGCAACGAACAGCATCAATCCTGTGAGGATGGCCCCACTTCCCATGATGCTCAAACCGCGTCCGAAGGCTCCTTCTTCGCCGCGAAAGGCCGCGCGAACAACATACACGGGAAACAAGACGACCGCGAACGACGCGACGATGTAGGCCTCCATTTCGAGCGTCATCGTGATGCTGTGATACGAGAGGTCGCGCGCGGCTTCGGTCCATTGCGGCGCCATGACAAACCCCGCCACCGCGAACGACACGAGGTTCTTGAAGAGGCCGAAGAAGGGGATGATCAGCGACGGCGCGAAGGTCATCATCAACGTCGCCACAAGATAGTTTTGCTGGAACGTGGCTTCGGCAGCCTTGATGATGTTCCCGCTTTCATAGGCCTTGCCGATGTAGCTCAGTTGGCCGCTGGCGAATTCGTCACGCACCAGCGACGCAAGGTGCACGTTCGCCACGGGCAGCATGAACGCGAGCGCCATACACACGAACATCACGCCGTAGAGAAGCACGTGCATGGATCCTAAGAGCTTCGGCCATTCGAGTAACGAGCGAAGCACGGGCGTTAGGATACCTTCGGCCGATTCCCCTAAAGCGCGCATGAGCCGGACCTGAAATACGGACCCGGCGAACGCCACGACGATGAGTCCCATAACAATGGCGAGCCCGACGGACGGCGCCGTTCGCGTCATCCCGCCGACTATTGGTGGCGGAGGATCGGTGTCGAAGTAATGTTCGTTCTCGGCGGCATGCTTCAGCCCCTCGGGATCGATCCAGCCTTCCGTGGCGCCCGCTTCGGCAGTAAAGAGCGGCATGATCTTCTCCGAATCCAGCACCACAAATGCGTAGACGAGGCTCCCCACGCTCCTCGCGAGACGCCCGACGACGCGAAACGTCCGGCCGTCGAGCACGAACGAGTCCTCCAGTGCGAGGTCGCCCGCCAATGCTTCATCCGCTCCCGGCTCGGGAAGGCGGCCCGATGCCAGCAAGCCCTGCAGGCCGGGCGTGTTCGACGCAAGGCACACGACACGCTCACGCTTGTCCAGTTCCAGCTTGGCAAGGACACCATCGGGATCCGGTATTTCGCGAAGCATGTCCAACCACGGGTACTCGCCCGGAGCGGCACTCAGCCTGCGCACCTGGACCGGGATAAACGCTTCATCGTGTCCGGCAGGCATCGGCGCATTCGGGACGAGGATCGCATCGCGCCATGGCGCGTCTTTGTCCAGCAACTTCTCGTAATACCCCGCCGCGAGGATGATCGCCATTCCGACGAGCACGCCGATGAGCGGGCCGGCATAGCCTCGTCGCGGCGATGCGGCCGCGCCGGCTTCAACGGTCTCAGGAAGTTCAGGAAGCGGGCTGGACATGCGCGGGTGTCAGGGCCTGCTGCTGATTGACGTTGGGCTTGCTGAGGTCCTCCACCATGCGATTCATGAGGCGCGTGAAGAAGGCCTCCATATGCGGCCCAAGCCACGACATGACAGCCGTCTCGTATTCGGGAGACCCCTTCTCGTCGACTACATCGTTGTAGTACTTGTCAGGCGAAATATAGCCCGCGTATTCGCCGGAGAATCCCGACGCCCAGAGATCGTAGCCGCGTGTAGCGGCCCAGGCTTTCCAATCCTTGCTGATCTCGCCGCTGAAATCGCCCGGCGTGTTGATGAAGAACACGTCGCCGACGCGCACCGCCTGCATCCATCCCGCATTACGCAGCCCGGCCAGCCTCAGCAAGATCGGCGAGACTCTCCATTTCGAACTGAGCGGGCGCATCTGAAGCGGCGGCAGTTGGATGGGGACGCCGATCGCGCAGACATCGGCATTGGTCGTAAACTTGAGATTCTGGGTATTCTCGAGCACAAGACTCGCGAGCGTCTCGCCGAAGGACCTGCAGCGCTCGAAACGGTCCGGGACGTTGGGCGTGCTCGGGCTCATGCTGCCTACCGCGCCGCCGAGGTAGATCGCCGTCCCGCCGGTGGCCTTTTCGAGCGCGCTCTGCAGGAAGCCGGGATACTCGGCGGTGAATTCCATGTTGTCGTCGTCGAGGATCGTTGGATGCGCCGAGAAGCTGGTCAGGTAGCAGCGCTTGCCCGAATCGGTTTCGACGACCAGGCAACTCAGTTCGCCGTCGACCGGCCCCTTGCGCGCGCGGTTATGAATGTATTGCTCGGCGTTGATGCCGACGTGCGCCATCTTCGCCGGTTCGAGCTTGTGGTAGGCGTCCACGATGGCCGAGGCGAAGGCGTTCGCGATCATTTCCGGGACCTTCGGGTTGTACTTGCCGAACGAGAACTCTGCCACAAGGCCAGGGGCGAGGCCGCCGGGGCCGTCGTGCGTGTGGCTTGCGGTAAAGAAGAGACTGTTCGCGGTAAGCGGCGTCTGGCTTGCTACCAGCGTCCGGACCTTCTCGGCGATGTTCGGGGGCACCAGGAGCATGTCCGCGCCAACGAGCACGGCGACATCGTCGCCGTCGCTGAAGGCGAGCGCTTTCACGTTGAGCGGGTCATGCACGCCGGTCGACGGTTTGCTGTTGCGCGCGCTGTAGCCCGCGAGCGGCACTCCGACCTCGGGCGTGATCGACGCGACGCCCCAGCCCGCCTGCAATCGGCCAGGCCTGTCGGTGATCTTGCACATCGCCGCGCTACGGTCGATGGCCGCCACGTCCTTCTTGTAATACCCGGCATTCTCAAAGGGCGCGTTAATCGTCGGCCAAGGCCCGACAACGATGACGAACAACGCCACGATGGCCAGTACGAACACTCCGAATCCGAGCAGCAGTTTTTTCCACAGACGCATGGCTCTCATTCCTTCTCGTGGGCGCGCGGACCCGGTATGGGCCCACATGCGCAACCATTCGCTTCTTCCAAGGCGCGGCGCACGCGCTTAACGCGCAGGAACGCCACTCCCGTTAACCACACTAGCGCCGTAATCATGCCCAACTGGACCCACCAGCCTTGGTAGCCCAAGATTGGCGGCCAAAACGCCGCCAGACCCAAGGCGATGGCCGCCCCTTCGCCCAGACTGTGCGGCAAACGTTTCATAAGTCGATGGACACCTTGAGAACGCGATCTTCGGACTGCGCGACCAACTCGAATGCTTCCTGCGAGCGTTCGAGCGGGAACGAGTGCGTGATTAGAGAGCGCACATCGACAGCGCCCGACGCCGCAAGCGCGATCGCGCGCGGATAATCGTGCAGGAAACGGCGGCACCAGTGGATTGTTAGTTCCTTGCGCCTCGCCACGCCGACCGGCAACGGGTCGCTGTCCTGGCCGGAGATGCCGGTGAAGACGCAGCGTCCCGCGGGCCGCGCGATATGGCACGCGAGCGCCGGCGTGTCAGACGAGCGCGCGGTATCGAACGCGACGTCGACGCCGCGGCCGCCGGTCATTTCCATGATGGTGGAAACGGTGTCCCGCTTGGCCACGTTGAAGGCATGGTCGACGCCGTAGCGTGCGCCGGCGTCGACGCGATAGTCGAGCAGGTCCGTGCCGTACAGCACATGGATGCCGGCGCGTTTCGCGACCTGCGCCGTCAACAGCCCAATCGGTCCGAGGCCTAGCATCGCGGCGGTCTCGCCTGGCTTGATGCCGGCCAACTCAACCGTATGCACGGCCACGGCCAGCGGCTCGATCATCGCGGCCTCCGCGGCGCTCATCGTACTGGGGACCGGGAAGCAGAACTCCGCGTGCATGCACACGTACTCGCAGAGCACACCGTCATACGGCGGTCCGCCGGGGAAGAAGAGATCTTTGCAGACGTTATAGTGGCCGCTTCGACACCACTCGCACCGCAGGCACGGGATGCCCGGTTCGATCGCAACCCGCTTGCCCACGAGCGAACGGTCGGCGTGGGCGCCCACGTCCTCGACGATGCCCGAGAATTCGTGGCCCAGAATCAAGGGGCGGGTGATGACGGTCGAGCCGATACGTCCTTCAAGATAGTAGTGCATGTCCGAGCCGCAGACCCCGATGCTCTGGACGCGGATAAGCGCTTCGTGGGGTTTGGGAACCGGCTTCGGGACGTCAGCCAGCCGCATGTCGCGCGGCGCGAACCATTGGACAGCTTTCATGGCACCTGTGCATCCTGGGCCGGACGGGCACGTCCGGCCTCGGTTGCATTGCAGCCTCGACCAAAACGAAATTATGAGAATACCATATTATCGCGGCCCGCGCATGTCGCGCTTCTTGGCGCCAGTCCGAGCATCGCCTGAGACGGTACTACCGCGGGGTCGCCATCAGGAAAGCCAATTTCCATCGTACCGGATATCCTGATATTCTCTCTCCGTGGCCAGTCTCGAAGGACTAAGGCGGTTTCGCATCCATGCGTTTCGACTGGGACAAGAACAAGGCAAGCGCCAACCTCCGAAAACATGGCATTGCGTTTGACGAAGCGGTCACCGTCTTCTATGATCCTCTGGCCGCCACTTTTGAGGATGTAGCGCATTCGAGCTATGAACGGCGTGAGATCACCGTTGGGTATTCGGCAAGAGGACAGTTGCTGGTGGTCGCTTCCGTAGATAGAGGCGAGTCGATGCGCGTAATAAGCGCGCGGAAAGCCACCGCGAACGAGAGGAAACGATATGAAGCGTAAGCCAAAGCCGGAAACGGAGGACTTGCTTCCCGAATACGAATTCGACTACGCCAAGGCCGTTCGCGGCAAGTACTATCAGCGGCTTATGAAAGAAGGCTCCAATGTTATCGTCCTCGATCCTGACGTAGCGGAAGTCTTCCGCGATTCGGCGTCGGTCAATCAAACCTTGCGTTCTGTGCTCGACCTCGCGCGCACCACGAGGCGGATAACCGCGAAGCCCAAGGGACGCGTTCAGGCGCATACACCGGGCCCGGCCAGCTAAGATGTATGAGGGCCAGAACGAAGCAGACAGCGGCAGGGCTTAACCGAAGAAATTGCTCGACGATAGCCTTGTGCGTGTGTTGTCTGGCCGTTGCGGAAGTGGCCTTCTCTGATATCCCTCGCTACGTCTTCTTCAATCAAGCCCCCGGGGTCGCGTGGCATCAGGATCGGCCGGAATCATTTACACGAGCGGGATTCGACGAGATCGCCGAGACGCTTCGCGCGCCGGAAAATCCTGAACTCCGGATCGGCGTCTCGTTCTTCTTCTCGATCCTTGAAGGCGATCCGAATGCGCTGGCGGAATCTGTGCGCGCGTTGCTGCGCGCGAGCGAGGAAAGCGGCGTGCCCGTGCTGGTCATCCTCGACGGGCAACAGTGGTGGGAATCGCGCGCGGACCTGTGGAATTGGTGGGATTCGAGCAAGCCAGGATACGACCCCAAGCATGCGAACAACGTCGAATGGACCGGTTGGGACGCGTCGTGCGCACTCAAGATCGCGTGGCGGAATTGGGGCAGCCAGCTTCGTGTCGCGCCGCCGCCGAACATCGCCAGCCCGGCGTTCCTCGATGCGAATCGCGAACGCCTCGACCGGGTGGCGCCGATCGTCGCCGCATGGTACCGAGGGCTTACGGACGAGAAGAAGTACCTGTTCGGCGGCGTCAAAGTGGGAAACGAAGTGGGCATCGGATACAACGCGTTCTATTATCCGGACGGAAACCATTACCTCGAACAATGGCCGGGTGACGCATCGCATGACCCGCGCTCTGGCCTCGACCTCAGCAAAGGGTTATCCGGCGGATTGCCTCAGCTCGGTTATGCGGCCGTAAAGACCGCAGGGTTGAAGAACGAAGGCGTCGTCGCGCGCGACGACCTAGGGCGTGTCACGCAGCGCTATCTGGCGATGATGGCCGAACGCGTCCATGCGGCCGGGATTCCTGCGCCGTTGATCTTCGCGCACCAAGGCGGCACGTACCCGCCGTGGGGAACGCATTTGCCGTTCGAGGCGGCGCTCACCGAATGCTCGACGCCGGGCTGGAGTTTCTACGGCCTCGACCCGGCGGCGTGCGCGGGCATCGACGCGGCGCTCGATACGACGCGCGGACGCTGGTGCGCGGCGGAATGGTGGTGGGGCGCGCCGGACAAGGCCGGGTGGCTCGACCATTTCAAGCGCACGCTGAAGTTCCGGGATTGCCGGTTCGTCGACGTGTACAATTGGAACTGCGGCTTCTCGTTCAAGAACGAAACGGCGGGCCAGGAGGCCGTGCGCGAACTCGTGGCGCATTGGAAGGACTAGCTTCGACAAGGTATGCTGGTGCTTCGCATTCGGAGCATCTGGGAAACGACGGCATGGCAAAGAAGAGAACCATCGAACCGCGGCAACCCGAGCAGGAGGACGTAGCGCGTCCGGACCTCCCTCGCACATGGGTGCTGGCGTTGTGGCTGGCCGTGACGGCGGCCATCGTGCCGGGCATGTGGTTTGTCGTGCGCGCGGAACGCGAGGTCTCGCAGTACAGCACGCTCACGTTCGAGTCGAGCGCGCGCGAGGCGCTTGCCGCGGGCGACGCGGCGCGCGTGGTGCGCGTGTGCACGGGCGCGCTCAGGTCGGGCATCGACCGCACGGACTACTGGGGCAAGGCGCAGCTCCTGCGCGCCCAGGGATACGCCGCGCAGGGCAAGACCGAACAGGCCATCGCGGATCTCGAGACCTGCGCTCGGGAATGGGCGCGGTCGTATTACGTGCCCAGCGACGCCGACCGCAAGGAGATCCGGACGGCCGGCACGGATCTCGGGATCAAGTTGCTGGAAGCGGGGAACGTCGAGGCGGCGCGGCGCGCCATTTCGGCTGCGGGAACGGGGTCCGGGAAACCGGTCGAGTATCTCTACGAAGAGGCTGTAGCGCTGTCGGAGACGCAACGCAAGGCGCTCTGGCCCGAGGGGCCGTGTATTGCATTAGAGGATTTTCGCGGATCGCGGCCGCCTGCATTCGAGGCGTACTTGAATGAGCAGGGCCGGAAGATCGCCGACGCGCGCGTCGATCCCGCGGGCGGTATGCAGCAGGGACCGTGCGCGGCGTTCTCGCTGAGTGAAGCGGCTAAGGACGGCGCGAGCTGGTTCGGCGTTCCGGTCTATGTTCCGATCGCCAAGCAGCCGTTCGGCGTGCGCGTGCGATACAAGAGCGACCCCGCCGTCAAGACGGGCATAGTGGCCGGGTATTGGTTCAATGCGGCCCGGCGCTCGGACAAGTCCGTCGAAACTGCGGCGAAGGATCTCGGCAACGGCTGGAAGGTGTGCGCCATCGAGCGTTATTTCGCAGCGGAACAGGCCGCGATTGCTCAGAAGGCAGGCTTCGATCCGTCAGACGGGATTATCAACCGGGTGAGTCTCAGTCCGGCGCGCGGGCCTGCGGTGCGGTATTGGGTGGATAGTGTCGAGGTGTATCTTCCTGCGCGATGACTTGAGTCCGACAGGTCGGACTGGTCGGACGAGTCGGACAGGTCCGACGAATAGGTCTTCTCCATGAAAACCAAGAGCCTAGTCCTGCTGCTGTGCGCGCTGAGTTTCGCCGCGCATGCGCAACAGCCCGTCTGGTCTGTCGAGCGCGGCTGGCTTGTAGCGCGTTCCGGAGACGCCGTGTGGCTCGCGCCGCAGGATGGTCCCGCCGCGAATGTCACGATAGACGACACGCCGCTATTGCCGGACGAATCGGCGTTGCCGGTTACGAAGCCGCTCGAACGGGGCGGTTTCGCGACGACTTACGCGACGAAACGTGGCGCGCTCGTCGATCGCGTCGAACCATTTGCTACGTTGGGCGCGGATGCGTGGCTGCGTTCACTCGAATACACGAACACTTCCTCCAGCACGCAGGACCTCACCGGCGCGGACTTGCGTGTCGCGCCTGCGGTCATGGCCGAGGGTGCGGTGTGGAATCCGCAATGGTTCTGGATGGGCGAAGTCGCGGCGGGCCGCGCCGTGTGCGTGAGCTACCGCGGTTCGACGGACTACTACCGGATCGATGTCGATGCGCGAGGGCGTCCGTCGCATCACGTCGATGCCTGCTGGCGGCTGGCGCCGGGACAGAAGGCCACGATCACCGCGCAAGGCATCTGGCTCGGGGCCGCGGGCAAGGAGCCGTTCCGCGCCGAAGCGCAACGCTGGTACGACGCGATCGGCCTGCGCGTCCCGAGCGACACGCCGGACTGGGTGTACTCGATGGTCCTGTACGAGTGCTGCGCGGGCGGGCACATCGACACGCGGTTCAGCGACGTGGGCGGATTCGATCACCTCGCGCATCAGGTTGAGAACCTGGCCGGCCTTGGATTCACGGCCGTCTGGTTGCAGAGCGTCCACGAGCACAAGACGCCGCCCGATCCCATGACCGGCGGATGGAATCCGTATGACCCGCTCGACTTCAGCAAAGTCGACTCCATCCTCGGCGGACCCGAGGCGCTCAAACGCTTGACGGATGCTTTTCATAAGAGAGGCATCCATGTCCTTGGCGAGATCGTGCCGCATGGCGGCCACTCGGTACAGGCCATGGCGTTGGAACCGTGGTGGACGTACCAGCGCGACGGCACGGCCGCGCGCAACTGGGGCGGCTGCGCGATGGACTACTCGTCGCCCGCGTGGCAGGGCGTCATGCGCGACGCCGTCGCGATGCTGTCGCGCGACTTCGGCATGGAAGGCGTGCGCATCGATTGCGCCGACGGTTCCGGTCCGAATTGGAAATCGCCGCGCACGAACCAGGCGTCGTTTTCGACGCTGGCCGGATCGATCGAGATGCTCACGGCGATTCGTGACGGCCTCGTTCAAGGAAGCGAAGACCGCGTGGGCCGTTGGGCAACGGCACTGCACGAGAGTAGCAGCAATGGAAATACCGACCGCACGATTGAAACGCTCGGAGCGCTTCGAGATGGCGCCCTCAATGGACGCGGGATTCCCGCATTGATTCCGGAGAACATCAATACCGTCGAACATTTCGCGCTGACTCCAATCGCGTATGGGCACAGTACCGCAGCATTGTTTGCGAAGGAACTTCCGCCGATCAAAGACGACCCCGCGCTAATGGTGAAGAAACTCCGCGACTTCTTCGAAAACGAACGCGGTTCCTATCCCGCAGGGGCGCGCGTCATCCGCACGCTCGGCAACCACGACACCGTCTGCGAAGCCGGCCGCGCGATGTATCGCTACGGCGCCGGCCTTTCGCGTGCGTTGTATGGCGTCTGCCTCATGGTCGAAGGCATTCCGATGATGTATCAGGAAGAGGAGATCGGCTCGCAGGCGGAGATTGCCATGATGAATGGGCAACGGCTGCGACTCAGCGAGCTGTCCTTGGGAACAGCCGATTATGAAGGAGTGGCGTTCGCGCCGGAGGTCTTTTCATGCTTAAGAAGCTTCCAGGGGCATCACACGGTAGGGCTGGCGAATCTCTCGGGAAAGACGATTCGCGGCCGGGTGCAGCTTCCTGAAGCGCTCAGCGTGCCTGACAATACTCGCGCTTACGATAGTATTCGTGTTGAATCCGCGGAGACGCGCGAGGGCGGATTCGACACCGAACTGGGTCCGTACGAAACGGCCTTTTGGGCTATCGATCATTGCGACGTTCTGGCGTTTAACGGCCTTCGAGGGGGTGCGATATTTCCGAGCGAAGAACCGGCCGTATCCAAACAACCATCGCCGGAGAAGATTGACGTCGGCGATGGGTTCTTCAAATGGTTTGCAGGCGGCATTCGGGCCGAACTCCATGCTGGTCCAGATACGTGGCGCTCCGAGGGACTGGACGGCAAGGTCATGCGGTATCGTTCCGAATACGGCGAAGCCTCCATCGCATACGCCGACGACGCCTTTGACGTGAACCTCCATCTCGGCAAGGAGGCTAACGCCTATGCGCCGGAACTCGTCATCTTTAACGCGAGCCGCTGGGTTATCTCGGGGCAGACCGCAAAGCTGCAAGGGTGGACGCTACGCCGGCATTTCCCGTTTCCTCCGGGCGTCTCCTATGCGTGGAGCCCGGCCATGCCGTGGGTGGGAGTCCCGCTCTACAGCGGCGTTGCGCCGACGGACCGCGTGTGGCAGTCGCTGCTCGAACCACTCAACATCGAGTATCCCGTCATCGTGTTCTCGAATAATTGGCCTGCCGAGGTTCATCTTTCCTCGATTGAATCGAACGCCCGGAACATTGTGTTGTCCGACCGTACGGGGGATCGCGCGGATGCGTGCGGTCTGGCGCTACGCTTCTACGGTGTCGATCCGGAATTGAACCGGCGGATTGCCGCGTTCGGTTTGGGACAGCCCTGGAGTCTCGACACCTATCTGCCCGCAGAACCCCAAGAGCAGCGGATTCGATTCCGAATATCGCGGCAGTTCCAAAACATTTGCCGTCTCAATTACGAGAGTCGAAGCGCAATCGATCGTGGCGAAGCCAGAGTAACTTGCGATGGCGAAGCGATTCGGCGCGAGGCGAGTGGGATTTGGTTTGTGAAGCCGGGCACGGTAACGTGGTCGAAGCTCGTTCCGGTGAAAGGAAAGTATCGGATTCGTTTCGAGCTTCGGCATAGCGAGTCTTCGCCCACGGGAACGGACCTCGACAACGCTTACGAAATTCGTATCGACGGTGAGGCCGTTCCGCTCGAATGGGTCAAGCGCAACGTGTATCAGACGGGCAACGCGTACTTCGGTTATGCGATGACGCCCGCGCTCGATCTCGACCAGCGCGGACGGACCGTCGCCATTACCACGAAGCAGCCCTGGTGCGCCCAACGCGGCGATTTCCATCTGACGCCTGCCGATGTCCACTGAACCCGAAACCCGAAACCCGAAACCCGAAACCCTATTTCTGGGCGCGATCCTGTTCCTCGGGTTTGCGCTGCGTCTCTACCATATCACCGCGCCGCCCACCGACTTCCTTTCGTGGCGCGACACGCAGACGCTGATGATCGCGCGCAACTTCTTTCGCGAAGGGATGAACCTGTTCGCTCCGATGGTCGATTGGCGCGCGGTGTCGCATCCCGAAATGGGCGGCCTAGTGGGCGCGACCGAATTGCAGGTCGTGCCTTATCTGACCGCGATGCTGTATTTCGTTTTCGGGATCGCGTCGTGGGTGGGGCGCGCCGTCCCGATCGCGTTCGCGCTGATCGGCACGGCCTATTTCTACCGGCTCGTCCAGCGATTCTACGGCACGGCATGCGCGGCGATGAGCGCGTTGTTGCTCACGGTCTCTCCGTATTTCCTTTACTGCGGCCGCGTGCAGATGCCCGAACCATTCGTTTACGCGATGGCGTTCGCGGCGTTGTACCACTACGACACATGGCTCGAATCTTCGCGACGGCGCGGCTTCTGGCTGGCCGCGGTCTTTACCTCGCTGACGCTGCTCGGAAAACCGCAGCTTGCCATCATCGCGATCCCGATGGCCTTTCTTACGTTTCGCCGCCATGGCCGGAGCACCTTCACAACATGGCCGCTATACGCATTCGCCGCTTTGGTCGCGCTGCCTGTCGGCGCCTATGTGGCGTATTCGTATGGCTACCTTGGATCGAGGACGGCCATCACGTTTGCGCAGGATTCCTTGCTCGACTACCGGCGCTACCTTTTCGATCCGAAATACTACATCGAGGTCGCGAAAGCCGTTTGGAACATTGCCTTGACCCCGCCCGTCGTCGTGCTGGCCGTGCTCGGTCTTGCCATTCCAGGACCGAAGGGCCGCGACTGGTTTGCGCACGCGTGGCTCGCGGGAGCGTTGTCGTTTTTTCTGCTCATGCCCGGCGGCAATATCACCAACGGCTATTACCACCTCGTCCTCGCGCCGCCGTGCGCGATACTCGCGTCGCGCGCGTTGTCGGCCTGCATGCGCGGGAAGGCGTGGCGCATCGCAGGCCTTGCGGCGCTAATCGGCACGATGGCGTGGTCGTTGTACGTCGCGAAAGATCTCTACACGCCTTACCATGCCTCCGAGTTACACTGCGGCGCGTGGATTGACCAGAACACGCCGCGCGACGCGCGCGTGCTGACCGCGAGCCGGAGTCCCGCTACGCTGTATTTCGCGGATCGCATTGGCTGGACCTCGTGGCGCGAGACGTTCGGCGTGGACCTGATTAACAAGGTCATCCCACAAGGCGCGAGCGTGCTCGCGGTGACGGACGGTTGGTTCGACAACGCGTACTTTCCCGAGTACCAGGGCATCCGCGACACGCTATACGACACGTATGCGTGTTATCACGACCCGGACTTCGCGGTCTTCTGGCTGACGCAACCCGCGGATCTCGCGCTACCCGAGGATGGCCGGCTCGTATTCGGCATCCCCGGGACGCGGAAGTTTCTGCGCGGGACGTGGGGGCCGAATCAAGAAAGCAGCCAAGGCGGAACCTTCGTCGCAATGGGACCGTCACGGCACGCGGTCCTTGTGTTCAGCGCCGCGCGCAGACCGGGCCAGATCGCCGTCGAACTCGCGTCGGCCGTGCCGGATCAGACGGTGACCATTGCCCTGAACGGCGCGTCGGACGCGACGCTTCAAATTCCGCGGGCGTTCGAGCGCGGGACCGCCGTCATCGACTGCGCCGGGATCCAGGCATCGAACGATCGCTGGATCGTCTCGTTCGATGTCTCTCGTCAGAACGAGCAAGGCGCGGGCCTCGTGCTGTACGCCGTCACGGCGCGATAGACGCTCTGTGCTCCCCAGTTTCGTGAAGAGCCGAGCTTTCCCGTGCTCGAGCTACCTCGAAGATCGAAACCCGACCACCTGTCATTCTGAGCGAAGCGAAGAATCCCACCCTCGATAGAGGCCTCGCCTGCCAGGAGATTCTTCGCTTCGCTCAGAATGACAGGTGGTCCAGCGTTCCTTGATGTATCGGTGCGCCACACGAGACGCGCTGCATCTTCATCCTCCCGAGTGAGGCCACGCTTCATTATGACTCGTAATTGTAATCGACCGAAGGTCGGAAGGCTGTAGCCTTAACAGAACGGCCGTTTTCGCGGGATTCTGACCGCTGCCAACACTCGGCCGCGAGTAACTCGATTACGAGCACGAGCACGAGCACGAGCACAAGAAGAGATGGAGCCACATAGAAGCTGGGGAGCACTGAGCGATAAACCGGCCTTTCATTGCAACCGCGGAAAGGCGCATGATAGCATCGTAGACGCAGAGTCTTGGACCTCCAACAACGGGTGCGAACGCCTATGAAAATCACAGTTATCGGAACCGGGTATGTGGGTTTGGTCGTGGGCACGGGACTGGCGGAGAACGGCCATTTCATAACGTGCGTGGACCGCGACACCGCCAAGATCGAGACGCTGTCCAAGGGCAAGCTGCCGATCTATGAGCCCGGCCTCGAGGAACTCATCGCGCGCAACCTCGAAGAAGAACGGCTTCGGTTCACTTCGGATCTCGATGAGGCGGTCGCGAGTTCGCTCCTCGTCTTCATCTGCGTGGGCACGCCTTCGCGCGAAGACGGCGGCGCGGACACGTCAGAAGTCCTTTCGTGCGCGGAACAGGTCGCGCGCGCGATGAAGGGTTATCACATCGTCGTCATCAAGAGCACGTGCCCCGTGGGCACGGCGGACCGCATCCGCGAAGTTATCGCGGGCATCACGTCGTCGCCATTCGATATCGTGGTCAATCCGGAATTCCTGAAGGAAGGCGCGGCGGTCGACGATTTCATGCGCCCGGACCGCATTCTCATTGGGTGCAGCGACGTGCGCGTGCAGGAAATCATGAAGGAACTTTATTCGCCGTTCCTTCGCACGGGCAAACCAATCCTGTGTATGAGCGAACGTAGCGCCGAGATGACGAAGTACGCCGTGAACACGATGCTCGCGTCGCGCATCTCGTTGATCAACGAATTCGCCAACATCGCCGAGGCTTACGGCGCGGACATCACCGAGGTGCGCGAGGGCCTCATGGCGGACAGCCGCATCGGGTCGACGTACCTGTTCCCGGGGCTCGGATTCGGCGGGTCGTGCCTGCCGAAAGACGTCGTCGCGTGCGCGCATTCGGCGCGCGAGAAAGGCGTCGCGTGCGACATGATCGAGGCGATCGCGCGCGTGAACGATCGCCAGGTCCGGATCTTCGCGCAGCGCATCCTCGATTTCTACGGCCCGGACATCAGCGAGAAGCGCGTCGCAATCTGGGGCGCGAGTTTCAAGCCGCGCACCGACGACATCCGCCACGCGCCCGCGATGTACATCGTCGACGCGCTGCTCGAAGCGGGCGCGGCCGTGGTCGTGTACGACCCTGTCGCGGGACCGAAAGTCCGCGAGGCCTACGGCGATCGCGTGACCGTCGGCACAAAGTACTACGGCGTGTTACAGGATGCGGACGGCCTGGTCATCGCGACCGAGTGGCGTGAATTCCACAACCCGGATTTCGAACGCATGGGGACACTGATGCGGCAGCGGGTGATCTTCGACGGGCGCAATCTCTATTCGGCGAAGGCCCTTGCGCCGCACGGCTTCCAATACTTCGGCATCGGGCGGGGTAGCGTGTAAATGAAGAGCGCCGCTGCATCGGGCACGCCCACGGCGGACTCCGGCCTCGAACGGCTGCTGCGCGTCGAACTGGCGATCCTTGCCTTCGTGGTGGTGCTGGCGCTGTTCCCGTTCATCCGCGATCCCGCCGTCGACACCAAGATCCTGGTCTACACGATTGGCGGCGGTGTGTTTGCCGTGGTGTGCGCTGTCGGGCTTTGGCTACGAAAGACGGGGGTCCTCCAGCCAACACGGTTGTCCGAAGTTCTGCTGGCGCTGCTGGCGCTTTTCCTCGTGGCCGCGGTCCATGCGCAATTCCACGGCTACGCGTTCGAGACCGTGTGCCATTTCATCCCGTTGTATCTCATTGCGTTCATAGCCGCGCACGCGTACCGCCGTCCCGAGCAAGTGCAAGGATTCATGCTAGCGATGTGCGGCGCGGTTGCGCTCTCGTGCGTCTACGGCATCTTCCAGCATTTCGGCCTCGATCCGTTTCCCTGGAACCCCGACCTGAAAGGCGCGCTCAAAGAGGCGCCCGGCACATTCGGCAACGGCAATCTCGCGGCGCACACGACCGTCTTGTGCATCGTCATGGCGATTTATCTCGCGGTTACGAAGCGGCGCTTCTGGTATCTCGGATTCGTGGTGGTGTTCCTGGTCCATCTCGAACTGTCGAATCAGCGCGGCGGTATTGTTGGGCTTCTGGCGGCCTCGGTTCTTCTGGCGGTCACGTGGCTGGCGTATCGCCGCTTACGGAAGCCGTTGCCCACAATCCTCGCCACGTTCGTGGCGATGGCGCTGATTGCCGTGCTGGGACTCATGGGCGCGATGGCCGCGTACCAAGCGCGGACAGGCACACCGTATCCGACGAGCATTACGACGCTCCTGCGCATCCACGGGTATTCGGGCGCGGCACGCATGATCGAGCAACACCCGGTCCTCGGGTACGGCCCCGGGAATTACCGTTACGTCAATCCCGCGTTTTGGACGCCGTTCGAGCAGGAACACTTCGCGCTCAAACGCAAGATGAACTACCGCGCGCACGACGACATCCTCGAGATCGGCACCGAGGCCGGGCTGCCCGCCGCGGGCCTCTATGCGCTGGCGTTGCTGCTCGGGATCGGGTACGGCCTGTGGATGGGCCTTGCCGACGCGGACCGATCGCGCCGCCAGTTCGGGCTTGCGTTCGCGGCGTTCTGTTGCACGTTCATGGTGGACGGATTGTTCGGGTTCAATCTGCGCGTGCCCGTATCGGGCATGCTGCTCTTCTTAATGGTCGGAGCGTTCGAAGGTGTCCGGGCGGGCGGTGGCGATGCCGTAGCGAGGCGTCTGCCACACTGGGGTTCCTCGCTCGTGTACGGCGTCGTGTGTATCGCCTCGGTGGGCGTTATCGCCTTCGAGTCGTGCGCATTCGCCGCCGAGATGTATTTCCAGCGCGCATCCGGGGCGATCTACTACAAGATGTATCCCGAGGCCGACCAGTTTCTCGTACAGGCGCAACGCTTGATTCCGTGGGATTCCGAGTACGCCTACCAGCGCGGCGAATGCGCGCTGCGCACGTACAATCCCAAGGTCGCCATCGAGCAGTTCGAGCGCGGCGCGGCGCTCAATCCGAACTTCCCGCCAGCGTGGGTGGCCCTCGCCCACGGGCAGTTGATGCTGGCGGAATTGGCCATGGCCGACGCGCCGGTCGCGGAACGTTTGCGCGTGCTCGATGCCGCGGACGAGAACACCCAGCGGGCTTTGAAGCTGTGCGCGCCGCTCGGCGAAGCCGAGGATGTGCGCGGGCGCGTCGCCTCGTTGCGCGCGACGATCCTTCAGCAGCACGATCCGGCTAGCCCTGCCATCAAGGAGTCTTGGCAGCAGGCGGAGACGCATTTCCTCCGCGCGATCGATTTCAAGACGCGCGAACTCGACCGCGTCTACACGGTGCTCGCGCGCGCGCGCATGGCCCTCGGAAACAGTCCTGGCGCGCAGGATGCGTTGTTGCGCGCGGTCAGCATCAACCCCACTAACACGACGGCCTGGAACGTCTTCAACCAATTCGCAGAAACGCCCTCGCGAAAGAAACAGATGCGGGACACGTTAGTGAGCACGGTCGCGCGGATGAAGCGAGAAGGCAAAGATGTGCCGGCCAGCATGGACGCGCTCGCGAGCTTGTGGGGCAAGGATGGCGGATTGCTGGCGGCTTCGACACAGTTTGCGGAGGCCGCGCGCGGCCAGAGCGCGAAGCCGGCTGCGGGGACGACGCCGCAACGCGACAATCTCACGTGGGCGGCGGACATCATGGCGCAAGAGGCCGCAAATCCGGCCGTGCCGCGAAGCGAGGCCGGAGCCGCCGTCTATAATGTCGCGTACGTGTATGCGTCGGCGGGGGCATGGCAGAAGGTAGCCGGGGCGATGACGGCATTTGGAGGCGCTATGCCCGAACGGCTTCAGGGCGATGCGGCCGTGCTTTACGCCGAGGCGCTCACGCAGCTCAACCAGCCTGACCAGGCAATCGAAGTCCTGCGAAACGCGGCGTTGCGTATCCGAGGACACTTGCTTCTGCAGGTGAGCCTCGCACGGGCCTACGCGCGCGCGAACCGTCCCGCCGAGGCGAGGCTGGAGTACGGCACAATACTGAGTCAATTCGATCTCAAGCCGCCGGACCGCCAGAAGATTCAACAAGAACTCGATGCGCTGCCGCCGAGCGTCCCGTAGCGAGATTCCCCCTTTAGAAACAGCAACGGAAGCCGCCTCGAGAATACTAAACGCGGTCGGGACGCCTCAGGCGCCCGTACATGCCCCGGTCAGGACTCCCGCAAAGCGATTCTCGCTAGGCGGCTTCCGAAAGCAACCCAATTATACCACGTCCCTCCGGAATTGCAAATGCCAGCGCTTGAAAATCGTGTGGCGACGCTCGCATAGTGAGACGAAGGCGCAATCAAAACGAACGAACTGGGACCGCGAAGGAGATGAATACTAGCAGGTTGTCGTGATCGTGATCGTGATCGCAATCGTGATCGTAGTCGTAATCGGAAGGTTCGTAGACGATTACGATTACGATCACGACTACGATCACGATCACGAGTGGAAATGCGGCGCCTTTGATTTCTACGCCTCTAAACGCAACTTGGTATGAGACTTCTTCCAACCGTACAGGAGTGAAGCGATGAAGACGAAGTGGTGGATCTTGGTTCCGGTGTGGACAGTGGCCCTGGCATGCGCGGCAGTTGCCGACGACGGCGCGAAACCGTTCCTTGGGCGCTGGGCATTGACGCTTCCCGGCAACGGTCCGGGATGGCTCGCGGTAACGCAACAAGACGGCTACCTCGACGGCAGCCTCTTGTGGTACGGCGGCAGCGTCAATCCTCTCGACAGCGTGTACCTCGATGGCAACACGCTGTACGCCACGCGCGGCCGGACGGTCGAGCGCAAAGACGCCGCGGGCAACGTCGTCAAGAAGCAGGCCTACACGGAGACCTTCGCGTTCACCATCGACGGCGACACCATCAAGGGCAGCCGCACGAGTCCGCGCAACAACGGCAATGGCGTGGACAAGGACGAGTTCACCGGCAAACGGATTCCTCCTCTTCCCCCGGCGCCGGATTTATCCAAGGTCTCATTTGGCAAACCCATCAAGCTGTTCAACGGGAAGAACCTCAAAGGCTGGAGCCTGACCGACCCGCATGCGGCCAGCGGTTGGAGCGTCGAGAAGGGTGTGCTGGTCAACGATCCGAAACAAATCGAAGGCCAGCCGCACAAACACTACGGCAATCTTCGTACGGACAAAGAATTCGAAGACTTCAATCTAAGACTCGAAGTCAACGTGCCCCCGCACGGCAACAGCGGCATCTACCTGCGCGGCATCTACGAGGTCCAGGTGGAAGACAGCTACGGCAAACCGATCGACCCGCATAACATGGGCGGGATTTACAGCCGCATCGCGCCCAGCGTCTCCGCCGAGAAACCCGCGGGCGAGTGGCAGACCTACGACATCACCCTCGTCGACCGCCACGTTACCGTGATCCTCAACGGCACGAAGATCCTCGACAACGCGCCGCTCGAAGGCTGCACCGGAGGCGCGCTCTGGTCCGACGAGTTCCGCCCCGGCCCCATCTACCTTCAAGGCGATCACACCGGCGTCCAGTACCGCAACATCGTCCTAACGCCCGTGCTCAAGAAGTGATTCTCAGTCCTGCTCCTCGTGAGACACGGACGTTCACGGACTGACACGGACGAAAGACAAGCGTATATACAGGCATCAGCTTGAAGGCGCGGGCGGATGCGCTTCGACTGCCCGTTGGATAGCACGCACAGACGCGAAGACATAGTCGGGTTTGCGTTCGGCTTGGGCCACGTCATCGAGGGTGGATTCGCCGCTCAGCACTAGAATCGAAGCGATCCCGGAGTTGTAGGCCATCTGCATGTCGGTGTAGAGGCGGTCGCCGACCATGGCGGTAACCTCGGGCGTGGCGTCGAGTTTCTGGAGGGCCATGCGGACCATCTCGGGGTTGGGCTTGCCGATGTATTTCGGCGTGCGATCGGTCGCGGCCTGAATGAGCGCGGCGGTGGCGGCACAGTCGGGGATGTAGCCGTATTCGGTCGGGCAGACGCGATCGGGATTCGTCGCGATGTAGGGCAATCCCGCGCGGAGAAGCAGGCAGGCCTTCTCAAGCTTCGCGTAGGTCAGGCTCTTGTCGAAGGCGAGCACGACGGCTTCGGGGTCTTGACCGCTGACCTCGATACCGGCACGCCGGAGTTCCTCTTCGAAGGACGGCATGCCCACGACGTACACACGCCGGTACGCGGTCTCGGAAACGAGGTAACGCGCGGTGGCTTCGCCGGACGTGAGGATATCTCCAGGCTCGGCCTCGATCCCCATGCGGCGGAGCTTGGCGCAGTATTGAGTGGCGTCCGCGGTGGGGTTGTTGGTGAAGAACAGGTGTTTCCGGCCGGTGTCACGAAGAAAGCGCATGAATTCGACGGCGCCGTCGATCGGGTTGGGACCGAGGTAGATAGTCCCGTCCATATCGAGCAGGAAGCACTTGAGAGCGGCAAGCTTATCCACGTCCACAGGAAGTCCCATCATTCCGTCCGCTGGCGCGGCTCATTCTGGTGTGCGGCCTGCATGATTTCGTCGAAACGCCTCTGGTGGGCGGCGTCTCCTTCCGGGCCGGCCTTTCGCCCGTCAAGTTCGGCCAGGTGCTCGACTTTGCCGTAGGCCACGAGGGTGTCGCCTTTGCGGATGTAGGTGCGGCCGGTCGGCGCGCCGACAAACTCGCCGTCGGCGCGGCGGATGGCGAGGACCTGCACGCCTTCGTCTCCGAGCCTCAATTCGACGAGGGTCTTTCCGGCAACCCAGTAGTCGGCTTCGACTTTCATTTCGCAGACGGAATAGCCCGCGCCCACTTGCAGCAAGCCCTGGTAATCGTAGACTTCCATGCGCGTCCAATTCCGCAGCGCCCAGCCGATCGCCTGCGACAGTTGGCGGTCGATCCATGCGCTTGACGCGACGATCCACAGCAGGACCAAACCGCACCCCAGCGCCAGCAACTTGTAGAAGAATCCGGACGAGTCTTCGGCGCTGACGAACAGCGGGATCAACGAGGACACAGCGGCCACGAATCCGGCGTTGCCGAGCAGGATCATGAAGCGGATGATGCGCCGGCGCACGGGGTGTTCGAGGACGAGTTCCGATTCCTGCGTCGTAAACCCGACGCCCATGAACGCGGACAGGGCCTGGAACTGTGAAAGCTCGCGGGAAAGCCCTGTGAGCGTCAAGGCCACGGCGTCAATCCGCGTGATCAACAGCCCGAGCGCCACAACGACCAGCAAGGTCAGAATCGGCATGAGTGTTCCCACGGAGCGCCTCCTTGTTTCGCGGGGCGTATTGTGCCATGCCGGTCTTGCATGGTCAAGAAGCCGATTGGACGCGATGGTTTGGCGCGGTATGGGTCCTTGGTTTGGACAAAAATTGTCACTGCCTTACAGGGCCTGTCATCCGTACGTTCGTGTTCCTTGTTGTGCCCTACTCGATAGATCTCTTCTAAAGGGTTACTCATGAAACAGTTGCCGCTATTTCGGTCCGGTTGGCACGTAGGCTGCTTTTGGCCGCATGTCAGTTGAATCGAATGAGTCGGCCTGGACATCGGGCCGAAAGGAAAAGCAACCCCAACGAGGAGGATCCCCTATGAAGAAGACTGCCGGTTTTACGCTCATTGAATTGATGATTGTGGTGGCCATCATCGCGATCATCGCCGCGATCGCGATTCCGAACTTGCTGCGTTCGCGCATGCAATCCAACGAGTCCGCCGCGATCGGCAACTTGAGGACCATCAACGGCGCCGAAGTCGCGTTCCACTCGGCGAATTCCGCGTATGCCGTCGCGTTTGCGGACCTGACCACGGCGACGCCGCCGTTCCTCGATGGAAACTGGGCGGCCCCGAAGAGCGGGTACAACTTCACGCTGGGCGGCACGGTCGACAACTTCACCGCGAACGGCGATCCGACGACCCCGGGCACGACGGGCAATCGCTACTTCTACACGGACAGTTCTGGTGTTATTCGGTTCAGCACTGCCGGCGCAGCCGATGCGACGAGCACTCCCATCGGCGAAACCCCGTGACGAGCGCGTTCCGGCACGACATTTGAACCTGAATTGCTAAGACTGGCGGCGTGGAGATGCTCCTCGCCGCCTCTCCATTTCTTACCATAGAGTGGAAGCAGTTCTCGCGATTCGGGCGCGCAATCGAACCCCGGACGGAGGGTGACGTAATGAAGAGCACACGAGGATTCACGCTGATAGAGATGATGATTGTGGTGGCCATCATCGCGATCGTGGCGGCGATCGCCATACCCGGCTTGATCCGGTCGCGGTTGCAGACGAACGAGGGCGCGGCAATCGAGAACTTGCGGACTGTCTGCGGCGCCGAGCTAGGTTTCAATTCGGTCAAGTGTGTCTTCGGGGATTTCGGCGCCCTTACGAGTGAAGTCGACGGCACGGGCACGGCCTATCTCAACGGCAACTGGGCCGATGGCGTCGAACGGCAAGGCTATCGCTTCTTCATGGACACCGTGTCCGACGGGTACTTTGTGTGCTTCGCCGATCCGAAGACCCCGGGAGTTACCGGCAACCGCTGGTTCCGTGTGGACCCTTCGGGCTTAATCCGTTACAACGCGGCGGCACGGCCATCGGATGTCGATCCCGTGATCGGTTCGAGTTCTTGATCGAGGGTGCGCCTTACCACCCGATATGGACGAGGGCATAGAGCACCACCGAGACCGTCGCGATGCTGAAGAGCGAGGTCCAGGAGACCACACTGGCCAGGAAACGCGGCGCGACATCGAACTGCACTCCGTACGCCGCCATGCCTATCGCTACAGGCCCGCTCATCTGGACGATGAATGCCTTGGCCGCCACACCGTGCATACCCACCACGGCCGCCACAAGGACGGCGAAGATCGGCCCTCCCAACAGCCGCACCGCGGCCGCCGAAAACACATCGCGCCCGGTACCCAGCCGGGTTTCCGCAAGTTGAACCCCCAGTATAATCAACTGAACCGGGATGGCGGCATCGGCCGTGATATCGACGGCGCGGCTGAGCGCTAGGGGCACGCCCCACTCCGTACGTTGAAAGAGGAGTGCGAGCAGGAACGCGTAGATCATGGGGAATCGAAACACTTGCCGGAACGCGCCGCCCATGCCATGATGCGCGCGTTGCGCGTAGTAGAGGCCGACGCTGTTTTGCAGGAAGCTGCCGCATACCATGACCACGACCGCCATGGCGAGGCCTTCTTTCCCGAACGCGAAGAGGCATACCGGCAAGCCAAAATTACCCAGGTTCGGAAACGACGTCATGAGAAACGCGCCATGTTCTTTCGGGCCGATGCGCAGGGCGCGGGCCAGGATGGTCAGCACAACGGTCATGCAGAGCAGCATCAGGACCGACGCCACGGCGATGCGCCCGAACACATCCCACTCGAGAGCGCGCTTCGAGATATTTCCGAACACGAGCGCCGGCACGAGCAGATACACGTTCAGCGTCGAAAGGGTCTTGGTGTGAAGCGGGAACAGGCGGCGCAAGCCGTATGCGAAGGCTGCGACGAGAAAGACCGGCAAAATGGCTGCGAAGATATCGCTCACGGGCGCTCGGATTCCGTGTGGCGCCCGCCTTCGGTCAGGCCAGGCATACGGTGTTCTTCCCGAGGGACTTGGCCTTGTACAGCGTTTGGTCCGCGAGGCGCACGAGTTCTTCGCCGCGCATGACGGGTTTGTGTTCGGCCACGCCGATACTTAGCGAAGTGCCGAAATTCTCGTCCTTCTCGAATCGCGCGCGGATGCGCTCTGCAATTCGTACCGCGGTCTCTTTGGCGCAGAGCAGGACGATGGCAAACTCATCGCCGCCGTAGCGGTAGGCTCCGTCGTGCGCGCGCCGGATATTGTCCTGAATGATCTGGCCGAGCATATGCAGGACTTCGTCGCCGGTCTGATGACCATACCGGTCGTTGCAGAGCTTGAACCCGTCCACGTCGATGAACACGAGCGTAACCGCGGTGTCGTCCGAAGCGGCGCGCCGGATGGTCCACTCGAGATTGGTCATGAACGTGCGCTTGTTGAGCAACCCCGTCAACGAGTCGGTCTGCGCAGTCTCGACGAGGTGTTCCTCGATCTTCCGCTTTTCGGTCGTGTCTTTGAACGCGAGACAAATGATGCGCTGGGCTTCGACAGAAATGAACGTCACGCTCACGTCGAAGTAGACTTCCTGGCCCGTGGGCGTCACGATCACGACGTCGCCAATGGTCCCTTGCTCGGTGCGCGAGCACAACTCGAGCGCCTCCTGGAATCGGCCCCGCTCGAAAGGATCGAGGAGGTCCAGAAACGGCGCTCCGACCAGTTCGTTTATCGCGCGCTCGCTCAGCGCGGAGAATGCCGCGTTCGCGTCGAGCACTTGGCGGGACTCGGCGTCGACAAACACCATGCCGTCGGTGTTCAATTCGAAGAGGCTGCGGTACTTGAGTCCAGCGAGGACCTGCGCTTCGCGCAGGCATCGCTCCCGAAACAAGCGCATCAGCTTCGCAATAAGCTCCGCGGCCTGGAACGGCTTCGCGATAAAATCTTTACCCCCGGCTTTGACGACTTCGACATACGGGAAGTCGTCTACGTGCCCCGTCATAACGACGACATCGGTACGAGGCCAGTCACTGACAACCTTGGACACCAACTCGAGGCCGTGAATCCCAGGCATGAGCATGTCCGCGATCAACACATCCACCGTGTGGGACGCGAGAAATTCGCACACCTCGTCCCCGGTACTCACGAAATGGGTTTCGCAACCGAGGGCATTGCGAATCGTGTCCGAAACTAGCTGGCAGATTTGGATGTCGTCGTCGGCGACGACTACCCGAAACTGCGCATAGTTGGGTTCTAACGTGGCATTGCTCGATTGCTTCCAGTGCTTTGCGAGAAGGCCGGCTTGTTGCTGATTCGCAGCCTTCCCCATGCCCGCGTCGGCTTTCCCGGTTTCATCCCGATCCATGAAATCAGTGGCTCCTACCCCGTAGTTCGTGCATCGCGAGGAGTATAGGGATCGGATCTAACCTTGTCAATTCGACAGGCACAGTCTCTGTTTTAAGAGCTTTTCGCAAGTTGAAAGGCCGACGATGTGCTGTCCGACAAAGCAAGTAACGGCAGACCGGTCTAAGGAAGAAGGTCTTCGCCCGACTAACGCGACGTGGAGTTACTAGCGCGGCTTCAAGACGACGTAGGTGGGGAGGCCGACCGCTCCAAAATGCGCCATGACTTCCTTCGTGGCCGGATCCGAGGGGTCTTCCGCCTGATACTTAACCTTCACATAGGACTCTAGCCGCGCCACCACCTCGGGCGCTTTGAAGGTGGTCTGGTTCATGGTCAGGCAGTTCTTGCACCACGTGGCCCAGAAGTCGATGAAGACCGGCTTATTCGCGCCCTTCGCATCGGCCAGCGCCTTCGACAACGAAGTCTCCCAGCCTTCTTGGTCCATCTGCCGCGCCGAGTCGGTGACGGCGGCGCGGTCGACGAGGTAGCGGTCGCTGAACAGGGAATAGGCGAGGTGGGCGTAGTACAGCGCAAAGAGCAGGATGAAAACGCCAAACGCATATTTGACGCGAACCATCCATTTGCCGGGCTTGGGCAGAAAAGAAAGGCCGGCGCCCGCGAAGGGCCACGGCAGCGCCATGCCTACGCCGATGAGAAACGGGAGAATCAGGGCGAGCGCGTGCCCTTTGGTGTATTGGTCCTGCGCATACACGATGGTTGAGATAATGACCGGCGCAACGCATGCGCCTGCCAGCAGCGCCGACACGCCACCCATGACCAGGGCGATGGCCATGCTGCCTCCTTCTTTGCGCTGGATGCCCAGTCTGCTTTGGAAGCGCGTGAAGTCGATCAGGAAGACGTCGAACATGGCCAAGGCCAGGAGGACGAAGATCGCCGCGATCGCCGCGTTGAACCACGGTGTGGCATTGATGGCTCCGAAGGTATTCGAGATGCCGAGAATCACCACGAGGCCGAGCACGCCGTAGGTTAGCGCGATGCCCACCCCGTAGGCGCCTCCGAGTAAGAATCCGCGCGACCGCGACCCGGCTTTGGCCCCCGCGCCGATAATCGCCAGATTGATGGGTATCAAGGGCAGCACGCACGGCGTCAGATTCAATAGCAGCCCGCCGCCCACGACCAACAACACGACGAGCCAAACGCTCTTATCGGCGAGCGGGCTTCCTTGGGACCGCGCGCGGCCCGATTCCGCACTGTCGAGAAACGCCAGGAAATCGGTCTGGCCAAGGTAGCCGGAGGCTGTCCCGATCGTGACGAAATCCGCCGCCAAGTCCTTCCAATCGCTCTCGGGAACCTGCGCAGAGGGCGTGGCAGGCGTCTGCGCCGCGCGTTCGGCGGGCTGCGCTTGCTGGCCTGAACCGAAATGAAGGGTTCCAAAGACCTCTTGATGTTGCGGCGTCACTGCTTCGTTCGGTGGCGCGACCGTAAAGGCGATACTAACGGGAGAGGAACTCGGCGGGAAGCATTGCTTCGTATCGCAGGCTTGATACTGAAGCTTGCCTGCGAGGGTGTAGCTTCCAGGCGCCAGCCCGTCCGCCACGCCGAGAGCCACGCCGATCGTGAATTGCGATTCGTAGGCGGCCAGCCGCTCGCCGCTGCCTTCCAGCGTGACTTGGATGGGGTCCGGATAGACCATATCCGTAACGGTGACGCCGTCGAGCGGTTTGAACGAGAGTACGGTAGGAACCAGGTACTCGTCGGCTGGCACGTGGGCATTGACGTGCCAGCCGGCGCCCAAGGAAACTCGGACTGCCGCGTGCAACGTCCCGCCCGGGTGCGCGGCACTTGCGTCGAAAAGAGTCTCGATCGACAAGGCGGGGCCTTGCGGAGCCGGCTGGGCTGCCGCGGAAACGGCCATAACGCACACGCATATGAACAAGACCACTCGGAAGGGCAACTTCGTTGTCACGTCACGTTCCTCGCACCCTCAAAGCGGTTCTTGCAGCGCCTTGAGAAAATCCTGGGCGGTCGTCACCGGCACGCCGCACGTAAAATCCCTGCAAATGTAAGCCGCGGGTTTGCCCTGCACCAGTTCTTTCGAGCGCAGCAGGGGAATTCGCGCCACAAGGTCCTGAGCCCTTTCGCTCGACGGATCCAGCACCGCCACTATCTTATTGGGGATGAACCGGCCATGCAATACACGCAGAAATCCCTCGACTGCGGGATCGTCGGCGCCGCCCACGATCGCAATCTCCTTGGGCGAATGCAGGAAGAAGTCTACGGAACACAGCATCCGCAAGAAGGCCTGCGGCGACCGGTGCATGGCCATCTGGTTGTGTTCAAGCAACTGCCGCGCCTTGACCAGGAGATCCGCCGACTCGCACAGTTTCCCGAGTCGCATGAGCACGAGCGCGGCTATGCTGTTGCCGGAAGGCTCGGAACCGTCGTACAACGGCTTGGCGCGCGCCAGCAGGCCTGCGTGCAGCTTCGAGGTGAAGTAGAATGCCGAGGCCTCGGGACTCCAGAACCGATAGATCATCTTGCGCGCGATCTCTTCCGCCATGGCGATCCATCGCATGCCGAAGGTCGATTCGAAGATGTCGAGCAGCGCGTTGGCCGTGAACGCATAGTCGTCGAGATATCCCGGCAGCCTGCTCTTGCCTTCGCGATACGTGCGGAGCATGTCGCCTTCGCGCATCATGTGCGAGAGGAGAAACTGCATGCCGACGATGGCGGCCGCGTGGTAGCGTTCGTCGCCGATCACCTGGTAGCCTTTCGCCAGCGCGGAGATGGCGAGGGCGTTCCACGAGGTGAGGACTTTGTCGTCGCACGCGGGCCGGACACGCTTGATCCGGACCGCCATGAGCCGCGCGCGCAGGTCTCTCATCTTCTGTTCGAGCGCGTCCGGCGTCACGCGATACTGCCGCGCAAGTTCGTCGGGGTTGCCCGGCACATGCAGGATATTCTGGCCGGAGTGATACGGTTCGTGCGAAGCGAAATTCCCTTCGTCGCGAACACTGTAGTACACGCAGAAAAGGCGTCCGTCCGGTTCGCCCAGCGCGGACAGGATCTCGGCGCGCGTCCACAGATAGTATTTCCCCTCCTGGCCTTCGCTGTCGGCGTCCTCGGACGAGTAGAACCCGCCTTCGGGATCCGTCATGTCGCGCAGGAGATAGTCGAGCGTCTCGGCCGCGATTCGGCGGTAGAGGGGTTTGTTCGTGAGCTGATAGGCTTCGAGATACGTCTGGGCGAGCAGGGCGTTGTCGTAGAGCATCTTCTCGAAATGCGGCACAAGCCAATGCGCGTCGACCGAGTACCGATGGAAACCTCCGCCCAAGTGGTCGTACATGCCTCCATAGGCCATCTTGTCGAGGGTCAACGTAACCATATCCAACAGCGCCTGGTCGTGGGTGTGGGCGTATTGCCGCATCAACAGCATCAGCGCCGCGGTCGGCGGGAACTTGGGCGCGCCGCCAAACCCGCCGTCCACTCCGTCAAACGAGGCCTTGAGTTCGGCGGCTGCTTTTGCTGGCAGCTCCGGCTTGACGGGCGCGGCATTGCCTATCTGGCCCGCCAGATGGCCCTGGACAGCCCCGGTGAGTTCCTCGGCGCTGTGCAGCACGTCTTCGCGCCGCGTTTGCCACGTCGCGGCGACACTCCGCAACACCGTCGCGAAGCCGGGGCGGCCCTGCATGTCTTGCGGCGGGAAATAGGTGCCGCCGTAGAACGGTCTCAAGTCCGGCGTAAGGAAGACGCTCATGGGCCAGCCACCGGAGCCGGTCATCAGTTGGACCGCTGTCATGTAGATCTCGTCGAGGTCGGGCCGTTCTTCGCGATCGACCTTGATGCTGACGAAGTGCTCGTTGAGAAGTCCGGCTACGGTTTCGTTTTCGAAGGACTCGTGCGCCATAACGTGGCACCAGTGGCACGCCGCATACCCGATCGAGAGAAAGATCGGCTTATCCTCAACGCGCGCGCGATCGAGAGCCTCGTCCGACCAAGGGTACCAGTCGACGGGGTTGTGCGCGTGCTGCAAGAGATACGGGCTGGTTTCCTGCGCGAGGCGGTTCGCGCCCCCTTGGACGGCGGAATGCGACACGGGCGTGCCCTCCTTGTTGCGGCGCCGGGCGGCGATCCCCGGACCGCCGGCCCCTCTTGATACTGCCCGCCGGAAAGCCTACACGAACGCCCTCCGCGGCGCAATCGACTCGTGTGAAAGCCATCCGGCCTGCACGAATCGCATTTGAGACAACATTGTCCGGCGCGCCCACATTCCGTATTTGCCTTCAAAACGGGCGCTCCACTATGATGGCCGGTATTGGAAGGAGCGCAGTTCTGCTATGTCGTTTTCGCAAAAGACGGTGTATGCCTTGCGGGCCGTGTTCGAACTGGCAAGGCGTCACGGGCCTAGGCCCACCAGTATTCCTGTCATCGCGGAGGTCCAGGGCATCCCGCCGCGGTTCCTCGAAAACATCCTGATTCAACTCAAGCAAGCCGGCCTCGTCGAATCGGTCCGCGGGAAGGAAGGAGGCTATCTCCTCGCCCGCGCGGCACGCGACCTCACCGTGGGCGACGTGCTCCGCGCGATCGAAGGCCCGATGTATCCCGTGATGTGCCTGGGCGTCAAGGTCCAAGAGTCCTGTCCGCTAAAGGAAGACTGCGTCTTCCTGCCCATGTGGAGGGAAGCCCAGAAGGCACAGTTGGCCGTCTATGACGGCACCACGTTCGAGAGCCTCGTGAAGAGGAGCCGGCATAACGAAGAGCAGAACACGTCTATGTACGCGATCTAGGTTCTCCCCTCCCCCTCGCGCCTATTCGTGATCGTGATCGTAGTCGTAATTGTAATCGCGTCTGTTACCGCCGTTCCTCTGTCGTCCTGAGAGCTTGTGAAGAAACTTCAAAGTCTTGCGCTTTCCTTTGCCGGCTCCGTCCTTTCTGCCATCCTGAGAGCTTGTGAAGAAATGACAAGGTCCCGCGATTTCGTTTTTCGGCTCCGCCCTTCCTGTCATCCTGAGAGCGCGTGAAGAAATACCAAGGTCTTGCGCTTTCCTTTGTTGGCTTCGCC
>CAYOCT010000032.1:0-77919 GCA_964402555.1 uncultured Nitrospiraceae bacterium | reverse complement strand
GATGTCCATAACTGGTTTGCCTCCTGCGGCTACAGTTTAACTTAAAACGCTCTAGTGTATTGAGTCACGCCGATGGCATCTTATCCTTGGGTGCGAAGGCCGCGAAAAGCAGGGACAGGCACGTTTTTCAAACTGCCGAAAAGCGAGCCAGTCCCCGCCTTTCGCTCAGTACTATTATTCTGATTATGCTGATTACACATTGATTCATTACAGTAGTTTCAGGAAAGGCAGTCGCGCCGAGCGCTATGCTGACACGATGGCTTCGCGCAATGCGGCGGCGGCGGCGCGAACGTCGGCGGCGGCGGTTACGGCCGTTACGACGGCCACGTGCTTCGCCCCTCGCTCGACGACTTCGTGGATGTTGTCGATCTTGATGCCCCCCATGCACGTAAACGGGATCGTCAGATGCGGCGCAATGGTCTCGATCGTCGCGGGGCCAAGAGGACCGGTTGGCACGTCCTTTGTCTGCGTTGCAAAGATGGGACCGATGTTGACATAACTCGCGTCGGCTTCTTGCGCGGCCAGCGCCTCGGCCAGACTGTGGCTCGATGCGCCCACAATCAGTTCAGGGGCAAGGCGGCGCGCCACGGGGATCGGCAGATCGGAATGGCCAAGGTGAACGCCGTCAGCCCCCGCCGCCAGTGCAATATCTACGCGGTCGTCGACCATCAGCAGCGCGCCCACAGCCTGAGTCCGCTCGCGAAAAGCCAAGCAGCGGCGGTACAACTCGCCGTCATCGAGGTCCTTTTCGCGGAATTGGACGAGGCGCACCCCGGCATCGAGCGCCGCATCGAGCACTTCCAGCGCCGGACGTCCGGCACAAAAGCGCTCGGTAATCACGAGATAGAGATCCGTCTCAATGAAGCGAGCCATGCGCGCGGCGAGGTCCATCAACCGCCTCCCACAAAACGCACGAACTCAAGCACATCGCCATCCGCCAACACGTCATCGCGGATGCGTGCGCGCTCCAGGACCGCCCCGTTCTTCTCAACCACGGTCGAGCCGGGTTTGAGGCCGAGGTCGCAAATCAACGTCTCCAGCGACGTCCCGGACGCCACGGTCCGGACATTCCCGTTTACCGTAATCTCCATGTGCCTATTCTCCGTCGACATCGCCATACCTTCCAATTATACCGGACGGAGAATCGCCGAGGCCATCACGCCGCGTGCGGCAGCCCATCGAGGACTTCAAGCAACGCGACCGTTTCGCTCTCGGCGCCGAGGCAACGCAAGAACTCGAGGCATGGCACGCACACGTAGGGCCGTTCGAACGCGAGCGCGTACTCATGCAGGGACTCGCGATGAGCATAGAGACATCCGGGCGGGTCCTCGCGCACGAGGAAGTCTTCCCACATGAGCAACTCGTTGAGAGCGAGCGCGCGCCACTGCACGAGGCCGAGGATGGAACAGACGACCAGATAAAGGCTCCTGCTCATTTCCGCGTATTGCGCGATGTCCTCGCTGTGATGCGTGAACACCATCACTCCCGACTCGCGCGACACCGAGAACGGAGCGCTGTTGGGCAGGTCAATCAACGACAGAGGGATGGCGCGCGGCGCGTGTTCATTGCTGAAACGAAACCCTGTCTGCACTTGATTGGCCATTTGAATGAGCGGGACGACATCCGCTCTCGGTCCGCTGACGCGTACGTCCATCATGATCGGTCTCCTTCACCTGAATTTCATTACAGTAGACGTATCGAGCGGCGCGTTTCGTGCACGCGTGGAATTGAAACGCTCAAATGCTGCCCCTAGAATGCGTCTGGCGGCAGTGGAAGGGAGCCATGGAACGCAGATTCGATATCGTCGACGTGCATATGCATCTGGGGCCGTACTTCCAGTTTCACATCGCGCATTCGGATGCCCCCGGCATGATTGCGGAAATGGATCGCCTCGGCATACGGCAGGGGTGGATCTCGGCGCACGCGGCCATCGAGGGAGACGCCGCCTTGGGCAATGACGACGTGGCGGCCACGGTACATGAGTACCCGGACCGGTTTGTCGGTTACGTGGTCGTGGACCCGAATTATCCTGAGGAGATCGCGCGCGAGCTGGAGCGGCTTCTGGCGCAGCCTGAGTTCACATGCATCAAGCTCCATCCCGGCCTCGCGTGTTACCCCATCGACGGCCCGAACTACGAGCCCGTGTGGGCCATCGCGAAAGAGCGCAACTGCCCGGTCCTGACCCACGCGTGGACGGGCGACCCGTATTGTGGTCCCGGGCCCATTCGCCGTCTCTTGGCGAAACACCCCGGCGTGCGCCTGATTTTCGGACACGCGCTTTACTTCGCGACGGTCAAGGAAGCCATTGAAGTGGCCGCCGACTACGAGAACCTTATCCTGGACGTGACGACCTCGAATCACGCGTACGGCATGATCGAATATGCCGTGAATACGGTCGGCGCGGATCGGATTGTGTTTGGATCGGATATGCCGTTCATATCGGCAGCGGGCGCCGTGGGCAAAGTCCTGTACGCGTGTATCTCGGACGCCGACAAAGCGAAGATCCTCGGCGGCAACGCGCGCCGTTTATTGGCGGGAATCCGCAGCTAGGCGCTTTGGTTGTCGTACTCCTGTACCTCGTCGAACTTGTATTCGAGGGCGACGCCCGCCTGCCGGAACATCTCCTCCGATTCGGAGCCCGCGTGGTACTTCCGTTCGCAGACGACGCGTACAATGCCGCAATTGATGATCAGCATCGCGCACGTCCGGCAGGGCGTCATGCGGCAATAAAGCGTCGCGCCATCGATCGGCACGCCGAGCTTGGCCGCCTGGCAAATCGCGTTCTGCTCGGCATGCACGGTCCGGACGCAATGCATCGTTTCGCGCCCGTCTTCGTGGACCACCTTCTTCATTTGATGACCGGAATCGTCGCAATGGGGCAGCCCCGCGGGCGCGCCGACGTAGCCCGTCACGAGCAATTGCTTGTTCTTCGCAATAACGCAGCCGCTCCGCCCCCGGTCGCAGGTCGCGCGCTTCGCGATAGCGTGGGCGACTTCGAGAAAGTAGTCGTCCCATGACGGACGAACGTAATGGTCTTCCATGACGGGTCTCCTCGATGCTGGCGAGTACTTTAGCCGCGCGCGCGGCGCGTGTCAACGGGAGGGCTGAGCCGGCATTCGGCGGTTGAGCTTGTACACGAAGGCCAGGACTTCCGCCACGGCTTTGTAAAGATCTTCGGGAATCTGCGCCTCGACATCCAGTTTCGAAAGCACGGCAATCAGGTCAGGGTCTTCGTGGATGTGGACCCCGGCTTCCTTGGCGATCTCGATGATGCGATCCGCAACAACACCCGAGCCTTTTGCGGTTAGCCGCGGCGCGCTATCGCGTTCAGCATCGTATCGCAACGCCACTGCTTTCCTGCGCCGCTCTTCGTGCGCGTCCATCATCCTTTGATATCCAATCCCGAAAACCGGCGCATCAAACGCGCCGTTTCGCGTAACCGGTCGCCGTCCCACACCCCCACATGCACCGATGCCCCGGCATAGCCGGCCCGTTCGAGCGCCTGCTTGAGGTCCGCGCTCCCGGTCTCGATGCGCGCCGCCGCCTCTTCCGATGTGGCGAGGAAGTGGCACGTGCATCGCCCTTCAATCATCTGCAACGCGATCCACAGGTCGCCCAGGTGAGTCGTCGAGAGGTCCATGGCGACGCTGGCGTTCTTCGCGTTGAATTCATGCCGGCCGCGTTGGCCGTCGCCGAAGATGTGGATGCGCGCCTGGCTGACGGGAGCGTTCGCGGGCAGCGGGATCTCGGCGAAGTAGTACGCTTGGTCTAGCCCGTGAAGGTTCTGAAGGTGCGCCGCCGTCAGGCGATCGATGACTCGCGCCCCGGCATCCTGAAACGCTCTTAACTGCCCTTTCTCATGGATAAAACCCGTAAACGTCTCGTCGTGCTGCAACCTCATAATGATGGCGCGCGCGTCCTCGCGCAACGCGCTCGATACCGTTGCGGCGTCGTTGGCCGGTAGGGCATTCGCAACGGCGGCCTCGAAGGGACGCGCGGGCTGGGGCATTGGCCGGGGCGCGGTGTCCCCTTCCGCATCCGTCGGCGCGAACGATGCGGCTTGTCGAAGGACCGTGAGGATTTCGTCTGCAGTTTCCGGCGGCAGCGCACCCGCTTCCGCGGCTTGCGCGACAAGGCTGGCAATTAATGCGAGGTCCTCATGGGTCGTCTGCGGGCGAACGAACAGCGCCACGAACGAACGAATGGCCGCTTCAGTGCGCGGAAGCGACGCCGGGAGCAGTTGAGAGACCGTCTCGGAAGTGGCGCGAACGTCGAGCGCCTCAAGGGCGAACGACAGCGCTTCCGCCGTCGGCAGCGGGGTTGCGGGCGCTTCCTGTGAACGCCCGCTCACGGGGGCAAGCCGCAATTGCATGCCTTGAGGCGTCTCTGCCACCTCGACCGTCACGGTCTGCCCGGGCACGAGATCCGCCGCCTCGGGCAGCGGCACGCGCTGTCCCGCCACGGCCAACACGAGTGCTTTGGGAACGCCTTCGATCGTGCCTTGCGCACGCATCCCGGAGCGCAGCGAAGACGTCCCAAGCGCCTTGAGCGGCAGGTTCAATAACTCAGTGTATATCACGTCGCTGAACACACAAAAATGATAGACGATGGGACAAACGAAGTCGAACCCGCCGAAACGCGCGCTTTCGTCATGCCGGTTCGGCGCGCGAAGTTGAGTTCTGCGTGTCGGGCTGCCACTATAGGAGAAGTGGCTTCGCCTGTTCATAACGAAAAGGACGAGTGCCGATGCCGGAAAGAACCGAACGCGTCTGGTTCGTCGAAGCGAACGGCCAGCGGTGGGGTCCGTATACGTCCACGGAGTTGTGGCAATGGCTCACCGAAGGGCGCTTGACCTCCGAGACTCCGTGCTGGCGGCAAGGCCAGAATGCGCCTATCCCGTTGTCGCGAGTAATCGCTCAGGAGGGTCAGGCCTCCGCGCTGCCCGGCGCGGGGTCGTTCCCGACCTCCCCCTCACCCGGCTTGGCTCAAGCGGACATGGCCCAGGTGTTTGGCGCTGCGAGCCCTGACGAGTCGTACTGGCAAGAGCCGCTGCCTCCTGAAGGCGCGAGTCTCGGCAAGAAGATTCAGAATATTGCCCTCATCGTCGTCGCGCTTTGCGTTCTCAGCGGAACGGCCTATTTCGGCTATAAGAGTCTGGCGCCTGCCCCGAAGGTTCTAGCGCCCGCGCTTGTGCCGCAAACGGCGCCCCCCATACCGGTGGCGGCGCCGCAACAGCCCGACCCTTATCAGCAGAAGATCAACGAACGCGTCGCGATAAGCGGTCTGCTCGACGACGGACGCAAGGCCCTCGCAAACGGATCGCTGGCGGAGGCGCGCCGGGCGTACGAATCGGTGCAGAAACAATGCGCCGGCAAGCAGGAATACCTTCAGCAAGCCGAAGAAGCCGCCCACGCGCTCGACTGGATTCAACTGTCCCAACACCCCGAGAAGCGGTTTGTCGTGTATGGGGCGACGATCGGCGCGAATACGGTGGTGAAGATCTACGACACCCGCGACGGACAGGAGTTCAAAATGCATCTCGGGGAATCTTTTGGTGAGTTCCGCCTCGACGCCTACGATGCCGACAAGAACACAGCCCAAATCTTCGGCAACGGCCGCGCCTACACTATCGCGCACCCGTGACGCGATGGACGCTCACTTCATCTCCCACAAGAAGGCCGCGAAATGATCCCCTTGCTTTCCGCGTGTGGCGCGATTGCGGGCCTCTACGTAATGCTCGGAATCGTGATCTTCGTATTCCAGAATAAGCTGGTCTTCCCTGGCGGAACCCTCTCAGAACGTACGCCCTCATCGCCGCCGTTCGGTTGGGAGTACCAGAACATTCTCCTGCGCGTCGGCGAAGAAACGACCCACGCCTGGTTCATTCCGTTGGAGAACGCGCGAGGGACGGCCCTGTTCTCGCACGGCAATGGCGGGGCAATCTCGGAGCGTCTCGAATCGTGCGCGATGCTGCGGCGTCTCGGCCTCAGCGTGCTCGTCTACGACTACGGGGGCTACGGACGAAGCACAGGCGGCTCGTCCGAGGAACGCTGTTATAAGGATGCGCGCGCGATGTGGCAATATCTGACGTCCGACCTCGGCGTACCGCGCGAGAAGGTCCTCCTCTTCGGACGGTCGCTCGGCGGCGCGGTGACGCTGCAACTCGCGACCGAAGTGCGGCCGGGCGCGATAATCGTCGAGAGCACGTTCCTATCGATGCCCGAGATCGCACAGGAGAAGGCACGCATCTACCCGATGCGGCTACTCATGCGCAGCCGGTTCGACAACGCCGCAAAGGTAGCAAGAGTATCCGCCCCCGTCTTGCTTCTCCACAGCCCTGATGACACGCTGATTCCGTTTCGCCATGGCCGAACGCTCTTCGATCTGGCGCGCGAACCCAAAGAGTTCTTCACCCTACGCGGCGACCATCATGAGGGTTTTATCCTCTCGGAGCCGGACTATAGCATGGCCCTGGAGGCATTCGTAAGGAAGACACTGAACTGACACTCGTCACCGGCTATCGGTCCAGTTCGCTGAGCGCGCATGGGTCACGCGCCTTCTGGCGCAACCAACCGCAGGCGGGGAAAGTAGTGTCGAAACCGAGTCGTATCTCTCGTAACCAACGGAATCCCGCTTACCGAAGCATGCGCGCCGATGAAGAAATCCGGAAGGGGCACGGTCCTTTGACCGCCTTGGCGCCGGTACTCGACAAAGCACTTCCCCGCCAAGAAGGCGGCCTCAAGCGGCGCCTCCTGATACTTGAATGTGTCTTCGGGAAGAAGTGAATCGAGGTGTTCTATCCGGTCAAAGCGAATAGGAATTTCCGCGTAGATAATCGGGTTCAACACAATCGGCCCCGCCGCAACCGCCTCCTCCATCGCCGCAAAGGACCATTCGAACCAGTGCGGATCGCGCGTGAAGATATCCAGATATACGCACGAATCCACCATGATGGACATCACACATCCCCGCGGGTCAGCGCCAGGATTTCGTCGGTGGATAGCTTCGTGGCCCCTTGTCCCGCCATTCGCTTTACAAGGTCCCGCCCGCGCCTGCCTCGCCTAATCAGACGGATGTAGATGCGCCCCTGCTCCTCTACGCACTCAACCTCTGACCCTGGCAGTATGCCAGCTCTCTTACGGAGGTCAAATGGCAGCGTAATCTGGCCTTTCGTGGACACGCGCATGCGAGTATCGCCTCTCCAGAGTCAATTCGGTCTTGAGTTTGACGCCTGCAAAAAGTGTAACACGCGAGCGTTTGTTCCGCAATTGGGATAGCCACTGCTACCCTTGGTACTCTTCTCCAGCGCCGAAACGCTGCACAATGTCCGCAATCTCCTGCTTCGCTTCGGCGGCCAACGCCGGGGTGGCGGCGACGACTTCCCATCGCGCGAGTCCGTTCTCGCTCTGCGACACGCGATGACACACCTGAAGCCAATCTTCGGCAAGCCGCGTTTCGGCGGAGATGTCGAACGGGAGGCCACGGCGCATCATGGTGGCCTCGAGTTCGTAACCGTTTGGCATGCGGCTCATGGCCTTGGCGCCGCGCCGCTCGAAATGCGCCTCAACGGCTGCAAGCGCATCGGCTCGCGCCTCAAGCGAGGGAAACTTGTATCCCCACTCGCGCTCGCGCGCCGTGGTGGCTTGCAGCGCGAACAATGCGTCGAACCGGGCGGGGTTCTCGTGCCAAGCCCGCGCGACCAGTAACGCGATATAGAGCGTGTTCTCGGTGCAGTAACGTCCGCCATCGAGCGCGAACGCCTCGTAGAAATGGGCCGATTCCTCGACCGTGCCGAACATGGCGGGATTCTCGAACATGGCGTTCTTGATCTGAGAGTGCCCGTTCCGGATGACGTTCACTGTCACGCCGGTCCTCGCCATTTCCATGACGGCGAGCGGATTGGATTTGAGATCGGCGTAGACACCAAGTCCGGGCTCGGGGAAGCGCTCGCGGATCATGGGGAGAATGCCCGCATAGACGAAGCTCGACGACAAGTACACGCCATCGCCTCGATAGATATCGATGCGGTCTCCGTCGCCATCGAAGAACGCGCCAAGCAAATGCCCGCCATTATTGAGGGCGGCAAGGCCGTCGCGGATCACCGCCGCTTTGACAGGATTTGGATCCCCCAAGGGAAAACGCCCATCGGCCTCGAAATGCATGGGCGTCAACGAGGCGCCCGCGCGGCCGAACGCGAGCATCATCTCCTTGCCCGCAGCGCCGTTGAGATAATCGTGGAAGACGCTGCAGCCGCCGAGAGAACCAGGCGCGACGCCTGCAAGGTCCATGCTGTACGCGATGTATTCGTCCGTTGGATCGTACGCCGTTATCTTAGCGCGCGGAGCGCTTATCGATGCGCCCTCCATATAGAGTTCTTTGATTCGGTCGAGGCCGCCGCGCGGGCCTATGTGCTCCGCTATGGGACGCACGCCCGGCCCGAGGATCTTCTGCCCGGTATCGCCCGCGGGATTGTGCGACGCACCGAACATGATCGCGGCAAGATGCGCGTGGCGCATGGCGGAGAAATAGAACGCGGAAGTCGAAGATACACCAGTCGCGACGACGACCTGGAGTCCGGCGTCCGTGAACGCATCGGCAGCCAGCTCGAGGTAATGCGGCCCGGTGGTACGCGCGTCGTGGGCCACGAGCACGCCCTGCGCCCCCAGCGTATTCCTAATATAGACCGCCTCGGCACGCGCCAGACGCACGGCCAGCGCATCGGTCAGCGCTTCGGAAGGGGTTCGGATATCGTACGCACGGAACATGGAAAGATTCAGGTCATTCATGGAACAACTCCGCCTTGGTTGCCGCCCAAGGTAGCGAACCGGGCCTCCGAATGTCCAACTCGTCGTTTCGCCCCGCTTGATCCCCGCTACCTGAACCGGTAGCATCGGGAGATCACAGGAGGTTTCTATGGAAATCCGGACGTTTCAAGTCACACCGTTTATGGTGAATTGCTATATCGTGAAAGACGGAGAAGAGGCGCTGGTCATCGACCCGGGCGACGTCTCGCCGGCCATGACACGCTATCTGTCAGGCACGAAGGTCTGCATGATCGTCAACACGCACTGCCATTGCGATCATTGCGGGGGAAACGCGGAACTGCTGCGCATGACGCATGCGCCGCTGGCCATCCATCGCGAGGAACTACCGTTGCTGCGCGCCATAGAGGTCCAGGCGCAGATGTTTGGCGTCTCGGCTGAGTCTTCGCCCGACCCGGATCAGTATCTGCAAGAGGGCGACGCGGTCTCGGTAGGCGCAACGACGTTCAAGGTCCTGCATGCGCCGGGCCACAGCCCCGGACATATCGTGTTGCTTGGCGACGGCGTGGCCTTCGCGGGAGACGTGTTGTTCGAGGGATCGATCGGACGCACGGACTTGCCGGGGGGCAACTACCATCAGTTGATCGAGTCGATTCACACGAAGCTTCTGACGCTGCCCGACGACACTGTGGTCTACACGGGCCACGGTCCTTCCACGACGATCGGCGCGGAACGCCGGATGAATCCGTTCTTGCAGGGATGAGGGATGAAGGATGAAGGATGAAGGCTTCGGGATACGCCACGTCCGCGCGATTGCGCCCATTCTTCTGGCGCTCATCGTATTCCTTACCCTCGGCGCGGTCCAAGTTGTGCTGGCGCCAGACCAGCCCATCCCGCATGTCTACGTGGACGACCCGCTGGTACTCGAACTGACTTCGGACGCGGATGTCGCCCCTTCGGTGCAACTGGAAATTCAGGCGGACGGCCAAAGCGTGCCGGCCTCCGTCGACCTCGGAAAGGTGCAGCTTCGCGCGCAGAGCGCGCGCTGGATTGCCATCGAAGACACGCCACGTGAGCGCGGACGCTATCGCGTGCGCACGCACATTCAGACCGGGGACACCGCCACCGAATCCGACGGAACGTTCTGCCGCATTGATCGTCCCGCGGAGAACAGCATGCTTCCCCTCAGCGTCGCCGCCTCGCAACCGTCTTCTCAGTTCCTGCTTGCCGCAAAAGACATCGGCCTGAAGACGGTGGTGTTGGACGCGGACCTACCCGATCTTGCCGCTCGTATCGAAGAGGCCTCGAGTCTGGGAATGCAGGTAGCCATCGCGCTCTCGACTCAGACCGCGGCGCCAGAGAATATCGCGAAGCAGTTCACGGATCGCGTCGTGCGTTGGGAGATCGATTGCGGCGCGTCTGGAGACGCCTTCGCCACTGTTGCGAAAGCTGTCCGTCAAGGCGGCTCGAAGGCCCCTATCGGATTGGTTGTCGCGGACGCCTCTTCGCTCACCGAATTCCTGAAAGCGGGGTTGGGCCAGTTTTCTAACTTCATTGTCCTGAAGAAGACCCGTCCGGAACGACCGGACATTCTCACGGTCCGCCTGGCTGCGGAACGCGCCGGGTACGAAGCCCCGGACCTTTGCCTCGCGCCGTTGTTGGAATCCAACACCAGCGAGGACCCTGCCCCCGGACCTCGGTTGGTCCGCGAGACCATTGACGCGCTCGGAACGGGTTGCACTCAGATCGAGGCGCCGTCTGCCTCGGTCTACGGCGAGACGTTTGGCGCGGGCTACACCTATCTGAGCGCCTTGAACCAGCAGCTCGCTGGGCGGGCTTTCATAGGCCCCGTGGACGGCGACCCGCCCGCGCGCGCGTATGTCTTTCGCTCAAAGGATGAGTGGCTGCTCGTCGTGTGGAACCACGAGCCCGGATCGAAAGAGTGGCACATCAAGGTGGAGAACGCGACGGACTGTGCTCTCCGCGACCCCGAAAACAACGCGCTGCCGATGCCCGAGGTCAAAGACGGCGTCCTCACGTTGTCGATTTCGGACATCCCTCTGTTTCTGACCGGAAAAGCCGGAACAGTCATATCCCAAGCGGCCCAGACGATGATCCGTCGTTATGCGCTAGCTTTGACCGAGAATGAGGAATCCAAGAACAAGCTCCCGGAAGAACTGCACGACACGGTACGCACGTTCGTGCAAGCCGGCCCCAGCAGCTACACACGGCTGGATTTTCTGAATGTGCTCAAACTCTTTCCGCGCATCGAGGAGATGTGGCATAGTGGGAGCATCGCACGGTCCGTTGCGGTTCCCGCGCTTGCCAATCTGAGCCGCCTCGCGCGGGCGCTGTGCATTACCGAGCAGGACCGAGGCGAGCCTTTCATCGAACCGCTCCAGAAGACGCTCGAAATCTGCGGCCAATTCCAGTCGTTGTATCTGACCAGTTCGGCGGGGTCGTCCGAGGCCCGCGAGCGCCCGGACTGGATCATGGCCGAAGTGACGCGCCTGATGGATCAGGCAGAAGCGCTCGCCGCCGAAGGCCGCGCAATCGAAGCGTGCGGTGTAGGCGCCCTGGCCGAGTGGCGTGCGCGTTCCCTCGAGGCCGCCGCCAAGGCCGAACCGTTGAGCGCTCCGGAGAAAGAGCCCAAGCCCGCGGAGACGCCTCCCGCGCCGACGCCGGCCAAGGCGAAAGACTCGAAGGAGGACTCCGCGGACGCCAAGAAAGATACGAAGGCAGGCAAAGCAACATCATCCGGCGATAAGAAGCAGGATACCAAACGCAGCACGAAATCGAGCTCGAGGCAGCGCAGCAGGAAGAAATAGCGCGCGGCATCGGTAATGGCAGGATCTCGACAAGGAAGGGCATCATGAAGAACATAGGCGTGTTGACGAGCGGCGGCGATTCTCCCGGTATGAACGCGGGAATTCGAGCGGTGGTGCGGACGGCGACCTACCACGGTCTTCAGGTATTCGGCATCGAACACGGCTATCAAGGTTTGATCGACGGACAGATCATGCCTTTGACGGCGCGCTCGGTCAGCGGCATCGTGGGACGCGGAGGCACTGTCTTGAAGACCGCGCGATGCAAAGGCTTCTTCGAGGCTGAAGGGCGCGCTGCCGCCGCGGCGCAACTCGCCAAACATGGCATCGAGGGGCTGGTCGCCATCGGCGGCGATGGGACCTATCAGGGCGCGCAGAAGCTTTACGAAGAGCACGGAATCAAATGCATCGGCATGCCCGGCACTATCGACAACGACATCGGCGGCACCGACTTCACGATCGGGTACGACACCGCGTTGAACATCGCCATGGAAGCCATCGACCGCATTCGCGACACCGCCGCGTCGCACGAGCGCATCTTCTTCGTTGAGGTCATGGGCCGCCACAGTGGCTACATCGCCATGATGAGCGGGATCGCGGGCGGCGCCGAGGCCATCCTCGTGCCGGAAACGCCCACCGAAATTATGGACGTGGTCGAGACGCTTCGTTACGGCCGCGACCGGGGCAAGAGCAGCAGCATCATTGTCGTGGCCGAAGGCGATGACGCGGGCAGGGCCATCGATATTGCGGCCAAGGTGGCCGCCGTGTCGGAATTCAAAGACACGCGCGTCACGGTCATCGGCCACCTTCAACGCGGCGGACCGCCGACCGCGTTCGACCGCATCCTCGCCAGCCGTCTCGGCGTGCGCGCCGTCGAGGCCCTAATCGAAGGCGAGACCGGTAAGATGGCGGGCATCCATGCGGATGAAGTGGTGCTGCGGCCGCTGTCGGATACGTGGGAGAAGCGGACCAAGTTCAATCCCGTGTTGTCTGACATCGCGCGCATTCTGGCCACGTAGGTTTGACGAAGGAATCTGAAGATGTGGACGCAAGACCATGTAGCATTTCAAGTCTCGGATATGGATGCCGCGCTGGCGTTCTATACCGGCGTGCTGGACATGAAGCTCATGTTCAGGGAACTGGACGAGATCCATCACGAGGCTTTCGCCTTCCTGGAACTTGAAGGCGGCAATCTCGAACTCCTGCAAAACCTCGACGAGCACAATGCCCCGATCCGTCGAGACCCGCCTCCTATCGCCGCACCGTACTGCCCCCACGTTGCGCTACGAACGCACGATCTCGATGCCCTCGTTGCCACGCTTGAACGCGCGCAAGTTCCCATCGTGAAAGGCCCGCTCGAAATCCCGGGCAGCGTCCGCTGGCTGTATATCGCCGACCCCGACCACAACATCATCGAGTTCGTGCAGTGGTTGTAGAACATGAGTAATGGGTCTGTGGGCGAAGCGATTCTCAGCGCGCAATCCATTTTGAAGGGATATGGCGCGCAACCGGTGTTGCAGGATATTTCGCTGACCATTCATGACGGCGAACGCATCGGCTTGATCGGGCGCAATGGCTCGGGAAAGTCGACGCTGCTGCGCATTCTCGCGGGGACGGAAACACCGGACGAGGGTTTCGTCACGCGCAAGCAGGGCCTCCGCATCGGCATGCTTACCCAAGAGTGCCGGCAGGATCCGTCGCAAACCGTCGGGCAGGTGCTGGAAGCGGTGCAGCGGGAACTGCGCGCGCTCATCGACGAATACGACGCGGTAGCGCAGCAGTTTGCTACGCCGTCGCTGGCGCGCGGCGAACGCACGCGGCTCGAAGCCCGGCATGCGGCTCTCGGCCATGAGTTGGAGGTCACGGACGCTTGGAACTTGGCAGCGGAGATCAAACGCATTTCCGTGGCGCTCGACCTGCCGGAGTCCGGCCGCATCATGGGCACGTTGTCGGGCGGCGAACAGCGGCGCGTCGATCTCGCCGCAACCTTGCTGTCGCATCCCGACGTGCTGCTGCTGGACGAACCGACGAACCATATCGACACGAAAAGCGTTGAGTGGATCGAGACGTTTCTCGCAAGCTATCGCGGCAGTTGCGTGCTGGTCACGCACGACCGCTATTTCCTCGAACAGGTCGTTTCGCGAATCGTCGAAATCGATTTCAACCGGCTGTTCAGTTTCCCGGGCAACTACGAGCGGTTTCTCGAATACAAGACGCAGATCCAGTTGGTCGAGGCGCGGACAGAACAATCGCGCCAGGGCATTCTCCGCCGCGAACTCGAGTGGCTGAAACGCGGCCCCAAGGCGCGCGGCACGAAACAGAAAGCGCGCATCCAGCGCTACGAAGAACTGTACGGGCACGAAGGCCCGAAGAGCCATCCGGAGCTGGTCTTCGAGATCCCCGAACCGCCGCGCCTCGGCAAACGCATCGTCGACGTCGAACGCGTCGATTTCTCGTTTGGCGGCAAGCCGTTGTTCAGGGACTTCTCGCTCATCCTGCAGAAAGGCATGCGCATCGGTGTCGTCGGGCCGAACGGTTGCGGCAAGACGACGTTGCTGCGAGTCCTGATGGGCCAGCTTGAACCGAAGCACGGACGCGTGCTGGTCGGCGACACGACCGAGTTTCTGTACATCGACCAGACGCACTCGGAAGTGCATCCGGGAAAGACCATTCTCGAATTCGTATCGAACGGCGGCAATTACTGGGACGTGAACGGGCGCAGGCTCTTCGTGCCGGCGTATCTCGAACGATTCCTCTTCGACCGCGACAGCATCCACATGCCCATCGGCAATCTGTCCGGGGGCGAACGCAACCGCATCGAGCTTGCGAAGAAACTCCTGCAAGGCGGCAACGTCCTCGTGCTCGACGAACCGACCAATGATCTCGATTTGCCGACGTTGCGCATTCTCGAAGAGGCAATCGAGGCCTTTGACGGGTGCGCCCTGCTCGTCAGCCACGATCGCTATTTCCTGAACCGCCTCTGCACGCATTTGATCGTGTTTCGTCCTGGACAGGAGCTTATGCTCCTGGCTGGGAATTACGACGACTACCTCCTCTACCTTCAAAAACAACTGCCGGCCGAACCGCCGCCTGAGAAAGCGATCAAACGCAAGGAACCGGCCAAAGGGCCGCGCAAGACGCAGGGGCTGACGTACAAGGAACGCGAGGAGTTGGCGGGCATCGAGAACGCCATCCATACAGCCGAGGCCGAACTTGCGCGTCTTGAAGACGCAATGAATGCCGCTGGCTTCTATCAACAGGACTATGAGAAGGTGCAGGCCACGCTCGCGGCATACGAGGCCGCAAAGGGAGACGTCGAGCGATTATTCGGACGATGGGAAGAACTGGACGCACGGCAGTCGGCATCCTGATGGCTTCTGCACTGGAGCGTTAGCCCGTGTCGTTCACAAACCCACGGTGTCATTGCGAGGCGGGGTTCAGCCCGACGAAGCAATCTCCCGGCCTGTTGTGCGCGGAAGATCAGGGGATTGCCTCGTCGGGCTGAACCCCGCCTCGCAATGACACCAAACAGGTGTTGTTGAGTTCATGCCAAGTCCGGATGCAAAAGCGTTTCGCCGATCAGGTGTTGGTCTCTTCTCATCAAGATATAGTGTGAACAACCCGGTTAGAGGCCAACGCAATGGCACGGAGACGGCAGGACGTACTCATCCCCGTCCTCGCCTCAGTCTTGGCGCACGCGTAACGCGCGATTCAGGTACCTACGCGCGCGAATCCCCGCGGGCGAGTCGAGCCACGCGAGCGCGTCCATCTTTCCTTCGAGCTTGGCTTGAAAGGAAGCCAGGTCGTCGGTCGCGTCGATCCAGATACGGCGCAAGGCCCATGGGTCGCGGGTGCGCCCGTTCACGCCGAACCGGTTCGACACCGCAAGACGGTAGCCCGCTTCCCGCACGAGACGCACGCTGGTCTCGTTGTAGTCGAGCAAAGATCCAAACGGATAGGCGAAAGCGCTTGCTTGGTGCCCGAGACGCGACTCGATCGTTTCCTTGCTTTCGACGATTTCGCGGCGCTGCTCTTCCTCGTCCAACGAGGCTAATCGGCGATGCGTCAGCGTATGTGAACCCAGCGCGACGCCTTGCGCGGCGAGCGTCCCCGCCTCGTCCCACGTCATCAATCGTTCCTCGTTCGGATCGTCTTCCGGGCGCAGGGTCTCCCCCATTCGGTCTGCGATCAGGAAGATTGTGGCGGGAATTTGCCATTCGGCGAGCACGGGCGCCGCATAGCGCAGGTTATCCAGATACCCATCGTCGAAGGTCAGCGCGACGCCGCCCGACTCGGCCAACACAGCTTCGAGCGGGACTACCCTGCAATGCTCGCCGAGCCACGCCATCTGAAGACGAAAGGCTTCCGGCGTCACGTTCATGTCGTGATACCGGTAGCCCACGCTGTGGTAGGTCAAGATGCGGACGCCGCGTGAATGCGCCCATGCGCCCGCGGCGCTCACCGCGCCTTTGAGGCCGCGCTTGAGCATACGTTTCGCGCTATCGCCCGCCGCCAAACGCGTTCTCCTTGGCCGTCGCCGTGCCCCACAGATAACCGAGCGCGTACGCGAAGTACGCCGCAAAGCGCATCGTCTGGCCTTGCGCGAGCGCTTTCATCAGCCGCATCGGAAATCGCGCCACTCGGAACACAAACGAAGTCCGGGGCTGGAAGGTCGAGGCGTCCAGCGCTTCGTGCGTTTCATACACGCTGTCCGGTTGGAACTTGCGTGCGTAGGCCGATCCGAAACCGTTGCGAAAGAACGTGCGCAACAGCGGCCCCCATCCGTCGGGAAGCGGATGATGAATGCGCGCGTGCGGCACAAGCACCACACGATATCCCGCCGCGCGCAGTCTTACGCGAAGGTCGGGATCGAGGCCGCGGATTAGGTCTTCGCGTTCCCCGCTCACAGCCTCGAATACGTGTTTGGGGATCGCGCAACAACCGTGGCACGCGAGGTCGCTGTCGGTGATGGTATCGACAACGGGCGTATCGAACCGCGGAAACTGGCGCGCCGCGCGCCGTTGAAACGCCGTCGCATCCGGCGGCAAAACGATGCTCGCGCCCGCCATCCCTATCGTCGCATCGGCGTCCACGGCGTCCACGAGGCGTTGGAAGACCGAGTCGTCCGCAAGGCAGCTATCGTCGTCCAGGATGATCAAGACGCTCCCGGCGGCGCGCGCCGCCCCCTGATTGATGGCCTTGCCCTGCGGCGAGACGCCGCGAATGACATGCGTCTCGAAATCCTGAAACGTCTGCCTCGCCACGCTGTCGAGCAACTTGGGCACCGCGCCGTTTCGATGGCCGTCCCACGACGGGACAATCACGGAGACTTTCGGAACGCCGCCCATCGTGTTTTCGCCCATGGCGATGTCCTTGTGGAGTGGCCTTGAACCAGAAGTGCGGCCAAAGTACCATGCCGTGCGTGCGGGTTCAACCCGCGAAACGCAACGAGGTCTTGCATGGTACTTCCAAACCGCGGTACGCTGCGAAAACTCGCCGTCACCGGCGGCGCGTTCTTCAAGTTACATGTCTTGCGCAAGCGCGCGCCGCTGTTCGTTTCCTGGAACGTGACGTTCCGATGCAATCTGCGATGTGCGTATTGCGCGGCGTGCGACGCGCGGTTCCCCGAACTCGAAACGCACGAGGTGCTGGCCGGTTTGGACAACCTTTGGGATCTCGGCACGCGCTTCATCACCTTCAGCGGAGGCGAACCGTTGTTGCGCGCGGACATCGGCGAGATCGTCGCGCATGCCTTGCGCAGAGGCTTCCAGGTCCATCTCAGCACCAACGGGTCGCTGGTCCGCGCCAAACTTGACGAACTCCGCGGCGTTGCGCACGTCAATCTGAGTCTCGATGGCGACGAGGCGGCCCATGATCGGGTGCGAGGCGAAGGCGCGTTCGCCAAGACCATGGACGGCATCGAGGCGTGCAAAGAAGCGCATATCCCGGTTTCGCTTCAGTGCACCCTGTCGAGTTTCAACCTCGATTGCGTGGACAAGGTCCTCGGGATTGCCGCCGAACACAAAGTCTTCGCGATGTTCCAGCCTGCAACCGAATGGCTCGACTCGTCGACCGATCCGAATCCTATCGCGCCGAATCCGCAGCCGTATCGCGAGACCATGGAACGGCTGATGCGGCTCAAGCGGCAGGGCGCGCCGATCAGCAATTCGCAGACCGGGTTGCGGCACCTTGCGCAGTGGCCCGCGCCGCAGGCGATCTGGTGTTGCGCGGGCGCGCTGACGTGCACCGTCGAGCCGGACGGGATGGTCCTCGCCTGCCATCAAGCGCAAATCGCGCGCTACCTGAACCGCGATCGCACCCACGCGCGTATCGACGACCAAGTGCGCCACGCCCCCATTCCGCGCAACTGCGCCCAGTGCTGGTGCGCGCCGGTGGTCGAACTTGGCCTCGTCTTTTCGCTGCGTCCGGAGGCCATTCTCAATGCATTCCGCACGTTCTTGTGATATGCTTCTGGTCTCGCAAACGAACTGAAGCGCCATCGGCGGCAACCCCAACAGGTATCGCGTGATAATCCTCGGCATCAACGAAGATCTTTACGATGCAGGCGTCGCGTTGTGCGATGGCAACCGCATCGTGTTTGCGAGCAACGAGGAACGTTACACCCGGCGCAAGAACGAGGGCGGATTTCCGTATCGCGCGCTGGACGCGATGTTCGCCTTCACCGGTATCGAGCCGCGCGCGATCGACCGTGTGTGTGTCGCGGGCCTGATGACCCCTCCCCTGCCGGTTCGCGCATTCCCGCAAATCCACTACTGGCTCTACAACGCCAAACGCGGCCCGGGCGACGCGCTGCTTCGGCGCGCTATGGACGCTGTGACGTTCTTGACGCCGATCTCCCATTCCTCGGAGGGATCGATCCTTCGGAACGTGACGCGCCCATTGTTGAAGACCGTCACGAGAAGAACGCTGCCGCGCGCGTTGCGTCCGGCGCCCCTGCAATTCGTCGAACATCATCACGCGCACGCCGCGGGAGCGTGGACTTTGTCTGGATTCGATAGCGCGCTGGCGGTAACGGCGGATGGCATGGGCGACGGGCAGTCGCTCACGGTCAGTTGCTGCACGCCCGAACGCGGCATCGAACGGCGTTGGTCGGCCTCGTCCATGGACTCGTTCGGCCTGTTCTTCGAGATCCTGACCGAAGGGTTCGGGTTCATGCCCTGCCGCGACGAGGGCAAACTGACCGGCCTGGCTGCCATGGGCGATCCCGCGCGCGTCGACGAACCGTCGCCGTTCTCTTTCCAAGACGGGCGCCTCCAATACACCGGCCCGCATGGCCGCCAGGGCGTCCGATGGGTCCGCGAGAGGCTCATGGCGCGATCCTCGCGCGAGGACGTTGCCGCGTGGTCGCAGTCGCTACTGGAGACCTATGTTCTGCAAATCGCCGCGTGGTGGTTACGCGAGACCGGCATGCGGCGGATGGTGGTCGCGGGCGGCGTGTTTGCGAATGTGAAGCTCAACCAGCGCCTGCACGAACTCGACGAAACGGATGAGGTCTTCGTTTACCCCAACATGGGCGACGGCGGCCTCGGACTTGGCGCGATTTGCGCAGAGGGATTCCTCGAACCGCAGCGGCTGGCGGATGTCTTTCTCGGGGAATCGTATGGCGAAACGGAGATCGAATCGGCGCTCCGCAACGCGAACTTCGCCTTCGAGCGCTGCGACGATGTCGACCAGCGCGTGGGGGAACTTCTGGCCCAAGGCCGCATCGTGGCAAGGTTCCAGGGGCGGATGGAATGGGGGCCGCGCGCGCTTGGCAATCGCTCGATTCTCGCCGAGACGCGCGACCATGCCATCAACGATCGCTTGAACACCCTCTTGCGCCGGAGCGAATTCATGCCCTTTGCGCCGGCGGTGCTCGATACTTCAGCCGACGATTACATTGTGGGACTTCAGCATGCGAGGCACGCCGCCGAGTTCATGACGGTCTGCTTCGATTGCACGGCCCTCATGAAAAGCGAATGCCCCGCCGTGGTTCATGTGGATGGAACGGCGCGTCCTCAGCTTGTGACGCCCGCGGCCAATCCGGGATTCCACCGCGTCATCGACACCTACAAACGCCTCACCGGAGTAGGCGCGGTGCTCAACACGAGTTTCAATATCCACGAAGAGCCTATCGTCCGCACCCCGGAAGAAGCCGTTCGCACCTTCCTCAGCGCAAAGCTCGACTACCTTGCTATCGGTCCTTTCCTTGTCCGCGGCGCGTGACGCGACTGCGCAACGGCGGACTGCGAGAAAGACGGCACCGGATTTGAACCCTGTGCCCGTTGGTTTACGAGTCGAGGGCTTTGCGAAGTTCCGCGGCGAGATGTTGCGCACGGAACGGCTTGTGGATGAAAGCGCTGGCGCCGGCGTCGAGGAGCGCCTGGGCGGCGGGGTCGAGTTCGTATCCGCTCGATATGACTACTTTGAGATCGGGACGGAGACGCTTGAGCAGCGGATAGGCTTCCGCGCCGCCCATCACCGGCATGCCCATATCCAGAATAGCCGCGTGGATATCGCCCGCATAGTCCCGTGCGAGGTCGAGCGCTTCCTTGCCGTTACGGGCGCAGACAATGGTATAGCCGAACCGTTCCAGGATCTCTCGCGTCACTTGCAGCACCACGTGTTCATCGTCGATCAGTAGAATCGTCTCGTGGCCCACCGTTGCAGCCGCCGCGCGTTGTGCCTTCGCAGCGCGTCCTTCGGCGGCGGGCAGGTATACGTGAAACGAGGTGCCATGGCCCGCTTGGCTGTGCACGACGACATGGCCACCGTGATTCTTGACGATGCCGTACACGGCCGCAAGCCCCAGTCCGCGTCCCTGGAACTTCGTCGTGAAGAACGGCTCGAACACGCGCGCCTGGGTATCCTCGTCCATCCCGACTCCGCTGTCCTCGACCGTCAGGCACACGTAGCACCCAGGCGACAGGTCTTGATACATGCGGGCGGACGAAGCGTCCACGTCGATGTTTTCGGTGCGAATCACGATGGCGCCCGCATCGGAGATCGCTTCGACCGCGTTGATCGACAAATTCATGATCACCTGGCTCATCTGCACGGGGTCCGCCTTGATTTCCCACAGATGCGGGTCGAGTTTGCGATCGATACGAACGCGAGGCGGAAACGAGTGTTCCTCGAGATGCAGCGCCTCGGCAATGACCGCGTTGAGATTCAAGGCGCGAGGCTGATATTTCCCGCCGCGCGCAAACGCGAGCATCTGGTGCGCCAGGTCGCCCGCCTGCTGCGCCGACTTCACAATGGTCGACAGTATCCGCGTCGCGTCGGGGTTGTCGGCAAAGCGCATCTGCAGCAGTTCCGCATTGCCAAGCACCCCGACCATCAGGTTGTTGAAATCGTGCGCGATGCCGCCCGCCAGCGTCGCGGTCGCCTCCATGCGAGACGCGGCCCGGACCGCCTCTTCCGCGTTCTTGCTCTCCGTGATATCGCGGATGGTGCCGACCTCGGCCGATGGCCGTCCGTCGGCGCCTCGGATGATGGTGGCGCTCTGCCCGACCCAGCGGTACGCGCCGTTGCGATGGCGCACGCGGTATTCGACCGTCGCGGGATCGCTTGTTGGGGGCGCGTCGAAAGGCCGGGCGGTCTGGATCTGAGTTTTGAGATAGGCGAGAAACGTCGCGCGGTCCTCGGGATGGACCAGATTGAGCAACTGGCGTCCGTGCAACGCAGAGAATTCGCGCGACGTGAGGCCCATTAACTGCGTAATGGAGGGGCTTATATACTCGATTTGGCGTTTGCTGAGATTGAACTTGTACGCGACATCACGCGAGTTTTCCAGAATCAGCCGAAAGCGATCTTCGCTTTCGCGCAATGCCTGCTCCGCCTTGCGCATCTCGGTAATGTCACGGCTCACACCAATCAGGCCGACGATGCCGCCTCGTCCGTCGCGCAGCGGCGCTTTGAACGTCATCATCCAGCGCGCGGTCCCGGAGCGGTCCTGCACCTGCTCGACTTTGTTCATCAGGGCTTGGCCGGTCGACAGGACGCTTTGCTCGTCGGCGAAATACTGTTTCGCGAGCGCCTCGGGAAAGAAATCGTAATCCGTCTTGCCGATCACCTCGGCTATATCGCTCGCGCCCAGCACCCGCAAGTGGGCGGTGTTCGTCGTGACGAAACGGCTCTGCGTGTCCTTCACGTAGATGTAGTCCGGAACGTTGTCCATCAGGGTCCGCAGGAGATTCCGTTCCCGTTCGAGGATCTCGGCTGCGCGTTCGTGTTCCGTGATGTCCGTGAACACGATGAAGTTTCCCCGATACTCGCCATCGGGACCGAGGATTGGCACGGGGGACATCAAGACTTTGACACACTGCGCCTCGCTGCCGATCAAGGCAATCTCGAAGGGCATGCGCCGCTGCGTGCCGCATGACGCAACCTCTCTGCGAAAGGCGTCTCGGAAACGCACGTCGACAATGTCGACGATGGGATGTCCGACAAGTTCGTGCCGCGAGTGGCCAAGGGTCCGGCAAAGGGCGTCGTTTACGTAGACGGTCACTCCACGTTCGTCTTGGACTCCGAGGCCGTCATTCATGGTCTCGACCAGAACGCGATACCGTTCCTCGCTCTTCTGGAGTTCGCGATCGGCCTGGCGCAGCCGCGCTTCGGACTGTTCGAGTTCGGCGACGCGCAGCCGGAGCGCGTCCACTTCATCCCGAAGTCCCTGCGTTTCCGATTCGCTCGCCGGCGCCATACCCACTCCCCGACCGAACACAGCCATTCAGCGCAACGTTGCAACACCTTCCCGCTTGAGTGCCGGCCGCTATCATGCCCCGTGCAGGCGAGGATGTCAACGCGTACAATGACGCGCATTGGAACTCCTTTCAAGCAGTCATTCTATCCTCACCCTAGCCAAGCCATACGATGTGCTATAATAACACCAAGTTGAGTAAGGAGACTGCTCATGGCGGAAATGGCGTATCGGTACTACGAGGATGACGGCCTATGGATTGGCTGGCTGGAAGACTATCCGGACTACCGTACACAGGGCGTCTCGCGCGATGAACTTGAGGAGAATCTCCGAGACATCTACTCCGAACTGACCGGCGGACATATCCCTTGCGTACGTCGTACGGCCGAGTTGCTCCTCAAGTGAAGCGCACCGAACTCGTCAAACAAATCGAGGCGATGGGTTGCGTTCTGTTGCGGCACGGGGGAAAACACGACTGGTATTACAATCCCTCCTCGAAGGTATCGCAACCCGTACCGCGCCATAGAGAGATCAGAGAGTCGCTGGCACGACATATTATCAAGATGATGAGCGAGGCGTAGCCGTTCTAGCGGCAACCTACCTCGCAACCAGGCGATTTCGGAATGCGCCAGCCTCGATGCGTACGGCAGCCCTGCCAACCTCGCGGGTAGTCAGTACTGTCTCATTGAACGACCCATCGTCAGCAAGCGATTCCAACGTGTTTGGAGCCGACAAACCAAAAGGAATGGCCTGAGGATCTATGCTCACCGTGAACGCGACGCTCTTGGGGAGCGGCGTGATCAGAAGGCCTTCGCCGTCTTTCGTCAGGCGGCAGCCTCCGTCGGTTCGCACGCCGGCAAACTCGACGGGTTTGTTCTGCGGATTCTGACGCGCCAGCACGGGGTCGGGTTGTGGTTCGAGCGGGGTCCATGCGATCCGGGCGATGTTGGTCCCTTCGCCCTCGAGCCGGACTGTGCCAAGCCGAACGCGTTGTTCCTCGTCAGAGAAGCCTTGAAGCGCAAGCCGTCCCGTCTCGGGCCGCCACAGCCCGACGCGCAGTTCGAAGGTGTCGCCTGGTTGAGCGCCTTCGGGCAAGCTCCCGGCGCCGAGCGTCCGCACCGTCCCCTGCCATTCGGTCGTCGGCACAGGCGGATTGCAGTCGGCCTGGAGCGCGATCTTGCCCGCCTTGTCGACGAAATGGGCGAAGATACGCGCCGCCTCGGGAAGCGGCTTCTGCGCGGTCCATACGAGCGCGACCGAAACGGTTCGTTCGCCCGTGAGTTGCACGGTCTCCGCGCTAACTTGGATGGGAACGCGGTCGTCAATAACGGGCCTCGCGTTCACGTATTGCGCCTCGGGGGAGCGGCTCCATTCCACGATCAAGCCGTCGCGGCGTTCAATTGCCGCCTCGGCTCCGCCCGCATGCGCATAGAAGCCATACGCAGGCAATACGTGCTCGCCGACGATCCAATCGGATTCGCCGCGGTTCACCCACGTCTCTCCGCCGTCCTCCCAGCGCACGTGCTGGGTGTGGATGTTGCCGTTAACGAATTCGATCGATTCGATGCGTTTCCGGGCCAGCGCGCGCATCAGGTCGTGAAGCAGCCAGTACTTGCGAACGACATTCCGGCTAAACGCTTCGGGGACCATGGCGGGATGCCCGTCGAGGACTTCGGTCGCGATGTAGTCGTCACTGTAAATGCCGTGCATCGCGGTATCGAGGCCGCCCGCGTACCGGTTCTCGTAACCTGCGCCGTGCAGCGCAAACCGGTCGTGGTATGCCAGGTCGAGCCACGGTACGCGCTCGGCGTCCTCACACGGAACGCGCCACACACACCATGCGTCTTTGCTCGGATGGGCGTCCACGCGCAGATGGTTGCACTGCGCGCCGTCGAGATACCCGGTTAATTGGTCATGCCCGCTCTCGGAGATCTGCGGTGCGCCTCCAAGTTGGTCGCGAATCCATGCAAAGGTCTCACCCCACGTGTTGCGGACGAGCACTCGATCTTGGAATTGCCCATCGCTGGTCCATGCGTCGTAGGGTCCAATCGAAGAGAACACGTCGATGAAGTAGGCCGTCGGAGCAAACGCGTCGCGGATCAAGCCTACGTTGCGTTCCATGAACGGACGATACGCATCGGCGCGCCACCGGAACGCCTGCGCCCCGCGTCCTTCGTTAAGCCACGCGCGGATAGGATCGCCGTCACGCGTAAACGCTACGTTCGTATACGAGAACCCCTCGGCATCCGGATAGAAATCGATATAGTTGTCGTGCGGCGCGAACAACACGCCCTGGCTCTTGCAGGTCTCCGCGAGCACGGCGAATTCGTCGCTTGTGCCGAACGCCGGATTCGGAGGGAAGATGTCGGGCAGGCGGTAATCGTATCCCCATCGCTGCCAGTTGTGCCACACGACGACACTGTCCGTCAGGCCGTACTTGAACGATTCCGCAAGGGCCTGCGCGCTCTGCCCGTACGTGCCACCCCACAGATCGAAGACGAAACGTCCCGCGAGGCGCTCGACGCCGCCCGCCGCCTTTCGCGAGTCCAGTTCGCGCCAGACGCGCACAGCATCGGAAATGTTCGACGCCGGGACAATGCGCATGACCTGCGCGAGAGGGGTATGAATCGTGTAGACGCGAGCCTCCGGCGCGCACTCAAAACGGTTCGGGGCAACATCCGTTCCCTGGACGATTGAAACACCTGAGAAATCGAGGCCGATATACGAACTGGCCAATTGATGCCCGTCGAACGGCAGGTCGAAGGCCCCGGGCCGTTCCAGCACGTTGCCGACACCCGCGTACACGCGGGCCGCCGTTTCACTCCACGGTCCCGCCGCAACGTCTTCGATGTAGACCACCGACCACGGTTCCGGTGGCGGCGCGTTTTCTATCCAGAATCGCGCACGCAACGCCTGGCCGTTTTCCGTTGACAACTCGGCAAACAGGTCGAAGGTTCCTTGCAGATTGCGTAGCTGGTGGCGCACGCGTATCGCGCCGTTCAAGTCCTCTTTCCAACTTCCGAGGAACTCGGTTACGCCGCCCGGAACCGATACGTCCTCGCCAGCAACTTTCATCGGGAACCCCTTGAACGCAAGCGTCTTGCTTCCATTCGAGAACGCGACTTGGCCGTCGAGAAGACCGCGCGATCCCATGCGAACGCGCACGTCAAAGTGCTGCGCGGTTCCGATCAGTTGCGCGTCGCCGAGAGTTGCGCGCGGGGCTTCGGGCGTGCCGGAGGCCACCGTCAGACCGGCCCAATACGATTGGTCGCAGGTTGTGTCCTTTTTCGGTCCGGGATGCGACTCGACTTGAATGCGAATCGCCGTACCGGCGAAGCGACTCAAATCGACCTCGGCATCCTCCCATTGCTTTGATGCCGAATGACGTTCGTAAAGCGTCTCGCCGATCTCGTTATCGGGAGCGTCAAAAGGCAGGGCGCGGACCCGGAACGTGACCCCATCGCTGGGAGGTTCCGACGAGGTAGTATCGCGGATGGCATTGGCGAATCGAAGCACAATCGGTTTCGTTTCGGGCAAGCGCACGGGGAACTCGACGAGCATAGTCCCGGCCAGACCCTCGTACCAAGGCGGGTGAATGCCCAGCGCCTCGCGTCCGTCGGGGCGCGCGACACGCATCGTCGGCATCAGCGACGCGCGCGTCCGCCCGTCGGTGCCATGCCAGCCCGGAGGTTCCGATTGAGGCGCTTCGCCGAACACTTGGATAAGCGCACGATAGATGGGGCTGCGCACGAGAGAAAGGGCGCTGTTCTCCTGAAGGACAAGCGGCTGCCATGGCGCTTTGATCTGCGGACGCGGAGGATTCGGAAGTTGCGTCTCGACGATAGCCACGGCATGCGCGGTTTGAGAAACGCCGTCCACCGAAAACTCGGCGAACGCGTGGATCGGATACAGCGCGTTGTAGGTCTCCGCGCCGACGCTCACGGTGAACTCGAACTGCACCGGCGCTCCTTTGACAACGTGGAACGGCGCCGGGTCTGCGGGCGTGACGCGCCAGGCATCCGTGCCCTGCACACGCAGCGCGCCATCGATAGCCGTGTCGGCCTCGCTTGTCAGAACGACGTGTACGGCCTGCGGCGTATCCGTTGCTGTCACCTTCTCCGGGGCTTCGATGCGCACCTTCAAGGGACCGGCCTGGTCTTCAGGGGGATTGAATGCCCAGGCCAGCGGCGCCATGAACAAGAGGACGATAATAAGGGCGAAGCCCACGTGTGGGGTATTTAAGGACATGATCTCTATCTCCGTTCGCAGTCCGCGTATGACACAACCGGCATTCAAGATAGACCTTTGAATCGCAATCTGCAATTGATGCGACGCCTCGTCGATGATATGCTTCAAACCTGCTCTGAGAGGCCGAATGACAGACAGTAGCACGGAGCGAGTTCGTCGCGTATCCGGTTCGCGGTGTGGGTAAGGACAGAGGAGAAGACACATGGCGTGTGGAACGGGTTGCGGTTGTGGCGGGGATTTTGGGCGGCGCGACTTCTTGAAGGTTGCCGGACTGGGGTTTATCGCAACGTCGCTTGGGATGCCTGCGACCGTCATGGCGGGGCCCTTTGAAGCAACAGAAGACGTGTCACATTTTGTGCCCGCCGACAAGAAGCTCGCGCGCGGCTGGCTGAAGACATTGTTCGAGCGCGGTGTCAAGGAGGTCTTCCGCGACAACGAGTTGAACACCATCGGGATGCCGGTCGGGGGCATCGGAACGGGCCAACTCTATCTTACGGGCGAAGGCCAGCTCGGGTGTTGGGAAATCTTCAACCACAACGAATTCCGCGGCACGGGTGACACGAGTTACTGGCCGCGCATTCCTGAGCGCGCCGTAGACCAGGGCTTTGCCTTGGTCATCGAACAGGGCGCGGAACGTTCGGCGCGCCCGTTGAGCCGCCAAGGATTCACGGAGGTCGCCTTCACCGGACAGTATCCCATCGGCTCAATTGGGTACCGCGACGCGAACGTGCCCGTCGAGGTGACCATGGAAGCGTATTCGCCGTTCATCCCGCTGAATGCGAAGGACTCGGGCCTTCCCGCAACGGTCTTTGACATCGTCGTAAAGAACGTCTCCAAGGATCCCGTGAGCGTAGGCATGTTGGCTTGGCTCGAAAACGCGATATGCCGTCATAACGAGTCGGAAGTGCCTGGACTGCGCCGCTCGCGTTTGGTGGTCGAGAAGGGACGCACGTTGCTCCTGCACACGGCCGAGGAACCGCCGAAACCTGTGGCGGAATCCGAGCGCCCCGCGATCGTTCTGATCGATTTCGAAGGCGAGTCGTACGGCGACTTGAAAGCCGAAGGCGACGCGTTCGGCGCGGCTCCCGCTAGAGGCACGCTCCCGGGGCAACAGGAAGTGCGTGGATTCCAGGGAAAAGGCTTCGCCGATTCGTTTCTGGGCGGGGACGATTCCGTCGGCACGCTCACCTCGCCGCCGTTTACGATAGACCGCAAATTCATCAATTTCCTGATCGGCGGCGGCAACTTCGAGAACGAGACGTGCATCAATCTCATCATTGACGGGGCTGTGGTGCGGACGGCGGTGGGCCAGAACAAAGAGCCACTCGAGTGGCAGTCCTGGAAGGTCGCGCCGCTGGAAGGCAAGGAAGCGCACATCGAGATCGTGGATCGCAAAAAAGGCGGGTGGGGCCACATCAACGTCGACCACATCGAGATGGCCGACTCGCGCCGGAAAGGCCCATCGGGGCCGGTCGACGCGCTCGGCGATTTCGGCACGATGACGCTCGCGTACGCAGGCGAGGCGGACGCCGCCGCGGCGGCTGACGTGTTCCGCTCGTTCGAAGGTCCGTCCAACACGACGCTCGCGACGATGGACGAGCCGTACGCGTTTCCGGAACGGCGTAATGCCTGCGTACTCTCGCCGCGGGGCGAACTCGCGCCGGGCGAAGGGCGGACGTACACGTTTGTGATGGCGTGGCACTTCCCGAACTTCGCACAAGGGCATGAATACGCAGCGCGCTTCGCCAGCGCGCCCGAAGTCGCGAACTACGTCTTGGATAACCACGAACGTCTCGCCGCCGACACGCGGAAATGGCGCGACACGTATTACGACAGCACGCTGCCGTATTGGCTGCTGGACCGCCTGCACTCGACGGTGTCCTATCTGGCGACGGGCACGTGCCAGTGGTGGCAAAGCGGGCGTTTCTACGCCTACGAGGGCGTAGTCTGCTGCCATGGGACGTGTACGCATGTGTGGAATTACGCGCAGGCGCACGCGCGCCTGTTCCCTGAACTCGCGCGAAGCATCCGCGAGATGCAGGACTTCGCCGATTGGACGCCGGCGCCGGATGGAGGTGGGTTTCATCCCGATACCGGTTTGGTGGGTTTCCGCAGCGACAAGAACTATGCCGCAGACGGCCAGTGCGGCACGATCCTCAAAGCGTACCGCGAATACCAGATGTCGGCGGACGATTCGTTTCTCCAGCGGAATTGGCCGCGCATCAAGAAGGCGCTCGAGTTCTCGATTGCCAAAGACGGCGATGAGGACGGGCTGATCGAGGTTACGCAGCACAATACCTTCGACATCAATTTCGAGGGGCCGAACACGTTCGTCGGGTCGCTCTATCTGGCCGCGTTGCGCGCGGGCGAGGAGATGGCGCGCGACATGGGCGACAACGAATTCGCCGAGAAGGCGCGCCGAATCTTCGAGAGCGGGCGCAAACTTTCGGTCGAACGGCTGTGGGACGGCGAGTATTTCTATCAGGAAGTCGATCTGGAGAAGTATCCGAAGTATCAATACGGACACGGTTGTCTGTCCGATCAGCTGTTCGGACAGGGCTGGGCGCATCAGTTGCACCTGGGATCCATTTATCCGAAGCCCAACGTGCGGCAAGCGCTCGAATCCATCTGGAAGTACAACTGGGCGCCCGACGTAACGGCGCAAAACCAGGCGCATAAGCCGCAACGCTGGTTCGTCAGCCCAGGGGAAGCGGGCTTGTTCACATGCACATGGCCGAAGAGCGCGTATCTCGCCGAGGGTGTGCTGTATCGCGAAGAGGTCTGGACCGGCATCGAATACCAGGTCGCCGGGCACATGATTTGGGAGGGCATGGTCGAAGAGGCCCTCGCGATCTGCCGTGCCGTCCACGACCGGTATCATCCACTGAAACGGAATCCGTATAACGAAGTCGAATGCGGCGATCACTACGCGCGCGCCATGGCAAGCTGGGGCGTGTTCCTGGCGCTTTCGGGATACAAGTACCACGGCCCGAAGGGCTATCTCGCCTTTACGCCGCGCATTACGCCGGAGGATTTCAAGGCGGCGTTCACTACCGCGGAAGGCTGGGGTTCTTTCAGCCAGAAGCGCGAGGGCGCGGCGCAGGAAAACCGGCTCGACCTGCGGTGGGGCACACTACGCCTCAAGACGCTTGTGCTGCCTATCGCGAATGAAGCCGCAAACGGAAAGGCCACAGTGACCCTTGCCGGACGCACGCTGTCCACAAGCTGCGAAGCCAAGCACAATCGTATGACTATAACGATGTTGGAAGAGTGCGTCCTCAACGCGAACGATGTCCTGACCGTGTCGGTAGCGTGAATCCATGACGGCGCGTGACACAGCGAGGCTGCTCCTCTTCGCCGCGCTCGCAAGCGCCTGTGCGGCCGCCGTCGCGCTGGAGGCGCCTAACGGCGGTTTCGAGGACCGCGACAAAGGCCATCCCTTCGTCCGTGGATGGCATGTCGAGATCGGCAAGGACACCAAGGCCTTCGTCTCGGTTGACGAAGAGACGAAGCACTCGGGCAAGCAAGCCATCAGAATCGCAGACGCCTCTCCGTTTCAGGCGTTTGTGTTTGCGGCGTTCCGTTCCGACCCTATCGACGCCGAGCCTCTGACCACCTATGTAACGCGCTTCTGGGCGCGCGGCAAGGGCGCAAAGCACTGCTATGCCGCCGCGGGCTTCGAGGGAGACGGCGAACGCCGCCAAGAACTCCCCAGCGGCGACTTCGATTGGCGCGAAATCGCGTGCACGTTCACCACGCCGGAGCACTGCAAGGCGATCACGTTGCGTTTCGCGAGCGACGACGTGACGGAGAGCTTGTGGATTGACGACGTTTCGCTTGAACGCGCGCCACGCCAGCTCGCGAATCTCGAAGAAAAACGCTATCCAAAGGATTTCGAGGGCGTGTTTCCTCGCTCGAAGGGGCGCGTGGCCGAGCATCTTGTGGTCTACGATGCAAGCAAAGACAACGAAGACACACGGTTGACGCTTGCCGCGTTGCAGGGCATCGTTAACCGAAAGGACCCTTGCATCTACCTGATCAATCCGACGAATCCCCCGGGAGCGGACGAAGTGTGGCTCCGTTACATGCAGGAGAAGGGGTATACCGGGTCGGAGGAACGAGTCGCTTCGTTCAAGGAACTGCTTGCGCGTTTCAAGAACTCGATCCGTGGCGTAGTGGTGTACGATCCGGATCTGCCCGGCACGGTGAACGCGGCTTGCATGATAAGCTCCGTCGAAGACGCCCTTCCCGTCGCGCCGAAACAAATCGAGGAACTCGGACTCCCCATCGTCGAGGACCTTCGTGGGCGCTGGACCAGAAATGTCGAAGCGTACCGCTACGTCTACGACCAGTATTGGGACAAGATGAGCCATCACGTTCTGTCATGGACCTATCCTCGTTCGGGCAACGCCTGCGCGCGCGACTACATGATCGAATTCAAGGTCTTCACGTTCTGGCTCTCCGGCTATGCCGATCAGGAACGCGGCGCCGACCCGCCCGCGGAAGAGGCGTTCATCGACGAACTGCTCGCGAACACCCCGGCGAACGTTCCCGTGATGGGGTGGCCGGCCTGCGGCGATACGAAGGGCATGCAGGAGTACTCCGGAGTGCGTTGGTTGTCCGAATACGGAAAGTTCGTTCCGGGCACCGAGTTCTGCTCGAACCTCAGCGTTCACTCTGCCATCCATCCCGATGATGCATTGTTTCGTCAGAAGGAGGCCGCTCAGACGGTCGAGTTGGACACGGGCAAGGTTTGCCTGAGCGTGAGCGTGCTCGACAGCGGCGACGCGATTTGGTATTGGCAGTTGCATCAGCGAAAGATCTGGGCGGACCCCGCGCGCGGCAGCGTGCCTATCGGGTGGTGCATGAACACGACGCTGTACGACACCACGCCGCTAGTGTTGCAGTGGTACTATGAGAATGCGACACCCAACGACACCTTCTTCGCGGCGGTGTCAGGACTTGGGTACATGAACACGCAAGTGTACGCGTCGCGATTCCGGGCAGAGGATCGCGAGCGCATCTGGCGCGAGTACGTGCGCCTTACCGGCATGTACTGCAACAGGCTCGACATCCACGGGATCGAATTGTATAACGGCAGTTGGGGCGAGAAGACGCCGCCCGACGCGCAGACGTTCCGCCGGTATGTCGACGGCATACCGGGGTTGGACTTCATCATAGCCGACCTCGGCCGGCACGACATGATCACCCCGGCGAATGCGGACTATCGCATCGGCACTACCGCCGTGTTCCACACGCTGACACGGTTTCAGGTCTGGAGCAGTTCGGACGACGTAATTCGCAACGATATGGGGAATGCGAACGCATGGCTGCTGGACGAAATCACGCGGCACGCGCCGGCCACGCGCCCGGGATTCATGAGCGCGATGGCAATAAGCTGGTACTATTACCCGTCATGGTTCAAAGACCTTCAATCGAAGCTCCCCGCGGATTACATCATGGTAAGTCCCGCGACGCTTGCGCGCCTCTTCCCTCGATGAACTGGAGTCGAGCGCTTCGTCTATGCTGCGCCGTGTGGCTTGTAATCGCGGGCTTAGCGCACGCGGACGACCCGCCCAAATCGCCTATCGCGCTGGGAGCGATCCGTTGGGACGGATGGTGGAAGGGCAACCCGTGGGAGAAGAACCTTGCCGATACGCAGTGGCATTACCGCCTCCCCTTCTTCGCTTCAACCTCGGACGGCGTCGCCGTCTGCGAAGACGCGCAAGACGTCATGGACCGTGAGATCGCGTATGCCAAAGCGGGCGGTTTGGCCTATTGGGCGTTCTGCTACTACCACCCCAAATCGTGGAACGAGGCCGACAACTACAACTACGGCTGGAAGCGATACCTTGCCAGTTCACGAAAGAAGGTTCTGAATTTCTGCTTACTGCTCCAGGGCGGTTCGCATCTGGGACCGAAGGACGATTGGAACACGACGATCGCGTCGTGGATTGATCTGTTCAAAGAGCCAACGTATCAGCGCGTCGAAAAAGGACGGCCAATGCTGTACGTGTTCTCGTGCGAGCATCTGATTCCCCATTTCGGCTCCGAAGATGCCGCAAGCAAGGCCTTCGCCACGTTGCGCGAAGCAAGCAAAGCCGCGGGGACCGGCGACCCCTATATCGTCGCGCAGATCTGGCTGCATCAGACCAAAGCGGATTTCCTCCGCGCGATCCGATTCGACGCGCTCGGCTCGTATAGCGCCCAAGGCGGCAACGGCGCGCACGAGCCGTACGCGAAGCTCGTCGAGTCGAACCATCATTACTGGGAAGCGTTCAGGGATACGGGGCTTGACGTGGTGCCGCTGGTCAACGCGGGATGGGACGGGCGGCCTCGCAACTACAAAGGCGTCTCGTACGAGCCCGCCAAACCCGAGGAAGTCGCGGGGGCGGTCAAGTCCGCATTCGAATGGATCGATGCGCATCCGAAAGCGGCGCCCGCATGCACGGCGCTGGTCTATGCGTGGAACGAATTCGACGAAGGCGGGTGGCTGTGCCCGACTATGGACGAAGGCGCGGCGCGGCTCGACGCGGTGAAGAAGATGATCGACGGTTACGGGCGCTGACGCGTTCTATCGCGCAGCCGTGTTAATGGGAGGATTGGGAAGATGCGACATCCGTTTCTACTCGCGGTGTGTGTTGCGGCGGCCATCCTGGCGAACGCCGCGGAGGCCAAAATAATCCTCGTGGATGCGGGTTCGCCCAAGGCGGTCATCGTGATCGGAGCGAATCCATCGGAACAGGCCCGCGAGGCCGCGCAGACGCTGTGCGATTACCTCGAACGAATCAGCGGCGGACGTCTGGAGATCCGCGCGTCGGCGGACAACTCGCAGCCGCGTATCTTCGTCGGCGATTGTGAGGAAGTCCACGCGCTCGGGATCGAGCCGCTCTCGCGGCGCACGAACGAAATGAGCGAGGAGCGCTTCATCGTCAAGTCCTTCGGCCAGGACCTTGTCCTTGCGGGCAACGAACATCCGCCCTATCGCGGTACGGCGTTTGCCGTCTATGAACTGCTCGAACGGCTCGGGTGTCGTTGGTACTTCCCGGGGGCCTTCGGCGAGGTCGTTCCGAAGTCGGCGACGATTGTGCTCGACACGATAGACCTCGACGAGCGCCCCGACTTCCGGTTTCGCAATATATGGTACTCGGGCTGGATGCCGGCAACGCCGCAGGATTCCACCGATCTCGCCGTGTGGCGCGACCGCAACAAGATGAACGGACTCGAAGGCATGAGCCTGCCGGGCGACGATACGGTAAAGCGTCTCGCGCCGGCGGAGAAGTACTTCGAAACGCTCCCGCAGATCTACGCGATCAACAAGAAAGGCGAGCGCGACAAAGACATGCTGTGCTTGACGGAGCCGGAGGCCGTTCGCGTGGCGACCCAAACCATCTGCGAGGCATTCCGCGCCGACCCGAACATGAGCACGTTCGGGTTCGGTCCGCCGGACGGCAGCCCGATGTGCTATTGCGAACGCTGTCAAGCCTCGAATCCCGAGTTCTACGGCAAAGGATATGGCGAGCCCAGTCTGAGCGACGTGTGGTTCCGATTCGCGAACGCCGTCGCGTCGGAAGTCTACAAGGAGTTTCCCGACCGCTGGCTCCTCACCAACGGCTACGCCAACCGCGTCCGGCCGCCCGAAGGCGTCGGCCCGCTCAGTCCGAACCTCGGGATTCAGTTCGCCATGCTCGACACGTGCACGTTTCACGCCGTCGGCGATCCGAAGTGCTGGCAGCGACAGGCGTACAAGACGGTGTTCGACCGTTGGACGCGCGACCTGCGTTGTCTCTTTATCTACGACTACGATCCCGGCAAGGCCCTCGACGGCATCCCGGCCCCTGGGCTGCATTGTCTGATGCATGACGTTCTGTACTTCAAAGACCACGGCGTCTGGGGATTCTGGACCGAAGGCCAGAATTGCTGGATGGTCACGCATCTCAATTACTACGTCCGGGCGAAGCTGATGTGGAATGCGCACGCGGACGTACGAGCCATCGTGCGCGACTACGCTTCGCGGTTCTATGGGAAGGCGGGCAACGCGATCGAGGACTATGTCTGGAAGTTGGAGGACGCGGTGGAGCATGCGCCGATCCACGAGACCTTCGGGCGGCTTGTGCCGTGGCGCGTGATCTATACGCCGAAGGTCATGCGCAAACTCGACCGCCTGATGCTGCGCGCCGAACGCGAGACGGCTACATCGCCGGAACTCGCGCGGGTCGAAGTGCTGCGCCTCGTGCATAAGTACATCCACGCCTATCTCGCGATGGAAGCGTCCGCCGCGGAAGGCGATTTCGCAACGGCGGCGCAACACGCGGGAACGATGATGGACGTTCGCACCGGCCTTTGCCGAATCAACCCGTCGCTGATCCCCGTTACGCCCGAATGGTGCAGCCACGGCGACGGGGCAGTCGAGTGGCATCGCGAGGTTTACCAAGGACTGGCGGACCGCATGAACGGCACCAAGGGCGCGCTCGTCGCGATGACGCCTCGCGAGTGGGAGTTCCGTTACGACCCGCACGACATGGGCGTGCTTGAACAGTGGTACGACGCTCCGAGTTTGCCTGCGTGGTCGATGCTCGACACGACGATGTATTGGGAGGCGCAGGGCCTGCAGGATGCGCAGGGTTATGGCCTCACGGGCAAAGCCTGGTATCGAGCCTCGTTCCCGGTGGACGCGAGCGCCGCGAACAAGAACATCACGCTCACTATCGGCGGCTTGTACAGCGACCGCGTGTGGGTATGGGTGAACGGTTTCCTGGTGTACCACCGGTTCCGTCAGAACACGAAAGTCCCCTTCGATATCGACGTGACCGGACACGTAAAGCCCGGGGAAGTGAATCGCGTGGCGATCGCGCTCGAGACGCTCAAACCGGATCGCAATGCGCGCGGCGGCCTCCACCGGCGCGTATTCTTGTGGTCGCCGAAGTGACGGGCGCGAATCAGCCCGCCGCGGTTTCCTCGATGGCCGCGATATCTTTCAGGGCCTGTTGCAGGAACGCCGTATGTTCTTCGAGACCTTCGGTATGCTTGGTGGCAAGCCATGCATCGACGGCCTGAATCGCCACAAACGGCGCTACGATCAGGCCGCCCATGGCAAGCACGTTCGAGTCGTTGACCGCGCGGCATAACCGCGCCGTAAGCGCGGATTCGATCACGCTCGCGTACACGCCCTTGAACTTGTTGGCGACGATCGCCATGCCCATGCCCGTCCCGCAACACAACACGGCGCGATCCGCCTCGCCCGTTTGAATCTTCCGGGCGGCGCTCGCCGCGGCATCATAGTACTTAACATCCGCCTGCTTGCTTCCGCCCAGATCGACGACCTCATGGCCGAGTTCTTGAAGGTGCGCCTTGACGGCGTCTTTCAACTCGACGCCCCACGGATCTCCCGCGACGACAATCTTCATGGTTGTTTCCTCTTCATGGTTGTGGACACTCTAGGCCATAGGACCTATACGTCCTATAGGCCCTATAGGTCCTATGGTTCTCCGCATTTCTTGTAGGTCTCGCAGGTGAGCTTTGCCGTGCGCTCCCAGGTGAATTCCGTTGCGCGGCCCAGCCCTTTCGACCGCAATACGGCGCGTAACGCGTCGTCGTTGGCGGCACGCAGCATGGCGTCGGCCAGCGCCTCGATATCGTCCGGCGCGACCGCCAGCGCGGCATCGCCGACAACCTCGGGCAAGCTCGACACGTTGCTAGTGACCACGGGAGTGCCGCATGCCATGGCTTCGAGGGGCGGCAGGCCGAACCCTTCGTACAGGCTTGGCCAGGCGAACACGCGCGCGGCGGATAGCAACGCGGGCAGATCGTCGGTCGCTATGAATCCCGGGAAGTGGATACGCGGCGCGTGAGGCGAAGCGGCGGCCGCGGCCCGAACGGGCTTGGTCTTCCAGCCGTCGCGCCCGGCGATCACAAGATCATAAGCGCACTCGCCGGCGATGCGCGACCACGCCGCAATCAACCGCCCGAGGTTCTTGCGCGGCTCAATGGTGCCTACGTAGAGAATGAAGTTGTCGGGAAGTTTGTACCACGACTTCACGGTGGCCTGGCGTTCTTCGTCGGCCGCGCGAAACTCTTCGCCGACGCCAAGAGGAACTACATCGATGCGATCCATCGAGACGCGCAGCGCGGTGTGGAGATCGGCCGCGGCGGCGCGCGAATCGGTGACGATGCGCGCCGCGTGAATCGAACTGAGGCGGACCGCGGACTGGTAGTAAAGCGCGCGGTCACGGCGGAACCACTCCGGATGCACAAAGTAACTTGTGTCATGAATCGTCAGGACCACGCGTTTCATCGGCATCAAGGCGCCCACGTTCGCCGGGTAATGGACAGCGCACCCCGGGTACGCGCGCCGCACGGCCCGAAGCCCAATCTGATCCCAGTACAGGCGTTTCGCGGGACGGCGCGTATCCACGAGTTGAAACGCGTCGAACGATTCGCGCGGCATGACAGGTTGAGGGACATTGCCGGGCCATAGAATGCGCGGCTCGATGCCGGGACACAGTCCGGGCAATCGTCGCGCGAGTTCGGTGGCGTACCGTCCCGTTCCGCTGCGATTCCCCGCTTGAAGCGCGTTGAGTAGTAGAACCATTGCCGTCACTCTGCTTGCGCGGGATCATATCACGTCTGTGGCGGTGCGAGTAAACTGTACGGTATTGGCCTCCGCCCGTGAAGCGTGTATACTTTATACAGAGATTGACAAGGGGAGAACGGTCATGAAGATCTGTATGGCGGGCGCGTGCGGGCGTATGGGAAGGCGCATATTGGAACTGGCGGGCACAACCCCTGACATCGAGGTGGGCGGCGCTTTCGACTTGGCAGATCTTGCCGGCTCGAAGCTGACGGTCGGACAGGACGCGAAGTCCGCCCAGACCGTCGTGGTCTCCAGCGACCCTGCGGGCGAAATACGCAAGTCGGACGTGTTAATCGATTTCACCAGCGCGCAGGCGTGTGTAGGCAACGCCCGGTTCGCAGCCGACGCCGGGAAGCCATGCGTGATCGGTGCGACGGGGCTGTCGGTTGTGGAGAAGGCCGAACTGGTTTCCTTTTCCCACAAAATCGCGATTGTCTATTCGCCGAATATGAGCGTCGGCGTCAACCTGCTCTTTACTCTCGTGTCCGAGGTCGCCTCGGTGCTTGGCCTCGATTACAACGTCGAAATCATCGAGACCCATCACAACCTGAAGAAGGACAGTCCGAGCGGCACGGCAGTCCGTCTTGCCGAGCGCGCCGCTGAGGCTCTCCGCCTCAATCATCGCGACGACGTGGTGCATGGCCGGCACGGGATGGTGGGCGAACGTCCGGAGCGCCAAATCGGCATGCACGCCGTGCGCGGCGGCGATGTAATCGGCGACCATACGGTGTGCTTCATTGGAAACGGCGAGCGCATCGAGCTGACCCACCGAGCCCACAGCCGCGACTGTTTCGCCCGTGGCGCATTGCGTGCGGCGCGGTTTGTCGTCGCCGCGCCTCCGGGACTCTACGACATGCACGATGTCCTGGCGGTTGACTGACCGTTGTGCGAAAAATGAGGTGCGGGCCGAAACCCAGCCATTCGGCCCGCGCGTAAGGGAGGAGAGGGGTAGACTGTGCAGTTCGTACCTCGCTCACTTTAGGAAACGTCGGAGAGGCCTCGGGGGTTGACACAGCCCGGTGGGCTGTGCCTTTCCGCGGTCGTATCATGCCGTAAATCAAGGCGTTATCGACACGGGAGGCGCTTGCGCACTCCCGGATCGTGTGCTATACTCGCGCCGACGAATAAGGGGTATCTTGTGCAACCGGCGAGACGTGACCTTCAATGGCCGATATCTTAAGTCAGGATGAGGTAGACCTCCTGCTGAGCGCCGTCGCGGACGGAGACGTCAGCGCCGGACGGACCGAAGAGCGCGTGGCGGAAGAACCGCGCATGGCGGCCTACGATTTCCGCCGTCCGGAACGCGTTTCCAAAGAGCAGTTGAAGGGATTGCAGAGTCTCTTTGAAGCCTTCGCACGCGAAGTCAGCATTGTCTTCCCCCCCTTCTTGCGGACCGTCGTTCGCGTCGATCTCGTATCGCTCGACCAATTGACCTACGACGAGTTCATCCTATCCGTGGCCAGGCCGACCGCGCTGGCCGTGATTGACATGGCTCCCCTCGAAGGCACCTCGGTACTCGAGCTGAGCCCCGGAATGATCTTTCCTATCATCGACCGAGTGCTCGGAGGACGCGGGCGTTCGCTCGCCGAACCGCGCGAACTGACGGAAATTGAAAGCCGCATCATCACGCGCATTGTGCTCATGATCCTGGACAGCCTGAGGCGATCGTGGGACCAGTTGATCGAGTTCCGTTGCAGCATTGTCAATATCGAAAGCGATCCGCTTATCGTGCAGATCGTTGCGGGCAGCGAAATGGTCGTGCTCGTGGGATACGAGGTGCACATCGGCGAAGCCGTGGGCTCGATGAACATGTGCGTCCCTCTGATGGTGCTGGCGCCGGTCTTGGAGCAAATCTCGCAACAGGCGCATTACACGCGCCGTATGGCCCCCGAGCTTGTCGACGTGGCGCGCGCCGCTATTTTCACCCTGCTGCGCAAGGCAGAGGTGCCGGTTGAAGCTATCCTCGGAAAGGCGGTGCTGCCGCTGCACGAAGTCGCGCGAATCCAAGTCGGCGACATCGTGCAGTTGAATTCGAGTCCGGACGATCCCATTGTGGTGACGGTGGGCGGCGTGCCGCGGTTCCGCGCCCAGCCCGGCCGCAAGGGCGAGCAGAGCGCGATCCAACTGACAGGACTGATTCTCGACTAAGGATGCGTTACCCATGAATGATGCGAACGGCGCGATCATCGCGGAAGGATTCCTGAACGGCGCATTCGACGTGATCGACGCCATGCTCTCGCTTGCCTTTACCCGAGAGGCCGCGCCGCCGCGCCGGGTTAACGAGTCCGACATGGCGGAATTCGCAAAGCGCTGCCCGGTAGTCTTGAGCGCCATGCTCGGTTCCGGCGGCGCGGCCGCCCTGATGCTCAGCGTGGACGACGCGGCCCGGTTTGCGGCGCTGGTCATGAGCGAAGCGCCTGTCGCCAAGAGCGCGCTCGATGACGCCGACCTGGCCACACTCCGCGAGATCGCGGAACCGTGCCTTGGCGGAGGATTCACGAACCTCATGGAGCGCTTCGGACGCAATGTCGAGCAGCCCGAAAACGTGGAAGTCGCCGTGCGCGGCGCATCGGACGCGGACCTTCTCAGCGCCATGTTCGAGATGGCTTCGGAATTTCGTTTCACGGCGCAACCGGATATCGATAGCAGCGGCGTGTTGCTGTTGTCCGACTCACTGGAAGCGCTGGTCCCGGGTCCGGAGGCCGCGGATTCTGAAACGCCGCAATCCGCGCCGAGCGCTCCGGTGCAACTGAGCGAGGCCGAGATGAGCGATATTCTAAGCGGTTTCGGGACCTCGCCCGCTGCCGGTCCGGCCCCGGCGCCCCAGGCAAGGCCGGCGACGCCTGTGCCTCCCAATCTGGACATGGTACTGGATATCCGGCTGGTCGCGACCGCCCGCATGGGCCGCGTCGAGATGCCCATTTCCGAAATCCTGAATCTCGGACCGGGATCGATCATTCCAGTGGGGCACCTCGTGGACGAGCCGGTGGAACTCCTCGTGAACGACCGACTGATTGCGCGAGGCGACGTCGTAGTCGTCGACGAAAAGTTCGGCCTGCGCATCACGGAGATTGTCAGCGCCAAGGAGCGTATCGAGAGTTTGCATTGAACGTTTCCGACGAAAAGGAACTCTGGGCCCGGTTCAAGGAACGCGGTGACGATGGCGCGCGCGAACAACTCATCGTGCGCCACTTGCGTATCGTGAAGTTCATCGCAGGCCGGATGGCGATCCACGTGCCCTCCAACATCGAGATGACCGACCTCATCGGATGGGGCACGCTTGGGCTGCTCGATGCCGTCGAGAAATTCGACCACGCCCAGGACATCAAGTTCACCACGTACGCGTCGATCCGCATCCGCGGCGCAATCATCGATCAGATCCGTTCGCTCGATTGGGCGCCGCGATCGCTCCGGTCGCTCGCGCGGCGGGTCGGTTCCGCGCGCGAAAAACTCCGCCACGAACAAGGCAAGGAACCCGGCGTCGAGGACATCGCCGCGGAACTCCAGATTTCGGTCGAGCAGGTCGAGGATACGGTCAATCAGGTGCAGACGGCGCAGGTCCTCTCGCTGGACGACTATCTGCCCGCCGAGGACTCGACCGATTCGCGGAAGATCGACGTGACCGGAAGCATGTCAGCGCCGAGTCCGGAACATCTGGCCCGGCTGGGCGAACGACAGGACCGCCTCGTCAAAGCAATTCTTCAATTGCCTGACCAAATGCAGAAAGTGCTAAACTTATACTATTATGAAGAGCTGACGTTGAAGGAAATCGGAGCGGTGCTCGACGTAACCGAATCGCGCATCTGCCAGATTCACAGTGCCGCCATGAAGCAATTGCGCAAGATCATGCAGGGAGACGAGTGATGCCCCAGCCCATCGACTTGCAGACGGAACTCGGCCGCTTGACGGCCGCCGAACGTCTGCAGCAGATCGCGGACCGGGCGTCCTTGGTGGGGCAGCAGCGTGTGGCGGCCGACACCCAGGAACGAAGCATTCAGACCGAGACGCAAGTGCAGCAAACCCATGCGCAGAGCGAGCAGGTCGAAACGGAAGAGCGGCGCAGGAACCCGTTCTTGGGACGGAAGCGGCCGCGCGCCAAATCCAAGGATGCCGAAGACGCGCCGCGCAAGAACGCTTCATTGGCGGAACCGCACCAACTCGACATTAGCATTTGACCAACGTCGTTTCACAAGGGAGAGCGCGCCATGCCTGATCTCGAATCGCTGCGCGAACTCCTGTACATGCTCGGGGCGGTCTTCTTCCTGGCTGCGCTGTTGCTCATGTCATGGCTCTACCGGCGCAACGCGAAGCCCAAACCTCCGCCTGCCGCGAATCCCTTCTCCAATCTGACCGAAATCGCGGTCTTGTTCCAGACCATGCGCGGCGTGATCCACGAACAGAAGACGCTCGCCCGCGAGTTCAACGAAAGCGTCGACAAGAAGGTGCAGCTTATTCGCCAGGTCGTCAAACGCATCATCGAAGAGCACGAGCGGCTTACGGCGGCCCATCAGGATCTCCAGCGGCGCGTCGAGGCCTTGAAGGCCAGCGTGGGCGGCATGGAAGAGCCATCGGTTCAAGCGCGCGCGGAATCGCCTGTCGAGTCTCCGCCGCCGCCACCCGAACCCGCGGAAGACGCCAAGCCGCTCGATGCCGTAGCAAATCCATCCGAAGCGGAGGACGCGCGGGATCTGATCGACCGCTGGGTAGGCTTGGATTTTGCCTTCGACGAGACCGAGCAGGAAACCATGGACGATCTCGACGTTCCCGTGGCCACGCCGCAATCCCGCGAAGGCTCAAGTGAAGCGGTCCGGGCGCTCTTGAGCGTTCCCGGCAACGGCGGTGGGCGCGTTGCGGATTCGAACCCACAAACGGACGGAGGCAACGGGCATAACCGCGCGTTTCTCCGGACCCGGGTGTTCGACTACTACGACGCGGGCATGAGCGTGGCGCAAATCGCGCAGGAACTCGGCATCGGCAAAGGGGAAATCCGCCTGATGCTCAGCCTCCGCGACAAGGGGAAGAAGGACTGATCGGCCCCGGAAAGCGGCGCGCTTCCCGCAGAGACCGTGTAACGAACGCCGCCGTCTCTTTTCGCAAGAAAGTGGATCTTCGGGCTTCGAATCGCTACCATGATAATGGACCCTTGCAAAGAGGGCCGGACTTGGTACTGAAGTGCAGTCTCTTCGGCGTGCGTTCCGCGCGCCCCGGTGCGATAGGCTTTGAATGCGCCACATACTTTGGGTGAACGAACAAGCGCAGTGGCAAGGCGGCTGCGAGCAGTACATCCGCAACACGGTGACGCTGCTCAAGGCGCGCGGCGTACGGGCCTCGCTCCTCTACGACGGCACGTGGCGTGTGCCGTCCCCCGAATACTTGCGCGTATTCGATGCGGCCTTTCCCATCGTTGACGTCGCGCGCCAGGTACATGACATCGCGCCCGGCCTGGTCTATATCCATCGCGTGGACGGACCCGCCATCATCCGGAAGTTCGCGAGCACCGGCATTCCGACGGCGCGATTCCTCCACGACCACAAGTTGTTCTGTCTGCGCGAGCACAAGTACAAGGCCCTATCGCACAACACGTGCGTCAAGCCGATCGGTCTCCGCTGTTATGTCTGCCCCGGGTTTGTCCGGCGCTCGAGCGGACCATTGCGCGTCGGCTTTGCGTCGTTGCATGCGTTGCGGGCCGAACAACGCGTCAACCGCGATCTGGACGCGTTCGTCGTGGGTTCCGAATACATGCGCGGCCACATGGCGGAGCACGGGTTCGACCGCGGCCGCGTTCACGTGCTGCCGCTCTATGCGTTTCCACCCGATGCCGCGACAGGTGTCGTCCGCGAACCGGACCTGTTGCTGTTCGTGGGACAGTTGGTGCGAGGCAAGGGGGTTGACGTGCTGCTCAACGCCCTGTCCGAAACGCGCACGAAGGCGCGCCTCGTCATTCTAGGCGCGGGAAGGCAAGAAGCCGAATACCGCGCGCAGTGCGCCTCGCTCGGACTCGATCATCGCGTGACGTTCGCCGGTACCGCTTCGCGCGAAACGCTCTCGACGTACTATCGGCGCGCCGCATGCGTCGTGTTTCCAAGCCGCGCGCCCGAGACCTTCGGCCTCATCGGACCCGAAGCAATGAGCCATGGCACACCCGTGATTGCGAGCGCAGTCGGCGGCATCGGTGAATGGCTGGAAGACGGCGTCACGGGACTCGCGGTCCCCTCGAACCAAGGCAAACCTTTGGCGGAGGCTATCGACCGCGTGCTTGGCGATAAAGAATGGGCGCGACGATTGGGCGAAAACGGTTTGCGGCGCTATGAAGAACGATTCACGCCCGAGCGCCATGCGGACGGGATGATTGCGTTGTACGACACGCTGGTCAAGAAGGGAAATCCAGTTTGAGCGATACTTCGGCAGACCGGCCATGGGGGCGCTTCACGGCTCGAGGGTCGGACGACGTGGAAGCGGCGATCACCGCGCTCGTCAAGGACATCCTCGAAACTACCCGCGACCTCTTCAAGCCAGGCGAGACGCGCGCGCTGCTCCTTATCGGCGGCTACGGGCGCGGCGAAGGCGGCGTGGTCGTGGCCGAAGGCAAAGGGCGGCCGCACAACAATCTCGATTTCCTTCTGGTCACCGATTCGTTAAGCGAGGCCGCGCGCAACGCTTTGTTGGCTCAGTTCCGCGAGCGCGTCGCGCCGCTTATCAAACAGTACGGGGTCGAGATCGAAATCAGCGGCAACTCGGCGCGGTCGTTGCGCCACGCGCCGAGCCTCGTCATGTGGTACGACATGCGCGATGGCCACAAGACCATCTGGGGCGACGCGGCGTTTGTGCCGTCGCTCAACCACTTGAGCGCCGGCCGCATTCCCGCATGGGACATACGCAACCTGATCGTCAACCGCGGTTCGGCGGTCGTGGCCAACGACCAGTTCATCGCCAAGGGCATCCTCGACCGCGACGCGCGAAGACTCATCGTGAAGCAGGCCATGAAAGGCATCATCGGCTATGGCGACGCCTTGCTGTTCCTGCGCGGCGCGTATCATTGGAGCTACGCCGAGAAGCAGCGCCGCATGAAGCAAAGCCAGGATATCGCCCCCGAGTTTCGCGCGCTCTACGACGAGGCGGTCGAGTTTCGGTTCCTGCCCGATTATGCGCGTTATGTCAACGAGGACTTGGGCGCATGGATGGCGCGGCTCTGGCGCGAACTCGAACCGATCCATCGCGCCTGCGAGGCCAAGCGTGTCGGTGTCAAGGACCTCGCATGGAGCCAGTACGCCGAGGCGGCGTTGGCCAAAGAAGTGTTTGCGGAGGCAAGGTCATTGCGCGCATGGGCCAAGAAGGGGCTCAACCTCGTTCGCAGCCCGCGATACCCCGGCCCTGCGTCGGCCATGGCGCGCATGGGCTTTCGCATGCTGGCGCGGCGTCAATGGTTCTTCCTGCTTCAACCCGTCGTCGCCTACGATATTCAGGACACGGCCCTGCGCGACGCCGCGGCGAATCTCTTGCGTTGCGGCGACACCACGATCGACGAACTCCGGCGAGGCTATCTGCGTCTTTGGCATGAGGTAGGCGATCCGGGTTTTGGCTACATTCTTCGCCAATGGCCGGGACTGCTCGAACCGGGAGAACGCACCGCATGATTTGTCTGACGGGGGATCTGCACCACATGAGCCTCGGCACGGGGAACCAGGCGCATTGCGACATCACGGAACTCCAGGTTGCCCGGCGCTACCTGGACATGCTGGCCGAGGCTAAGGTCAAGGTCACGTTCTTCGTCTCGGGCAAGTGCTTCGCGGAAGAGTGGGACGACCTCCGCCCCATTTGCGAGCATCCTTTGGTCGAAATCGGCGGCCACGGCTACACCTGCTTCCAGCCCGCGCTCTGGCACCGCGTCTGGAAGAAGATCAACGGCAGTTACAACGGCCCCGCGTGGTATCAGCGGCGCGACACGCTCAAGACCATACGCATCGCCGAGCGCTTGTGCGGCACACGCATGCGATGCTGGCGCAATCATATGTACATGCACGGCCCGTTCACCGAGCGCGTGCTTGCCAGTTGCGGCATCGGCATCGTCTCCGACGCCGCGAAACGCGACTCAAACGGGCCGGTATGGCACCCCGACGGCATCTTTAATTTTCCGCTTAACGTCATGCCCGATCACGAGCATCTATACCACGCCGAACGCACCCCCGAGTGGGTCGCGTGGTGGGTCAAGCGTTACAACTGGTCGGACGACTACGGAACCGAGTCTTATTACGTTGAGGAATGGACCGACCGCGTGATCGACGAACTCCGCCGGCACGAGGAGGCCGGCATCCTCTCGAACATGCTTATTCATCCGATCACCCTCTACCTGTGCGATCGTCTCAAATCATTCGGGCGCATCCTTGCGTTCTTGTCCGATCATGAGACCACATGGATGGGCACGATCTGCGAAGCCGCGGCGAAAGCCCGCGAATCGGAGGCCGTGCACGCATGAGCGAAAAACCGCATCGCGTCTCCGTGATCACCCGATCGAGGAACTCGGAATCCACGATGGCCCAGGTGATGAGCGGGCTGTTCTCGCAGGACTTCACAGACTTCGATCTGCTGGTCGTCGATTCGGGTTCGACCGACCGCACGTGCGCCATTGCGCGCAACTACCCGTGCACTCTGATCGAGATCGAGGCGCGGTCCTATTTCCCGGGCGCCGTCTTGAATGACGCCATCGCGCGGACCAAGGGCGAGATCGTGGTCTTCCTCAATTCTGACGCCGTGCCCCTTGTGCCGCAAGCGCTGGGACGGTTGGTGGCCGCGTTCGACGACCCGAAGGTCCAGGCCGCATTCGCCCGACAACTCGCACGTCCCGACGCGGAGACATGGGTCCAGCGCGATTACCTCCAGAGTTTTCCCGACGCGGACCGCACGCCGCCGTGGATCAAGATGTCACTGCCGATGGCCGCGTTGCGCCGCAGTCTGTGGGAACAACGTCCTTTCTACTCCGACGCGTGGGCTTCGGAAGACACCGAATGGGGCAACTGGGCATTGAGCCAAGGGCACACGATTCGCTACGTCCGCGACGCCCTCGTGATGCATTCGCACAACTACACGCATCGCCAGCTTTACGGGCGGCGCTTCGTCGAAGGCGAGGCCGACGCATTTATCTACGGCGGCGCGGACGGGGTGCCCCGCATGATCGGCCGCGCCCTGTACGGAATGGCGCAGGATGTCTCGCGCTGCCTCGCGGACTTCGATCTCCGAGGCTTGCCGTCGATTGTCCCACGCAGAATCGTGTACCACTGGGCGTATCATCAGGGCCATCGCCTTGGCGAACGGCGGCTCGCATCGGGCGATCGCAATGCGGCGACCGGACAGTCCATCGTCTTAGAACGGCACGACGACTAGGTATCGGAGGTTCACCCTCTCAACCAACACGAGGTGGAACGGCCATGAAAGTTTGCTTGACGACCTTCGGCGGCGACGGCGGCGCCGGCATTGGACAGTACATTCACAAGCTTTTGCGCGACTTTCCGAAGATCGCCCCGGACATTCAGTTCGACGTCCTCCTGTATGAAGACGAAATCCCGCTGTACATTCCGTCCGACGCGCCGAACATCCGCCCGGTCTGCCAAGACCCGCGCCTGCGCAATCCCTGGGTAAACCTCGCCTGGCATCAAACCGGCATGCCGCTCATGTGCCGCCGCGAGCGCTACGACGTGGTCTTCATCACCTCCGGCAACCGCCGCCTGCCCTTCTACGCGCCGTGTCCGACGGTCGGCACCTTTCACGACCTGTCGAGCCTGCACATCCAAGGCAAGTACGACGCGGTCCACGCGTTCTACAATTTGCACGTCATGCCCATGCTCGTGCGCCGTCTCGACTGGGTTATCTCGATCAGCGAGAGTACCAAGCGCGACCTGATCGAATACGTCAAGATCCCCGAAGAACGCATCGTCATCATCCCGCAGGGCGTCGAGCTTGACCGCTATTACCCTCGCGACAAGGCCGAGGCACAGGCGCGCGTGACGCAACGCTATCCGATCCGCGCGCCGTACCTCATGTTCATTTCGCGTATCGAGCATCCCGGCAAGAATCACGTAACGCTGATCCGCGCCTTCGAGCGTCTCAAGGAGAAGGACGGTATCCCGCATCAGCTCGTCTTGGTCGGCGGCGATTGGACCCGCTCAGAAGCCGTCCACCAACTCGCGGAAGCCAGCCGTTTCCGCGACGACATCGTGTTCACCGGATTTGCCGCCAATGAAGACATTCCGGACCTCTACTGCGGGTGCGATGTCTTCGTGTTCCCGTCGCTGTTCGAAGGCTTCGGTCTTCCCGTACTTCAGGCCATGAGCTGCGGCGCGCCGGTCGCGTGCTCCAACGTTTCTTCCATGCCCGAAGTCGCCGGCGACGCGGGAGTGCTCTTCTCGCCCGAAGACGAGCAAAGCATCGAGGAGGCGATTCGCTCTATCCTTACCGATTCATCGCTTCGCCAGCAATGCATACAGCGCGGCTTGGAACGCTCCAAGGAGTTCTCGTCGGAACGGACGGCCGCCAAGACGGTCGAACTGCTTCGGCGCGTCGCGAAGGTTCGGGGTTAGCCCTTAGGCGCCGTCGCGTTCAGATGCTCGGCCACGAAATCCTTGATGTGATCGAAGATGATCTCGGCTTTCCGGTCGATGCCCATCACATAGCAATGGCAAACGTCGTAGAAGTAGTTCGTCCCCCCCTTCAAGTTCTCTGCAACGGGAACGTAAAGATACCCCTTCTCCTCGCAAAGCCTCCGCACTTCGTCGTTAAACACGGAGAGAACGTGGTAGTACCCCTCGGCATTCAGGATGCCGCAACCACCTCCGTGAAGGGCGCCGATCGTTCGCTCCAAGCATGCGTCGTAGTAAAGCCGTTCCTGCTTGTCAAGGCGGGGAATGTCCGGACCGGCAAAACTGCACACGGCCACCTCGGCCCCCGAGGCCGTCGCCGCGTCGAATAGCTTCCTCATGTTACCCACGGTCCATTCCTGAAGCGCGGCGCGGAACTGGCCGTCGGGGAGCCAGAGCCAGGCATTGAAATGCCCGTACACGAATCGCGACTTTCGGAGAAACCACTTCAAACGCTGCAAGAGCGTGGCGCCGGATTTGTGAGGCTCGACGAAACGCGCACACAACTCGACAGTATCATTAATGTAGTTATAGTAAATAACAAGATCCGGCTGCAAGGCCAGGTAGTCGGCAATACGGCGATCCTCGCCGTCCGAGTGGATGCCAATGACGCCGCAATTCACGACTTCCACCCGGTCGTCCTTGAAGTACTCTCTCAACCGCCGCTCCAGCAACGCGGGGTAGGTTAGCTTGTCCGTCAGCCCCTCGGCGGTAGTAGAGGCGCCGATGCACACGATGCGATAAACACCGGGCGGTTTCGGCAGGACGACATCGCGGCCGCGAAACCCCACATTGTTCAGATGGTACTTCTGCCCGGTTTGCCAATAGGTCACGTTCTTCCGGTACCGGAAGATGGGCACCTCCCACATGGACTCCCCGACAAACAGCGCCACTGTTCCCGGAGCGCTTGCCTGTCCTTCGAACCTGCACTCGGCGGTCCCCAGCGAGCCGTCCTCGAATTCAATCTGATATGAACGGACCGCACTCCCTCCGGGCATGGCCGCCGATTGGATGGCCATGAGGCAATCCTGAGCCTCGTCCATGAGGGGGGCCTCGTGGGACAGCGAGGCGAACAGGTCATCCGTAAGCACGCCGCCCGGCTGTATCCGTTTCGCCAATCCGGCAATAATCTCCGGGGACGAGGGGGCATAGACCGCCGTGACCTTGGCCGTAGAGTCGCACAAGACGATGAGTTCGCCGCGATCGTTGGCCAGCTTCGCCCGCCCCGCCTCGTCCAGGGCGGCCGCATCCCGTATATCGGGCTTTGCCGGCGCCGTCTCAAGGGCTGCCGGATCGAGTTGTTGTGCAAGCTCGGCTTGAACTTTCTGCCCCTGCATCTGCCTGGCGGTGGTGTAGGCCTCGGTCGCAGAGACATCGCGTTTCCTCACAATCGACGCGTACAGTTCGAGCGCGCCGCATGCGACCACGCACCACAGCAACACAAAGACCAGATACACAACCGAAAGCTTGAGACGCCGCATGGTCTCGATCCTCGCCATTCGCTAATCCAAACCTCCTCATACACTGCAGAGCGGCCGTGCTTCAAATGCGCGCTGCAGCCACCACTCGCTACGACAGTCCAAAGCTCAGCTTCTCGCGTTCGGCATCGCGAGCTTCGGCTTCGCGCCCGCACCCGCGCAAGGCTTGGATAAGCAGACTCCACTGGAAGGGAGAAAGGGGGTCGCGGCGGAGCGCCGCGCGGAGATGCGGCACGGCTTCTTCATGACGCCCAAGCAATTCGAGCGTGCGTCCGAGGCCCTCCTCGACTTCCGGATACGTGAGTCCTTCGGACAAGGCTGCGGCGTAGGCCTCGACGCTGGCGGCAAGGTCCTGTTGCTCATCGAGGGTCCGCGCCAGATAGTAGCGCGCGTACGAGAGATTCGCGCCATCCTTTCCGTCACAATACGACTTCCACACTCCAACGCGCGCCTCGGGCGAGCCAGACGACCTCAAGTAGTCGTCAAGTGCGTCGTAGGCCGCCGTATCCATCGGGATGGCAGCGATGGCGTCCCGATAGGCCTTGACCGCTGCATCGCGATCCTGTTGGGCGGCCAGCCCGTCCGCGATCCCCAGCAGCGCGTCGGCGTTGAAGGGATCCTGAGCCAGAACCCCACGGTATATCTCGACCGCGTCGGCGGGTGCTCCGCTTTGCATGCGCCTGCGCGCCTCTTGAACCTCCCCAAAACGTTCCTCTCGGTTGTAATACCAGGGGCGTCGTAGGATCTCCAAACCGTTCCATGAATAAGACTGATGAGTGCTCATATCTTCCGGGCGCGTGGGGAGCGAGAGATTAGGCAGCAACGAGAACGCCCCCAGGTCTATCACGCTCGACAAGCCCAGGAAGCGAGACGCATCTTCCTTGGCAATTGCCACGCCCGCGAAACGCGTCCACCGCTCGCCGGCCACCTCATACACCGGAAAGAAGTACCGGATGCGCCCCTGCGCGGCATCTCCGACAGGGTCTATGAGAAATGCAGACGCGATCGAGCCGTCACGATCGGCCGAATCGTAACGCACCTCGATGCGCCCGGGCTGCGGCCCCTCGAACTCGGCCATAAGATAGGACGTCTCGACCTCGCGGCCCCGCGAAAAGGATTTCGCCGGGAGAAACCTGCGCCAACCCTTCGCTCGAAATAAGACGGAGTCCTCCATGTAGAGCGGAACCGTTTCAACTGGGGCAAGGGTGGCCGCCCCGCACGTCTGGATCAGCCGGCCCACAGAGTATCGCTGATAGAGCCGCGCGGCATACAGCGGCAACGAAAGCCCCATCGCAACCAAGGCCAGAAACAGCGCGGCATTGCGGAATCCTGCCTTCCAGGCAGATGCAGGGAACTCGATGGCCCGCCTTCTCACGCACTGGCGAACGAACTCAAACGCCTGGCGCAAGGACCGATCCAGAATGAACCCCAGAGGCCAGAGCGCGATAAAAGCAAGATGGAAGTAGTGCCGGGAATTGTACTGAAGCGTGGTGTATCCGCAGAACCACAGTAGAAGGAATAGCGCCAGAAGGCCTCTTCGCAAGTCGCGCGCCGCCAGAAGTCCGAGCGCCGCGAGAGCATAGATCGCGCCGAAGGCTTCCCAGTGTTTCGCACATGACCCCACGACACTGTCCTCGGGCACGTGTATGCCCCACAGTATGATCGAACGCACCGCGTTGAGCGAGGCAGCATAGCACCGCAGGATCATATCCGCTGGGAACGTGGCACAGAAAGCCATGAAGAGCCGGCGCTCTCGAATGTCGTTATCGGGGGTGGCATAGCGCGCATCATGCCCCGCCAAACGAAGACCGTAGCTGATGGCCGCGTTCGTAACCAGCATGTCGAGGCCGCTGTAAAGGCGCTCGTAACACACGGGCGACAATTGGCACTCGTCGTCGCGCTGGGCGCTCATGCCCATGAGCGAGTCGTGATAGCCGAGCGAGCCCTCGCCATACAAGGACCGTAGGACGGGCCATCCACTCAGCATAAAAACCGCTACCAACAGTGCAACCGCCGCCGTCCGTTCAAGAGCCGGCTTTCCGGGCGACGGACGGCGTGCGCATGCGAGGACGACAAAACAAGCCGGCATGCACATAATCAGGTCGCGCCTGAACCCAAGTCCGATGCCCGCCACTACGCCAAGGGCGCACGCCACGCCCCAATACGCCCGTCGCGGCAAGGGCCTCTTCACGAGCAAGCCGAGAAGGAACAGCGCGCCCAAAACGAACGGCGCCTTTCCGAAATCGCGAATATTCCACAGATGACCGAGGCAGCTTTGCGCCTGGATGCAGACGAACGCGCCGCCCGCGCTGAACAGCGGGTTCATACCGAGCCGAAACAGCCCGTATAACGCCACGGCCATCGCGCTGAACAGAACGGCGATCAGAATCTTCATGCTGTCCCACGAGATGCCGAAAAGACGCCATGTTACCCCGGTGGCGTAGAGAAGATACCGGTGATATTTCTGAAATGCGTCGAGCTTCTTTTCGGCAGCCTGCGGCAGCACGGACGGGGGCGACCATGAAGGCGATCTGAAATCCAGGAACGCGCGAAGCCCGGGCACGTCGTCGGGACGTACGTTCACGAATCCTTTGCCGCAGGCCATCATCGCCGACGGAATGTAGAGTTCGTTGCTCAGGGAACCGGCCGGCCCGTGCCAGTGCTCAAGGCGCTCGAACGTAGTATTCGCGGCTACAACGACCAAGACGGCGACAAGCGCGGCCTCGCCTAGGGGACCCCAGAGGCGCCTCAGATTCGATTGGGACATTAGTCGCATCGAGCCGTTCTCTCGCACTGCAATGGTTGATCGCGCGAGCCGGCAGTCTCATCCCCCGCACCAAGCCGCAATGCAGTACGCCAAACGCGCGAAAAACTAGACTTTCGCCACGCTCAAGTAGATCTTATGCCCGGACAACGAGTGCGCTTCGCCGTCCCCGGTCTCGCCTGCTTCGAGGGCGTCGCACAGCGTCTCAGCTTTGATAAACCCCGCATGGCGCTCGATCGCTCCGCGGAGTAGATCGTCTTCGGTTCGGAATGTCACGCAAACGTGATCGAGCAAGTCGAAGTCCGCGTCCTTGCGCATTTGCTGAATGTGGCGGACCACGTCGCGCGACAGCCCTTCCTGTTCGAGTTCGGGCGTGATCGTCGTATTGAGGGCCAGCGTGAACCCCTTATCCGTGGACACGGCGAGGTTCGGCGCCTCGGTGCTTGTGACCTCGATTTCCTCCGCTGGCAGCGTCCACGTCTCGTCGCCGGAACCCAAGGCCACGGGCTGGCCGTCGCGAACCTGCTTCGCAAGTTCGCCCGGGTCGAGTTCGGCCAGAAGCGCGCGAATCTTACCCGCGTCCTTCCCGTACTTGGGCCCGGCAATCCGCATGTTCAGCTTGACCTGATAAACCAGGAGGGCATCGACGTCGTGCTCCACGCGCAACTGCTTGATGTTCAGTTCATCAAGGATGTGATCTTCGAAACGCTTCAAGGCGGATTCCTGCGTCTTGTTTGCAGGGACCACGATCATCTCGCTGAGTGGCAGGCGCACGCGAAGCTGCCGCACGGCGCGAATGGACAGCGCCACCGAAACGATCTGGAGCGCGGCGTCCATTTCGCGGCTGAGGGCCTCGTCGTGAAGGTCCTCGCGCGCTTCGGGAAACTCGCAATGGTGCACGCTCGACGGGGCTTCCGGATTCACGTCGCGCACGAGCGCCTGATAGAACTTCTCCGTAATGAACGGGACGATCGGCGCTAGCGCTTGGCTCAGCGTCACGAGCACGTGGTAAAGCGTCTGATACGCGGCCAGCTTATCAAGATCCTCGGGATTCGGCGCGCGCCAAAAACGTCTGCGCGAGCGGCGCACATACCACGAACTGAGGATGTCGAGGAAATCCTCGGCAGCGCGCGCGGCCGTCATCACGTCGTAATTGGCCAGACTCTCCTTCGAGGCCGACAACAGTTCCTGTAACCGCGACAGGATCCAGCGATCGAGGTCCTGGCGTTCGGCGAACGGGACTTGTGGCAAGGACGGATCGAACTCGTCGGCCCGCGCGTAGGACATGAAGAAGCTGAAGACGTTCCACCAGATATTGAATACTTTGCGCCGGGTTTGTTCCGCGATGCCGTAGCCGAAGTTCAGGTTGTGCAACGGGCTTTGCCGGCAGAACACCCACCGCATGACGTCCACGCCCATCTTCTCGGCGGCGTCGTCGAACCAGATCGCGTTCCCCTTCGACTTGTGCATTTCTTCGCCGTGCTCGTCGCGCACGAGCGCATAGCCTACCAGCGTCTTGAAGGGCGGGATGTTCTCCATCATCGTGGACATCGCCAGCAACGCGTAGAACCAGTTGCGGAACTGCCCCGGGAAACACTCGAGCACCAGGTCCGCCGGGATCCAATCCTTCCAGTACGCGCGATCCGAACTGTACTTCACCGTGGAATAGGGCACGATACCGGCATCGAGCCACGGATTCCCTACGTCCGGGATACGGCTGACAAGCCCGCCGCACTTCGGGCACTTAATCTTGACGGCGTCGACCCACGGCCGATGCGGCGAATTCCCCTCGAACGAATCCCAGCCTTCGACGGCCAGTTCTTTGAGTTCGTCTTTGCCGCCCACGACCGTGAACCAGCCGCACGAACACTCGAAGATCGGAAGCGCGAGGCCCCAGTAGCGCTTCTTGCTGATCATCCAGTCGTGCATGTTCGTCAGCCAATCGAGTTCGAGGTCCTTGCCGTACTCGGGAATCCAGCGGATCTTCCGCACGTTGTCCATGATTTCTTTCCGCCAGGACATGTCGATATACCACTCGTCCACGGTGCGGAACAGCAACTTGCACGAACAGCGCCAGCAATGCGGGTAGTCGTGCTCGAAGTTCTCCTTCTTGTAATACATCTCGCGCTTGCGCAACTCGTCGAGAATGGTCTCCGCAACGTCGCCGGCGTACTGGCCCACAAGGAAGCCGTATCCGTCGACGTACTTCCCCGCGTCGTCGATCGGCGCCAGCACGGGCAGGCCGGTTCCTTTCGAGAGATCGAAGTCCTCTTTGCCGCATCCCGGAGCGATATGGACGATCCCGGTGCCGTCCGTGGCGGTCACTTCCTCCCACGCCACGACCCGGTGCGCGTCTTTGTGCTGCGCAGGGAGCGGAAGATCGTCGAAAGGCCCGCTGTACGCGAACCCCACCAGCGCACTTCCCGGCATCTCTTCGAGGACCTCATACGGTCCGCGTTCTTTCATCACCGGAACGCGCTCGCTGCTGAGGTAGTAGATCTCGCCGGCTTGGCGCACCTTGGCGTAGTTCAGTTCGGGATGTACGGCGCACGCGACGTTCGCCGCCAGCGTCCATGGCGTTGTCGTCCACACGAGAAGATACTCGCCCGGACGGTCGCGCAACGGCATCCGTACGTAGACGGACAGGTCGGCAATCCGCTTGTACCCTTCGCGGCGTTCCTGCTCGGAGATACCCGTGCCGCACCGCGGACACCATGGCATAGCATCCAGGCCTCGATAGACCAGGCCGCGCTCATGACACTTCTTCAGGAATGCCCAGATGGAGTAGTTGTTCTCGTCCGACATCGTGTAATACGAGTCGGTCCAATCCATCCAAAACCCGAGGCGAATCGACTGATCTGTCTGGATGGCAGAGTACTTCCGGACGCGATCCTTGCAGGCGTTGATGAATTTCTCGAGGCCGAACTCCTCGATCTCGCGTTTAGTCCGGAAACCAAATTCCTTTTCCACTTCGACCTCGACCCACAGCCCCTGGCAATCGAAGCCGTTCTGATACCGTTGGTCGTGGCCCAGCATGGCATGATAACGCTGATAGCAGTCTTTGAGAGCCCGGCCCCAGGCATGATGCACGCCCATCGGATTGTTCGCCGTGATTGGACCGTCCAGGAACGACCACTTCGTCTTCCCGGCGTTCTTCTTACGGAGGACGTCAAAGGCGTTCGTCTCCTCCCAAAACTTGAGGACCTCGTGTTCGGACGCAATGAGATCCAGGTTCTTGTCGATAGGACGAAACATCTTGACACTCCTAAGTTTGGAAAACGCGGGGCTGTTCGCGCCTGCGGACGCCTTCTGAACAGGACGTATTGGCGCAGTATTATAAGTGTCCGAACGGGGTGGCTGCAAACTCCCGGCCCTCGTCTTCTCAGAATTCTTTGATTACGATTGCTTTTGTCGTCACCCACAGTATTGAAGCCCATTGCGATACTCATATTTGGGGATGAGTGGACCAAACGCTTTCGAGTATAATCACTCGCATGCGAGTTACAGGACATCTGGACCGCCGGGCCTTTCTGGGGATCGTGGGAACGGCTGTGCTTGCCGCGGCGGCGGAGCCTCGGCGCGAGTGCGTGATCCTGGTGCATGGACTCGGACGCCGTAAGAGTTCGATGCGCGCGCTGCAGGACGCGCTCGAGGGGGCAGGGTTCACCGTGGTGAACTGGGATTACACGAGCACGCGGCAATCCATCGAGGAGTCGGCCAAGGGCTTATATGAGTGTTACGCGCTGAACGCAAAGCACTACGCGCGCATCCATTTCGTGACGCATAGCCTGGGCGGGATCGTGGTCCGGTGCATGTTGAAGCAGTTCATCGTCGAGAAGCTCGGGCGCATCGTCATGCTTGCGCCGCCAAACCAAGGCTCGGCGGTGGCGCGCCTCCTGTTGAACGGTCCACTCAAGTGGGCCACCGGACCGGCCGGTCAAGAGCTGAAATCCAAAGCGGAACTCGATGCAATCTGCGCGACTCCTACGGAGAACGTGTTGATCATAGCGGGTACGAAGTCGAGCGATATCAGAAACCCGGTGTCGTGGGTAAGCCAGGGCACGCTCGATAAGCCCAATGATGGGACAGTCGCGGTCGCTGAAACGCGCCTCGACGGAGTCGATAACCTGATCCAGATTGACGCGTCGCACACGACGCTCCCCTCCCACCCCGCGGCGATTGCCGCTACGGTGCGCTTCATCGAAGGGCGCGAGGCGCCGGAAGTCACGGGAAAGGAGCAGGAGACTTTCGACAAGGGACTCAACGTGTTGCGGATGCATCCCGAGCGCGTTAAAGAGGTGATCGCCGGGACGCGCAGATCCAATGTACCGCTGCCTACCTTGGGCGGCACAACATGGTGGGCCGACCTCGTGGTGGTCGACGGGTGGCGCGTTCAGCAGAACGTGCTCATGGGGAACTGCCGTCTTCTGGATCCCGGGAATGTCCGACAGGCGTGGGGAAGCAAACGGGAAATGCTTCAAGCCTTCGAGGCGTTGTTGAAGTAAGCCCGCCAAACCATCGTCAATCCGACCAATCGCCGCCGCCCGTATGGCCTTGAATCCCCGAAAATACGGCACTTAAGACGGGCATTGAAATTGCTTGTCAAATTCGAGGAAAATGCGTATACTTAATCTGGTACTGTGCTGAGTAGCGGAAGGGAGCAGCTATGCCTACTTTTTCTTATACCGCGCGTGGCCGAGACGGCAAGAAACAGAAGGGCACGATGACGGCTGAAACGCGGCAGTCACTGAACCAGATGCTTCAAGCGCGCGGGCTGACCGTGGAGACAGCCCAGGAGATGGGCAAGGCCCAGCGCAGCGGCAAAGGCAAGCTCGGGCGCAAGGTGAAGACGGCGGACTTGCTGGTCTTCACGCGCCAGCTTTCGACCATCGTGAGCGCGGGCCTCCCGTTGCTTCAAGGCCTGGACATCCTTGCCGAGCAGACTGACGACGTGAATTTCTCGGCGGTGATCGAGTCCATCGGGCAGGACGTCGAAAGCGGCGAAACGTTTTCGAGTTCGCTAGGGCGTTATCCGAAGGTGTTTCCGGACCTTTACGTCAGCATGGTCCGCGCGGGCGAGGCGGGCGGCGATCTCGATGGCGTGCTGCTGCAACTTGCGGATTATCTCGAAGCGACCGAAGAATTGAAACGGCGCATCAAATCGGCCATGACGTATCCCGTCGTGGCGTTCAGCATGATCGTGCTGATTGCGGCGGGCCTTGTGGTGTGGGTCGTGCCGCAGTTCGCGGAGATCTTCTCGAGCTTCGGGCGGCAGCTTCCCGCGCCCACGCGCATCTTGATTGCGACGAGCGAGGTATTACGAAGCTGGCGGGCGCTGGTACTTGTGGGCGTGGTCGTCGCAATAGTGACTGGCGTGAAGGTTTACGCCAAGACGCCCGTGGGGCGTCTCAACCTCGACACGCTCAAGTTGCGCCTGCCCGTGTTCGGCATGCTGTTGCGCAAAGTAGCGATCAGCCGGTTCGCACGCACGCTGAGCACGCTGACGCGCAGCGGCGTCGCGATCCTGCAAGCGCTCGAAATCGCCGAGCGCACGTCGGGCAACGAAGTGTTCGCGCGCGCCGTAAGACAGGCCGGGGACAGCGTACGCAGCGGCGAGACGCTGGCCGATCCGCTCGAACGCAGCGAACAGTTCCCGCGTATGGTCACGCGCATGATCGCGGTCGGCGAGAAGACGGGCGCGCTCGAACAAATGTTGATGAAGATCTCGGACTTCTACGATTCGGAAGTGCGCGCGGCCGTCGACTCGATGACGAGCCTGATCGAACCCATTCTGATCATGATGATGGGTCTTGTCGTCGGCAGTATCGTTGTGGCGCTGTTTATGCCGATCCTGCAACTGTCGAGTCTGGTGCAGACCTGAGGGATTATAGGACGTATAGGACGTATAGGACGTATAGGTCCTATAGGTCCTATGAGTCCTATAGGTCCTATGGTGTCAAGTGAATTGTCTCGCCGGGCTGCGTTTGGCGCTCGATGATTTGGCCCTCTTCCCAGGGGGAAACCAGATGTAGCGTCCTTCCCGCCTCGCTGATGATCTCCACCTCTTCGACGCGCCCGTTGGCGCATGACGCGCTCACCAGAAAAGCCCCCACCGCTCGCAAGGTATGAAACGACGCCGGGCGATCTTTGGGCCAGTTCGGGAAAAGCCGGATGACGCCGTTGTAGCTCTGCATCAGGCATTCGTTGATCACGACAGGCAGGCTGAAGTTCTCGAACCAAATCCCCATCGGGGCCATGAAATCGTAGCGGGTCGTGTCGTCATAGCGGCCGTGGACCTGAAGCACCATGTCGGCGCACGTGCCGTTGGGCAAGAGGCAATACGCGATCTGGCGTTTGAACTTATCGAGGTCGAGCAGGCCGAGCCGTGCCGCTTGAAGGTTCTGAAACACGAGTTCGTTGCCGCCTTCGTTCTGTTGGTTGTGAAACGTATTGACGAGCAGGTCCATGACGTCCTTCGGCGCATCCAGGCCATGCTCCTCGCCCGGAAACACGGTCATCAGGCTGTTGGGAACGTTATAGACCACGTCAGCATGCTCGCCCGGCACGGATACTAGGACTTTGCCGAAACGCGAATCCGTCGTGGGATACGCGGGGAAATGAGCGAGGATGTCGCGCACGCTGACGATGAGTTCGGCCTCTTGCGATTCGACATCGAGCGCCTGCGTAGCCTCCAAATACGCCTTCATCACGAACTTAGTCAGCGTGAGATCGACAAGGCAATCGTGGTTGTACTTGAAGCCGGGCTTGAGGCCATAGAGTTCCGGCGGCACGGTCGGGAAGATGTGATACCGATCGTCGCCCCAAGATGCGCCGTGCGCTTCGGGGCGTTTCATGTAGTCGACTAGAAACAGGACCGCGTCGCGGAGCGGACCGAAGGCGCGGTCGCGCAGGAACTGCTTGTCCATGGTGTAGAGGTAGTGCCACCAGAGTCCCTGCACGGTCCACGGCGTCTCGCAGATCTCCCACCCCCACGTCGGCACCGGATAAGGGGACATGGTCATTGTGACGGGGTACGCGGAGTGCGGGAAATACGCGCCGCGCAGACCGTAGTAGTCGCGCGCCCACTGGCGGCTGATTGGCATCAGGCGCTCGACGAGTTCGACGTAGGGAAGGTTCTTCTCGACACGGTTGCTCGAAAACGGAAGCCAAAATGGCTGTTGCGTGTTGTAGTTCATGTGGTAGTCGCCATGCCAGGCGGTGCCGATCTTGCCAAGGCTCCAATTCGCGAACAGGCCCGGGCAATTCACGCCGGCTTTGGCGGCGCAGTTGAAGAAGTAGTGGTTCCAATACCACGTTCGTTCGAGCACTTCGTCGTCGAGCGCAACCGCCGAACGGCTCCAATACTCCTTCCAGACGCGCTGCGTCGATTCGAGCGCGGCAACGAAGGCCTCGTGAGTTGGCGAGGGCAGATCACCGGCGGCGGTCCCGATCGCCAAAGCCAATCCCTCGTCGAGTTGCACGCAGGCGAGCAGCGGCGCGGGTTGCGCAAAACCGCGTTCCAAGGCCCCCATGTGTTGTGGCAGTCCCTCCCAGTTCAAGCGTTCCTTCGGTTCGAGATCGACCGAGACGCGAACGCCCAGACGAAAGGCCCGGTCGTTCGAACTCGCCGCGCCTGGTCCTTCCGGCGTCGGCGCGTTGAACGGAAGGACTTGCACGAATGCAAGCGACCGCGCATCCAAACCTTCGGCCACTTGGGAATGCGGTATATCGCGCGGCGCTTCGGGATCGGGGATGACACGAATCCGCTCGAAGCAGTTGGGGATGGGCGCGCCGGCATCGTCCGTTAATTCGATCCAAAGACGATCCGCTTGCATGTCTGTGAAGACGCGGAGTTGCGCGGATTTCCCGTGAACCAGCAGATTCACCGTACACAAGCCGGTGGAAATGTCGACGCGGTGGCCGAGCAGTTCGACCTCGCGGCGATCGAATCCGAGCAGCACCGTCCCGCACGGGAACGGCCTCGGATACGGCTTGTCGTAGTTCGCGTGCGTCATCTTGATGTAGCTCGCGTACCAGGGATCGGATTCGAGACTCGCTTTGTCGGCGGGGATGGCTTTGACCTTGTCGAACACTTCTTGGAACGTCCCGATCTTGTCCTTGTTGTCTTCGGCGACTCGGATGTCCCAGACGTTGTTGTGGCCGAAGTGGATGGCCACGGCGTCGGGCCGCGTCGTAACAACTGCGCCAAGGCCGCCGTTGCCGAGGAGCGCGCCATCGAAGAAATCCGGACCGGGACGGTCGCGCACGATCGGGTGGCGCGCCGCGCGTTCGACGGGGTCGATGCTGGCATTCAGCGCGCAACACGCAAGCATGCTCAAAGCGACAAGTTCGGGCGTCATAGGTCGATTCCCTTCGGGTATCCGATACGTTCAAGGACCCACTCGAATTCGCGCCGTTCGATATCGCTCATCGGCGCGGCGCCCGACGGCGGGATCACTTTCGGACATGCGACCACGCCACGGCGATGGAGCATGGACTTGAGCAGTTCCGACGAGTAGTCGAGATAGAACATGAGATACGGCAGGACCCGCTCGAAGTAGATCCGGGCGGCCTCGTCTTGGTCGCCTCCGAGGAAGCTCCGCACGACTGCGCCGTGGAGGTCGAGCGCTTCGGTGCCGGTCATGAATGACGTGACGCCAATACGCAGCATGTGGATGAGATGCTTGCCGCCCGCGCCGCCGATAACCGGGAATCGCCTTTTCGATTGTTCCATCAGGGCGTGGGTCTTGGCGAGAAAATTCGTGCCTTCCGCTTTGACATAGTGGATGTGTTCGATGGTGTCGAACATGCGCAGAAGGACGTCGACCGAAAGTATGGACGAACTATGCGGAGCGTCTTGCACGATAATCGGCAGCGCGGTCGTGTCCGACAAGGCTTGGTAGTAATCGACCGCGTCTCCGCCTTTGGGGACGTCGATATACGGCAACGTTGCCATGATTAGGTTCGCGCCCAAGGCTTCGGCCTCTTTCGCGTAGTTCACGGCAACCTGCACAGCCGGGGCGGCGACCCCGAGAAACACGGGCGCGCGTCCCGCGACCTCGTCCACGATGATTTCCGTAAGCCGCCGGCGCTGGGGATCGGAGATCTTGTGGAACTCCGATGCGTAGCCGAAGTGGCCAATGGCCACCGCGCCGTTGTCGAGACAATAACGCACGAGGGCTCGCTGGCTCGCTTCGTCGAGCGCGCAGGAATTGTCGATGGCGGTAGGCATGATGGGCATCATGCCGCGAAACGGGACCGGACTCTTCATGGAGCCATTCCTCCAGGGTTATTGCGGACACGGTAGCACAGTCCAGGGAGCGGACCCAACGCGGCGAAGCAAGGTTTGCGGCGTCGGGGGCGAATCTGATTCAATGGAAACGTCAGGCCACGTGCGCCAGAAGAGAAGGAATCGCGCCGCATGGTTATACGAGGTAGGAAACCGTCTCGCATCGAGGTATCCCTCGAGGTCCTCGCTATTCTCACGGCGTCGCTGGCTTCGGCTGCGGCTTTCTCGCAATCGCCGGATTCGGAGAAGGTCTCGAAACCGTTCGAGTACTCGGGCTACACGTCTCCCGAATACACTTCCTTCAAGACGTCCTCGGAATACGTCATGATGGCGGATGGCGAGCGCCTGGCGGTGGACATCCATCTGCCGGCTGAAGGCCCGGAGCGAACTTCGTTTCCCGTCATCCTGGAGTACACGCCGTACCAGCGTTCCACTATCGATCCGGTGACGGGCAAGATTTCGGACGCCACCGACACCTCGCAGGGCAAGTTCTTCCTGTCGTACGGCTACGCGCTGGTGGTGGCGGATATGCGCGGCACGGGCGCCTCGACCGGATGGATGATGGATTTCATGCCGCGCCTGAGCAAAGACGGCGCGCAGTTGGTGGAATGGATTGCGCGCCAACCCTGGTGCGACGGCAATATCGGCATGACGGGGTCGAGCTATCTGGGCTGGTCGCAGATGGCGGTGGCGTCGCGCGCGCCGCGGGCCTTGAAATGCATCGTGCCCGAGTGTATCCCCCTGGACGGGTATACGGGCGAGGCCTATCCCGGCGGCATCTTCCTGGAAAGCTTCCTGCAATCGTTCAGCGAATACATGAAGCTGATCAATCAGAACTACTACGTCCCGGACAAAGGCATTCGTCCGGCAAAGCCGGCCTTGGACGAGGACAAAGACGGAGACTTAAAGGACGAGATCCCCATCGATACGAACGGCGATGGCACGTTTCTCGACGACGGGGTCGTTCCAAAGTACGCCGACGATTCGAAGCGGATCGGGTTCTACTACATCGCGAGCATGCAGCACCAGAAGGGCGATTACGACTACCTGGAATGGGCCTCGACGCGCGGGTTCATCGACGCGGCCACGCCGTTGAACTACACGATGTACGACCTCAGCCCGAGCGCTTATGTCCCGGGTGTCATGCAGTCGCGCCTTCCCTTGTATCATATCGGCGGATGGTTTGACGCATTCACGCGTGGATCGTTCGAGCTCTACTGTACGATGGCCAAGGCCACTACGTCGAAACTGATCGTCGCGCCTTCGTATCACGATTTCGGTTCGGGACCGTTCTGGAAACACTTCGGGTTTACGGCCGAACAAGTCGAGAAGATGTACCTGATCGAACATTTGCGGTTCTACGATCGCTGCCTCAAAGGCATCAAGAACGGAATCGCCGTCGAACCGCCCATCTACCTCTACGTGATGAACGGCGGTGGGTGGCGCTTCGAGAAGGAATGGCCCCTCGCGCGGCAGGTCAAGACGAAGTTCTACCTTGGCGGCGGCCAGTCGCTCGCGGCTGCACGCACCGAGGACGGACGCGACGAGTACAAGGCCGACTTCACGCACGACGGACGCTACACGGAATCGCTCGGCAACCGCTATGTGGGCATCGGCGGCCAGGTACCCAAGACGCCGCCAACGCGCACCGACAAAGACAAGCAATGCCTCGTGTACACCTCGGCGCCGCTCGACGCAGACACGGAAGTGACCGGCCATCCGATCGTGCACTGGTGGATTTCTTCGACGGCGGACGACGGGGATTTCTTCTTCTACCTTGAAGACGTTGACGACAAGGGCGAGGCCGCGCTGGTTACGGAAGGCCAGTTGCGCGCCGGGTTCGCCGAGTTGTACGACAACAACGCGATGATTCGGGGCGGGAAATTCAAGATCGAGGTTCTGCCCAAGCTCCCCTGGCACGGCTTCCAAAAGGACCAATACAAGCCGAAGATCTTCGCAGACGGCGCGCGTGTCGAGATCACCGTAGACCTCAATCCCACCTCGTGGGTCTTCAAGCAGGGCCACCGCATCCGCGTGACCATGGCGTGCGCCGACTATCCGACGTTTCAATTGCATCCGACGCTCAGCCCGAAGAACAAGCCGGACGCTCCGGACAACATCATTCCCACTGTGACGGTCTATCGAGAGGCCTCGTTCCCATCGAGCATCGAACTACCCGTCATTCCTCCGGACGCGCCGAAACAGCCCTGAAATCGGTAGCGCGTTCCGCTGCAAGCTCGCAAGGAATACCAGCCCACGGAGGTCCGTGGCACAGGGAGCGCAGCCTGCGCCTTCGGGGATTTCTTGTGTCTTCATGCCAGAAATAGCTACCATCATGGAGATGTTTACAGTTATGCCGATGGCAGCGGCGAGGTGGATGGAGTGCGCGGGATGAATACCGACAGCGCGATGTCGCGCGCCTGGCTCATGGCGCGCAATGGCTACCGCGTGGCCAATGTCATCGCAAATCGTTACCTGGGCAGGCCGCCGCGCTATGCCCCCATCTTGTTGATGTTCCTCACCGACCGCTGCAACCTGCACTGCAAGATGTGCGGGTTTTGCGAACACGAACACTCGACGCCATCGAAACCCGAACTGACTACCGAGGAATGGAAGGCCGTGGTCCGTTCGGCCGTGAAACTCGGGACGACGATGATCTCGATGTCGGGCGGCGAGCCATTCCTGCGTCCGGACGTGTTCGAGATCATTCGCTACATTCGCGACCAGCACATCGCCGTGCACTTGTGCAGCAACGGCGTGTTGCTCAACCGCGAGAAGATCTTGAGACTCCGGGACTCAGGTCTGAACACGATCTCGATCTCGCTCGAAAGCCCGGATCGCGACATCCACGAGCAACTGCGCGGGCGGCGCTCGTTCGATCCGGCCATCGAGAGCATACGTCTCATTCGGGAACTCGCCCCGTCGATCCGCGTAGGGATCAATTACCTGATCACCACGGTGAACTTCCGCAATATGGGCGCAATGATTCCCTTCGCGGAATCGCTCGGCGTGGATCAGGTCAAGTTCGCGCCGATTCACACGAACTTGCTGCACAAACGCAAACGCATCGAACACTACGGCAACCTCATTTTCGGCAGCGAAGAGCTGGAGGACCTCGAGAGCGAAATCCGTGCGCTGATGCGGGAAGCCGAGCATAGCAAGCTCGAGACGACCTCGCCGATGTTCTTTTCCGGGATAGCGAATCTCTACAGCAAACCGATGCGGTTTCGCTGCTACGCCGGTTACGCCGCGTGCGCCATCGACCCTTCGGGCCTCGTCGCGCCGTGTTGCGATATGGACGGAGCGGTGTCGGTGCGCGATAAGCCCCTCGAGGAAATCTGGCGTAGCAAGGAGTTCCAGGAACTGCGGGGGCGAGTGCACCGCTGCAACAGCTCCTGCTGGGACACCACGAACGCCGAGCTAAGCTTGCGCCTCAAGCCCACGTCGCTGATTCGCGATCTCGCCCAGACCTGGCGGGATATCGGTTTCTATTTCAGGGACACGACCACGTGATACCTCGGCGGCGCGCATACGTCTACCCGGGCGAGTTCGAGGACATTCGCCGGGGGATTCGCGCGGGGGCCACAGACGATGGCGGCGACGTGGATCGGTGGGAACGGGCGATAGCCGATTTCACCGGAATGCCCCACGCGGTGGCACTGAGTTCGGGCCGGCGCGGCATGACACTCATCTTCAAGCACCTCGGCATCGGCGCCGGCGACGAGGTAATCATCCCCGCGTACACATTGAAAGACCTTGTCACGCTGATTCAGGGTCTCGGGGCCATTCCCGTGCCCGCGGATATTGACCCGGATTCGCTCAACGTGACGCCGGAGAGTATTGAGCGAAGGATCACACCGCGCACAAAAGCGATCCTCGTGTTGCACATCTTCGGAGCGCCGTGCGCGATTGAGCCCATCGCGGCCCTTGCCGGGCGGCTCGGCATTCCGCTGATCGAAGATTGCGCGCATGCGCTCGGAGCGCTGATAGGCGAGAGAGCCGCCGGGAGTTTCGGCTACGCGGGCTTCTACAGCCTCGAACCGACGAAGCCTATCAACACCTATGGCGGCGGTGTCGTGGTAACCCGCGACGCCGGACTTGCCGCATTCATCCGCAACAGCATTGTGAACGCGGTTCCCAATCCAGCCGGGGTGGAAGCGAAAGTCCGCGCTACGCGCATGGAGCGATTCTTGCTCGGCACAGGGCTGGGATTTCCCCTGCTCTACTTACTGGCAACGCCGGCATTGAAAGAGCGCGTGAGCCGCATGTATCGCTCGGCACAGCACGTGCCCGCGGCCGACAGCCGCTATTCGTGCGTCCAGGCCCGAGTCGGCCTCGCGAAACTGCCCGGCCTGCGCGAACGTCTTGCCGAACGAGCGGAGCGCGCGGAACTCTTGCGCTCGTTGCTCGACCCTGCAATCCGCGTGCAACGTGTCGAACCGGGGACCACGCCGACGTGGTATTTCTTCGTGGCAATCCTGCCATGTCCCGCGGGGCCGGTACGGAAACGCTTGTTGATGCGCGGTATTGACGCGGCCATCGAGGAAGAGATCGCCGACGATTGCGCGTCGCTCCTGCGTGACGCCGGCTGCCCGACCGTGGCCAAGGTCTTCCCGCGCGCCATCGCCCTGCCTATGTACGACGGCATCGAAGAAGCACGCATCCGCCGCGTCGCCAAAACGCTTAATCATGTACTCCAGTAAGACTGAGCGAAAAACGGGGACTGACACGTTTTTCGGCAGTTTGAAAAATGTGTCTGTCACCGCTTTTCGCGAAGACTCGCATGGCGAACTGGATCTCATCAGGATAAGGAATGGTTCGATGACACAAAAGACTGTCGCGTTGCGTTGGGTATTGAGCGTGTGGCTGCTGGCCTTAGCATGGCCGGCACTGGGCGAGAATTCGGCTGCGGTTGCAACGCCCAAGGACGACCCCAAGTGGATAGCCCGGCACAACGCGATGGCGGAGCAGATGAAAGCCGGCCACGCCAAGGTCCTCTGGATAGGCGATTCGATCGTGCAGAAGTTCGAGAAGCCCGGCAAGCCGGTTTGGGATACGTACTATGCGCCGCGCGACGCAATCAATCTGGGGATCAGCGGCGACCGGACCGAGCATGTACTGTGGCGTCTCGACCACTGTAACCTGGAGTACGTCTCGCCGAAACTCGCGATTGTGATGATCGGCCAGAACAACGGCGGCTCGAATACGGCGGAAGAAATCGCCGAAGGCGTCGAAGCGATAGTGACGAAACTCCGAAAGCAACAGCCGCAGATGAAGGTACTATTGTTAGGGATCTTCTTTCGAGGCGAGAAACCGAACGACGAACAAGTGAAGCTCGCGAAGACGAACGAGATGCTGTCGCGCTGGGCAGACGGGAAGCAGGTGGTTTACATGAACGTCAACGGGATCTTCATCCAGCCGGACGGGATCATCATGAAAGCGCTAATGCCGGATTTCGAGCATCCGAACGAAGAGGGCTGCAAACGCTGGGCGGAAGCCATCGAGCCGCAAGTAGCGAAAATGCTCGACGAGACGCCGATCGGTAGCGGCGATCGCGTCGCTGCGCCGCCGCGCTAAGGACGCCTATCCCGCCAATGGCCTCCAATTGTCAGCAGCATAGAACTCCTTATCTTGGGGCGACAGCCAAGAGCCATCCGTCTTCTTGGGCTGAAACTCATAGGTAAAGAGCCCCGTTCGAGACAGCGTATCCTCGCCTCCGACGCTCGGACCGCCTGGGTTGTTGGAGATGGTTATCGTACCGTTTGAGGCGGGAGTGAATCGTAGCAGCCGCCCCCAGCCGTCATGGTATGTCCGGAGAGGTGAGTCCGGAAGCTGCGCCATATCCGTTGGTAGCTCCCCATGTTCGCGGGCGAACTCCACAATCGCACCCTTCAAATCGAGGACAGCGAAAGTAGTTTCACGCTGCCTTTCATCCGGGTCAGGATACTGAAGCCACTCACCCGCGCCATGCCGCCACGAACCGTCCGGCATCCGCGCGTTGAACGTCCCCACAAGGTCAGCCTTTTCGCCGGTTCCGCCCGGAAGGCCGTCGCTGCCGAGGCTTGTTAGCAATACGATTCCATTCTCGCTGACGGTGTACTGAATGGGGCGCCCCCAGCCATCCTCAGTTTGTGTTTGGAGCGCGCGTAGGTTTGTATCCGATAGTAGTTGCTTCAGATCGCCTGGGAGCACGTTGTGGTCCGTCGCGTACTCGACCAGTCCATCTCGCAGGCTGGAAAGAGCGATCACAGTCCTCGGTCTTGGGGGTATAACATTAATGAAACTCACCAGGACCAAGAGAAATCCCATGCCCGCCAAGACGAGGCCCACGTGCTCGGTTCTGATGAGCCGCTTTATCAGCGAAAGCAACACGACACGTCTCCTCTCCGTACACTACTACGTGCCAAGTCTACGCGGGGTTGACGCTTTGCGCGTGGCATGCAAACTCGGTTTCCCGATCGGTTGTGTGTTCTCACTCCGAAGGACTTTTCAACGCGCAATGACGTTAGCAGAATGAAACCCCAGAGATAGTTGTAACACTTCGGAACGAACTCCGCACTAAGGCATTGAATGCAACGGACAGGAGGAGTCAGCGATGTACACCTCACGGGTCACGATATGCAGTCTTGTGTGCTTGGTTTGCTTGTTGGTACTGCCTGCCGCACTTTCAGGAACCGCCTTCGCGCAGATTACGGTGCCGGATGGCGTAGTAAGCGTCAGCCCGGCTACCGCCTCTCAAGGCGATTCAGGCGTGCTCGTCACCTTCGACCTGATCGCCGCCAATCCCCCCACTCCGCCTTCTGAGGTCAATCCGACCGGCGCGAGCATCGGGGACATGAGCGGCATCTCGCTCACGCGTAACGCCTGGCAGGTTTCGGCGATGTTCAATGTTCCCGCGCAAGAGACACCCGGGCTCAAGGACGTAGCGGTCGTGTTTCCCAGTCCGGAGGGAGACATCACCCTGACCAAGGCGGCGGCCTTCGAGGTGCTGGCGGGCGGTGAAGGTGAAGGCGAAGGTGAGGGTGAGGGAGAGGGAGAGCCGGGCGCGTATCCTGTTGTGGACACCAGCCAGACGAACTGTTACGGCATATTGACGACGATGGCATGTCCGGACGTTGGCCAGGCGTTCTACGGGCAGGACAGCCAGACGCAAGGCAACCAACCCAGCTTCGTGATCAGTTCGGATGGCTTGACGGTCTACGACGCCGTCACCGGCCTGACATGGCAACGCAGCACGGATACCAACGGCGACGGCTCGATCGACGCTGCGGACAAGTTCACGCTGGCCGATGCGCAGGCGCGTCCGGCCACGCTGAACGCGGTCCATTTTGGCGGGTTCGACGATTGGCGGCTTCCCACGATTAAAGAGATGTATTCGCTGATCGATTTCCGCGGGATGGACCCTAGCGGGCTTATCGGGAACGACACTTCGGGCCTGACGGCGTTCATCGATCGGGATTACTTCGAGTTCGGTTATGGTGACACGAACGCAGGGGAACGCGTCATCGATGCGCAGTACGCGTCAAACACGGTTTACGTCGGTCCGGCCAGTCCGGGCGAGAGGGAAAAACTCTTCGGTGTCAACTTCGCCGATGGGCGCATCAAAGGATATGGCTTGGTGCTGAGCGGATCGGAAAAGACGTTCTACGTGCAGTGCGTTCGAGGCAACCCACTCTACGGCGGAAACGATTTTGTCGATAATGGCGACGGCACGGTGACGGATCGAGCTACGGGCCTGATGTGGATGCAATCGGACAGCGGCTCGGGCATGAACTGGCACGATGCGCTGGCGTGGGCGCAAACGAAGAACGGCGAGCGTTTTCTGGGACATGACGACTGGCGCCTGCCGAACGCGAAGGAACTCCAAAGCCTGCTGGATTACGCGAACGCGCCGGGCTTCAACGGCAAGCCAGCTATCGATACCGCCTACTTCACGTGCACAGGCATCACGAACGAGAATTGGGAATCGGACTACCCGTGGTATTGGACGTCGACCACGCACGTCGCAACCAACGGCACAGGCGGTTCTGCCTGCTATGTCTGCTTTGGGCGGTCAATGGGCTTCATGTTCGGCGCGTGGACGGATGTCCATGGCGCGGGAGCGCAGCGAAGCGACCCGAAGGGCGGAAGCCTGAGTTCCTACACGCACGAGGGCAACGGCTACTACAACGCCATGGCCCCTCAGGGCGATGCCGTCCGGATCTACAACTACGTGCGTCTCGTCCGCGACGCGGGCATGACCGCCACGCCCGAGGCCGACTTCACGGCGTATCCCTCCTGGGGCAAGCCACCGCTGAGCGTGTCGTTCTTCGGAATCGTCACAGGGACGACGGAGGAAGTGCTTGAGTGGCGGTGGGATTTCGGCGATGGCACCGTCATTGGAGGCACAGACGCCACCCCAACGCACGAATATACGGACGAAGGCACCTATACTGTATCGCTTACGGCCACAACATTGTCTGGGAGTCTAGTTACTGTGAAGCACGATATGATCGTGGTCGCCCAGGCGCTGAGAGTCGACGACACTGCTGCGCTTGGGGCCATCGCGGTCATCTTGGCGATATGGGGCGTCGTTGCCCTTGCGCCGCGGTGTAGGTCTGGCGCGCGGAAAGCTGAATACGTTTAGAAGGGTCGTTAGCGGCGGAAGCGACGCACTTGGCCGTTGCCGATCAGTCGCTTTCGCCGCCCATGATCTTGTCCATGAAACGGCGATAGAGCGGATAGGCCTTGGAGTCGCTCTCTTCTTCGAACTCTTTCATGAGATCGCGCTGGCGGCGTGTCAGCTTCGTGGGGACCTCGACGAAGATTTTGACGATCTCGTCGCCCTGGCGGTAGCCCCGCAGGTCGGGCATGCCCATGCCACGCAGGCGCAGCAGCGTGCCGGACTGGGTGCCCGGGGCGATCTTCATTTCCGCAGTGCCTTTGAGGGTCGGGACACGAATCGTCGCGCCGAGGACGGCCTTCGGGAAACTGATCGGGATCTCGCAGACGATGTCGTTGCCTTCGCGCACGAAGATCTCGTGGGGCTGGACTTCGATATGAATATGAAGGTCGCCTCGCGGTCCGCCGTTGTCACCGGGTTCGCCTTCGCCGGGCACGCGCAACCGCAGGCCCGTATCGACGCCCGCGGGGATATCGACCGAGATCTCGCGCTCGATCCGCACACGGCCTTCGCCGGAGCACCGGCCGCACGGGCGCGTCACGATGCGCCCGGTGCCGCGGCAGCGATGGCAGGTCTGGGTCACGCTGAAGAACCCGCGTGCGACATGAACCTGGCCCGAGCCTTTGCACTGCGTGCAGGTCTCGGGCCGCGAGCCGGCGGCCGCGCCGGAGCCGCTGCAGTCGTTGCACGTCTCAAGCCGCGCAAAGCGGATGTTCTTCTTGCATCCAAACGCGGCGTCTTGGAGGGTGACGGACACGCGGTACTCGAGGTCGTTGCCGGGCCGGGCGGCGCCTTGCCGCCGCTGGCCCCCGCGTCCGAACAGCATGTCGACGAAATCGTCGAAGGGACTCTCGAAGCCCTGGCCGCTGAACCCTCCGGCAAAGGGATTTCCGCCGAACCCGCCGAACCCGCCTTCGCCTGCCTGGCCGAAGCGGTCATACTGCGCGCGTTTGTCGGGGTTCTTGAGAACGTCGTAGGCCGCGTTAATCTCCTTGAGCTTTTCCTCGGCAGCTTTGTCGCCGCCGGTCTTGTCAGGATGATACTTGTGCGCCAACTTGTGATAGGCGCTGCGGATCTCGTCCTCTTTGGCGTCGCGGGCTACGCCGAGAATCTCGTATAGATCTTTCGATTGCGGCATGCTTCTAAGTGGTCAGTTGTCAGTTATCTGTTGTCAGTCCGTGGGGTTACTTCTTGTCTCCGTCGTCCACTACGGTGAAATCGGCGTCGACCGTGCCTTCGCGGCCAGCGCTTTGAGGTCCGGCGTTCGGCGGTTCTTCCGGACCGCCGGGTTCCGGCCCAGCGCCTGCTTGCTGTTGCGCGGCGGCCGCGGCGCTATACATCGCTTCGGCCATCTTGTGCGAGGCCTCGGTCACGCGCTGCGCGGCGGTTTCGATCGCGGCGGTATCGTCGCGTTCGAGCGCCGAACGCAGATCGCGCAAGGCCGCCTCGATGGCTTCCTTGTCCTGCGGCGAGACCTTGTCCGCGTTCTCGCGCAAGGTCTTTTCGGTCGCATACGCGAGCGAGTCGCCGTTGTTATGCACTTCGATCTTGTGTTTCTTTTCCTGGTCATCCTTCGCGTGCGACTCGGCCTCGTGCACCATCTTTTCGATCTCGCTCTCGGAAAGCCCGCTCGACGATTCGATGCGGATCTTCTGTTCCTTCCCTGTGGCGAGGTCTTTAGCGGACACGTGCACGATACCGTTGGCGTCGATGTCGAACGCGACTTCGATCTGCGGGATGCCGCGCGGCGCGGGTGGAATGCCGAGCAGGTCGAAGCGGCCGAGCGTGCGGTTGTCCATGGCCAGTTCGCGTTCGCCCTGGAGCACGTGGATCGTCACAGCGGTCTGGCTGTCGGCGGCCGTCGAGAAGATCTGGCGCTTGGTCACGGGGATGGTCGTGTTGCGGTCGATCAGCTTCGTGCAGATGCCGCCGAGCGTCTCGATGCCCAGCGACAGCGGCGTCACGTCGAGCAGCAGCACGTCTTTGACGTCGCCCGCAAGCACGCCGCCCTGGATTGCCGCGCCCACCGCGACGACTTCGTCGGGATTCACGCCACGATGCGGCTCTTTGTTGAAGATGCTCTTGACGATCGCGCCGACCGAGGGCATACGCGTCATGCCGCCGACAAGAATGACTTCGTCGACGTCGGCGGGATTGAGATGTGCGTCTTCGAGCGCGCGATAGCACGGATTCTTCGTGCGTTGAAGCAGCGTGTCGCAGAGCTGCTCGAGCTTCGCGCGGGTCAGCGTGTAATTCATGTGTTTCGGACCGGAGGCGTCGGCGGTGATGAACGGCAGGTTGACGTCGGTGGTCATCGCGGTCGAGAGTTCGCACTTGGCCTTCTCGGCGGCTTCTTTGAGGCGCTGTAACGCCATCGGGTCTTTGCGCAGATCGATGCCCTGGTCGCGCAGGAACTCTTCCGCGAGCCACGTGATCACGCACTGATCGAAGTCGTCGCCCCCGAGATGCGTGTCGCCGTTGGTGCTGAGTACCTCGAAACTGTCGTTGCCGATCGCGAGGATCGAGATATCGAAGGTACCGCCGCCCAAATCGTACACGGCGACTTTCTCGTTCTTCTTCTTGTCGAGTCCGTAGGCCAGCGCGGCCGCGGTTGGCTCGTTGATGATGCGCAGCACGTCGAGGCCCGCGATGCGGCCGGCATCCTTGGTGGCCTGGCGCTGGGCGTCGTTGAAATACGCCGGAACCGTGACGACCGCTTGGGCGACCTTCTGTCCGAGGTAGGCCTCGGCCGTTTCTTTCATCTTCTGCAGGATCATGGCCGAGATTTCGGGCGGACGATACGTCTTGCCCTGGACCATAACCTGGCAGTCGCCGGTGGACGTGGAACTGACTTTGTACGGGACCAGTTGCACTTCCGAACCAACCTCGGCGTGGTGGCGTCCCATGAAGCGCTTGATCGAGAAGACCGTGTTCTCGGGATTCGTCACGGCCTGCCGCTTGGCCACCGTTCCTACGAGGCGCTCGCCGTCCTTGGTAAACGCCACGACCGACGGAGTGGTGCGGCTGCCTTCCGAGTTCGCGATAACGACGGGTTCGCCGCCTTCCATCACGGCGACACACGAGTTCGTCGTCCCCAGGTCAATCCCAATTACCTTACTCATTGCTGCGTATCCTCCAACGGTTCACTTTGGATTGTGCTGTCTTCATTCGTCTGCGGCGGGGCTGTATCCGCGGGCTGCGCCGCCGCGGCCACTACGACCTTCGCCGGGCGCAAGATGTAGCTGCCTAGTTTGTATCCCTTTTGAAATTCCTGCGCGACGTGCTCGGGCGGATGCTCCTCGGACTCGACGCACATCAACGCCTCGTGCACATTCGGATCGAACGGATGGCCGACCGTCGGAATCGGTTCGAGGCCGTGCTTGCGCAAGACGTCGCCCATCTGCTTGTAGACCATCTGAACGCCCTGCGCGAACCCCTCGGAGCCGTCCTGCGCGTGATCGAGGGCGCGTTCCAGGTTGTCGAGCACGGGAAGCAAATCACGCAGAATATTCTGGGCCGCGGTCGCGCGAATGCGGTCCTCCTCGCGCGCGACGCGTTTCTTGTAGTTCTCGAAATCCGCGCGCGCCCGCAGGAGCCTGTCGTTCAAATCGTCGCGTTCGCTCATCAGAGCGGCCACGTCGATTCCCGGCGCCGCCTCTTCCTCTTCGACCTTCTCGATTTCTTCAGGAGCAAGCTGGTTCGAGCCTTCCGCTTCATTGGCGGCAAGTTCGGCTTCCCAGCGTTTTTCCAATTCCGTTTTGTCGATCGCCTTCTTCATACCTTATCAACTTCCGCTTCGCCAGCCTTATCGCGCCAGGCGAGTCAAGAACCTTCCCAACATATCCGCGGTGTAATCCACAATGGCCGTGAGCCGCGAGTAGGGCATGCGCCTCGGACCCAGCACGCCCAACAGTCCCGCGGGCCGCCCGTCCACGCTGAACGGCGACGCCACAACGCTGATCTCGCGAAGCCCGGGGTCTTGCGATTCCGAGCCAATCATCACCGACGCGCGCACGGGTTCGCGATTCATGACCCCGGCACGCAACAACTCGATCAGCCGGTCGCGTTCTTCCAGCAGGCCGAAGACCTCGCGCGCGCGGTCGACATCGCGAAACTCGGGCTGCTCGAACAACTGGGCCGCGCCTTCGAGATACAACGGCCCGGGCCGGTGCGCCGGCAAGGCGTTGAGCACCTGCAAGGCGCGTTCGGCAAGCCGGCGTTGTTCATCGAGCAATGCCCGGACCACGCCCTGGACCTTGACCGACAACTGGTCGACCGCGATGCCGCGCAGATGGTCGTTGAGGAACCCGTTGATCCGGGGCAATTCCTCCGTCGTCACGGGGACCTCCAGCGGCGCCATCATGGTGTGGGCGCGCCCGAAGTTGTCGACCACGAGCACGGCGGCGCGCGCGGCCGAAACGGACATGACCTCGATATGCTGCACAAGGGCCACGTGTTCGTCGGGCGCTTTCACAATGCCGGTCTGGTGCGTGATCAGCGCGAGCATCTGGCTCGTCTGGCGCATCACTTCATCCGCATCATTCAACTTTCGCGACAGTTCGCGCTCGATCCGGGACCGTTCGTCCAGGGTGAGTTCCTGGACGCGCATCAGGTAATTGACGTAATACCGGTACCCGCGATCCGTAGGGACCCGCCCCGAACTCGTGTGCAACTGCTGCACGTACCCGGCCTCTTCGAGGTCGGCCATGACGTTGCGCACGGTCGCGGGACTCAGATCGAACCCGAACCGCTTCACGATGACGCGCGACCCGACCGGCTCCGCCGTAGTGATATAACACTGCACTACGGCCTGGAGGATCAGTTCCTCGCGTTCGCCTAGTCGTGCGTCGTCATTCATAATCGCATCCATTAGCACTCGATTGCGCCGAGTGCTAACAATGACCGGAGTGTACCATACGCTCGCCGGAGTGTCAAGTCGCTGAGCATCCTGTCGCAAAGGGCGCGTTGAGATCTAAGATATTGACAATACAAATGTTACGGCCTATGATTGTGTTGGCTCAGATTCACTGTCGTTGCCAGACGCCCACTCGGTTGCGTACGGTTTCCCGGTGCGAGCCCCCCGAGCAATGCGCTCCTCAACAGACGCTAGCGAATGAGTGCATGGGAGGCAGGAACTAATGACCGCCGAGCGCACCACAAATCCCTCGCATAAAGACTCGAAGATTGGTTGCATCCTCTTGATAGCCCTCGGAGTCGTGCTCGCCTCAATGATTACCCCACGCCCTGGTCATACAAGGTACAGCCCAATGGCGCGGGCAGTGTCCGAGATCCGCAACGCGGATCTTGTTTTCACAAAACTGCTGCACGACGCCGATGTCAAGGATCTCCACCTTCTCTTCAGCGCCCCGGCGGCGCTGGACGGAAACTCTTTTCAGGAAACACTCAAGAACCATACGGCGGCCTGTTACGACCTGCTCCTGCACGGACGCAACGCAGCGGGACTGAAGCCCGAATACACGTCGAAGCTGGCCGACAACTACATGTTGCTCAAGAAAGATCCCTGGAAGCACGAATACCAGTTCTTCATCGGACCGATCCAAGGCGCTGTGAACACCTACAGTTTCCGGAGCTACCGCGGCGAGGACTACGTCTACGATCGGGCTGCATACGAAGAAGCCGAGAAGGAAATTCGCGGGAATCTCAAACCCGAGGCAGATATTCCGCCCGGCAAAGGATATCCGTGCCCAGGGGATCAATCTGTCTACATCTTCTCCTTGGGTCAAAATGGCAAACCCGATCAACTGCCTTTCGGGGGTAGCGGGGGCGACGACATCAACAACTGCGACAATGAATCGGGCTGGGGCGAATTCTATTAGGTCGCCACGCCAAGGCATTGATGGCGTGGGCCTCTTACCATGACACGCGCGGCGTGACAACCCTTGGGAATTACAGACGGCAAGGTGCTTTCGCGTTTCGTTCTACCGTAGTGTGTTATTCTTCGGTATTGGTACCTTAGCCCGGATCGTTCGCACGATGCTTTGAGGCGAAGGGACTAACCGCTGGTTGGAGAAATGCTTCCGTCTAGAAACTTGGCGTGAACTCAACAACAGTCTGTTTCGTGTCATTGCGAGGAGGGCGTCAGCCCGACGAAGCAATCTCCCGGCCTGTTGTGCGCGGAGGTTCAGGGGATTGCTTCGTCGGGCTGACGCCCTCCTCGCAATGACACCGCAGGAGTGTGAACAATGCGGGTCAAACTCCAGCTTCTGCAAAGAACACCAAGGAGTTTTCCAGCATTCTGTGCAACGAATCGAATTACGGGCGTTTACTGGGTGCGAACACTGCGGAGTTCTATCTCGATTCTATGCGCTGTGTGCGAACGCCTATACCGGGGCTCTCTCCAACGCAGAGCCTTTGCGGTCCTCCGTGTTCTTTGCGATCTCTGCGTTGAGGTAGCTCCGTCAGCTATCGAGATTGCCCCGCCCAACAGGATCAGTCCGTTCTCGCGATCGCCATCCCTACAAAGCCATCCTGTCTATCCTGTTATCCTGTCCATACAGAGGCTCTGTCAACCGCGAGTCACTCCAGCAGCGCGTTTCCTTGACGTCTTGAGACGCAGGAGCAGAACGCCTTACACTTCCGAAAGCGCGTTATACCGGCAATACAATTACGGCTACGAGGCACGATGAGGTTGGGAATGCGCGTTGGAATTGACATCAGCCCCATAACGGCGGCCCGCACAGGGGTTGGGAACTACTGCTACTTTCTGCTGCGGCATCTGCTCGAATTGGACCCAGACGTGCGTTACGCCGGGTTCTCGTCGGGTTCCTCGCGCGTGGAGCTGGAGGTTCTGGCGGGACGTGTCACACATCGCCACGTGCCGATGCCGACGCGCGCGCTGTACGCGCTCTGGGCGGCGACCGGGTTTCCGAAGGCCGACACGTTCCTGGGCGGCGTCGACGTCTTCCATGCCACGAACTACGTCCTCCCCCCCACGCGGAGCGCGCGGCGCGTCGTGACCATTCACGATCTGTCGTTCCTGGTCGCGCCCGAACTGTGCAGCCCGAAGATCCGGCGCATCTTCGCGCATGGCGTTCGCGCCTATGCCCACGGCGCGGACGCGATTCTCGTCTACTCCGAGTCGACCAAGAATGACATCGTGCGTCTGCTCGACGTGGACCCTGCGCGCATCGTGACCGCCCCAATCGCCGTGGACGAGAATTTCAAACCGGTTCCGCGCGATGACGCCGAGGACACGCTCGCGAAACGATTCGATGTGCGCCCGCCGTTCGTGCTCTTTGTCGGAACGCTCGAACCGCGGAAGAACGTGCCGGCTGTAGTGCGGACCTTCGCACGGCTGGCAAACGACATCCCGCATCGGCTGGTGCTCGTGGGCGGCGTTGGTTGGAATGCCGAGCCGATCTTGCGGACAATCGACGAACTCCGGCTGGGCGACCGCATCCAGCGCGTCGGATTCGTGCCGGCTTACGACGATCTCCGTTTCTTCTACTCGGCCGCGGACGCGTTTCTGTTTCCAAGCCACTACGAAGGATTCGGTCTCCCGGTGCTGGAAGCGATGGCGTGCGGCTGCCCGGTAATCACGGCGAACAACTCGTCCTTGCCGGAAGTTGGGGGCGATGCCGCACTGTACGCCGAATCGGAAGATGTCGAAGGACTCGCCTCCGCGCTTGCAAGCGTTCTGTCCGACGCGACGCGCCGTGAGCGGATGCGCCAACTCGGCCTCGAACGCGCGCGCACGTTCTCTTGGCGGCGTTGCGCGGAAACCACGCTGGGGGTGTATCGCTCGCTTGCGCGATGACATGCAGCCGCCCTCCCTTTCTTGCTCCTGCTCTTGCTATTAATCGTAATCGATAAGCACCAAGGGCCTCGAAGTGTCGCAAATTCAATAATGCGCCTAGTGTAGTGAGTCATGCTGACTGCAACTTATCGAGCGTTTTTCTTGCCCGTTG
>CAYOCT010000031.1:0-77977 GCA_964402555.1 uncultured Nitrospiraceae bacterium | reverse complement strand
CGCGTTAGCACATGCTTGTCCAACTACTCAGTGCACAGATTCTTGCGAGGAACCAGATAGGTTTATGGGGAGGTTTCTCGTTGTGAAAGACACGGACGGACACGGACCTGCACGGACTGCGGATGGAAGCCTGATCCCGAAGCATGGGGGGTATAGGAGACTCAAGACCTTTCAACTCGCCGAGATCGTCTATGACGTGACCGTTCGTTTCTGCGAGCTGTATCTCGATCCTCGGAGCCGGACCTGCGACCAGATGACGCAAGCGGCACGGAGTGGGCGCCAGAATATCGCCGAGGGCAGCGCGGACTCGGGAACCTCGAAGAAGATCGAGATGAAATTGACGGGGATTGCCAAAGGCAGCCTGGAAGAACTTCGCCTCGACTACGAAGATTATCTTAGGCAGCGTGGCTTTCCGCAGTGGGCGCCTGAGCATCCGGCGCTGGTGCGGTTCAAGGAACTGAAGGTTGCTTCGTTCGAGGAGTTTCGCCAGTGGGTTGGGTCGGAGGTGAAGCGCTGCACGGACGAACACGGACCTACACAGACGAACACGGACAGACCCACGCCCAAGGCGACAAAGGAACGCCCGCACAAACCGTCCGTGTAGGTCCGTGTCCGTCCGTGTTCGTGGCCAACGGCGCCCTCTCGCTCTTGAACCTCTGCATCTACCTACTCGATCGCCAGATCCGTTCCCAGGCCGAGACCTTCGAACACGAAGGCGGCTTCACCGAGCGCTTGTACCACCGCCGCTCGGCAACCCGCCAACATAGAGCGCATCACGGGTTCGCCGCCTGCCACGCCTCGGGGATCGTCGCCACGCACACGTTCGGATCGCCCAGCATCTCGGACGTGAAGATTACCGCCTTGCCTGCCTGATCCCACGCCACGTGCGGATGTTCGCCTTTGCCATAGGTGCGGTGGCCTGACGTGAGCAGGCGCGGCCGCGTGGTCTTGCCCTCCCACAGCATGATGTCGCCATGCCAGTTGTCCGCCGCCAACCAGCGCCCGTCACGGCTGCCACTCGAGTGCCACCAGTTGACCTTGGCGAGTTCCGAGGCCGACGCCCCTTGCCACCACGCGCCGGGCCCCACGACGCGCACGACGCCGGTCGTGAGGTCGAGCAGTTTGACGTGCGCGTCTTCGGCAGGCTTCGGATGCGTGCCGCCGCAGAACATCACCTGGTTGTTGACCCACGACGTCTCGTGCGTGACCATTTCGTCCTCGCGCTGCTTATACAGATTGCGCGGCTTGCCATCGCGGAGATCGACGGCCATGAGCCGTTGCTCGCGCCCCGCGAACAGGATCAGATTGGGATCGCCCCAACTCCACTGCACGTGATAGGTGAGCGCCATCGGGTCGGGGAAGTTACAGACTTCCGAAATCGCACCCGATGCGATATCGATGACGAGGATTGCCGACCGATTCTCGTTGCCGATCTCGGCAAGTCCGAGCGTCAGCTTCGTTCCGTCCGGGTTCTCCGTCAAGTACGACCCCGATTTCGATTCCGGTAGCGTGCAGAGGACGCGAAGGTCCAGGCGCACGGCCGAGGGCTTGGTCTTCGGGTCTTCCGAGTACGTGGGCGCTATCGTCGCCTCGACGACCTCGCGGCCGCGCCGCGCGAAGAAGACCGGGCGCTTCACCGAGGCCAGCGGCGTGGTCAGAATGCCTTTCGGCGTAGCCAGACAAGCCAGTTCACCGGTCCTCGTGAGGTACGCCATTGCCCCGCCGTGATTGCGATCCGAATTGAACAGGATGGCCGAACCATCGGCGAGCCATTCCTCCTGATAGATATACGTGTGAACGTCCTTGCCCGGAGCGGTCGTAAGAAATGTCAGTTCCACGCCCGTGATCGGGTCCGCGATCTGTTTGGATTCCGCAGGCAACACATTCACATCGCAACGTTCCGTCGCGGCGGCCATCGCCGCCACGATCAGCACCAACGAACTTACCATGAAACACATCCTTTCCCACCAGCGATTTGCACGAACCGGTCTCTTTCAGCCCCGGAAATATACATACGCGCAGAGAATCAATACCAGTACCATTGCGGAGGCGATTACATCGCGGCGATCCCAGCTTCGCCGCGATTCCTGGCGATCCTCGTCCGATACTGTGCCGTACGTCAAACCCTTCAGTTTCTCTATCGACGGCGCCTCGGTCACGAGGCTCACACCGACCATGACTATGGCCGAGACGGCGAAGATCAGCAGACTGTAGTACTGGAAGTACGTGTTGTTGACGATCCACAGGAACGACCCTTCGGTGTAGCCTCCCTCGAATCCGGGCAGTCGCAACGCCACCGGCGTGTCGACCGCGAGCCGGAACACGCCCAAAGCGAACCCCACGATCAATGCCGCGAGGCATCCATTGTGATTGAGACGTTTCGCGAACACGCCAAAGAAGAACACGACGAAGATGGGCGGGGCCAGATAGCCCTGGACGCCCTGGAGATACTGATAGAGGCCTTGCGCGCCTTGAATCACTGGGATCCATGCGAGCCCGACGAGGACCATGCCCGCCGTCGCCGCGCGGCCTACCCATACCAGGCGATGCTGGCTCGCCTCGGGCCTCAGTTTCAGATACAGGTCCATCGTGAACAGCGTCGAGCTCGCGTTGAACACGCCTGCCAGCGAACTCATCAGCGCCGAAAGCAGGCCCGATACGACCAGGCCGCGCACACCGATCGGCAGGACGTGCTGCACCATGAGCGGAAAGGCCGCCTGGGCTTTTACGACATCCACGCTGCCATTGGTGTAGATGGCGGCTTGCAACGCCTCGACCTTGCCGGTCTTGGCCAGCGCGAAACAGATCAGTCCCGGAATGATGAAGATGAACACGGGCAACAGTTTCAAAAAGGCGGCGAAGATCGTGCCGCGCCGCGCCTGCTGTTCGCTCGGCGCGCCGAGCGCGCGCTGCACGATGTACTGGTCCGTGCACCAATACCACAGGCCGATGATCGGCGCGCAGAAGAGCATTCCCACCCAGGGATAGTTGCCGTTGAAATACCAGGCAATCCGGTGCGGTTCCTTGACCGGCGCCCACACGCCTTCCATGCCCGCCGGCACGAGCGGCTTCCACAAATTGAACATGTCCGACCCACACACTTCGCGTAGCGCGGACCAGCCTCCCAAATAGGACAGGCCGAACACGGTGACCAGCAGCGAACCCAATACCAGCACGACCGTCTGCAATCCGTCGGCGTAGGCCACGGCGCGCAATCCGCCGACGGTCGTGTACAACCCCGTTAACACGACGACCGCGACCGATCCCACCCAGAAACTGTTCAGCGTCGCGAATCCCAGATCGAGACGCAACTCCGGCATTAGCGTCGCGAACACCACCCCGCCCGCAAAGATCCCGACGGCGATCTTCGTCAGCACATAAGCCACCAGCGAAATAATCGATAACACCCACCGAGCCGTCGCGTTGAACCGGCGTTCGAGAAACTCCGGCATTGTATATACCATCGAGCGCATATAGAACGGGACCATGACCCAGCCCAGCATCAGCAGGCACCACGCGTGCAATTCGTAATGCGCCATCGCGACGCCGTCCGTGCATCCCGAACCTGCAAGCCCTACGAGGTGTTCCGACCCGATGTTCGACGCGAAGATCGACGCGCCCACCAGGAACCATCCCAGGTTGCGGCCCGCGAGGAAATAGTCGTCCGTCGTGTCCTTGCCCCGGCGAATTACCCACCACGCCAGCCCCAGCAACACCGCGAAGTAGACTCCAACAACCGCCCAATCCAACGCCGTCATGCCCGATTCCTCCATGTCGCCGCCGCGCGTGTCTGAGCGGCCCCTCCAAAGTGTACTCGAAATGAATAAACGTTATCACGCGCGTGTTTTGGGGGGATGGAGGATGGTATTGCTTTTGCAGCCCATCGATCTGGTTAACCGCGAAGGCGTTTGGGCCATGATTTTGAGGCTGACAGTTTTAGCTGTTTTGGCACTTGACGAATATCGCAATTGAGGTTAAACTTTAGGTAGCAGTGTGGGCGTTGGCTAGCTCCAAGCCAAGCGGCAAGAGGAGGGAACTTGTCCGCTCGGCTGGTCCTGCCGTTTCTAGGGAAGGAAAGCGCAGCAGGGCAGTGTGGTAATTTCTGTCAGAGATGGCGTCATGAAGTTTACTCAATCGCATTGAGGAGAATTGTCATGCGCATCAGAGGCTTTACCCTGATCGAGTTGCTCGTTGTCATTGCCATCATTGGAATCCTTGCAGCCATTTTGCTTCCAGCCCTGGCTCGCGCCCGAGAGGCAGCGCGGCGTTCCAGTTGCCAGAACAATCTCAAGCAGATAGGCCTTTCGTTTAAGATGTATGTCAACGAGTCAAAAGGCCAGATCTTCCCGCCGGAACGCTACGCGCAAGGCGATGGGTGCAACGAACTGAATGCATTTACGACCATGTGGCAGGGCAGCGTTCTTTACCCGGAGTATTTGTCCGACTTGGCTACGAACGTTTGCCCGTCCGACAACGACGGGCTCAGCGGCTATCAGGAAGGCATATGGAAGGTCAGGGATCCGGGCAACATCAAGAACCCCGACAATCCTCCTGCGCCCTGCCGCGTGGATGCGCGCTCCTATGTCTACATCGCCTGGGCCCTCGACGCGAGCTACTACATGATTCCCGGCATGGACGAGAATGACCCGGCCATGCCGCCCAATTTGGGTATGGTGGGCACGCATGTCGACCCGGGTTTCGTCGATGCGCTTCAGACACTAACTAAGGCCGTCAACGAACCGGACCCGTCCACGATTGCCCAGGCCGCGGCCAATGGCGACCGGGACATCGACATGAATTTGATTATGTCGGGGCAGACGAAGAAGGCCTATCGCCTGAGGGAAGGCATCGAGCGCTTCTTCGTGACAGATATCAACAACCCCGCGGCCACCGCGCGTGCCCAGAGCGAGATATCCGTCCAGTTCGACACGGTCAGTGTCGAGGCCGACAATTACAATCATCTTCCCGGTGGAGGCAACGTGATGTACATGGACGGCCACTGTACGTTTCTGCGGTATCCGTCCGAACACCCCGTGAACAAGGCATTTGCGATTATCGCGGGATATGCCAACGACCTCTAGAAGTTCATAGTTGAAGCCATGTGCAGGACTTGAGAACGGCGCGCTCGCCGACGAATGTGACGTCGCTGTAATCAAGGCAATACGCAGTACAATGCAGTCGAAGTTGAAGCAGTAATCGAAAGGAGTTTCATAACGTAGTCTGGATCACCAACCATAGGAGGCAGTAATCATGAGACAAAGAGGGTTCACATTAATCGAGTTGCTTGTGGTGATCGCCATCATCGGTATTCTGGCGGCGATCTTGTTGCCGGCCCTGGCCCGTGCCCGCGAATCCGCCCGCCGCGCCAGTTGCGCCAACAACCTCAAGCAACTTGGGCTCGTCTGCAAGATGTACTCAAACGAGTCCAAGGGCGAGAAGTTTCCAGGGCAGCGGCTGTGGAATTGCGATGGGCAGCCCGACGGCGATTTCATTATCAACATGTTCCAGATCTATCCCGAGTATCTATCGGACCCGGCTGTGACGCTGTGTCCTTCGGCCACCACGGGCAACGATCCCGCGCTGGTCTACGACGAAGCTAACGACAAAGCGCAGGTTTGGAATGGGGCGGCGATGGTGCCTACTTCGGTCGTTCCAAATACGGATTTCTATCCGTGTGAACCGGATACTGGCACGTTGAGCTATCTGTACTTGAGCTGGGCCGCGGTGCTCCCCGGCGTGACCACGACAGACGTCCCTGCTTCGCTTAACGATGCAAACAGCGTCAAAACATGGCTCCTCAGCGACAATACCAAATTGGCGGCCTTGTTCGTAGAAGTCGATTCGCTGGTGACTGACTGGGATAATCGCCTGGATGCGTTCGACGGAGATATCAGCACGGCGTTGGGCGACAAAGTGTATCGTCTGCGAGAAGGAATTGAACGGTTCCTCATTACCGACATCAACAATCCCGCCGCGTCCGCCCAAGCGCAGAGCGAAATCTGGGTGATGTGTGACTGGGTGAGCGTCGATCTCGGCCAGGAATTCAATCACGCGCCGGGTGGCTGCAATATCCTTTACCTCGACGCGCATGTAGCCTTCGTCCGGTATCCTGGAGAATGGCCCGTCAACCGCGCGATGGCGTGGCTGCAGAGCGAGGCCCTGCAAGATATCATGTAGGACCCGACCCGTCCGAACTCGGATAACAGGAGCGCTCGAACACGGTGGCGCCTTCGAGCGCTCCTTTCGTCTCTCTCCTAAAGAAACAAGCGCCGAAGAATCGGCGCAGTCCAAAGAGCGCATTACGCTTGCCCTGCAAGACAACCTGAGGTGGCACTTGGGCAAATGGTCCGCATGTGAAACCGCCGATGAACATCGACAGTTATTTCAATAATGGGTTTGGCCAATGAGATGGGGAGTGTTTGGAGCGTTCCATAATCGATGTCTGAAATTACCCCAGAAGTGAAGAGAGATCTCTGTTCGCAATCACAGGCCATCGGTGTTCATCGGTGTGTATCGGTGGTGAAAAACGGCCTTCGCTAAGTTCAACCCGCGGCCCGTCACCGCCCGGCGTGGACAATGCTCTGGAATCCTGGGTTGCCGCGGATAGGCTCGAGGTCCCTGTCCCGGCCGGCATCCTCTCGCAACGCGGGATTGAGGCGGACGGCCTTGTCGAGCAAGGCCAGCGCGTCCTCCGTGCGGTGTTCGAGGCTGTACAAGCACGCCAGGTTGTAATAGGGCTTCGGGTGGCCGGGGTCAAGTTCGATCGCTTTCTTATACTGGGCTTCGGCTTCGTCGAACTTCCTCTGCGCCACCAGCAGGTTCCCGTAATTGTTGAGCGCGGCCACGCTGTCCGGGTCGAGGCGCAGCGCCCGCATGGCATTCGCTTCGGCCTCGTCGAGACGTCCGGTCATGCGCAACAGGATGGCCAGGTCGTTGTAGGGCCGGCTCCATGCCGGGTCGAGCCGCATCGCCGTGCGGAATTCGGTCTCGGCCTCGTGTTCCCGATTCGCCGCATGATTTGCCAGAAGAATCCCGAGGCCGTTGTGCGGCCAGCTCCAATTCGGGTTGCAGTCGATGGCGTGGCGCAGTGCGGCTTCCGCCGCCGAGAAAGCCTTGTCTTTCATTCGGGAGAGACCCAGCGCATAAAACGTCTCGGCCGTGGCGAGGCCGGCATCGGATTCCAGCTTGGCGACGGTACGTACCGCGGCCTGGGTCTCGGGCTTCTCCGCGGGAGGGTCGTCCCGCAGCAAGGCCAGCATGGCATCGATAGCCGCCCGCTCGTCCGGCGATGGGGACCGCCCCGGAGGGATATGGTCGTTTTCGCCCGCCTTTCGGCTGGTGACGACCAGCGCCGCAAGCAGGGCCATGCCCAGGGCGAAATACCAGATGATTCGATGTTGTCTCATGGCACGCATACGGGCCATCCGTGAGGCGCATGGGAAACGCGACGGCCACCATAGTAGCCCTCTGCCTCGGCGGAATCAACGGCCGCGCGCCGCGGTCCATGGGGGTCATTTGCTAAATTGCCGAATAATGTGCGGTTCCGCCAAGGGTGAGAATTACTTAACCGTATGCCGGAAATGGAATTGCACGCCTTTTCATTGTTGACACGAGAGTCCGTGTATGCTATAAGAATGCTGAGATTTTGTGCGGGGGTGCGCCGCCGGACCGAGTGCACCGGTGGCGACCTAGTGTGTGCGTTGAGGCGAAACGAATGAAAGAGGCGCGTTTGTGCGTGCCTGGCGGCCTGCGTGTGCGCACGCAGGTGCAGGTCTACGTGTAGCAGTGTGCCTATAGACTAGAGTGCAGTCGTGTATCCGAGGGACGGGTCCCTGCGAGGTGGCGGCGCTTTGCGCACCGTCACACGCGGGTTGTCGCTTGATCGCCGGAGGTAAGGGAACGTGAGAATACAACGCGGCGCTATCCTGGGCCTAAGTCTGGCAGCTCTCGTGGCAATGGGGGTGGCAGTCACTTCCGTGCAAGCCATTCAGGGAGCGACTACCGGCGCGCGGACCGCGCAGCCCATGCGCGAGGCGTCTCCGCCCGAGAAGTCAGGCGGGGAGACCTTGGTGCTCGCAAGCGCCACGGCGCCCACGGTTGCGGCGGCGGCGGCGTCTGCCGTTGCGGGAGGTCCGAAGGCGCAGACCACTGCCGATTTCGAGGCCGATCCCACGGGGGGCAATGCGCCGCTCGATGTCATTTTCATCGACAAGTCCGTCTCCGCGACCCCGGACAATCCCGTCGTGCGCAGACAATGGACCTTTGACGTGTACGACGTCGACAAAGACGGCGACTATGGTTCCGTAACCGAAGATCGGATTCTCGGGCCGCAGTATCAATATCAGTACGCCATTCCCGGCGACTATCTTTACAGTGTGCGCCTCGAAGTGCGCTTCAAAGACAACACCACCGCGAGCGTGCAGAAAGACGAGTACATCGCCGTAAGCCAGGTGTGTTTCACCGGCACGCCGCGCACCGGGTCCGCGCCCAAGGTCGTAACGTTCCAGGACTGCACCCCCGAGCATCCCGTAGGCGGCCCGCCGGTGTGCTGGCACTGGATTTTCGATGTCAACGATACGGACGGCGACGGCAACTTCGGCGAATTGAGCGGTTGCACTCCGGCCTTGCAGAACGTGCAGCACGAATACACCTTGCCCGGTTTTTACACGGTCAGCCTCGAAGTGACCTACCGCGATCACGATGCGCTGGGCAACGAAATCACGTCCAAACTGACGCGGCGCGACTACATTCAGCTTGCGCTGCCCGGCGAGACCCCCAACCCGGCTGCCTTCACAGCCAAGGACGCGATCGCGGACGCGGACGGCAACGCGCTGGTTCCCCTTAACGATTGGACGCCGTTGTTCACGTTTACGATGACCTATGAAGGCACAGGCGCCGACCAGTTCGCGCCTCGAGCGCTCGAGATCCTCGAGTACTACATCACGGGAACCGGCGTCACGGACTATATCAATTGCGGTGGCCCCCGTGAAGAACAGATTCTCTCATTCGGTGTCTTCCGCGACGACAAGGGTCCCATTGACAATCCGAACGAGCCCGACGGAATCGCCGACGACCTCACGAGCCCCCTGATCACGTGGGACGGCACCGGCGCTCCTTACGACCTCAGTGGTCCCGGGGACGAGCACTACGTCCTCGATCTGGTGCACGTGCTCAAGGATATCAAGGACCCCACCACGGGCGCGGTGACCAGCCGGACGCCGGTCAACGCAGAGACCGAATACCTGCCCTTCGAGCAGTGGGTCACGGCGGGACTGACTCCGCATCACGGGTACGTGGTGATGATTCGCACCGGCGCCCTGTGGAATTCGGGCACCACGTTGAGTTACCTGGTGCCGACGGCGCGCTGCCTCGATCCCGACTCGTGCCAGTTTACCCGCATGATCCCCTACACCCCGACGCCGTTGAGCTTGGGAGCCTTCCCGACGGACGCCCAGGGGAAACCCGTGGACAAGTACGATCCGGACTTTCTGACCGATGGCAAAACGCTCGGCGGCGACACGGGGTACAGTTCGAGCTTCAACATCATCGAGATGACGGGATCGCGCGGCAACTCCTATGACGTGGGCACGGACTACAACGTTTGGGACTGGCCCATCAAACTCTACACGCCGCTGAACGAACACGTGCGTCCGCGCTGGGACGCGATTGGGACCACATTCAACGCGTTCGAAGGCGAACTGATGGACATGCGCCGGCTGTTCGCGCTCGAGTCCTGGATTCCGCTGATCGGTATCAACGTCCATGGCTCGTGCTTTCAGCAACTCGCCGAAGTGAATATGATCTTCACCGATATCGGCGCCGATCCCTATGGACAGCCGGGTAACGGCGGGTTCAATCCGAGAGACGCGTTGTCGACGTTCACCTCGGCTGGCGGCGACGGCGAAACCGCCGTCGGGCTCGACTATGCCTTTAACGGCGTTTGGGCCTATAGCGACAATGGCTCCGGCGCTTCCTGCCCCAACTGTAACCTCAGCTGCCCAGGCAATGGGACTTTCGATCCGCCCACGCCGCTCAATCCCGGCGTTCAGTTTACCGACCTTCCATTGCGGCCGGGCAGTTCCGCGCCTGGCGGGCAGGTCACGCCCGGGCTGCTCGAATGGGAGTACGTCCCCTTCCCGCCTGGCGGCGGCGATCCCTGGTGGAAGGTTAAGCTACAGTTTGTAGGCGGCGCCCGGGGCAGGATTCCCGGCTGTCCGGATCCCGAGGACTGGTGTAACGGCATGCTCGAGCCGTGCATCGACGGATGCGGCATCGGCACGGCCGTGTATTGCGACTATTTCATCGTCGCGCGATCCGACTCCGGTTACGCGGACGCGACGGGCGACAAGGGCGACGGCAAAGGCATGTCGCTCGGGGCGGATTTCCGTTCCTTCATCGAGCCGCGCCGCTGGAACGCGAACACCGGCCATTTCGATGGCGGCATCTTCTTCTCGGGCACCGTGTTCGACAGCGCCGGCAACGAATTCCAAGACAACACGCTGCTGGATCCCACGCAGGATCAGCCGTTCTGGCACGAGCGCGTCCACAACGAAAACAACGTGAAGCCGGTGCGGAGCGGCGTCGAAGTGCATGACCTCGTGCTCACCTACACTTCCGACAATCTCTACGCGAAGAAGTCCAAGATCAACTGCGGCGTGGGCCAGGCATTCTCGTGCGCCAACATCACCACGCTCGATGGGACGAACTTCGACGACTGGCTCGATCCGTTCAGTATCCTGCGCAGCAATTTCGCGATCCCGTTCGCCATCGGCGTTCAGCCCGGGCGCATTCATTACGCGTTCGAGACGGTGCCCTTCGCCAATCCGAATTTCGAGAACCCCTATTCGTATTTCTATCGCAATCCGGCGCCGCAGCCGACCCTTCCGGACTACGAGACGTGGCGGCCCCAATTGGCGCCGGTGGCCAAGCGCACCGCGGCGGATGCCCAGGGGCGCGCTTACTTATACCGCCAAGGCACCGCGCCGGACCGTTCCGACGACCAGTACGTCTTTGAAGTCCCCGGCGCGAACTGGCCCTTCAACGCATATCAAGGCGCTTGGTTGATCGACCATAAGGCGGGCAAATTCCACATTACCTCGAATACCGCCAATCAACTGTTCCTTCTGCATGGCAACGCCGCGCTTGACGGCGACTGGTGGATTGCGAAGTACGTTCTGGCGCCGGGACAATATCCGCGCATCTCGGATTGGCCCGAAGGTCTCGATCCGCTCGATCCGAACTTCCCCGGCATCCAGCCGGGAGGCGCTCGCGCCGCACGGTTGCTCAAGGAGCGCGCCGACGAATCGACCACGGGCAGCCATGTGGCCATGCTCGGCTTCAACTTCATTGGCGCGGCCGACACGAAGATCAACACCGACAACCCGCTCAAGTTGTGGCGCATCACGGTGGCGCTGTGGGGTCCCGATTTCAATCCGACCGGCGCCAAAGGCGATTTGCTGCCGCTCGATCCCGCTGGGACGCTGGCCACGTCCGGTATCTCGTTGTGGGCGGATACTAATGGCAACGGCGTGTTCGACGACAGCGTCGGCGGCGATACCGTTGTGCCGCTGGACGGACTGTCATGGTCGGCTGCGCCCGAGTACATCGATCTCGATGGCGACTACGTCGCCGACAATCTCAACGGCGATTACGATGCGGACGGCAATCCGATCATCGACAGCCATGACAAGGCGTACGTCCTCCGGCTCGTGCCCGCGAGCATATGGCCGCTGCCGACGACCGACCTTCCCGGCGACGACCTCTTCCTTGTGGTTGCGCCTTCGCCGTACGTGCGCCGTTTCGAACAGATTCGCGCGCTGGTCCCGGCGCGTCTTCCCGAACGGAGTTCCGCGGAAGATCAGATCGCCGGCATCCAGCTTCAGGATCGCAATTACCTGATGGTCAATTCGTTTGAGAAGACCAGTCCGGAAGAAGGCGCCGTGCAGGACTTCTACGGCCACGACATGCTCGAAATGAACGTGCCGGTCGAGATTATCAACCTGACCAAGTCCGGACAGAGCATTTACCCGAAGGGTCTTGCGGGCATGCCGTTGCCATTGTTGGGCCTCGATATGTCCACGAACCGTTCGGACGCGACGCTCGCGGCGGATACGAACGGCGTTTCGGTTCCGCCGAATCAATACACCACGCCCGGAAAGAACTGGACCAACGCCATTGCCCACACATGGCTTGTTGGCATGACCTCCGAGAGCGGTGTGCGGCGCGTCGAGTCGTACGAGATTATGGAAGCCTCCGGCGAGACCTTGACGTTGCGGAGCGGCACGCCCGCGAGCGGCAAGTATCGCATCGTCAAAGACCCGACGTTCTTCGAGCAACTTGTGGTCGAATTGTACGACGAAGGCAATGACGGCAAGTTCAATGTGCTGAACGACCTCCTGCCCATGGATGCCGATCAGAGCAAGAGCGGCCTCGCGCTGTACCGCGATAACGACTGGGATCCGTCCAACACGAACGGCGAATTCGATGCCGGTGTGGACATTCCGCTGACACTCGATCAGGCCCCGGTGCACATCGGCCTTGCGGGCGAACCCGTTCAGATCAAGTTCGTCTTCTCGTCGCCCGGCACCGACGACGCGGCCGCCTACGATCCTGCGCACCCCGACGCGGTGACGTTGCTGAAGGATCAGCCGCGGTACCGCCAATGGGTGCCGGATTCGATTGGGACGAGTTCCGCGGATCCCGATTTCGGGCCCGACTTCTTCGTGATTGTCCGCGCCTCAACGGGCATGAGCATTGGAGATGACTTCCGCGTTGGCATCGTGTCGTGGGGTCCCGCGACGCCCACCGAACCCGATCCTGATCAGTTCGTGTCGCCATTGCGCCTGCCGGCCGGAGTCGATCCGAACGAGTTCGACTTGTTCTCCGAGTTCGCGTGGGGTTCGCGCGCCATCGGGTTCATCACGTTCTTCCAAGAGCCGCAAGAGTACAACTATTGGACCTACAATGCCGACCGCCGCCGGATCGAGACTCGCGTCGAGGTCGACCACAGCCAGGACACGAACGCGTACGGCCACTGGATCCGCACCACGGCCAACAAAGCGGTCCAGACCGCGATCATTACGGCCTCGCAGCCTCCCGTGATCGACTTCACCGCCAGCCACACGCGCGTGCGCCCCGACGAAACGATCACGTTCACGAGCATCGGCACGGACGCCATCTCCACGGGCTACCTGTGGGACTTTGGCGACGGCCAAACCTCGGCCACCCCCAAGCAGACGACGCACGCATACGCGAGCGCGGGTCGTTATACGGTATCGTTGCTGGTCACGGGCAGTCCTCAGATCGTCAAGACCAACTACATCACCGTGTTCGACACACCGTTTGCCGACTTCGACGGCCTGCCTCGATCGGGCAATGCCCCCTTGACCGTGGCCTTCACGGACCATTCCGAAGGCCCCACCGACAACCCGCCGCAGTCCTATCAGTGGTCCTTCGGTGATGGCGGCACGAGCGCCGAGAAGAATCCTACGCACATCTATCAGAACGTGGGCATCTACTCGGTGGCGCTGGCTACGACCTTCGCCGATGCGACTGTGGCCGCGTACAGCCAGGAGTCCTACATCCAGGTGAACGCGGGCGAAGGCGAGGGCGAAGGCGAGGGTGAAGGCGAGGGCGAAGGCGAAGGCGAAGGTGAGGGCGAAGGCGAGAGTTGCGTGTTCTATACGGCATCGGATGCGATCAACGCCGCCTCGTTCACGGCCGACGATGCCATTAAGGACCACGACACGCAAGGCCTGCTTCCGTTGACGGACTGGATGCCGATGTTCTACTTCCAGATGGCGTGGGGCAGCAAAGATGAGCCTGCCGACCGCAATCTGTGGTTCCTCGAGTACATCGTCAGGAACGACAAGCGCGACAACGGCTACGACGATTTCGGCCGGCCCGACGTCTCCGACATCCTCGAGTTTGCCCTGTTCAAAGAAGGCGTGCACGACGGCATGACCGCCGACGACAGTTTCGACGGCGTGCTCGATCACTGGGATGCCCTGCTTTACCGTTGGGACAACAAGGGGTATCCCTTGGGGTATTACCAGGATACTGCTGACCGTACCGACCATCCCTATGATTCCGCGCTCTATTACTACATCGACTTTTTGGGCAACGGCACGCCGGATAATCCGCAGTACCCGGTGCCCATCGGGCCCAACATCGATGGCTGGACCAAAGGCTACTCGTATATCCTGGCCGTTCGAACGTCGTCGACCTGGCGCAGCGGCATTACGTTCGCGTACGAGTTGTGGTACGCGTACATGTGCCCCTACCCGCTCAATATCGATGATGGCAAACCCATCGACAGCTATAGCCCCGACTTCACCGATGACTGGCTGCATCCCGACACGGGGTACTCGTCCAGTTTCACCGCGTGGGATGTGACCGGCGGACCTACGCCTACCGTGCAGTACAACAACGCCTGGAATTACCCGCACCACATGTACACCCCGCTGGCGGAGCAGTCGCGGCCGCGATGGGACGTGTTGGGCAGATCGGCGGACTTGGTTACCGGCGAATGGCTCGACTTGCGCCAGCCGTTCGCGCTGGAAACCTGGGTGCCGGTGATTGGCCTGAATATTCACTCGACCAATCCACCTACGCTGTTGCCGAACACCGACACGAATGCCAGCGAAACGCATTCGCACTCGCACGGTGGCGATCCCGATCAGGCGCGCCTCCAAGAGGTGAATATCGTTCTGACCGACATCGGTGGCGATCCGTACGGAACCCCTGGCAACGGCGGCTTCAATCCGATCGACGGCCTCGACAAGATGGTCGGGCGCAGGATGCTCGGTATCGACGGGCTGGACTACGCCTTCAACGGCGTGTGGCTCTGGGAAGACACCAACAACAACGGCTATTTCGATCAGCCCGCCGTCGACACGTCCGGGGTGACTGACACGCCAGACAAACCCGTGCCGCCTGGCGGTCTCGCCGACCTTTCGACCACGAATTGGGGCGGTCCCGGCGCGGCGTGGGAGTGGGAATACGTGCCCTTCCCGCCGGGCGGCGGCGACCCCTGGTGGAAGGTCAAGTTACGCATCGAGGCGCCCGTCGAGTTCACGCCCGACGTGCCTGGAGACTGTCCGAGTTCGTCGTTGAACGACTTCTTCGTGGTGGTTCGTGGGGATAGCGGGTACACCGATGCGAGCCTGTGGCCGGGTGACGGCACTGGTTTGACGGCCGGTGCGGACTTCCGCGCCTTTATCGAGCCGCGCCGCTACAACACGACCTACGGTGGTTATGACGGCGGCATCTATGTCGACAGCCAGATACCGGCAGCCGATCATTGGCAGGACGATCCGGATCGCGGGTCGGCCGAGTGGGACAACCGCTGGCCGTCCGACAATCGCTGGGGTCCCGACGAACCGTGGTGGCCGCAGCGGACGTTGAACGAGACGAACGCAAAGCCCATGCGGGCAAACATCGAAGTCGACGACCTTGTGATGACCTACGAGTCGAACAGCTCGTTCAGCCGTCTTGCCTCGGCGGGCTTGGCCGATATTCCCAAAGTTCCTACGGCGAACTACGGATGGGCGGGTTTCGACGCGGGCCTGGGCGGATGCATGACCGAATGGGACATGTGGATGGATCCCTTCGGTTTGCGCGCGGGGCTCTTCTGGAACAATCACAGCGTCGGTGTCCAAGGATGGATGATAGAAGGGACGCTCGCTCTGGACGCCTATCCCGTCAGTATCCTCTGGGATGACGCCATCTGGGTAGGCCAGTTCCCCTATGAGACGGTACCGTTCTTCCATCCCTACTTTGACAACATCGCGCACGGACCGAGGTCGGCGTTCTTCCCGATTCCGCCGGCGCAGCCCGAACTGCCGGACTATAGCACCTGGCCCAAGACGTTGCTGCCCGGGGCGTTTCCCAAGATTAGCGACTGGTCGACGGCCCACCGCGCGGCGCGGCTGCTCAAGCAGCACATCGACGCCAAGAGTCCGGCGACGGCCATGCTCGGGCTGAATCTGGCGGGTGTGGACGATCCCGTGGCGGTAACCGGCGCGAAGATGAACTTGAGCGGGCTTACGGTGGCCTTCTGGGGTCCCGGCTTCACGCCCTCCGATCTGGCCCCGCTGGACAAGACAGGAGTATCGCCCGACTCCGGTATCCTCTTATATGAGGATTCCGACGGAGACGGCACGTTCTTGGGACAGCCGTTCCAGGAAACGCTGGGGCCTGCGGCGCCTATCTTCGACAATGCGCTCGCACTGGAGAACCTCGAGTGGCCGGCCAGTCCGGAACCGGTCGACCTGGACGGTGACGGCATTGCCGACGACCTCAACGGCGATGGCGTAGTCGATACCGAGGACTACGCTTGGGTGGTGCAGCTTCGCCTGAAGAACCCGTGGCCGTTGCCGAACTCGGACGGTGCTGGTATTACCACCGCGACGAGCCTGCCGTGCGACGGCACCCGTTCCTGCTTCGCCGACTTGCTCGATACGGGTGGCACCGGTGGCGGTGGCGGCGGGGGTGGCGGCGGCGGTGGCGGTGGCGGAAGCCAAGGCCCGACGGCCGCGTTTACCGGAGCGCCGACCTATGGCGCGCTTCCGCTGACGGTGCAGTTTACCGACCATTCGACGGCGGGCAGCGCCGAGATTACCAAGTGGGAGTGGGACTTCGGCGATGGCGGCACGAGCACGGTGCAGAATCCCTCGTATGTGTACAACGTTCAAGGCGACTACGATGTCTCCTTGAAGGTCACGACCAGCGTGGGGAGCGATACGTCGACGCGCCAAGCCTACATTAACGCCGGCGCCTCCTCGTCGAGCTGCAATGTGGAGCTTATGGATCAACTGGCCGCCGACGATTTTGCTGTCGCGGCCCAGGGCAATTTCGCATACATCGGCGACGGGTCCGACTTCGTGGTAGTCGACGTATCGACTCCTTCGGCCATCGGCGCCGGAAACAAAATCACGCTTAACGAACTCGTCACCGGAATCGCCGTGGGCGGGAACCTTGCCTACGTGACCGATGGGACAGATGGTCTCCACCTGATCGACATCTCGAGTTCGCCCACCCTGTCGGCAAGCGGCTCCGTGGACACGCCAGGCTACGCCGAAGGCGTGACCATAGCCCAGGCAACCAGCAAGGGCAAGGTGGCGTACGTGGCGGACGGCGACAAGGGCCTTGCCGTAATCGACGTCAATACGGCGTCGGCTCCGCTCCTGAAGGGCCAGTACACGAAGGTGCCCGGTTGGGCGACCGATGCCACGGGTGTCGGCAATACCGTAGTCGTCGGCTGGTCCGATTTTGAGGGCGCCACGACCGGCATCGAGGTCCTCGACATCAGCGCCGATCCCTACACGCCCACGCTGGTCCGCTCGTATCGCTTCTCGTATGGCGAAGTGCGCGGGCTGTTCATGTCCGGCACGACGCTCTTCGTCGCGGCTGGCGGCGCGGGGTTGTACCTGGTCGACCTGAGTTCGCCCGCCGAGCCGACGCTGATCGCCACGCTGGGCAACGATCCTGGTTACGCGCACAACGTGTGGGTGTCCGGCTCTTTCGCCTATCTTGCCGACGGCGGCGCGGGTGTGCATGTCGTGGATATATCGAGTCCCTCCTCGCCGCAGATTGTCGGTTCGTACGACACGGACGGCGAGGCGAACGATGTGGCTGTCACCAACGGCATCGCGTGCGTCGCGGATGGCGTCAACGGGCTGGTGGCCTTGAAGTACACGGGCAGCGGACGGAATTGCCTGGTGCAGTTCCCGACGAAGAATCTCAAGCAGATCGGTTCGGTGCAGGACCTGACCGCATACGCGATCGCCGTGGATAATGAAATCGCGTACGTAGGCAACCGCACGGGCACGACCTCGTCGGAGATGTCCCTGCTCGACGTGTCGCAGCCGGCGACGCCCGTGCATAAGGGCGATTACGTGCTGCCGACGCCGAGCATGATTTCCGATATCGTGGTCGTCAGCAACACGGCCTACGTCGCCGGCGGCGCCGCCGGGCTTCGCATCGTCGACGTGACCAACGAGGCGGTTCCTGCGGAAATCGGGTTCTACACCGATGCGACGATCTATGCCGTTGCCGTCGCGATTGACAAGAAGGAAGCGTACGTGGCCTCGGGCGCGGCAGGTCTTAAGTTGATCGACATCACCACGCCGAGCGCGCCGGTGCTGTCCGGGACCTATACGACGGCGACGCCCGCGTGGGTGAACGACGTTTCCGTGTCGAATGGCCGCGCGTACGTCGTGTGGTCGTCCTTCGATGCCGCCACGACCGGGCTCGACATCGTCGATGTCACGACCCCGGCCAAGCCGGTGCTGCGTTCTTCGTACGTGTATCCCGACAAGTCCCAAGGCGAAGCCCGCGGGATCGTCCTGTCCGGGAACATCGCCTATACAGCCAGCGGTCCGAGCGGCCTGCGCATTCTCAGCGTGGCCAACGCGCTCGCCGTGGTGGCGCGCGGCAGTTACGACACTCCGGTCTATGCCTACGACCTCGTTGTGGAAGGCAGCCAAGCCTTCGTCGCCGACGGCGGCGACGGCTTGCTCGTCCTCGACGTGACCGACGCGACGGCGCCGACATCGCTGGCGTCCTTTGACACGCCGGGCGAGGCGGTCGGCGTGGCTATCGCCAACAACCTTGCCTACGTCGCGGACGGGCCGCGCGGCCTCGTGATCATCGGCGCCTCGACCAGCGCAAAGAGCGCCGAGAAGTCCGCCGATGGCGCCGCGGTCGCGCTCGCGAGCGATGCCGGCTCGGCAACGAGCAGCGCATCGACGGTTATTGCAAGCCCGAGTTCCGTGCCCGTGCCCGTCTCGCCACTGGTCAAGACCGGGGGCGCGTCCGGCGTGGCGAAGAGTGGCGCAACCTCCGGCGCGAAGGCGCTGACCGAATCGCCGAACCGGGGCGACGACCTCTTTGTGACCGTCCGGACCTCCGACACGATCGGGCGGTTCCGCCAGTTCCGCGCATTGATTCCGGCGACGTTGCCCGGCCGCGTGGCTTCGCAACGGAACGCCGGCGTCCAGTTGTTGCCCAAGGGATCAGTCAGCTCTGGCGCGCTGACCAAGCGCAATCCGGAAGAAGGCGTCCTCGACTACTACGGGCACGACATGCTCGAAGCGAACGTTCCGGCGCAAGTCCTCGACCTGACGGTCCGTCCGCAACGCCTGACCTCGGGCGGGCGCGCGCTGCCCATCATGGGTATCGACGTGGCCACAAACCGGCCCGATGCAACCCTGGCGATGGGCGATGCGGGCGCGGGCGGCGCGGGTACCTTCACCGTGCCCGGCGCGACATGGACGAGCAACGCCTACAAGGACTGCTGGCTGATCGACGGCAAGTATGAGGCCTACCAGATCACCGGCAACACCTTCGATCAACTGACGCTGCTCAGCGGCCAGCCGCTCGACGGCAAGTGGCGGATCGTCAAAGACCCGACCTTCTTCGAGCAACTGATCGTCGAGTTCTACAACGAGGCTGATTTGCTGGACAACGAAGTCGAGCTGACCGAGCTTACGACCATCGAAGGCCTGACCGAGGCCACCTTGGGCAGCTTCAACTTGGCTACGGACTTCCTGCCGCTCGACGCCGATCCGACCGTCAGCGGCGTCGCCATCTACCGCGACAACGATAACGACCCGCGGAACCGCAACGGTGTGTTCGATGTGGATGTCGATATCCCGGTGTGGACCGACGCCCCGCCCGCGTTGATCGGCGAGCCGGGCGAACCGGACACGCAGGTCAAGTTCACGTTCTCTTCGCCCGGCACCGACGAGTGGCCCTCGCCGAAGGCTGAGCAACCGCGCTTGCGCCAGTGGGTGCCCGACACCTTCGGCGTGCGCACCGGCGATCCGTTCGAAGGCCCCGACTTCTTCGTGGTCGTGCGCGCCTCGCGCAAGATGCCCGAAAACGTCGGCTTCCGCGCGGCGATCGTCTCGTGGGGTCCCAACACCCCGACCGAGCCGGATCCCGACACCTTCGTCAAACCCGGCCCGCCGACCCAGCCGGTCGACCAGTTCGATCTGTTCAGCGAATTCGCGTGGGGTTCGCGCGCGCTTGGGTTCATTACCTTCTTCAAGGAACCGCCCATGTATTACGCCATGGACGGCAACAAGGCGCGGCAAGAGCACGACGCGAGCGGCTTCAACTGGGTTCGCTCGACATCGAGCAAGAATCGCCGCACCTCGATGGTCATCTCGAAGCAGCGGCTGACGAGCGCGTATTCGCTTGTGATCGATTCGGTATCGCAGTCGGTGCTGCCTTCGACCATTCTGTCTCCGAACGGATTCAGCGTGGTGATTCACGGTAGTAACTTCGGCACGGCGCCGCTCGTGGCCGTGTCCGGCTACATCGCGACGATCACCGGATCTTCGGACACCGCAATCGACATTACCCTCCACAACCGGGCCGATGTTACGCCGCGCGAACCGGTCGTGCTGGTCGTGCGCAATCCGAATACCGACGAAGAAGAAAGCCGCGACGACCTGTTCAGCCTGACCTCGCAGAACGTCCAGACCGCGCCTGCCATCGGCAGTGTTACGCCGAACCAAGGTGGCACGGCGGACTTCCCCGTTACGGTTCACGGCTGGAACTTCAACGCCATGCCGGACGTCGAAGTCCTGTTCGGCCAGACCATCATGCCGGTGAACGAAGTCTCCGCCGACGGAACCGCCATCAAGGTCGGCTTCCCGGCGGGCGGGTTCCCGAGCACCGGTGCGATGAACGTCACCGTTCGCAACTTGCTGCCGAATTCCAAGAGCGGCGCCGAAGACGTGCTCGTGAACGGCTTCACCTATGTCGATAAGCCGTTGCGTCCGTGCTTCATCGCGACCGCCGCGTATGGGTCGCCGTTTGCGAAACACCTGGCGGCGTTCCGCGGGTTCCGCGATGGAGTCCTCCTGAAATCGGCCGCGGGCACGGCCCTGGTCGAGTTGTACTACCGCGTCAGTCCTCCGGTGGCGGACATGGTGGCGCGCCACCCGGCCGCGGCTGCGGCGGTGCGCACGGTGCTGACGCCGGTGGCGTGGATCGTAACATGGCCCGCGTTGTTGCTGGTTCCGGCGGCGCTCCTTGCGCTGGGACTGTGCGCCATGCGGCGTGGGAGGGGAGTGCGGCTTATGAACCTGCGCGCGCGCCGGGGCATTCTGCTGGGACTCGTCGTGGCGATGGGCCTCGGGTTGGGAGCGGACGCTTATGCGTTCTTCCCCTTCGGAGCGTTCAACCAATACGAACGCCTCGAATACCTCCGCTGGCCCTGGGTCGTGATGAATGACACGAATGGCGACGGCGATATCAGCGGTCCGAACGAAGGGATCGAAGTGATGATCGAAGGCGGGCCGAACGGATTCACGACGGACGAAATCCAGACCGTGAAGGACTCGTTCGCGGTATGGCAGAGCGTGCCGACCTCGTATATCGGGTTCCAATTCACCGGGCCTATCGAAGATCCGCTCGCCATCGGCGAGGGCGTGCTCGATTTGATTAACTCCGTCTCGATGCAGGTGCCCACGGACCTGATTACCGTCGGCGTGGGCGACGGCGTCCTCGGCTTGACCATCATCGAGTACGCGATCGACGATGGCCCGTACCCTGACGGCAGTCCGCTGCAAGTTAATGTAACGGGAGGCCAGGTCATCGAAGCGGATATCATTATCGACGCCGAGGCCCATCGTTCGCTCATCCCCGGCCAGAAGCCGCTGGCGGACCTCAAGGGAACGCTGGTCCACGAGATCGGCCATTTCATCGGCTTGGGCCACACGCCGCTGAACAATCTCGATGTCGTGACCGAACTGGGCCAGGATTTTCTCATCGAGAGTCCCGCGGTGGCCTTGCGCGATTCTACGAATACCTTGCGGCACGTCGGCGCCACGCCCACGATGTTCCCTATCCTCTTTTTTGTGGATAACGGAGGCACGGATCTCGTCGATGGCGGCATCGACCTCGCGCCCGACGATATCGCCGGCGTGTCGTTCCTGTACCCGCGCGGTAATCAGGATGCGTTCTTCACCATTTCGTATGACGCCAATACGCAAACGCGCGCCGGGCTTCCCGCGATCCCGAATCCGGGCGGCCACGTCGTTGCGTGGTGCGACACGGATAACGATCCCGACACGCCGCGGATTCCGCTGTTCAGCACCATGGTGGGCCTGTATCAAATCGATCCCCTCGTCGGAGGGCGCTTCGATCTTCACGGGTTGTACAAGGTGCTCGAGACCGTTGGCGGCGCGGAGCCGTTCCAAGCAACCTATACGCTGACGAACAGCCCGCTCAACAGCATCAGCTTCATCCGGCAAGCGCCCGTTGGCTACGCGCCGGAAGACTTCGCTTCGGTCGAGGGCGGCGTTACGCTGCTGCCCCCGGTGTTCCCGTCGGAAGTGTTCCATGAAAACGGCAACATCTTCGACACGTCCAAGCACGACCTGGGCACGCCGGTCATGTACGACCGCACGCGCTCGAACGTGATCACCGTCAGTTCCGAGAAGACGCTGGCGACGGTCCTTCCCTGGTGGAAACCGATGTTCGGCGATGCCAACCCGGTCTGCCCGTGGAACCTGATCGTCAATTCCAACGGCGCCACCACGACGACCACGTTGCGCCTGTTCCGCGATAACGTGCTGTTAAAGAGCGCGGCAGGCTCGGCGTTCGTCGACATGTACTACCATGCCGCGCCATCGATGGCCGCGTTCCTCGTGCATCACGCGCGCGTCTTGTGGGTAGCGCGGATAGCCGTGGCCGGCTTCGAGTGGTCCGCGCGCCACGCGGCGGCGATGGGTATGCTGGCGGTGGCGGCGATACTCGCCGTTGCGGCCATCCGCCGCAGAAAGACGGCGGTAGCGGCCTCACTGGTTCTGGCCTTGTGCCTCATGGCCACGCCCGCGTCGGCCGTGATCCGCAGTCTTAGCGACGAGAACATGGTCCAAATGTCCGACGCCATCGTGACCGGAACCGTCGAATCGGTTTCGAGCCAATGGGTCCGGCACGGCAGCGGCAGCAGCATCGTGACGGATGCCGCGGTGAATGTGACCGACGTCATCAAAGGCACGTTCAATAAGAGCGGGACAATCTACCTTCGCTACTTGGGTGGTCGTGTTGGCAATATATTGAGCGTGGCCAGCGACATGCCCAGATTCAAGAAGGGCGAGGAAGTGCTGGTGTACATCCAGCACGGCTCGAACGGCAATCAAGTCATCGTGGCCGGGTGCCGCGGTAAGTTCGAGATTGTGACGGATACCGCGACGAAGCAGAAATACGTGGTCGGATCGACGCCCGAGGCGCAGACCAGCCTCGCCGCCACGGTCCTCAAGAACAACAGCACGACCAAGGCCAAAGTTCCGGCGGACGATGCGCGCATTCCGCTTCAGGATTACGCAACGTATCTCCGTAAGATCGTGGAAGAGCAAAAGAAGAAATAGATCTGTCGAGACTCTTTTCCATCCGCCCCGGGAATCGTCCAAGGTTTCCGGGGCGCTTGTCTTGAGTATGGAGTGCGGCGGCTCGACGCCGCCTTGGTTTGCCGTGGCTTGACATGGCAGGACCGCGCGCGTCAAGCCGCGCTATTCAAGGCGGCGTCGAGCCGCCGCACTCCATACATGCAACTTGCTTGTAGGGGGTACAAAAGCGTATTCTGGACGAGGCTCGGGACAGGTTTCTTCCGCCGCTTGGTGCACCGGCGTCAACCCGCTTGAACGGCAAGGCGTTAGCTGAATGTGGGTTTCCAGTGCGTGCCGGGCGCTCGGATTCCTGGGGCCGCCGGTGCCGAGGCGCGCTCCGGCCAGGGAGTGAAGGATCGATACCCCTAACCCCCTGTAAAATTAGGACTTGACATCTCCGCACATGGATCATATATAGCCGTAGGCGGGTCAGCCGAAAACGAGATAGTAGAACGCCGTTCCATGGAGAATATCGACGCGTTAGCTGGGGTCATCGTGAAGCGATCTCTTTCGATGTCCTGCGGGGACGCGTGTATCCACGGTTTACATAACGAGGTGTAGATGCTTCGAGGTCTTGCCATACGCCAAGCGCTCATTCTAGTAGAATGGGTGCTCGTGCTGCTCGCGATCCTTGGCGCTTGTTTCCTCGGTCTGCGCGCAGTCGGCGTGGTGAAGGTTGGCGCAAAGCCTTCCCTTGCCGAGGCGGTTGCTGATGCCAGTGCTCCAACGCAGTCGCTTGCGCTCGCTGGTCCTCGTCCCCAATACGACGGTATCGTCAAGAGCGGCCTCTTCGGCGCGTCGGGCGATGTACCTCCGGTTGTTCCGCAAGTTGAAACGAAAAAAGATGCGCCCGAAACGGGTCTTCAATTGAAACTTTGCGGCACGACGGCGACGAGTCCGCGCGATCCCTACGCCTCGGCCGTGATTCAGAAGCAGGACAACTCGGTGGTCACGGTAGGCGTGGGCCAAGCCATCGACGACAAGGCCAAGCTGGTCGAAGTCTACCCGCGCAAAGTCATCATCTTTAACAAGAGCACCAATCAGAACGAAACGTTGAAGTCCGAGGAAGCGAAAGAATCCGAAGCGGCGAGCCAAGGCGGGCAGGCCTCGGGTCCCGGAGGGGCGGCGGTGCCGAGCGCGCCGAATCGTGTAACGCTGAAGAAGCAGGAACTCGTTCAAGACCTGTTCATGAACTACACCGACATCGTCAGCCAGATCAAGCCGGAGATGTACAAAGACGCGAATGGCAATGTCGCGGGCATTACGGCGAGCAATCTCGGGTCGGTCGCCATCGCGCAGAAGCTCGGTATCAAAGACGGCGACGTATTGCAGACGGTCAACAACGAAGTCATCGACAGCGAGGAGAAGATCCTCGAGATGGTCAACAAGTATCGGAACTCGAATACATTCCGGATCGGCATTCTGCGCGACGGCAGGCCGCAAGTAATCACGTACCGCCTCGAGTAGAGCGCGCGTGCGTCCGGAACGAATCGAGGGCCGCATGGCGCGCCTCGCACGATCGAGGAAGGAGGAAGGATGACAAAGGCACAGGTTGAAGGACGTACAGCCCGAATCGGAGGCGCTGTCATGGGCCGCCGCGCCCGCTTCCCGTTTGTGCCCTACGTGCCGCTCGTGGCGATGGCGCTCTGCATCGTTGCCCTCGGGGCGCTGGCCCAAGAGCCGGACGAGAACGGCAACATGCCGCCTCCTCCGAATCCGATGCCGCATGACCTCCTGCCGCCCGACGCCATGCCGCCGCAGCCCATGCCCCCGCCCGAGCAAATACCGCCGCCCGAGCAGACCAACGTGCAGATACCTCAGCCGCAAGAGCCGCCCGTAGTGGAAGCGCCGCCGCCCGAAGAGCCGCCTGTCGAGCTGCCCGAGGAGCCGCCCGTCGAGGCGGCCCCGCCGCCTATGCCCGCGCGACCCGCGGCCCCCGCGCGCCCGATGCCTTTGCGTCCGCGCCCATTGCGTCCAACGAAGCTTCCGGGCGGGTTCGGCGCGCGCAACAATGCGCCTCCTCCGTCGTCGGCGTCGTCTACGCCGGTCGAGGACACGCTGCCCAAGGACGGAGGCACGACCTCGGAACCGATCTCGTTCGACTATTCCGACATTCCGCTCGATCAGGTTGTGAAAGCGATCGCGCGCGCCACGGGCAAGAACATCGATATCGATCCGGCCATCGCTTCCCAGCGTGTGACGGTCGTCACCCATGACAAGATTCCGCCCGAGATGGCATTCCAAGTGCTCGAATCGTTGCTCGCGCCGCGCGGTTACAGCCTTGTCGAGACGCTGCCGGGCCACCTCATGAAGGTGATCCAGATCAACAAGGAATCCAGCGAAAAGATCCCCATGGTCAAAGGCACCGAGGGCGTGCCCAAGAACTACGACGAACTGTCCACGCACATCGTCAAAGTGAAATACGCCGATGCCGCGGAAATGGCCCAGGCCCTGACGCCGCTCGGATCGATGAACGCCAAGGTCGACGTGTACGCGCGCACCAATTGCCTGATCATTACGGACACTGCCGACGGCCTCAAGCGCATGTTCACCTTCCTGGACGAAGTCGACGTGGAAGGCTTCGATACCGAGATGGAGATCTTCACGCTCGAGTACTCGCGCGCCGAAGTCATGGCCCAGCAGGTTCAGGAGGTGCTCATGGGGGGTGGCGGCGCCACGCCGGCGCGCCCCGGCACACCACAACCCGTGCGCACGGTGTCGCCCAGCCGTCCGTCCATTCGGCCTACGATTCCCGGCCAGCAGGCGCCGACGGTGGTCGGCAGCAAAGACCAGACCTTGCGGCTTGTGCCGGACGAGCGTTTGAATTCGCTCATCGTTGTGGCGACGCCCGAGCTGATGGAGCGCGTCCGAGACCTTATCTCCAAACTCGATACGCCCACGCCATACGAAGCCAACAACATGAACATCTACAAGCTGCTTAACGCGTCGGCTGAGGACGTCGAGAAGGCGCTGAACGCCATGATCGGCACCACGCCTCGCCAGGGCGGCGACAAGGGGCAGGCCCAGCAGGGCGAAGTCCAGCCCTTCGAGAAGAAAGTCGTCGTGACGAAGTACGAGCGGTCGAATGCGCTGCTCATCCTTGCCGCGCCGCAGGACTACAAGTTGATTAAAGAGATCATCGCGCAACTCGACGTGCCGCAGCGGCAGGTCCTCGTCGAGGCGCTGATTCTCGATATCAGCCTGCAGGACACCTACGGCGTGACCGTGGACGCGGCCGCCGTAACCGGCAACGACGGGTTCGGAATGACACGGACCTCGAATATTGCGCCGATCGCGGAAGCGACGGCAAAGAACCTGTCGACTACAGACCTGTCGTCGATAACAAGCACAACCGACCTCGCCACACTGTTGGCCAGCGCGAGCCAGCCCTTCAGTCTCGCTACCACGCTCGTGGGTCTCGGATCGACCGGCGGGATTACTGCCGGGCTGCGTGACGATATCAAGTTCACGGTGAAAGGAAAGGAATACAAGCTGCCTTTCGTGCCGTTATTATTGAAGGCGATTGAGACTGTGTCCGACGTCGACATCCTGTCGCAGCCGAGCCTGACCACGCAGGACAACGAACAGGCGGACATCGTGGTCGGCGAGGAATTGCCCGTTCCCAGCGCGCGATCGGGCTACAACTACGATGCCCGGCTCACGTCGCAGCAGCAGGCGCAGGTCCCCAACTACAACTACGGCAATACCTACGGGCGTGGCATCAGCCGCGAGGACGTCGGCGTCAAGATGAAGGTCAAGCCCCATATCAACGAAGGCGATTACGTGTCGCTCGAAATGGAAATCGAGAAGTCCTCGCCCAAGAAGAGCGACATCGGCATCGACGCGAACGAACTCGGGCCCACGTTCCAGAAGGCGAAAGTCACCAACAATGTCGTCGTGAAAGACGGCACGACCGGGATCATCGGCGGCCTGATCGAAGAGAACACGAACCGCACCAAGACGACCGCACCGATTCTCGGTGACATTCCCTTGATCGGGTGGATGTTCGGCGACAAGAGCCATGGCCGGACGAAGCGGAATCTGGTCGTGCTCATGACCCCGTACATCGTCAAAGAAGGCGTCGATCTTGACCGGCTGACCAAGCACAAGATGGCCGAGTTCCGCAGCTCGAACGTGGACGCGCTGTTCGAGAAGGGCATCATCAAACGTATGAAGAAGAAACGCTACATGCTGAACCGGTATCACCCGAGCGCCGAGAAGAGCCAGGAGTTGATTAAGGAAGACGATTTCGCCCGCGGCGATATCGAGAGGTAACGAAAGTGGCCACGAAACAGGATACCGAACTCGTCCAGATTCTGCTCGAATTGGGCTACGTCCATCAGGAGCAGATCGACGAGGCCGTCGAGTTACAGAAGATCCGTCCGAAACGCCTGGACGAGATCCTGCAGGACCTTGGCTACGTCGACGAGGACCAGTTACTCGAAGCCTTCGGCCGCCAGTTCGATATCCCGTTCGAACGCAACGTCCTCAAGAACGCTGACGCGGCCCTCACGACCAAAGTCCCCATCAACTTCATCCGCGAATACCACATGGTCCCGTATCGCAAGAACGGGGCCTCGTACTACGTCGCCATCAACAACCCGATGAATCTCCTCCCGCTGGACGACCTGCGCCTGCTGCTCGGCGGGCCGGTCACGCCGGTGCTGTGCCGCAAGGAAGAGATTCAGACGATCATCGACAGCTACTTCGACCAGCAGGGCGAAAGCGCCGCCGACATGATCGGCACCATCGCCATGGACGATGACGACGACGAGCAAGCCTACAAGACGCTCGACGTGCTCGATTCCGAGCGCGACCTGCTTGACCTTGCGAACGAAGCCCCGATCATCAAGTTGATCAACCTGTTGATCTCCGGCGCCGTCAAGGAGCGCGCGTCCGATATCCACGTCGAACCGTTCGAGCGCGAAGTGCGCGTCCGGCACCGCATTGACGGCGTGCTCTACGAGAAGTTCACGATCCCGAAATCGCAGCAGGCCGCCGTCACTTCGCGCATCAAGATCATGGCGAGCCTCAACATCGCCGAGCACCGCCTGCCGCAAGACGGGCGCATCAAGATCCGTCTCAGCGGCAAAGAGATCGACATCCGCGTATCGACCGTGCCCGTCGCCTATGGCGAGCGCATCGTGATGCGTATCCTCGAAAAGGGCACGTTCCTGTTCAGCCTCGAACAGCTCGGCATGGACCGGCACGACTACGAACTCGTCGACAAGCTGATCATGTACTCGCACGGGATCATTCTCGTGACCGGGCCGACTGGTTCGGGGAAGTCCACTACGTTGTACGCCGCGCTCCAGCGCGTCAATTCGCCCGACAAGAACATCATCACCGTCGAGGACCCGATCGAATATCAGATGCCGGGCATCGGCCAGATCCAGGTCCGCCCGAAGATCGGGCTGACGTTCGCCGCGGGCCTGCGCCACATCGTCCGCCAGGACCCCGACGTGATCCTCGTCGGCGAAATTCGCGACCACGAAACCGCCGAGATGGCGATCCAGGCGTCTTTGACCGGCCACTTGGTCTTCGCCACGCTGCACACCAACGACAGCGCCGGGTCGATCACGCGCTTGATCAACATGGGCATCGAACCGTTCTTGGTCACCTCGTCGACGATCGCGATCATGGCGCAGCGCCTCGTGCGCCAGATCTGCTCGGAATGCCGCGAACCCTACAAGCCCGAACTCGAGAGCCTTCGCGATCTCGGCATTCCCGCCGAGCGCGCCAAGGATGTCGTGCTGTATCGCGGCAAAGGCTGCGACCGCTGCCAGGGCCGCGGCTACTACGGCCGCACGGGCATCTTCGAGCTGCTCGTCTTGACCCCGCGCATCCAGGAACTCGTCCTCAAAGGGACGGACTCGAACATCATCAAACGCGAAGCCATGAAGCACGGCATGCGCACGTTGCGCGAAGACGGCGCGGCGAAAGTCTTGCAGGGCGCGTCTACCATCGAAGAAGTCCTGCGCGTTACTCGTGACGACAGTGTGGACGAGGTCATGGAGTAGGCCGGTAGCAAACCGCCGTCCTCCCGCAACCGGAAACCAGTCACCGAATGGCCGTATTCGAATACAAAGCGATTGCCAAGTCCGGCAAGAACGTGAAAGGCGTCATCGACGCGGATTCCCCTGTCGCGGCGCGCAGGAAACTGCGCGAGCAAGACATGTTTCCCACCGAGATCGCCGAATCCAAGAGCGGCCAGCGGGCCGCCTCCGGACGCGTCGAGACTGGAGGAGGCGAAGAACGCAAGACCACGTTCTCGATCGGCCGCGTATCGGTGCGCGACACCGCCTTGATGACCCGGCAGTTTGCCGTACTGCTCCAGGCCGGCATGCCCCTCGTCGAGGCCCTGACCTCGTTGCTCGATCAGACCTCGAAGCCCCGCCTCAAGAAAGCCATCTTCGATATCCGCGACAAGGTCAAGGGCGGCAGCAGCCTGTCCGACGCGCTCGCGAGGCACCCGCGTATTTTCTCGAGTCTCTACACGAACATGGTCGGCGCCGGCGAGGCGAGCGGCGCGCTCGAACAAGTCCTGTTGCGGCTGGCCGATATCGAGGAACAACAGGCCAAGCTGCGGGCGCGCCTCATCTCGATGCTCGTCTATCCCGCGTTCATGTTGGTCTTCGCGATCGCGGTGATCGTGTTCATGATGCTTGTGATCGTGCCGCGCATCACGGCGATCTTCGCGAAACAGAAGCAGGAACTCCCCAAGATCACCAAAGTGCTGATCGGCGCCAGCGACTTCATCGGCACGTGGTGGTGGCTCATTATCCTCGTGGTGATTGGCCTCTTCATGCTCTGGCGCCTATGGGTCGCCACGGCCGGAGGCCGCATGCGCTGGGACCGTTTCAAGCTCCGCGCGCCCTTCTTCGGCGCGTTGCATATCAAACTGGCCTCGTCGCGCCTGGCCCGCACGCTCGGGACCATGCTCGAAAGCGGCCTGACCATGATGAACGCGCTCGACGTCGTCAAGACGGTCGTCGGCAACCGCGTCATCGAAGAGGCCATGGCGGACGTTAAGGCAGGTGTGAGGCGCGGGAAGGATCTGGCGCAGCCCCTGCGCGAAGCGAACGTGTTTCCGCCGATGCTGATCCAAATGGTCGACCTGGGCCAGCGCAGCGGCCAAATTGAATCCATGCTGATCAAGGTCGCGGATACCTACGACGAGGATGTGCGGCTGACGGTCGACGCGCTCGTCGCCATGCTCGAACCGGTGATCATTATTGTTATGGGCGTCTTTGTAGGATTCCTGGTCCTGTCCATCTTGCTGCCCATCTTGAGCATGAGCAGGCACGTGTGACGGCATCGACGTATCGAAGGAGGCTAACTATGATGCAGTGCGAAACGAATCCAAGGCTTGCGCGCGCGAACGCCGGCTTCACGCTCGTCGAACTGATGGTCGTGATTTCCATCATCGCCATCCTGGCCACTATCGTGACCGTGAACGTGCTGGGTGTGCGCGACGACGCGAACGTCAATGCGGCGAAAGCGCAGATCGCCAATTTCAAAACGGCGCTGACCGCCTACAACCTGGCCTTCAACCGCTTCCCGTCGACGTCCGAAGGACTCGAAGCCTTGATCAACAACGAAAAGCGCTCCTTCCTCGACGACAAAGAAATTCCCAAGGACCCGTGGGGCAATCCGTATCAATACACCTCGGAAGGCCCGCGGCAATTCAAGGTCGTATCGCTGGGCGGCGACGGCAGGGCCGGCGGAAGCGGCTACGACGCGGACATCAGCAGTGACAATCTCCAGGCCGGAAGATAGCCGATCTTCGGTGTCCGGTCGCCAATCGTCTTCCGAGGACGCGCCGGCTTCCAGTCTGCACAATCCTGAAGCCGGGTTTACCCTCGTCGAACTGGTCATCGTGATCACCCTCATCGGCGTTATCGTAGCGATCGCCGGGCCCCAGTTGATGCCGGCCATCGTGTTGAGCCGGCTCGAAGGGACGGCGCGGCATATCGCCGGGTATGGGCGCTCCGTTATGGCGCAGGCCGGCCTGACGCGCGACACGCTGACCGTCAGAATCGATCTCGACAAGCAGGAGTACTGGACCGAACACCACGTCAAGAAGAAACACAGCATCTTCGACGACGACAAGAAAGACAAAGAAGGCGGCGCTCAAGGCGAAGGAGATAAGAACTCGCTCAAAGGCTTGACCGATTCGAACCAGTTCCTTGATCTACTCAATCGTGAGGACGACCTCAAACCCGAGGAAGAAGGCAATCTGCTCGAAGGCGCGAACATGCTGCGCCAGGAGTTCGACCGGTTTGCCCGCATGCAGATGCTCGCCCGCGCGCGCACGGTCAAACGCGAAGGCATCCTCGACGAGATCGGGCCGCTGTTCGAGAAGAAGTTCTCGCTCGACGACGAAGAGGACGAAATCGTCGAACTCGAGGATCCGCTGCTGTCCCGGACGGTGATGCCGGAAGGCATTGTGATCGAGTCCGTGCACGTCGGTTCGACTAGCCAGTCAAAGGGCACAGTCGATATCGAGGTCACGCCCCTGGGACTGGATCAGCCGGTTGTGTTGTACGTGAAAGGCGAAGAAGGCGATTACTACACCGTGGTCTGGGATCCCATTTCGATGAACGCGCGCGCCGAACAGGGCAAGAAAGACATTCCGGACCACCTGGCGGGGATGAGCAAATGACCTCGCGTCTCGCGCATATTCGCCGTTCCGAGTCGGGCTTCACCCTGATCGAGATCATGGTGGCCCTCACGCTGTTGGGGATTGCCGCGGCCGTGTTGCTTGACGCGCATTATGGCGCGCTCAACCTGTTCATCGAGGCCCGCGACGTCGTCCAGGCCGACAGCTTCATGGAGAGCGCTCTCGGCCAGGCGCAGATTGTCGTGGCCTCGGGGACCTTGAGCGGCGCCGGGACCTTCGGCAAACGCTTTCCCGACTACACGTTCACCTATTCCGCCGTGCCCGCGGGCCAGGACCCGGCCATTCCGTTGTATCAACTCACCGTGACCGTTACCGGCCCGGACGACACCCGCACGATGATGATGATGGTCTACTCGATGGAGGCGATTGATGCCGCGCCCACGAAGACTCGATAGCGCATCGATGCCTACGTGTCCTTGCGAGCCACGCGTCCAGCGTGGCGCGGCAATCCCCCGTGATCGTGGGCGGACAAGCCTGGGAGATTGCTTCGTCGGGCTGAAGCCGCTCCTCGCAATGACACTCGTATGCGCTGTTTCGCTATTCGCTATTCGCTATTCGCTATTCGCTATTCGCCGCGTTCGCGGCAGAGATTGCGATGGGCCGTTTATGAACCGGATCGCCCTACCCTATCGGCGCAGCGCCGCGCGGGGCTTCACGCTTATTGAAGTCCTGATCGCGATATCGCTGCTGGCGGTCATTGTCACGATCGTCTACGAGAGCCTGGCCGCCGTCACCGACGCCACCGCCGAGGCCCGCGTGGGCGCCGAGAAACTCCGGCTCGAACAGTTCCTCATGCGGAACTTCCAGTCGAACTTTTCCGCCGTGCACGTCGACCCCGCCTACTTGGACGAACGCTTTCAGTTCGTGGGCACAGGCGAAACCGGATCCAGCGGCACGACCGATTCGGTCGATTTCTGTTCGGCGTCGCCGATCCTGGGCGGCATGGCGCCGCCCGGCGCCTTCAAGCAGGTGCACTACGCCGTGGTCGATCGCAACGATTCGAGCATGGAACTCGAAGCCTTCTCGTCGTACTCGGAGGACGAGCTCGCGCCGTCCACCATGCTCCTCGAATCCAGCGAGTCGATCGTCGTCGCTTCGGCGTCGTTGAACAAAGATCGCCTGGACAAGCTCGACCCGAAGTCCGCCGAGGAACTCCAGGATATCGCGAAGGAACTCGGATACAACACGCCGTCGTGGACGGTGCCCGTGTCCGGAGTCGACTTCTCATTCTACGACGGCGAGAAGTGGGTCGAGGATTGGGACTCGATCGAGATGGGCCGCATGCCGTGGTGCGTGCGCATCCGCGTCAACTTCGCGCGCACTCGAGCCGAGGCCGATTCCGCCTCCAACGATCTCGAAACCGATCCCGATCTTGAGATGTATATCCCCGTCGCCGTCGGCATGGGCGTTATGACGGACGCGAGTGTTTGGGTGCAGTATATCGCCGCCTACGGAAACGCGACGGGGTATGAAGGTGAAGGCGAAGGTGAAGGCGAAGGCGAGAACTCGCCCAAGTGAACCGAGGAAACGACATGAAACAGCGCATACGTCGAGAATCGTGGGCGGGCCGCGACGGTAATCGTCTCGGTCGCGCGCCACGATGTGTCGCCCAGCGCCGTTCAGGTATAAGTGAAGAACGCGGCGTCGCCCTGATGGTGGCGTTGCTATTCATCCTGCTGCTCAGCGCGATCGTCATCGAGTATTGCTACGAGACCCAGGTCGACGCGTCGCTGACGGGCAACGCGCGCGACGGCTTGCAGGCGAATATCGCGGCCCAATCCGCGATCGCGTCAGGGCTGGGTTTGTTGCACGCGGACCTCCTGATGGATGTGATGGGCGGCCTGCCCAACCCGGATGGGACTAGGCCGAATCCGTCTCCGCAGCCGGCGGCCCAATACGACGGCTTGATGGACGTGTGGGCGCAAGGCCTGCCCGGCCAGATGATCAACGATGCGATCGGACAATGCACGATTACCGACGAGTATGGGAAGATCAATCTCAACGCGTTGATAATGAACGAAACGGATACCAATCCCGTCCTCGAGAACGCCTTGCGGGCGCTCTTCGCGAATCTCGGCGTCGACCCGGATCCTACCGACGCGATCCTCGACTGGCTCGATCCCGACGACGACGTCCGCCCCAACGGCGCGGAGTCCGCGGATTACATGGACCTCGAAACGCCGTACATGTGCAAGAACGGGCCGATGGACTCGATCGAGGAACTGCTGCTGATCAAAGGCATCACCCCGGAACTCTATTTCGACTGCCTGGCCAACGCCCAGGATCAATCCATGCTGGAGGACGAGAAGGACCGTATCATCCTGACGCTCGCCGATCTCCTGACCGTGCACGGGCATCCCTACGGCGCGATCAATGTGAACACCGCGCCGAAGGAAGTCCTCGATGCCGTGCTCATGGGGGCGGAGATCGGCAATCCGGGCACTACCGACGCGATACTGCAGGAGCGCTTCAATTCGCCGTTTCCCACCTTGCAGGACTTTCAGAGCCGCACGGGAGTGAGTGGCCAGTCTCCTCTACTGACGCAGGGCGGCGGCGGAGGAGGTGGTGGAAGCGGAGGCGTTGGAGGAGGTGGAAGTGGAGGGGGCGGCGGGGGTGGAGGTGGAGGAGGTGGAGGAGGTGGAGGCGGCGGCGGATTCATGCTACCGCCAAGCCCTGCAACAACGCCTTCGACCCTGTCGCTGGAGAAGCATGCCCTCCCGCCACTGGTCACCCTGTTGTCGCAAATGGTGTTCGCCCAGGTGCTGCCCGTTCCCTCGGGGCCTCAGCTATTCGACGTTCGCAGCGATGTGTTCCGCATCTACGGCGATGGCAAGTCGGGTAACGTTATGGTCCGGATAGAGGCCTACGTGTATCGAAACGCCGCCGCGGTCAACGAAGCCGTACAACAAGTGTCGCAAGGCGGCTTGAGCCAATCGACCCCTACGGGCGGCAAGACGACGAAGACGGCGAGTGACGCGCAGAACACCGGTGGCCCGCCGCTGGAGACGTTCCACATCGTGGATTGGCGTGTGATACGATAACATGGTTTCTGGTTACTGGTTTCTGGTTACTACGCTATGCGAACCAGAAACCAGAAACCAGTAACCAGAAACCACAAACCAACAACCAGGAGATCGAGATGAGTGCACGCGCGAGGATCGCCGCCATCGAGTTGGCCGGCGACGAGGTGCGGCTGGCCGTGATCAAGACCGGAGGGCGGCTGCCCAAGGTGCTGGGCTTGTATGCCTGCCGGGCGCAGTACGCCGATCCCGAGCAGCGCACCGAGGCCCTGATCGACGCCGTCAAGGACGTTGTGGCCCGGGCGAACGCCCATGCCGCGGCCTACGTGCTGTGCATCTCCAGTTTCCACAGTATCGTCCGCACGCTGACCATTCCGTTCCGCGGCGCGCGCAAAGTCGCTGCGGCTGTGCAATTCGAACTCGAACCCTACCTCGCGTTTCCCATCGAGGAGCTTGTCGTCGACTTCTCGACGGTGCTCGAAGCCGACGGGCAGACCGACGTGCTCGCCGTCGGGTTGCGCCGCGCGGTGATTGCCGAACACCTCGCGATCCTCAACGCCGCCGGGATCGATCCCGACAGCATCGATATCGACGCCCTCGGTCTGACGGGGCTGTGGACCGCGATGCAGTCCCGCAGGAAGGGGCTGCACGCCGTGCTCCACGTGCGCGACGCCGGCTCGATTCTGGCCATCACCAGCGATAAGAAGCTGGCGTATTTCCGGTTCCTCTCGTTCGACGCGGCCCAGATGACCGCGCATCCCGTCGCCGCGGCGCGTGAAGTGGGCAACTCGCTCCGCGCGTTCCAGGTCGGATGGCGCGGAACCGGCCCCGGAGGCGCTCCCGCCGAGATCGCGTCGCTGTGCGTAACGGGCAGCATCTTCACCGATTCCCTGGCCGAGCGCGAGCGGTTCGAGCATGAATTCGACGTTCCGATTACTTACGAACCGATGCTCGCGCGGCTCAAGGCCGTGCCTCATCCCGAAGTATCCTCGGTCCGGCTCGAAGCCGCTCCGAAGGCCCCGGGATTGCTCGAGTCCATCTCCGAGGACGCACTAGCCTCGGGGATCGAAGGCCAAGGATCGGCTGGCGATGTCCCCGAAGCCGAAGAGCCGCACGTTGAGGCGCCCGCCTCGCCGATGTCGTCTTCGAACGTGTGGGAGGCGGTCGTCGGCGTGGCCATGGGCGCGGCAGGCGGCGGCTACGCCATGAACTTCCGCAAGGACGACCTCGCTCCGCGCAACGTCGCGCGCGGAATCGTGCCGCACATCCTTGTAGCGTCCTGCCTGGCGCTGCTGCTGCTCGCGGGCGTGGCGTGGTTCTACCACGACGCGCGCGCGCGAAACATCGCGGCCGGCCAGGAAATCCAGACGCAGATCGACGCCCTCGAACAGGAAGTGGCGCAACTGAAGAACGAAGGCGTCAACGTGTCCATGGAATACTTCAGCGACCCGTCGCTCCTGGACATTTTGAACGAGATCGCGCAACGCATGCCGAACGAGAAAGCCGCGATCACGGACATCCGGGTCGAACGGCCCGAATCGGGCGACAGCATGGGCGGCGATTCGGGCGCTCAACAGCCCTGGATCACGATCCGCGGCAAAGTCATCGACGACGCGAAATTTGGCCAGGCCGTGGACAGCCTCAAGCAGTCGCCCATGATGACGATCGACGAGCCGGAACTGAAACTCGAGAAGAACGAATCGACCTTCAAGATCGTCGCGCGAAGGAAGACGACCAGCGCCACGTAATGCGGGCAACCCAAGCTAAGGAACTCGACACGTGAAGGAACCTCGTACGCAGGGCAAAGAAGCCAAGGCCAAGAAGGCCCAATCGACCCCGGGCCTTACCTTGAGCATTATCGCGGCCGTCTTCGTGATCTTCATGGCCCTATTTATCTATACCGGGCCGATGAAGCGCTACAAGATGTCCGAGGGCGACCTCGCGTCGTTGCGGGATCGCTACGCGCGGCTCGTGCAGGAGAAAGAATCCGAACAAGCGCGCCTGCGCAGCCAGGAAGAACTCATGACGCGCCTCAAGGAACGCAAACCGAATTTCGATCTGTGGTCGTTCATCAACACCGCGCTTACCGAGACGAAACTCAAAGATCGTGCGCAGCTCGAGAATTACAAGCCGCGTTCGGCGCGTAAGAACGCGTCGCAAGACGCGACCATGGTGCAGTTGAAACTCAACGGGTTCATGCTCAAAGAATTCGTGGACCTGCTCCACAAGATCTATTCGTCCCCCGACCTGATCGTGATGTACCGCCTCGAAGGCCTCAGGCCCACCTCCGATCAAAAAGGTCTCGAGTGCACCATCACCTTTCTGACTCCCAAGGCGTGATCTACGCCTCGATGTACGCATCGCCGGCGTGCGGCGCGCATAGCGGTTGATTCCCTGCGCTTTGCCCACTATAATGTTTGCCTGCGCGGAGAGGTGTCAGAGTGGTTGATTGAGCACGATTGGAAATCGTGTGCACGTCCAAAAGGCGTGCCGCGGGTTCAAATCCCGCCCTCTCCGCCATATTTGTATGCTCTCCGCCATGGAAACCGGCACACCGTATCTGATCGGCATCGCGGGGGCGTCGTGCTCGGGCAAGACCGTCCTCGCGCGGCGTCTGGCCGAGGCTCTGCCGGGTTCCGCCGCCTTCGCCCTCGACAACTATTACCGCGACCTCTCCGCATTGACTCCCGAAGCGCGCGCGCGCTGGAACTTCGACGTGCCCGAGGCCCTCGACAAAGACCTGCTCGTGGCGCAACTCGAAACGCTTGTTCGCGGCGAACCGATCGACGTCCCCGAATACGATTTCACAACCCATACCCGCACCGCGCGCACGACGCGCATGCGTCCCGCTCGAGTGGTTCTTGTCGAAGGGATCTTCGCGCTGTATTGGGAAGAAGTCAGGCGTCTGCTCGACCTGAAGATCTTCGTCGATATCGACGACGCGGTATGCCTGCAACGCCGTACCGAGCGCGACATCCGAGAACGCGGCCGCACCGAAGCTTCCGTACTCGCCCAATACACCGAAACCGTCCGCCCCATGTACGCCCAATACTGCGCCCCCACCGCACGCTTCGCAGATCTTGTCCTCAACGGCGAATCCCCGCTTGAAGCATCCGCCGCTACCGTGCTTGCTCGGACTGAGGGGCAAGGCGCGCGCTAGCCCGTATTGTTAACAAGCTTGTGGTGTCATTGCGAGGAGGGGTTCAGCCCGACGAAGCAATCCCCATTTCTTCTGCGCACAACAGGCCGGGAGATTGCTTCGTCGGGCTGAACCCCTCCTCGCAATGACACGAGACAGGTTGTTGCAGCGTTCACGCCAGGTTCTGAGACAGAAACCTTTTGCCGATCAAGTGTTGTTATCGTCTCATCAAGACACCGTGTGAACAAGCCGGGCTAGATAGCCTTCCCGATACGGTAGATCGCGACGGCGTTGTTGTTCAGGATGTCCGTTGCCGCGCGTTCGATCTTTGCGGCGGTCCAGCCCAGGGGCTTGGTTTGTTCCTGCAGGACGCGGGCAAGGAGTTCGCGGACGAATAGGGACGAGCCTACGGCCATTTCGACCGACGTGGCGTCCTGGCCGCACATGATCTTCGATGTGGGCACGAACCCGAGCCAGCCGCTCATCGCTTCGTAGTAAAACGCCGGGTTCAATACGGGCTGCCAGCAGGTGTCGATGTAGACGTTCGCGTGGTGCTTGGCGAGCCAGCCGGCCTCTTTCAAGAACGGCCAGCAGTGCAGCATGACGATCCTAATGCGCGGGTACTTCTGCGCGAGCGCGGCCAGCGGCATCGGCGAAGACTGCGCGAGATTGTGCGTGCCGACATGGACCTGGTGCGGCCAGTCGCGGTCGTTTGCGAGCGAGCAGCATTCATGAACCACCCAGTCCTGAAACGCGCGAACCTGGTCTGGATTGAGATCGCCGCGCCACACCACGTCCGCGTCGTTGCGCGGCGCGAATTCGAGTGGCCGCGAATAGGCCTGCAATTGCTTGATGCCCTTCGCGCCGTACTGTTCGGCGATCGTGAAGATCTTAGCAAGGAACTCGCGCCAGCTTGCCGCATCCCGCGGATCGACGCCCGTTATCTTCGCCAGGCCTTCGCGCCGTGGGGAATGCTCTTGCCATAACCCTAGCAGTGGATCGATGCGCATGACCGTGTCCGTGAAACGGCGTTCCTTCTGCGCGGCGGCGGAGTCGGATTCGCGCACGTAGAACTCGGGATGCACCGGGCGTATCAGCATCGAAAAACGCGCGCGTTCCATCGCCTCGGCGTACCAGTTGAACAGCCGCGCATAGTTTGCGCGTATCGCTTCGTTCAAGGACACCACGCCAGCGAAATTGTCGGCGGCGATATCGATCCCGTAGAGACGTTCGATACCGCGCCGGATACATTGGTACGTGCCGGTAAGTTCGTGGCGGCGGAACAACGGCCGCATCGCTTCAAACGCTTCGTCCGGCGCGGCCTGCATCCACGCATGCGCATCGGCGATCCCGGCGGGGCGTTTCACCTTGCCCGGGTCGTCGCCCGCGGCGGCGAGCATGCCGTGAAGATAGGGATCGAGCAGGAGATCGAAAACCGTCGCCCCGCGCCGCGGCCTCGCGCCGCATTCAACATCGGCGCGAAAACCCTCGGGCAGCACGCCGATCGCATCGACGCTGCCCCAATGCTCGTGGCTGCACGCTATGGGTATGGCGGACAGATCGATCTCGTTCATCAACGGTTCCTTCATGGGATTTGGGGAACTTTCTGCGGCCTGCGGCTCGGCTTCGGAAGCCGCTGCCGTGCCCGTTAACGTGGCCCCCGTGACGCCTAAAAAGGTGCGGCGCTTCACGACCCCTGCTCCTTCTCAAGGCGCGCGGCGAGCCGGTTCAGCAGGTCGACTTCCTCCGCTAGTTCGCGCAGGATGCGATGCGACCATCCTTCCGAGAGCGCCCGCACCATCTCGCTGTAGTACCAGAGCGTGCCTTCGCGCCCGCCCTTGAACCGCTTCCAGACGCCGTTGCCCCATTCGTGCATGTCGCTCACGATCGAGCGCGCGTTATGGAGCTTGTCGGCCGCGACGATCAACCTCTGATCCGGCGACGCGTGCGCCATCGACGCGATGAACTGTTCCTTGCGTTCCTGCCACGGGGGCTTGGGTTCGGTATCGGCGTCGGTGCATCCCTCGACGTACGCGGCGACGGTATCTCCGAAGGCCTCGCGGATGCGTTCGAGCGTTTCGAGCCCACCCTGATCCTCGACCGCGTCATGAAGCAGCGCGGCGATGAATTGGTCCTCGTCGCCGCCGTAGCGTCCGACAATCGCCGCCACGCCCATCAAGTGCGTGATGTACGGCACATGCGATCCCTTGCGCACTTGGGTCCGGTGCAGTTCGTACATCAACGCGAACGCGTCGACGATCCTCGGCGAGTATTCCATGCGGGCGAACTCACTTGGTGCGCGCGTCGAGGAACGCGATCAGGTCCGCGGGATGGTCCGTCTGGAGTCCGTCCGTGCCCCATGCGACGGCGTCCTTCCAACTCTCCGGCCCGCCGTCGTCCACAATCACGATTGCGCCCGCCGCGTGGCATTTGTCCGTGAACGCCTTCGAGTAGTGTTTCCAGGTTCCCGCGACGACGCGCGGCTTGACGGATTCGAGCAGCGCGGGGAGCATCATCTCGACGCCGGGGTCGGGCATTTCGATGCACTCGGGCGACGCCTTGTGCAGGACCGGGACCATGCCGCCGCCGATGTACCAGATTACGTCGTGTTCCATCCCGCGCGCCTGGATCAACGGGACGAGTTGGTCGATTGGAGCGTTCTTCAGATCGAGGTAGATGCCGATCTTGCCTTTGCAGAGATCGAGGATCTCCTCGAAGGTCGGAATCTTCGTGCCTTTCCATTGCGGTCCGACGCGGCTGCCGACATCGAGCGCGCGCAACTCGTCGAGCGTGTGCTCCTTCACGAATCCTTTCGCGCCCTCGGCATAGCCGTCGATCTTGTCGTTATGAACGCTCACAAACTTGCCGTCCTTTGTCGTGCGCACGTCGATTTCGACGAAATCCGCGCCCAGATCGATGGCCTTCTGATAGGCCGGCAGCGTGTTTTCGGGGATCCCTTCGTGCGCGCCACGATGCGCTACGACGTACACGCCGCCGTGCCTTGGCGGTTTCAGCGGCGCGGGCGCGGTGGCAGGTGCGCATAACGAGCTGTATAGAAGAACACAAGCAACGGAAGCAATGCCCATGATGCATCTCCTTTCGACACGAACGACGGACCGGCAACCCGCTTCATTCTGGGTTGCCCCGAAGTCAATGTCAAGGCGCAGGGAACAAAATCCCGCGTTTGGGGATACATTAGGTAATGGAACGTTCGTGATTCTCGCGGACGTCAGGGCTGATAGGTATACTACAGTGAACACGCTAACACAGGATAGACGCAGACACGACCGGGTCGAAACCCCGGTGTGCGCGTGGGTGTCGTTCCGGAAGGGCGCCGCCTCGTACTGCACGCTCACGGTCGATCTCGCCGAGGAGGGCGCGCGGTTCAGCGCCCTGCGGCGCGTCGATGCGGGCGAGCAAGTCCTGGTGTTTCTCCAGCTCGGCCCGACAACCATCGAATGCAAGGGCAAGGTGTGCTGGTCCGGCCTTGCGGACAACGGCCTGTGGGAGTTCGGCGTGCGCTTTCTCGATCTGCGCGAGCACGAACGCGATCGCCTCGCCCGCTGGACGGCGCAACACGCGCCCTTCGCGATGGCGCTATAGGCGCTACTTGGCCCAGATCTGGCGATCGAGCAACGGCAGAAAATCCGACCACTCTTGGCGCCGGTCTTTCGTTTCCCGGATGACGCGCGTGAGCGCGTCCGCCTGCGCATCGAGATTGTCGCAGTGATACAGCACCATCGCTTCGAGGGTCTTGGGCACGATGGGCGATCCGTTCACGAGTTCGCCATGATGCGACAGAATGAGGTGCAGGACATGGAGCCGCAAGGGTTCCGGGAACCCGGGGATCGCGTCGATCTTCCTGCGGACCATGTCCGCGCCGATTTCCAGATGGCCGATGAGCTTGCCCGCGGTCGTGTAATCCACGAGGAGGTCCTGGCTCATTTCGTCGAGCTTGCCGATGTCGTGGAGCAGCACGCCCGTCAAGAGCACGTCGCGATCGAGGTTCGGAAAGAGTTCCGAAACGGTGAGCGCAATCCGCGCCATTTCGTAACAATGCCGCACGAGGCCGCCCGGATGCGCATGATGCCAGCGCTTGCCCGCGGCCGCTTCCCCGAAGCGTTTCATGAAGTCCTCGTCGTCGAGAAACGAATGGACGAGTTTCGACAGCCACTCGTTCTCGATGCTCTCAATGATGGCGCGGAATTGTTCGCGAATTTTGCCCGAGTCTTCGGGCGTGACGATGAGGTCTTCCGTCGAGTACTCCGCTTCGGTGAGGGGCAGGACTTGTTCGACGCGAATCTGGAGGCGCTCCTGATAGCTCGTGACCGTGCCGCGCACATTGACGACATCACCCACCTCGAACATCCGTGCGATAGCCACGGCGTTGTTCCACAGAATGCCGCCGATTTCGCCCGTGCGGTCCTTGAACACCATGCCGAGGAACTTGCCGCCGTTGCTCTGTTCTCGCAGGTCCTTGCGGGCCGCGAGGAAATAGTCGTTGATGCAGTCGCCCTCTTGCAGCGCCGCAACGAATTGCTTTTTCATGCGAATCTCCCTTGCGTCGAAACGAAAGGCGTAGCCTATCGTGTTCGATGCCGTGTTGCAACTCTTCGCGGACTTTGCACGCCGCGCCGGTTCAATGACATACTACACCGCGCGGAGCCGAGCGTGGCGCGCCATGAGGGAGGTCCCTACGGTGGAACGGTTGAAGCAATGGGTCGAAGAGCAGGCCGTCGACACGATCATTGTGGCGGGGGTGGACTTGCAGGGCCGCCTTTACGGAAAGCGGTGCGAGGCGGGGCCATTTTTGCGCGACATGGCCGGCAGCGTCCACACGTGCGACTGCAATTTCGGCTGGGACGTCGACCGGATGCTGATCCCCGGCTTGAAGTTCACCGGATGGCACACGGGCTACGGCGACATGGTGGCGGTCCCCGATTGGAACACGCTGCGCATGTATCCGTGGTTCGAGAAGACAGCGCTTGTGATCTGCGACACGTGCGATCCCGAGGGCGAGCTTGTTCCGGTTGCGCCGCGTTCGATGCTGCGCGCGCAGATGGCCCGCGCCCGCGCGTTCGGGTTTGACGTCAAGGCGGCGTCCGAACTCGAGTTCTTCCTGTTCCGCGAGACTCCCGACAGTTCGCGCGCGAAGGACTACGCGAACCTGCAGACCGTTTCGAGTTACATCGGCGACTACTGCATTTACCGTTCGTCGCTCGACGAGCCGTTGATCGGCGACATCCGCAAGAAGCTCACGGCGGCCGGCGTCGAGATCGAATGCAGCAAATCGGAATGGGGCCACGGCCAGCACGAGATCAATCTCGTCTACGCGGACGTGCTCGACATGGCGGACCGCCACGTTATCTTCAAGAACGGCGTGCGCGAGATGGCGGTGCAACACGGCCTGCAAGCGACCTTCATGGCGAAATGGAACTCGCAACATTCGTCCAACGGAAGCCACGTGCACATGAGCCTCTGGCAAGACGGCGCGCCGGCCTTCTTCGATCCGAAGGGCGAGCGGCACATGTCGAAGACGATGCGGCACTTCCTAGGCGGCATGATGGCGCTCGCGCGCGAGTTCCACCTTCTGTACGCGCCGACGATCAACTCGTACAAACGTTACGGCGACCTGACCTTCGCGCCGACGACGATCACCTGGGGCGGCGACAATCGCACGGTGGCGTTCCGCTCGTGCGGACATGGCGCTTCGACGCGGCTCGAGAACCGCATCCCCGGCGCAGACGTCAATCCACACCTCGCCTACGCCGCGATGCTGGCCTCGGGTTTGTACGGCATCGAGCACGAAATCGAGCCGCTGGGGCCGTTCGTTTCCGCGAACGGATACGACGTGAAGGACGCGCCGCGGCTCTGCGGCAACTTGATCGAGGCCACAGACGCCTTCGAATCGAGCGCCGTCGCGCGCGCGTTGTTCGGCGAAGATGTCGTCGACCATTATGTGGCGGTCGCGCGGTGGGAGATACAGGTATTCATGCGCTACGTGACCGACTGGGAACGCCGGCGCTATTTCGAACTCATCTGAAGGAGCGGTACCAACTAGGAGACACTGCAATGCGATTGAAGAAGAAGGTGGCGATTATCACGGGCGCGGGCATGGGCATGGGGCGCGATGCCGCGCTGCTGTTCGCGTCGGAAGGCGCAAAGGTCATCGTGTTCGACCTGAACAAGAAAGCCGCGAACGAAACCGTCGCGCTGATCAAGAAGGCCGGCGGCAAGGCCATCGCCGTGGTCGGCGACGTGAGCAAGGAAGACGACGTCAAGAAGGCTATCAAGAAAGGCGTCAAGGAATTCGGCGCGCTGCACATCCTGTACGCCAACGCGGGCGTGTTGTGGAAGCACCGCGACAAGTCGGTCATCGAGACCACCGAAGAGAACTGGGACATCGTCCAGGCCATCAACCTCAAGGGCCCGTTCTTCCTGACCAAGCACGGCATCCCCGAGTTGAAGAAGGCCGGTGGCGGCTCGATCATTCTGGTCGGCTCGATCTCCGCGCTCGCGGGGTTCACGCTGGCGCAGGATTCCTACACCTGCGCGAAGGGCGCGCTCATCTCGCTCAACAAATCGCTCGCGGTTCAGTTCGGCCCCGACAATATCCGCTGCAACGTGATCCATCCGGGCATGATCGACACGCCGCTGCAAGAGCCGTATCTCAACGACGACAAGAAGAAGTCCATCGGCTCGTCGCTGCCCCTCGGCCGAATTGGCGTACCGCGCGACATCGCCAACGCGGCGCTGTTCCTCGCGTCGGACGAATCGGCGTTCATGACCGGCGCGGAGATGATAGTGGATGGCGGATTCATCGCCATGTAGGGCTTCAGTGGACAAAGTGGACTGAGTGGACGAAGTGGACGGGCTGACAAGCGCCGTCCACTTTGTTCTTAGGTGGGAAGCGCGGGATGGGTTAGCTTGCGTTGCGCGGCGGGCCAAAGGCGGCTACGGCCTCGGGCCACGACCGGTGGGCGCCGATCGCGGTCGACGAAGCAAAAGAGCGTATCGGCGCGCTACTCGATGCGGGCGCACGCCGAGAGAACACGGACGGACACGGACGATCACGGACAGGCGTAAGGGTCCGTGTGCGTCCGTGCTTGTCCGTGTCTATTCAGGTCAAGCTTCAATCGCCGCTGAGCAGCCCGCCGAGCACGTTGCCGCCGAAGCCCGCGACGCCTTTCTTTTCCCCCTGCTGCGATTTCGCTCCGGCCAGGATGCGGTCCGCAAGCCGCGAAAAGGGCAGGCTCTGCAACAATATCGGACCGGGGCCGGTCAGCTTCGCGAGGAAGAGGCCCTCGCCGCCGAACAGCGCGTTTCTGAAACCGCCGATGAATTGGATGTCGTAATCAACCGATGGCGCGAGCGCTACGAGGCAGCCGGTATCGACGCGCAGGGTTTCGCCAGCCTGTAACTCTCTTCGTATGATCGTGCCGCCTGCGTGGACGAACGCGAGGCCGTCGCCGGACAGCTTCTCGAGAATGAACCCTTCGCCGCCGAACAGGCCCGCCCCGATCTTCTTCGTGAACGCGATCGAGATATCCGTGCCTTGCGCGGAACAGAGGAACGCATCCTTCTGACAGAGGAACGTCCCGCCAAGCTGTCCGAGATCGAGCGGGATGATCTTACCGGGATACGGCGCGGCGAACCCGATGCGCTGTTTGTCACGGGCGTTGTTGAGAAACGTCGTGATGAAGAAGCTCTCGCCCGCGATGGCGCGCTTGAGGCCCTTCAGCAATCCGCCACCCGTGGACGTCTGCATCTCGATGCCTGCGTCCATATAGCACATCGCGCCCGCTTCGGCCTGCACACCTTCGCTCGGGTCGAGTTCAACTTCCACCAATTGCATGTCGTCGCCGTGGATTTTGTAGTCGATTACATCCGCCATCTTCCGTCTCCTTCGGGTTTGACCATGATGCTACACCAACGCCGTAATTTGCGCCACTTAACGATTGCGATCCGCAGAGGCCGGCAAGTATGCTGCTTTCGGTTCAATTCGGAGAACGGCGCGTGCGTGTCGCGTTTGTCGATCTGTATTTTTCGTGGCCTCCCCATGGCGGGGCCGATGTCGATCTGTATCACGTCGCATCCGGGGTTCAAGGGTTGGGCCACGACGTGCATGTGTTCGTCGCGGCGTGCGAAGAATCGTGGGAGCGCGGCACGGTCGATCCCGCCAAAATGCCCTTCCCCGCAACGCGCCTGGATTTCAGACCGGACGAAATCACTCCCGTCGAGATGCCGCGTCGATTTCGCACGGCGGTGGATGCGTGGAAGCCGGACGTCGTGTTCCTTGCCGACGGGTTCTTCCTGAAATCCTACGTGGCCGAAGCGCTGGTCCATTACCCTCTCATCTCGCGCTACTATGCGTACGAACTGACGTGTCCGCGCGACACACGGCTGTTCCTCAACGGCGCGCCGTGCCCCATGAACTACCTCCGCACGCCGAATGTGTGCCGGCCATGCGCGTTGCAAGGATTGCGCGGCGAGATCCTTCGGTGGCGGTTCCTGTCGTGGTCCGAGGAGTACATTGCGTCCCGCGCGTACATGCCCGGGTATCACGCCCATCTGCTCCGATTCCTGCGCTCGTGCCGGACCATTATCGTCTCGAACCCGCTTCCCAAGGCCCAACTCGACGGGCTGCACGACGACGTGCGCGAAGTCCCGGGCGGGGTGCAGATCGACGAGTTCCAGTTCGTGCCGCCTCGGGAAAAGGCCCGCGAGGAGCGCAAGGTCATTCTGATGACGGGGCGCGTGGAAGACACGGCCAAAGGCATGGACACGTTGCGCGACGCCGGCGCGTTGCTGGCCGAGCGAAGGCGCGATTTCGAGATCCGCGTGACGCATACCGATTTCAGCCTGAGCAACGACTGGTTCAAGGCCATCGGATGGCACGACCACGCGGGGATCATGCGCCTCTACCAGGAGTCCGACATCTGCGTCGTACCCTCGCTGTGGGACGAACCGTTCGGGCTGGTCGCCGTCGAGGCGATGGCTTCCGGCAGGCCCGTCTGCGCGAGCCGCGCCGGAGGATTGCAGGGCATCGTTCTGCACGACGAGACGGGATTCCTCTTCGACCGCGGCGACAGCGCGGCGCTGGCCGAGTACCTTGGACGCCTGCTTGACGACAGCGAACTGCGGGCGCGCATGGGCGCGAACGGACGCGCGCGCGCCGAACAGGAATACGATTGGAAGCGCGTGGTCGCGAAGTACTATCCGGCGATTCTGGAGGGCCGACGATGATCCAGCGCGAGGCCCGTATCGCCGTGTTCTTCAGCAAAGGCAGGATGTTCCGGGACGTGCTCAAACACGTGCGCGCGTATGCGTCCGGCGCGCGGACCGTCGCCATCGTTCCCAAGTCGTATCCGATGACATCCGACGAGCGCGCGCTCGCGCACGAAGTTGTTCGAACGGAGTTTGCGCAATACTCGTGGCGTCGCCCGATGCCGCTGCTGCGTCTGATGCGAGACCTGCGCCGCGCGCGCTACGACGCGCTTGTTATCACGTTCGACAGCCCCCGGCTGCGCATGGTCGCGTCAATGTCCGGCGCGCTGCAATGTTTCTATTGCCGCATGGATGGCAAGCTTATACCAATCGAGGGATCGCTCCTCGGCACAATCGCCGACACCGTCGCGCGGCTCGTGCGAGGGCGTGTTGTGTACATGTGGATCTGGCTCGTGGTGCGCTGCCTCCGCGTGCGCGACACTCACGAATGCTCGAGATAGCACACAGCACGCTGCTTGAGCGTGTTTGCGTTGAGCCGGCATGACCAGCCCTTCCCCAAGTCGCGGACATCCACCACCTTGATCGCATGCGCGTACGAGGACGCGCGCGGGATCAAGTCGCCGAGCTTGTTGGGCAGCGCGTCGAACAGCGGCCCGTTGATGAGATTGTCATCCTTCCCGGGGAACAGCGCCAGATACATGATGTCGCACTCGACAAGATCGCTGAAGAAGTGCGTGCCAAGACTGACATCGGGAATGATGTCCTCGGTCATGGCGACGATCTCGCAGATCGTCGTGACGGTATTGATCTCCGCGAACGAGACGGGCACGCCGAGGGACGGCGTGGTCGTGCCCCAACGCCCCGGCCCGAGGAGCATCGTCGTTTCCGGGCGCTGACGCTGATCGAGATGCGCTATCTGGCCGATCAGGCGCGCGATTGAATAGCGTTCTTTGATGGGCATCTGGCCGTAGACTTGCGGGACCACGTAAATCAGCCGCTCGACGGTGTCGATCCGGCTCGGCCCGATCACGGGGCCGCGCGTCCGCATGACGAGGTCCTGTTCGGGGATGTCCGTCGGGGGATCGATGACGGCCATGCTGCCTTTCACCTGCAACGGGCGGCATTGCACGAGATTGACCCGGTAGTCGTTCCCGTCGACGAAATTGGCCGTAAACTCGACATCGACCGGATAGTCGTAGGCATCGTGGATCGTCCGCAACATCTCCCGCATGTCGGCGATGAAGGGCGTCTTGGCCAGCAGTTCGTCAAAGGTCAGAATCCACGGAAACGCCGTGCTGCGCGTCCCGCGTTCGCGCGCGTACCGTTCCGCCTGTTCGTCGCGCGACGCGAACAACTTCAACGGCAGCGTAGGACTCTGCCGTACCGCGGACTGAAAGTCCGTCGAGACGACGAGATTCCCCTCGAGGTCAATCACGTCGACGTTGCGTTGCGCATGCTGGCGGACCTTGTCGAAATCCGATTCGGGCCGGCGGTCCGGGGCGTTGAGCGCGACGACGCGCGTGTAGTCGTCGTCCGAACGATCTACCGCGCGCGTGCCCAGCCCAAACACGAGGCGCAACATGCCCGCTTCGGGGTCGATATGCTCGCTCCAGACGTAGGGGTTGAACGAGAATCCGACGCCCGCCACTTGCGGATAGAAATAACTCCCGTGCAGCGATCCGGAGACCCGCTGAACGAGGAGAGCCATTTGTTCGTCGCGGTCGAGAATGCCGCGCCGCGCGCGATACGACAACGCGCGCTCGCTCATCGTGCTCGCATAGATCGTGCGCACGGCCGAGATGAAGTCCTCGAGGCGCTTGTGCCGCGACCCCTGGTTGGCGCAGAACACGCTGTCGTATTTCCCGGCGAAGGCATTGCCGAAATTGTCTTCGAGCAGGCTCGAAGAACGGACGATGATCGGCGACTGTCCGAAATACTCGAGCATGTCCTCGAACTGCTGCTGGATATAACCGGGGAACGTCCCCGTGAGGATTCGTTGTCGCGCCGTCTCGGCGCCGTCGAGAAACGCTGCCGGGTCTTTTTGCTTCTGCCGCACCCACCAGCACCCGTTACGCACGAGGAAGGTGTAGAACACGTCCGAACCGATGAAGAACGAATCGTGGACTTCCAGCAACTCGTTCCATCGCCGGTTGGACTTCTTCAGGATGGCGCGCGCCAGCAGCATACCCACGGTCTTGCCGCCGATCAGCCCCGTGCCTACCATGCGTTTGCCGATCTCGATCAGGTCCGCAAGCTCGAAGTACTTCTGGGCGAGTCCCAGCACGCGCTCGTCGCGCGATACCATCATCCTCAGGATCTGCTGAAAGAGTCTTCGGAGTTCCTCGGGTTCCTCAACGCCGCGGCGCAAGTCCTGAAGGGCTTCCTCCGCGCGCACGAAGGTCCAGTTCCACACGCCCAGGCGCGAGCTTGCCGAGTCGAGCGGCGAACGCGGCGCCGAGGTCAGGATTTCGGAAATGGTGTAGCTTTCCGTGACGGGCGGAAACTGGTCGCCCTCCCAGACGTGGAGCATGTGCATCGTCGGCGAATAACGGTGCTGCACTTTCAGGGGATGCACGTGCAGCTTGCCTTTGTGTCGGTACGCATCGAGCAGGATCTGCGTCGTTTCGGAGATTGGTCCCGTGGCGTGCACGGAATGGTAGTCGCGGAGCAGCGCGAAATACGTGACTGTTTCGAGGTCGTATAGATACGGACACGTGAGCATGAAGAAGTTGCCCACCATGCGGTCGCTATACCAGTCCACGGCGAGATCGGACAAGCAGTCGAAGATGTAGAACGCGCCGCGTCCAGCCTGCTCGATCGTGCGGTGGATGGCGTCGATAAAACCCTCGAAGCCGACATCCGGCCTTACCGTGCAGATTTCCACCCCCACGTTTTCGGGAACCAACGGCTCGTGTCGGGCGAACCGGAAGTAGATGACCCGGCGCCCGCGTGCCAGCGCGTGCTCGTAATAGGGCTGGATGAACGGGAGATAGTCCTGGATCGAGTCGACCTGCCAGACGATATTGTCGCCCGCCATGACTCCCTTGATGATCTTGTCCAGTCCGGGAAGCCCCGTGGACAGGCGCATGTCCGTAAGCATACAGGTCTCCGAATCGAGAGTGGCTAGCGGCCGTTAGCACGAAGCTGGAACGCCAGCCACGCGCTATCTAACCACTAGCCACCCGCCACAAACAAACCGATCTTAGACAAGGCCCTGATCGAGCATCGCGTCGGCCACCTTCACGAAGCCCGCGATATTGGCGCCCATGACGTAATTGCCGGGATCGCCGTACTCTTCGGAAGCGTCAAACGCCTGCCGATGGATGGCGTGCATGATCTGCCGCAGCCGCCCGTCGACTTCTTCGCGAGGCCACATCACGTGCTGCGAGTTCTGCGCCATCTCAAGGCCGGACACCGCCACGCCGCCTGCATTGGCCGCCTTGCCCGGACCGTACAAGATCTTGTTGTCGAGGAACACGCGCACACCGTCCGGATCCGTCGGCATGTTCGCGCCTTCGGCGACCAGCGAGCAGCCGCCTTTGATCAACAAGGCCGCATCTTCGCCGGAGACTTCGTTCTGCGTTGCGCTCGGGAACGCGCAATTGCACTTGATGCCCCAAGGGCGTTCGCCTTCGCGATACTCGACGCCCGGGAACTTGTCCGCGTATTCGCGGACGCGCCCGCGCCGCACATTCTTCAGTTCCATCAGATACGCAAGCTTCTCGTCGTTGATGCCGGCCGGATCGAAGATCGTGCCGTTCGAGTCCGACAACGACACGCACTTCGCGCCGAGCTGGTTCAGCTTCTCGATTGTGTACTGCGCCACGTTACCGGAACCCGACACCGTGCAGACCTTGCCGCGCATGTCGTCGCCGCGCGTCGCCAGCATTTCCTGCGCGAAGTAGACCGCGCCATACCCGGTCGCTTCCGGACGGATGAGCGAGCCGCCCCAGTTCAACCCCTTGCCGGTCAGCACGCCCGTGAATTCGTTGCGGATGCGCTTGTACTGGCCGAACAGATACCCGATCTCGCGTCCGCCCACGCCGATGTCGCCCGCGGGCACGTCCGTGTCGGGGCCGATGTACTTGCAGAGTTCCGTCATGAACGACTGGCAGAACCGCATCACTTCCGCGTCCGACTTGCCCTTCGGGTCGAAATCCGAACCACCCTTTCCGCCGCCCATCGGGAGCGTCGTCAACGAGTTCTTGAACACTTGTTCGAACGCGAGGAATTTCAAGATGCCGAGGTACACCGTCGGATGAAAGCGCAGGCCGCCCTTGTACGGGCCGATGGCGCTGTTCATCTCGATGCGGAAACCGCGATTGACCTGGAAGCTGCCCTCGTCGTCAATCCACGGCACGCGAAACATGATGACGCGCTCCGGTTCCGTCAGACGCTCCAGAATCCGGTTGCGCTCGTATTCCGGGTGGCGCTCCAACACCGGGTCCAGACACTCGAGCACCTCGTGCACCGCCTGATGAAATTCCGGTTCCGCCGGGTTCCGGCGCTTCACAAGGTCCATCACAAAATCGACATACGACACGTTTTAATCCTCCTCCATCTGGGGTTGCCCTTGCCGCCATGGCCGATCGCATGGCCGGTAACCGGCATATACTAGCCGGTTAAGACTATTCTACGCGGCGCCGGTCTCGAAGTCAAGATAAATAGATCCGGCAACTATTCATTATATAGTAAGGATAAGACACGAATACCGCTTGGGAGTCCCATCCTGACACGTGTAGCGGCAGAATTGCCGTAATGCCCTTAAGCGGTAGTTTTGCCGGTTAGCGTTGATCCGCAGTTTTTCGTGTGATACCATGGGCTCCGTGCGGCGACCGGCATGGGAGCATCATCTGTTATGGAGCACCGTAAGACACAGCGCACTATGGTGGCCATTCTACGGGCCTTGCGCGACGCCCCCGGGCCGCTGGGCGCGGAACGCATCGCGGAGCAACTGGTCAGCGTGGGCATGGACCTGAGCGAACGCGCGGTACGGAACTACCTTGCCCAGGCCGATGCGAACGGCTGGACGCACAACCTCGGACGGCGCGGCCGCTACCTGACGCCCTCCGGCCGGCAGGAACTGGATGGCGCGCTCGTGCTGGACAAGGTCGGGTTTGTCTCGGCGCGGGTGGACACGCTGGCGTACAGGATGTCGTTCGACCCGGCCACGCGCAAAGGCACGATCATCCTGAATATCTCGACCATCGCGCTCGAGGACGTGCGTCCCGCGTTCGCGGAATTGGCCAAGGCCTATGACGCCAACCTCGGGATGGGACGGCTCGTGGCGGTGGCGTGGCCCGGGGAGATGGTGGGCGATTTCCACGCGCCCGAGGGGCGGCTGGTCATCGGTACGATCTGCAGCGTGAGCATGAACGGGGTGTTCCTTCGGGCCAAGATTCCCGCGCGGTCGCGGTTCGGCGGGCTTCTCGAGATCGAACAAGGCCGGCCCAAGCGATTCACGCAGATTATCAACTACGACGGCACCTCGCTCGACCCGCTCGAGATCTTTATACGTGGCCATATGACCACCGTCGCGAACGTCGCATCGACCGGCTGTGGCGTCATTGGCGCGAGCTTCCGCGAGGTCCCCGTTGCCGCGCTGTCCGAAGTGCGGCGTCTCGCCAACCTATGCGACAAGATCGGCCTCGGTGGCGTGTTCGCGTTCGGGCTGCCCAATCAGCCGCTGCTCGACATACCCGTTTCGCAAGGGTGTGCGGGTGTCGTCGTCGCCGGCGGTTTGAACCCCATCGCGGCGGTGGTCGAGAGCGGCATCGTAACGACCAGCGCGGCCATGCATACCATGTGCGATTTCAACCAACTGATCGATTTTCGCGAGGCGCGCGAGGCCCTCAATGCAAAGCGCACCGTCTGATTGAGTCATCTCAACGATATGTAATATTTTAGAGCAACTTGATAGAAGTCAATGGTGCAGGGGGTATCACATGCCTACATCACAAACTTCGCACGACGAAGCCGCACCGAAACGCGTGCGCAGGACCAAGAGGGCGCAGATCCCGCCCGAGCCGGTTTCGCCCCAGGTCCTTGTGGAAGTCGCGATCCAAGAGGGTAAGTTTCCTAACCACCCGGGTAAGTCTTTGTGGGCCGGATTGTTTCACGAGGTCAACCGCACTTGGTTCAATTGGCGATATTTAAGGTCCATCGGTGAACTCCAGTTTCTCACCAGGGCTTCGTCCGTAATGCTGATACTGGTGCCGATTGTAGCGGCCATTTGGCCCGCGATCCGTTGGACGGAACAAAGCTACAATGATCAGATGCACAAACTTTACAGCGAGATTTCGAGCGATATCGAACGGCTTCAAGGTCTGTTGCAAACGTCTTCTCCTCAGAATCAAAACGGCGCGCTGTTGAGTGCGCTCGAAAGCGATGCAACGAGGCTCGTTGAAACGTTGGATTCCAAACTCAAGCACATGAATCCAAGACCGCTGAACGAAACTTACATGCCCCTCGTGTGGACTCTGGGCTTTATAGCGGCGGTCTGCGTCTTGTTCGGACAGCTCCTTTATCAGATGTTTGTGCCTGACGCGGTGCGGGAGAGTCGATACCTTGCCTTCATACGTGAAGGACGAAGGGATTGGAGCCAGACCGCGTCTCTGGCGCTCAGGCACGATGCCGAGGAACTTGTGCGAAGGGCTATTGACCGGGACTTGGTGTGGCCGGAGATTCGCCTTGGCGAGGAGTGTATCCCGAAGTTGAGTCAGATGCAGGTGACGCTAGACGATGACGAGTACGCGGTAATTGAAGGTGCGGCTGCCGCCGAATACGCGCTAAACGGAGTAACTACACCGGTCATTCGGTTCGCCATCGCCGGGTTTTACATTGTCGGCATCGGTATCCTACTCTATCTCTTGGTGGACCAAACACGAGCCGTTCTTGACATCACGCAATGGCCTTGGGGAGCGGCGTAAAGGAGCCTAGCGCCGCCATGCCTGCGAGAAGAGCGTCCGATAGATGCGGTACGAGTCGCGCAGCTTGTGGAAATGCGAGGAGGGGTTGCCAGTCTCGTAGATGGTCCGGATAGGGACGGACACGATCGTGCGGCGCTCGCGAATGGCCTTGATCAGAATTGCCATCTCTGTTTCGTAACGGCCGCCGGGGATCGACAGCACGACGGATTCGAGAAACGGCCTCGCATGGAGGCGAAACCCGGATTGCGTGTCCGGGATGCGTTGTCCGAGCAGCCACGCCGTCGCGCTTACGGTGACTTTGTTCCCGAACCGGCTCCGCCACGGCACCGCGCGTTTGTCGAACGTTCGCGCGCCGATCACGAGGTCGGCGTTCCGCTGGCGAAAGGCCGCGTAGAGCGAGGGCAGGTCGCCCGGGTCGTGCTGCCCATCCGCGTCGACCACCGTCACGCAGGTTACACCGGCGAGGTCGAGCGCGGCGCGGAATCCCGCAAGCAGCGCGAACCCTTTTCCCCGGTTCTCGGGAAACGCGATCACGCGGGCGGGAAGATCGTGAATGGTGGCGAGCGCATCGTCGGTGCTGCCGTCGTTGACCACGATGACGTGGTCCACGCGCGCAACGGCGCGTTCGATAACGGAACGCAAACGAAACCCCGGATTGTAGCACGGCACCACGATAGCCGTTTCCGCGCGCAACGCGTCAACCTCGTCCTGTTGAACCGCGGCAGCCACGGTCACGACGGCGCGTTTTCGACCGAGTCTCGCGCGATAGTGCGCAGCAACGTGTCGGCTTGGAGGCTTGCCTCGGCCACGAGCCGCGACGTCTTCTCGGCGCTCTGCATGATGGTGTCGATTCGTGCTTTCGACTCCGCGTCGGACTCCCATTGCAGGCCCAGCATGTCCGCGGAAGCGTAGACGGCTTGAAGCGGATTGTTGACGGCGTGAGAGAGGCGCGCGAACGTGTGGAGCACTTCCTCGATGCTGACGCCGTTCTTGGCTCGCGCGTGATCGAGGTCTTTCTGGAGCGCGCGAATCCTCAACGCAGCCCTGACCCATGCGCGCAACGCGACGTCCTCGACCGGCTTGAGCAGATAGCCGTCCGCTCCGGCTTCAAGCCCCTCGCGGACGCTCGAATCGTCCTTGCGGAACGCCGATATCAAAATCACAGGTATGGCCCGCGTATCCACTCCACGCTTGATTTCCCGGCAGACTTCGATTCCGCTCACGTCCGGAAGGACCACGTCCAGCAGCGCCAAGTCCACTGCGGCGCCGGAGCGGATCGTGGCCAGCGCCTCGTGCCCGCTTGCGGTGGACGACACCGTGTAACCGTCGGTCTTGAGCAGTCCGGAGACCGTCTTCAGGCTGACCGGATCGTCGTCCACGACAAGGATGTTCGCCTGTGCCATGGGTTGTTCCTTTCCCACAATCCCGTTCCCCAAGGGCGTTTAACCAATGTACACCATTGGGCTTCGCACGTCAATTCCTTTGATAATCATCATGTCGCGGTTTCCGGCATGGCTTGACGGCACTCCGAGGCCGTGATATTCTCCAACCACTCTTGACATGGCTCCGGTATAACGGCAGATTCCTTAGATTAGGAGGAAGGTCGCTCGTAACCGGGGAACTTTCCGCCGCTGACGGAGATGGTAGTAGTACCTGTGCAGGATGGAGTGTTGTTTCTATGCGCCTGATAGCCAGTCTCATGCTGTTTCTGGCGGCGTTGCCCGCGTTCGCTGGCACGGTGGCCAGCACCGACGACAGCGGCGCGGGGTCTTTGCGCCAAGCCATTGCCGATGCAAAACCGGGCGATACAATCACGTTCGGCGTCAAGGGCACGATCGCCCTGACCAGCGGCGAATTAGTAATTGATAAAGACCTGACGATTACCGGTCCCGGTTCGTCCGCGCTGACCATTAGCGGCGGGCAGAAAGATCGAGTTCTCAGCATCAAGTCGGGAACGGTCACCATTTCCGGCTTAGCCATTAAGGACGGTAAGGCGGCCGGAAGCCCAGCGCGTGGTGGCGGCATCCAGAACAACGGCACGCTGACGCTGAGACAAGTGACCGTTTCCGGCAATCAAGCCATCGGAGATTCCAGCCAGGCGGCCTATGGCGGCGGCATCTACAACAACGGCACGATGACGATCGTTGGCAGCATGGTCAGCGGCAATTCCGCCAAGGGTGGCAACGGTTCGAGTGGCGGCAATGGGGCGCGCGGCGGCGGCATCTGCGCGGTCGGCGCGCTGACCGTTTCAGGCAGCACCATCGCGGGCAACACCGCCACCGGCGGCAACACCACCGGTCCCGGGCGTGCCGGCGACGGTGAAGGCGGCGGGCTGTTCTGTTACAACAATTGCGCCGTCGTAGTCGACGGTACGACTATCGCAGGCAACAAGGCCGTCTCGGGCAACGCCTCGCACGACAAAGGAATCGGCGGTTACGCCAGCGGCGGGGGCGTCATCCAGAACTGGGGCGGCGGCACCGGCACGCGCCTCTTCACGAACTGCACGATCAGCGGCAACTCGACGCAGGGCGGATCCGGCGGCATGGCCGACAGTTGTTCGCGAGGCGGCGGCGCCTGGGAAACGGCGACCTCCAAGTTCGTCCATTGCACCATCACCAAGAACAAGACTTCGGGGCGGTTCCAGGAAGGCGGCGGCGTGTATTCCGCGACTTCCTCGGGCGACGGCCCCGCACTTCAGAACTGCATCGTTACGGGAAACACGGCCGTGAGCGGGCCTGACCTCCGCGGCGCCGTGCAGTCGCTCGACTACAATCTGATCGGCAGCGTGAACGGCTGCACGTTGTCGGGTTCCGTGGCGCAGAACATCGTCGGCCAGGATGCCAAGCTCGGCGCGCTCGCGGGAAACGGCGGACCTTCCCAGACTCATGCGGTTGGCGCAGGCAGCGCGGCTATCGACAAGATCCCGCCGGAAGCGTGTCCCGTGAAGACGGATCAGCGCGGCACGGCGAGGCCGCAAGGCCCGGCGTGCGATATCGGCGCTTACGAGGTCGACAAGACCGCGCCCAAGGCCACGGCGATTGCGCCGTCAGAGCAGATCGTCGCGCCCGGCAAACCCATCAGCTTCACGGTGACCTTCGACAAGGATGTGAAGGGATTCAATGCGGAAGCCGATCTGGCCGTCGTCAAGAAAGGCTCTTTGAGTTACGCGAGCGTGGCGATTGGCGGCGGTCCGCGCACGTACACCGTCACGTTCGATGGCGTGAAAGGCGATGGCAGTCTTGCGCTCGCGGTCAATACGAAATCCGACGTGCTCGATCTCTCCGGCATGCCGCTCGAATCCAGCGTGACCAGCGCTCCGGCAGCCGTAGACAGTTCCGCGCCCACTGCTACGGCAATCGTATCCACAACGCCTTCGCCCACCAACGCCAAGACCGTGGCCTTTGCCGTGAGCTTCAGCGAGCCGGTGCAGCGCTTCACCCAAGCGGTCGACGTGATTCTCACGGAAACGGGGACGGTTAAGCATACCGGAGTACGCATCGCGGGCGGGCCGCAGCATTATACGGTCGAGATCGGCGGACTTTCGGGCGAAGGCACGATTGCGATGGCCGTCAATACGAAGACCGGCATCAAGGATCTCGTGGGCACGCCGATCGCGTTGAGCGTCACCAGCGATCCGGTGGCCCTGGACACAACGCCGCCCACCGTGGCGCTGAGTCCCGCGACCCCAGCTACGGTCGTCGCGCACGCCGCCGTGTTCAATGTCGTCTTCAGCGAGCCGGTCGCGCCAACGTTTACTGCCGAAGATATCGCCCTGACAGGCACGCTGGCCTCGGACGCGACGGTGCAGATCGGCGGAACCGACCCAGCCTATACGGTTACCATAGCGCCCAAGGACCCGGGAGTGGGGGGGACGATCGCCATTGATGTGGGTACCACGGTTGCCGATCTCGCGGGGAACGCGCTTACTTCCGGCGTAATCAGCCCTCTAATCACGATCGACAGCACGCCGCCGTCGCTCACGCTCGAGGCCAAGACCCCGCCCGTGTCGAACGCGCCTGCGGTCGACTTTGCGGCGACGTTTAGCGAACCGGTCGCGCCGACGTTCACTGCGGAAGACGTTGCTCTGACAGGGACGCTTGCATCCGCGGCGACCGTCCAGATTGGCGGGACGGACCCGGCGTATACGCTGACAGCCACGCCGAACGATCCCGCGGCCGGCGGCACGCTTGGAGTCCTAGTCAACACCGCGGTGTCCGACGCGGCGGGTAATGCGCTGGCCGCGGCGGTATCGAGTCCGCTTGTGACGCTCGACCACACGCCGCCGGCCGCCACAGTGACGCTGGCCGCGCGTGAACCGAACTCGCCCACGGTAGTGTTCGACATCCAGTTCAGCGAGCCGGTCGAGCCGCCGCTTGCGATGGACAACGTTGCGCTGACGGGCACCATGGCGTCGGCCGCCACGGCGCAGCTCGGCGGATCGGGCACGGCCTACACCGTGACCGTCACGCCGAATACTTCTAACGCGAACGAGACCGTCGGTATCGTCGTGTCGGGGGCCAAGGATGCGGCGGGCAACGTAATGACGGCGCCTGCGGCGAGTCCGGTCACGACGATGGACACGACGCCTCCAGTGGCCACCATCGACCGGATCTCGGGCAGTCCGACTTCGGCTACCTCGGCGGTTTTCAGCGTGGAATTCAGCGAACCGGTTGCGCCGACGTTTACCGAGAATACCGTGACGCTTTCCGGTGATCTCGCGGCGGCTTGCACGTTCCGTATTACCGGAACGGACCCGAAGTATTTCGTGACCGTAACGCCCAAAGACCCGAAAGCCAGCGGCACAATCGGCGTCGTAGTGGGAGAAGTCAAGGACACGGCGGGGAATGCCCTTGTGGGTCCCGTGCAAGGCCCTCTAGTGACGCTCGATCACGCGCCGCTGGGCATCGCCATCGAACGCCGCACACCCAGTCCGACACAGGAAGGGGTCGCCACGTTCGACCTCGCGTTCAGCAAACCGGCGGCGGCAACGTTCTCGCTCGCGAACCTCTCGCTGACGGGCACGCTCGCCACGACCGCGACGATGCAGCTCAGCGGCTCCGATCCGAAGTACGCCGTCCAGACTACGCTCAACGATCCGAAGGCCAACGGCACGCTCGCGCTGATTGTGGACGCGGACCTGCGTGATCTCGCGGGCAACGCGCCCGCCGCGAAGACCGTCGGGCCCGAAGCCGTCTTCGACCACGTCCCGCCGACGCTCGCCCTGAGCCTCGCGGCGCCTGCGGTTACGCGCGCGGACAGCGTGGTCTTCAATGCCGTATTCAGCGAGCCAGTCGCGCCGACCTTTACGCTCGAAGACATCGCGTTAACGGGCACGCTGGCCTCGGCCGCCACGGCGCAATTGGGCGGCACGGACCCGAGTTACCGCGTCGAGGTCACGCCGAACAACCCGAACGCCAACGGGACTATCGGTATCGTTGTGAGCGCCGGGGTCACGGACCTCGCGGGCAACGCCATGGCCTCGGGCGCATCGAGTCCGCTCGCCACGATCGACAATACCGCGCCTTCCGCGATCATCCTGCTTCTCACGACCAACCTCTCCGGGGCCGGGACCGTCGAATTCGGCGTGTCGTTTACCAAGCCCGTCGCGCCGACCTTCACCGCGGAAGACGTCACGCTGGCCGGAACGCTGGCCAAGATCGCCACGTTCGCTGTCGAGGGCACTGATCCCGACTACAAGGTAACGGTAACGCTGTCAGACCCGAACGCCAAAGGAACGATCGGCCTTTCAATTGGCGGCGCGATCGCCGATACCGCCGGGAACCCGTGCAGCGGAACCGCGTCGGTGCTCTGCACGAAATAGCGTCGAGCACGGCGTATCGACGTGCTAACATAGTGTCGCTGGCAATCCGGAACTGAGCGAAAAACAGGGACTGACTCGCTTTTCGGCAGTTTGAAAAGCGTGTCTGTCCCTGCTTTTCGCGGCACTTGCACCTAACGACAAGATGCCATCAGCATGACTCACTACACTAGCGCGTTAAGCCACCGCGCTCCGCGAGAGGAACCATGCCGCACTTGCTTCTAATTCTATGTCTCAGCGCCGCCGCTTCGCCTTCCGCATTGCGCGACGACTGGCAGCCGTTATGGCAGGCGCCCGGGCCGATCCACATTGCCATCGCCGATACACACGCCAGTCAATCCGTCGACATACCCAAACTCGAACTTGGCGAAGGCCGGCTGTTATGCCTGCGATTCCAGGCTCGGATGCACACGGCGTCGCCCGCCGGTTGGAACGATTATCTGAGCCTTGAATGGAACGGCGCGCCGGTAACGGCAAGGACGCCGGCCCAATTGAACCGCGTGCTGAATCGCCATGACATCTTCCGTTCGCGCCACGAACATTACCCGCAGGTACCGGTAGCGTCGCAACGCGACGGACTGCCTTGTCTGAACGTCTTCTTCGGACCGCCGAATCAGGAGATCGACGCAACGGTCCTCACGGATCGCGACGAAGGGTATTGGTACCTGATCGACATCGGCGACTTGCCGCTCCAAGACACGAACCGCCTCGTCATTATCGACACCGCGCTCAAACGGTTCTGGAACGGCACGCCGCCCTCGGACTGCGATCTTGTCATCGAGGACCTGGCTGTGGGAACCATTCCCATCGCCGCCGCGGACGAACTCGACGCCGCGCGCATGGTCCGGCGGAATGCGCTGCCGGGCGGCGCCGAATCCGCCAGCGGCGCGCAACTCATCGTGCGGCAGGGATGCGGCATTCAGATTACGGTCAGTGGTGAGCCCTACTTCGTCGAGTCCGCGTTTTCGTTTCCGAAGGATGGCGGCATGGGTCTCAATTGGCTGCCGTGCATGCCCAAGGCCGAAGGCGAAGAAGGATGGAAGCCCGAGTTGTCGCCGGAGTCCGAATCGCTCGTGGTCCGCGCAGAGGGCACGCAATACAAGCTCGAACGCAAGGTCGTGACGACGAAGACGCGGATCGAAGTTACGGACACCATCACGAACCGCACGGACGCAATCCTCGGCGTGGCGGTCCGGCATCGCATCGTGACGCCGGCGTATCCACAACGTGTGGTCCTTGGCGGACTCGATACGGCAGTTCTCGGTCCCGGCGCCTCGGCGGAGAATCCGTCCGTGTTTCTCGCGCAGAAAGAAAGCGGGTTGGGCGCGATCGCCGAAGACAACGCGTTGCGCCTTCAACTCGAACGGCGTGTTGAAGAGAACACCGTCCAGTTCGGCACGGAGCGCCTTGGCCTCGCGCCCGGCGAGACGTACACGATGCGCTGGGCGCTCTATCCCGGCGGCACGGATTACTTCGATTTCCTCAATCAAGTCCGCCGCGATTGGAGCGTCAATTTCACCGTCGACGGCCCCTTCGACTTCTTCGACACGAGCAAGATCGCGACCGAGGAGGGCCGCGACCAAGCGCGCGCATTTCTCGCACGCAGGAAGTTGAAGCTGTTCGGGTTGACCCCGTGGTTCGAGTACTACAACGGCTGGAGCGTAACGCGCGACGCGTGCAAGCAACGCATGCAGGAGGCGCAGGCCTTCGTCAAGAGCGTCGTGCCGGACGCCAAGTGCCTCGCCTGTATCGAAACCAATCTCGTGCCGGTCGAGTTGAGTTTCTTCAAAGACACGATCCCGAAAGAGGGCTGGCCCATCGGACGCGAAGTCGGCGGCAAGTACGGTCAGAAGGCCACCGCCGAAATGACGGCCTGCATCGACGCCAGCCCGTGGCGCGACTCGTGCCTGCGTGACGCCGACGGGCGCGTGCTGCTCGACTGCTGGTACGTCCAGTACTACAAGACGCCGCCCGCGTTGAACCTGATGGTGTATCCCACGCTCGAGAACCACCGCCACCAGCACATGCTCGAACAGATCGCGTGGCTGCTTGACGAGGTCGGACTCGATGGCGTGTACATCGATCAGTTCAGCCTCGCGTGGAACGACGACACGACGCGATATAGCAAAGAGAAATGGGACGGCCGCAGCGTCCGGCTCGATGGCGACGGGCGCGTCGCGAACACGATGACGGATCTCGGACTCGTGTCGTCCACCGCGCGGCAAGCCTGGGTCGAGAGCGTGTTGAAGCGCGGCAAGACGGTCGTGTGCAACACCAATCCCGCGACCTCCGAACTCCAGAGCCTGCCCGCGTTCCGGTTCATGGAGACGCAGGGTTACGACCCGCTTGCAGGCGATGGCCCGCCCGACATGCCCAACCTTGCTAAAGGCCAGCTTGGTTCGCCCATCGGCCTCGGGCACAGTTTCCCGAGCACGGCCGGGGCCGACTTCTTCGTGCGCACCGTCATCGCGCACCTGAAGTACGGCATCCTTTATTACTACTACTCGACCGATTTCCCGTCCGAAGATCGCGACGGCCGCCCCGGCGGCGAGTTCGGTCCCGTCAACCACATGTACCCCTTCACGCCCGTCGAACTTCATCAAGGCTGGGTGCTCGGCAAAGAACGTCTCATCACCTGCGTCTCCGGCGACTACACGTGGCCCGGCGACACCGAACCGAAGGTCCTCCAGTTCGACAGCCGAGGCCGCGAACGCCCCGCGGATGCCACCATTACCAAGTGCGATGGCGGCTATCGCGTCAGCGTCAAGCTACGCGACTGGTGGGAGATCGCCATCATTACCGCAAGCTGACAGGACGGATCGCGACTCGTCTACATCACGTACCACCAACTCACAATGGAACCACCGATGAACACCGATAAACACTGATGATTGCCGGAAAAGGCATGATCGTGGTCGCGGCTATTGACTAAAGGCTCAATCGTTTGACCTGTACTTTTGGATTGCCGAAATTCAACAGGAGGCACGTCTTGAGTCCCGTCGCTCTGAGATAATTGAGACATTGCGCTTCGTGAATCGCTTCGAGTTGCTTGACGGCCTTGAGTTCCACTAAGAGGGCATCCTCGATAAGCAAATCCGCGACATAGTCGCCCACGACCACGCCGTCGTAGTGAACCGCGATGGCAAATTGCTGATCAACGCGCATCCCATTCTCGCGCGGTTCGTGTGTCAGCGCGTTTTCATAGACCTTTTCGAGAAAGCCTGCGCCCAACGTGTTGGAAACCACGAACGCGCAACCAATAACGCGCTCGGTTATTGGATCACAGTCTTCTCTCATCATGAGTATTGCTTCCGCTCCGCATTCCCTGAGGTCTCGCCTTCAAGCAAGAAGGAAATCACGCCATTAATGTACCACAGAGGCACACCGAAATGAGGTCGCGAAAGAAGGAAAGCAGACTGACCACTAGGAATTGTCATACATGCGGAAAGGAAGTCTCAGAACAGTCTGGCCTACAGCCATCTTCACAACCGAGGAGCAGCGCGGCCGATAGGCTCGTGAAAGCCACATATCGGTGTTTATCGGTGTTCATCGGTGGTTTGTAAGTTCTCTTCGTCGTTAAGAGATTTCGTTTTGGCCAATCTTGTGCTATGCTGGAAACCCTTTTGTGGAATCGGCGCGGGGCCGGACTCGGAAGGACAAGAACTCCCGGCGAGGGATCATCGTTTAGGAAGGAAGGGACCATGAAGAAGAACGGCAAAGTGTATCTCATCTCGAATGGGGACTATCGCGACTCGGCGGGGGTGGTGTGCTGGCCGAAGCAGGAAGAGACGTTGAAGGCGGTGAAGGCCGCGTTTGCGAAGCTGGGCGTCCCGGCGGAACTGGTGAACAAGTACGACGCGAAGCGCAAGCATGGGTTCGTGACGAAGCAATGCGAGGGTGCGGACCTTCTGTCGAAGATCGATCCCAAGGCGCCGGTCGTAGTCGTGCTGAGTTGCTGGGCCTATGCGCACAACGTGTGCGGACCGTTGCAGACGCACAAGGGGCCGATCCTGTTGCTGGCGAATTTCGACGGCACGTGGCCGGGACTGGTCGCGCTGTTGAATCACAGCGGCACGCTCGAACGCTTGAACATCAAACACTCGCGCCTGTGGAGCGAGAGCTTCAACAAGGACGAGGCGTTCATGAAGAAGCTCGCCGAATGGTGCAAGACCGGCAAGGTCGCGCACAGCGCGTCGCACGTCGTCGACGCGGCGAAGCTCAAACTCTCCGGCGCGGCCATGAAGTTCGGCAAGCAGCTTGCCGAAGATATCCGCCGCGAGAAGCGGATCATGGGCCAGTTCGATCCGGGATGCATGGGCATGCTCAACGCCGTGATCAATCCCGCGAAGCTCGGCGCGATCGGCATGCCGGTCGAGTACATGAACCAGTCCGATCTCTTGGCGGAGATGGCGCTCGTGAGCGACGACGAAGCGCAGAAACACCTCAACTGGCTCGTGAAGAAGGGCACGTGGTTTGATTGGGGTTCGGACCCCGAAACGCACCTTGTCCACGCGCAGGTGATGTCGCAGATGAAAATGTATTCCGCCGCGATGCGCCTCTACGGACGCTTTGGGCTGAGTTCGCTGGGCATTCCGTACCAGATTGGCCTCGTGCGCTGCTGCCCCGCGTCGGACCTTGTCGAAGGCATGTTGAACAACGCCGACCGGCCGGACGTGATCGATCCCGCGACGAAGAAGGTCATCGCGAAAGGCAAGGCGATCCCGCATTTTAACGAGGGCGACATGGGTTCGGGCGTCCCGCAGGTCTTGATGAATGACATCTACACGCGCAAGGGCATGGCGGCGGAGACCACGCTGCACGACGTGCGGTGGGGCCGCGAGTTCGAGGGCAGGTTCGTGTGGGTGTTCCTGATTTCCGGCGCGGCGCCCCCGGCGCATTTCGGCGGATGGAAACACACGAAGGTCTTCCGCCAGCCGAAGATGTACTTCCCGCTGGGCGGCGGCACGTGCGCGGGCGTGTCCAAGCCGGGCGTGATCACGTGGGCGCGGTTCTACGAACAGTTCGGCGAGATCGGCATGGACTGCGGCACCGGCGAGGTCATCTCGATGCCGGAAGCCGAGGTCAACGACCGCCTCGCGAAGACGACGAAGGAATGGCCCATCGCGAACGCGTACCTGCCGGGATACGGGCGCGACGAACTGATGGCGACGCACATGTCGAACCACATCACGATCGGGTACGGCGACATCCTTCAGGAACTCGTCGCGACGTGCATGCATCTCGGCATCCCCACGCGTGTGGCGGGCGACGTAAAGAATGCGCTACAATAGCCCCGGCGATTGACGAAACACGGATACTGGCGTCCGCGACCCATCGCGGACGCCAGTTTTGCTTACACGGAGGCAGAGGACGAATTTGGCGGGCCGTATTCGTATCGGCGCGCGCATTGTTGCGCTCACGCTGTTGACCCTTGGCATGTACGGCATCCGGTTGATCACGTGGCCGTTAACGTTTGCGTTCCGGCACGTTGACCGGCGCTGGCGCTGCTGCCTGTTCCGGCAATGGGCGCGCGGCGTCGCGGCCATCTTCGGCATGCGCGTGCGCGTCGAGGGCGCGCCGCCCGAACCGCCGTACTTCATGGTGACAAATCACCTGACGTACATGGACAGCATCGTGCTGGCGAGCCAGCTTGGATGCGTGTTTCTCGTCAGAGGCGATGTCGCGAACTGGCCCGTAGTCGGTTTCTTCGCCAAGCAGGTCAACATGATCTTTGTCGACCGATCGAAACGTAGCGACACCGTCCGGGTCAACGACCTGATCGCATCGACGCTGGCCGAGGGTGAAGGCATCGTCATGTTTCCGGAAAGCACGACTTCGCGCGGCCTGGCCGTCCAGCCATTCAAGACGGCGCTGTTCCAGCCCGCCGCGGAAAGCAGCCTGCCCGTGCACTACGCCACGCTCCATTACGAAGCGTTTCCCGGATCGCCGCCGGCGTCCGAGTGGATTACCTGGTGGACTCCCGTGACGTTCGGCGAGCATCTGTTCGGCGTCATGCGGCGCAACGGATTCGACGCAAGAGTGACTTTCGGCAAAGACCCGATCACGTGTCCCGAACGCAAACAACTCGCCGAACAAGTTCAAGCCGCGGTCCAAGCGCAATTCACGCCAATCGAGTAGCGCCTCGTGTTGAGGACGGCGCAGCTCCTACCGCCTCTGTGTCATTGCGAGCCAACGACCCGGCTTCGCCGGGCTGCCCATAGAAGAAACTTCCGTTTGGTTCGCAGGAGGGGCGTGTTGCGCACTCCATAAAGCCGGCACTCCGTTTCGCGGACCCCAAATGAAAGCTCGATGCTTGTTTCTTAGGAGCGTAGCGAAGCAATCTCACCTATCACAGGTGTTCCCTTTCAAGAGATTGCTTCGCTGCGCTCGCAATGACACAGAGAGCGAAGTGCCGGATCGGTACCTGAGAATTCATGCGGCTTGCCTGTCAGTGATCCAGTTCGCACATGCGCCGCCGGTAGTGCATGTAGTTCTCGAAGCTAACCTCGACGGGCACGCCGTGATCGCACGTCGGGATGTACCCGCCGCGTTCGCGCATCGCGGGGATGATGTATTCGAGATGTTTGTCGATGGCGGCCTTGTCTTGCGCGAGGACCCGCTTGTCGATGCCGCCCGTCATGACCAGGTCCGGCCATTGCGCCCCGATCTTGACCACGTCACAGCCGCTGGCAACTTCCCACGGGTCCATGATGTCCATGCCGGTTTCGAGGTACAGCGGGATCGCCGGTTCCGCCCAGCCATCGGTATCGACGTTGAAATACAGTTTGCGCGACTGTCTCCGGCGCGCGCGGCCCACCACGTCCTGATAGTAAGGCAGAAGGAATTCGCGCACCATGTCCGGCGAAATCAACAGGCCCTTCAGGTAGCAGATATCCTCGCCGATGGCGAGTTCGTCGAGTTCGACGTGCGCCTGGATGCGTTCGAGTCCCGCATTCATCATCGCGGCCCATTGCCGCATCATGGCGTGGATGAGTTCGGGCTGTTCGCAAAACGCGAGGAGCAAGTCTTCGGGACCCATCAGCGCGCGCATGTACATGTATCCGCCGACCATGCCCTGCCGGACTATCAGGCTGTCCGATTGCCGCTGGCGCTCGGCGTACTCGCACTGGCCCTTCAGCGTGACGTAGCGCGCCGGTTCCTCGGGGTTCAGGCGGGGCACGACCTCCTCCTCCCAATCGCGCATGCACGTCACCGGATGTTTGATGTAATCCGGCATGAATCCGTGGCGGCGGCCCTTGAACACACGCAACCAGCGGCCCGCCGTGTCCTGGATGATCTCCGTATCGCCTTCGTCTTTGACCACTTTGTCTTCGTAGTCCGGAAGAAACGGAGGCTCACACCAGCCCAGGTTCAAACCGACATCGGCCATGCCCGGCGGATCGTAGTTGAAGAGAATCTGCTCTTCGTAGTTGTCGGGAAGCCCTTCGGTCTTCCATCGCTCGATCGCTTCCGACCAGATGTAGAACTCGCGCCGGAACAAATGATCGACGGGCTGGAACGCGTAAGTCGCGCGCATGCGTTCGCCGGAATTCATGAGGCCTCCTCTCGAATTACTCGATGCCGGCGTTCCGGCATAGGGACAAGAATGTCTGCTTGGGGATCTTGTAAAGCGCTATCTGATCGGAGGAGGCACGGTCGCTGGCAAGGTTCAGCAATTGCTTCATTCCTGGCGTGATGTTGGGGAGATCCTCGTCGCGAACCATTACGTCGACGACATACTCGCCTTCGATCGGTTTCACCTTCGCATAGATGGCCCGCGGATCCGCTGCCACGTACACGCATTTCATACTCAGGGCTACCCGTATTGGGACGTGTCCGGCCTCAAGCAGCGAGTTGGGAGTGAAGCATACATCCTCGTAGCCGGTGTGTTCGTCCAGGAACGCCCATCGTGCCTGGGGTTCCTCCGTTCCCAGCGGCGCGAACTTCTCCAATTGTTCGCGGACCTGAGGGAACTCGCCGCCCACATACCATCCCGCGAACGCGGCGATCGCAAGAGGCAGTGGCGACCATCGGGGCCGTGGCGCATCGGCGCCCGCCCGCCATCGTTTCAAGGTGCACGAGCCGAACGTAAGGCCGAACGCGGCGAGCAGTGAGGCGGGGAACAGCACGAGCGGCACGGTGGCGATAGGCAGACAAAACTTGGCCGTGGTGAAGTAATGAAAGAAATGGGAACTGTCCTGCCGGAACACCAAGATGTGCAGCAGGCATGGCGTCAGGATCAGGAATGCCAGCGATACGCCCATTCGGAAGCGCTCGTTACGCGGCCGTCGAATCAGCGACAGCGCGATCAGAATGAACAGGCATACGCAGGATCCGAGGAGGAGGTACTTGCCGATTACGCCGTAGCCCCGGACGATGTGCTGATGCCAGAAGAAGCTGTTGGTGGATATTCGGTCGAACGGGGACATCTTTACTCCCGCCCGCTCCTCGAAACGGCCCGCGATCGTGCCGAACTGATGGAAGCGGTACAGCACGGCCGCGAACAACCCCAGGGCGAGCGCCGGCGGCGTCCAGAAGCGCGCGCTGTTGCCCGCGAACTGGAGCAGTGTCGCGCGCACAGGCCCGCGCCATGACGCTACGATGCCTCCCGTAGCGAGGCGCTTCAGGTACAGACACAACGCCACGAACACGAACAGCCAATCCGTCAGCGTGCCATAGAACGCGACGATCCCTTCGAGTATCGAGAGCGCTGCGCGCGCGCGTGGGTTCGCTGTCATGTCGCGCAACGTCTCCAGGAAAACGCAGGCCGCGAAAGGGAACAGTACCGCCACGTGCAGATGGGCCAACTGGAATAGTGATGCGGGTGAAGGCAAGCCTTGAACGAACGCGATCGGAATCGCAGACAAGACCAGCGCGTCGAATGGCGAATTGTCCGCATAGCGCAGGAAGAGGTAAAGCGTCAGCGCGAGCAGCGCAGCCACCATGCACTGCGCGAAGATACTATAGGCCATGACCATGGCCATCGACGGCGTGCGGTGCAAAATCTTTGCGATAAGGTAAATGGGCATGCACGCGCCCGGAGGATACGACGTATACATGGCGCGCGATGCGAGCGTGGGAAACTCGATGGAGCGCGGGTCCATAAAGTAGGCGAACCACAGCGCGAGCGGCCCCTCGTTGCACCAGTTCCGTGTCCACAGCACGACGGCGCTGCTCGTATAGGTCTCGAAGCAATTGGGGCTTCGCCCGAACCAAGGGGCGCGCGTATCCGCCGTGCACGCGAACGCGATCGCGACCATCGCCATCAGGAGCAAGACACAGACGAGATCGGCTTTTGACAAGCGCCGGAACGGCTCCGTCATGGCTCGGGTCCTTCCGAACACGCGCCATCGTGCGTTTCCGGAAACCCGTGAAGCAGAATGTCCCACAGGTTAGGAGGCGGCTCATCCTCGGACAGTTCTCTCGACACGACGCTGGCCACATCGTTGAGGCGGCGCAAGCGCCGGAGCAGATGCGCGTGGAGGCGTTCCGACGCGCGGAAATCGATCACGCATGCCGGTTGCGGTTTCAACGCGGAGCCGAGCAGCGACTCGAGGTTGATGCCACGCGACGCGAACACGTTCGAGATCCGCGCCATCTCGCCCGGATGGCTGCCCGCGAGACGGAGCCTGTAGATCCAGCGTTTCATGCGTTCTCCATGTTCTCGATGAGCGCCTGGCTTTGCGCCGCCGCAGCCTTGATGCCGTCGACTTCCTCTTCGTAAAGGTCGAGATGCTCGACGCGAAGGACGCCCTGCGCCGAAATCACCGCGGGCACGCCGGTCACTCCGTGGATGTCATGGAACTCGCCCGACAGCGCCACCTGCACCGCGGTAATCGCCTGCTCTCCCTTAAGAATCGTCTCGACGAGGCGCAACGTCATTTCGGCCGTGCCCAGCGAGGTCCGCGCGCCCGATTGGTGCGTCACGAACGGCTTGACGTAGGTCCGGACCTCCGGTCCGTATCGCGACAGATGGCGATACGCCGCGGCCGTGCCTTTCGCCGCCTGAATGGCGGCGGTTTCTCGCGCGATCTCGTCGAGCCGTTTGGGCTGCGTTCTGCGGCGAAGCGCCTTCAGACGTTCGCCGCCTTCATCCGAATCGAACCCGAACACGCTGACCGTGCTCCAGCAGGGCACCATACAGGGCCCGTGCTGCCCCAGTACAAAGCCCTGGACGGCTTGGCGCCGGACGCCGAGGTCGCTCGCGATCTCTTTGCGGAACCGAAGCGAATCGAGGTACGCGCCCATGCCGAACACACGCCTCGGGCCATTGTCGAGATGTTTGCTGAATACGTGGACGCCCAACTCGACGGGATTACTCACCACGAGCACGAGTTCCTCGCCGTGGCCGGTCTTGCGAATGGCCTTTGCATACATCTCGAACAGCGCGTAGTTATTCCGCGCAAGGGCGTTGCGATCGATGGGCAGAGCCGGGTCCGTAGGCACGGTCGCGCCCGCCGCCATGATGATGACGTCGCCAAGGACCTGTTCCGGATCGACGGCCACGTCGATATCGGGAATCTGCTCCGCGTAGGCATCCGCAAGATCGGCCGCGAGCCCCTCGACACTGTTCTTGCTTCCGCCTTCCTTGTGGGCGACGAGCTGTAACCGTTCGGTGGGAGGGAGGATGCGGTTGCGCACCAGCGAGAGCGCAATTGCCCGCCCGATGGTACCCGCCGCGCCGATAATGGAAACGTCCATGCCGCCCTCGCAATGCCGTTGCTCCGCGCCACCGCCTAGGTTCTACCACGCCACCGAAACCCGCTTCAAACGCCCGCACATCTGCGGCATTGGCTCACATCGTCTGGAACGCGTCCCATCGACAGGATAACAGGATAACCAGGATGAGCTAACCCGGAATCCGGCACAGATTCGTTGTTCCCTCATTCCGGAATGGCCTGTCAGACCGTGTTTCCAAAGCGTATTTAATCGCGTGTAAGCAGGGCTGGTCTTTCCACAAATCGCCCTGCGGTTCAGACACCCTCTTGGACGCAGATTGCCTCTTTCCAAAATGGACGCCGCCGCAGAGTAATCCTATTAATCCTGTTATCCTGTCAAAGCAATAGATTCGGTGTCGGCAAAGCAACTCACTAGATCCGATTGCGGGAGAACAGCACCGACTTCGCTCCGCTCCACCGAACGCGCCACGGAATGCACGAGTTGTAAATGCGCTTGTGGAGCGCGTGGCCGTAATGAATCCGCGAGAGGTGGTTGAGAAGACGATCGGCGAACCGGGGCACGTACCGCGCGAGCGGCTCCGTGTTCGGATGGCCGGCCAGCCAGGAGAACATTTTGTGGATCACGTAAATCCGGCGCTTGAGCACGGGGTCGATCGACAGGATCGATTCGGAGTAGATGTTCTCGAACTGGCCCTCTCCTTCCGCAATATATCCGTGTTCCAGGCAGTAGGCATGCGCCGGTGTTCCGGGGAACGGCTGAAAGATGGAGGCGTCCGCGAAATCCACGCCGATCCGGCGGTTCAGCCGGATGGTCTCGAACATGTCTTCTTCGGTCTCGCCCGGAAGCCCGAGCATGTTGAACGAGAACAGGCGGATTCCCGCTTCCTTGAACCGCGCGCAGGCGGCGACGATTTCTTCGTTCGAGACGCGGCGTCCGAGGACCTCGTTCCGCAGCCGCTCGTTGCCGCATTCGATTGCGGTGCAGACTGCATGGCATCCCGCCGCCTTGAGACTGCGAACGTACGCCTCCTTGGCCATGTGCGGATGAACGTAGCAGGAAAAGGGCGTGCCGATTTCCTTGGGGAAACGCGCCGCGAACTCGTCGAGCCACTCGGGGTCCAGTCCGAACACGTCATCGTGAAACCGCACGAACGACAACGGGTATCGTTGCGCGACGTCGCGGATCTCTTCGAGGAGATGCGAGACGCTCTTGGCGCGGACGACCCGTCCTTTGCCGCGATACAACCGGTTGTAGGCGCTGTTGAAACAATAGGCGCAACTGAACGGACAGCCCCGTCCGGCCATGAACGCCTTGATGGGATTGTTCGCCATGAAGTAACTCTTCGCGTAAACCAGATCGCGGGCCGGAAAGGGAAACGCGTCGAGGTCCGAGATCAGATCGACCATGGGATTCGCGATCGTTTCGCCGCCGGGCCGTTTGAAGCAGAAGTTCGGCGTTCCATACATGGCGTCCGAGCCGAACGCGTCGAGCATCTGGGGAAAGGAGATATCGCCTTCGCCGCGGCAAAGCGCATCGACGCCGTCTTCCTCGATGAACGAGGGAACAAACGTGGGATGCGCCCCGCCGAACACCGAAAAGAAGGGCAGCGCATTCTTAAGGGCCCGGTTGATCGCGAGGTAGCGTCCGGCCTCGTTCGACGCGATCGAATACGCAATCACGTCGGGCCGAAACGTGGCCAGATCGGCCGTGGTACGCTGAGGATGGCGTCCATACTCGAAGAGCGCCGCCTCGTGTCCCGCGGCCCGAGTCAATGCAGCCACCGTCGGCACCGACAGCAAATCGATTGCGCCGATGCGGTCGATCACGAACGCTATGCGCAACGCCGCCACTGTGCAGCTATCCTTGTTAACACGTTCGATATCCCATTGCGATCGGCCGGCGGCAACGGGGCTCTCGAACGCCGCTACGCCTGATTGTCGCGGATGTAATTAGGTTTCCGTTTCATCGCGAACGAGATCATGCCCTCGAGTCCGTCCGGGTGCCCGCCGCAGGCCGCGACGCCTAGCCGTTCCTTTTCGAGCTGGGCTTCGAATGCCGTCGTGTACGAATCGGTGAACAGTTGCTTCACCAAGCCGAACGAATGCAGCGACCGCGCGCCGAGTTCGCGCGCCATGGCCATGGCTTCCGCGACCGTCTGATCGTCCTCGACGACCTTCGTGGCCAGGCCCCATTCGAGCGCCTTGTCCGCCGTGATGGGCGGATCGAACGCGGCAATCTCGAGGGATTTCGCCAGGCCGACGAGACGCGGCAGCATGAATGTTCCGCCGCCGTCGATGCACAAGCCCCACGACGTGTAGGCCTGCCGCAGCACCGCCGATTTGGCCATCACGCGGAAGTCGCACGCCAACGCCATCGACATGCCCGCGCCCGCGGCGACGCCATTGACGGCCGCGATAACCGGCTTGCGCATCCGCCGGATTTCGAGGATGGATTGATGCAGTACGACGGCCAGCGTGTACAGCACGTCGTAGGCCTTGTCGGGAACCTTGATGATACTCTTGAGGTCCGCGCCGGCGCAGAAGGCCTTGCCCGCGCCCGTGATGACGACGCTACGCACCGAGTTGTCGATGGCAAGGGCGGTGAAATGCCGCGCGAGCGAGTAGAGCACTTCGTCGTCCATCGCGTTGTAAGCCTCGGGACGATTGAAGCGCACCTGGGCAACGTAATCTTCCTTGACGATTTCCACCTTATCCGCCATCGCGTCTTCCTCCTGTAAATCAAGACTCGTTTAGACCAGCGTGTGTCCCTCGATCTGCAATAAAGCGCGTTTCCAGTGCAAGCCTCCCGAAAACCCTCCGAGCCCGCCGCTCGCGGGCAGCACGCGGTGGCACGGGATAATGATCGGAACAGGATTCGCCCCGACCGCTCCGCCCACGGCGCGCGATGCGCGCGACCCTGCGCCGCACCGCTCGCCCAATTCGCCATACGTCATCGTCGTGCCCCAACGCGCCTTGCGGAGCGCTTTCCACACGCGCAGCCGGAACGGCGTCGGCTCCACCAGGTCGAGCGGGATGTCCGCGAAATCAACCTTGACGCCGGCGAAATAGCGTTCGAGCGCATCCTTCAGCTTCTTGCCCAGCACGATGTTCGCTTCGGAATGCAGCAGGTAGACGCGGTCTTCCGGCGTCTGCGGAAGCCGAAGCCGCTGCAGGCCCGTCTCGGAAAGAAACCCGTAGATGCGCCCCAGGGGATGATGAAAGATGAAGTTCGCGCAATCCATATCACATCTCCTGGCCCGAAGGAACCGCTCCACGCTTCTTCGATACTAACATAACAACGCTGCATCCTCTATATTGCGCTGTTTCGCGGCCGTGCTTACGCTGTCTCGATTATCGAAACTGACGCCATTTCACTAGGGAATGCGTGAAGGAGCCTGCAAGGCCCTGAAGTCTCTACAAGCAAACCTCGCTCCTCCTGTCATTCTGAGCAGCGCGAAGAATCTTCCTGCAAGCAAAGGCATTGACCTCAGTGAGATTCTTCGCGCTGCTCAGAATGACAGGAGATCGAGCTTCGATTCGCAGGTCGACGGGAGTACGACAGAACTACTCAGAGACTGGTCACTCCACCACGGGAAATCCCGTCACGCGGAGGTCCGTGCAGCCGTAGGGGATCAGGACGAGGTAGGCCATGGGCTGCGTGCTCGCGACCGGACTCGTCGGCAGCACGCCCGCGGCGCTGTGTTCGAGGACCCATTCGGGCACGAGCTTGCCTTTAACCGTGGCCACGATGGGCGCGCCATCAGGCGAGAACGGGCAGTCGCCCAGGGGCTTGCTCTCGAAGGTCACGCTGCGGTCCGGGTCGGCCTCGTCCACGCAGAGGCCGTAGTTCCACGGCGTCGTCGGATAGACTTCCCAGTCGGCGTGCGGTTCTTCGCCGCCGATCTTCTTCCAGTACTCGCCCATCTTGAGCGAATAGACGAGCGGCCCGCGCAGAATTGAGGCGCTGTTGTTGTAGCGGCGTTCGATACGCACGTGCATCGGCAACACAATTCGGACCTGCGTGACGCCGGACCACTCGCGATCGATACAGTGGAAAGTTCCCGGCTGCGCCGATACGGGCGCATCGTTCGCGACGGCGATCTGCGCGCCGCTGGCCCACGCGGGGATGCGCAACCGAAGCGGGAACTTCGCGTTCGCTTCGACCGAAACGTCGATCGTATCGCTGAAGGGGTAGCCGGTCTCGACGTCGATCGCGACGGGCTTGCCCGCGATCTCGGTATGGACCGAGCACGGCGCGTACGCGACCGCTGCGAGTCCTCCGTCGGGCGATTTCATCCATAGATGCGAGGCGAATTTCGGCCAGCCTTGGTGCATGTTCGCCGTGCAGCACCCGTAGTTGGGTTCGAGGCCGAAGATTCCGGCGTTCGGCCCGTTCGTCGCATACATGCGGTCCTCGGAGACGCGGCACACGACCTGGTTGACTTGCTGGTCGTATTGATGCGCCCACATGTCTTTCTTGAACGTCGCGGGAAGCGCATTGAAAGTGATCCGTTCGAGCCGGTCGCCGAAGGCGGGATCGCCCAGCGCGGAGAGCAGCGTTTCAAGCGAGAACATGTATTCGACCACCGAACACAGCTCGGAGCCCTGCGAAGGGTTCTTGCCCGCATAGTGTTCGTCGCCCGCGAAGATGCCCGTCACCTGGCCGTGATATTGGTCGAGCATTTCGAACGTACGATAGACCGAATCGCGGTCGGCGGCGTCCTGCGACTGGCGATACCACACGCCGCTGGCCTTGACCGCCATGGCGTTGTTCACGACATGCGTCGCGAGCGAGATCTGCGCGAGCAGGACGCGCTCCGGGTACTTGAACTCGGCGAAGTGGCCGCGCCAATCGAATCCCTGCGCGTGCGCCTTCGCGGCGAGATCGAGGAGCGCCGCATCTCCGGTCTTCTCGTAGAGCCAATGCAGGCTCAGCACGAGGTCCATCCAGCGATGCTGGCCCCAATCGAACAGCGGCGTCGTGTCGAGCAGCGCCGCGAGTTTGGCACAGCACTTCTGCATCACGCTGATGACGCGCGGGTCCTGCGTGGCTTCGTAATACTGCGTCATCGCTTTGAACATGACGAAGGTCGGCCACGGGTCTTCGGGGCGATAACCGCCGCTCTGCTTGACGCCGAGCCAGCCGTCGTCGTGCTGATGCGTGAGGATGTAGTCCATCCACCGCACGACCTTATCTTTCAACGCCGGATCGTCGAGCAGATACGCGAGCGGCACGATGCCGTCGAGCCAATACGGAGCGCGTTCCCAGCCTTCCGCCGCGCCGCCGATCCAGCCGCTGTCTTTGATGTCGGGCCAGAACTCGTCGAGATGTCCCGAGAGTCCGGCGGCCTGGATCCGAAGCTGGTTCAGCAGCCAGCCTTCCGGACGAATACTGCCGAGCGGCAGCGGATCGAGCGCGCGCGGAAGGAGTTTCGACGATGTCTGTGCCATGGCGCCCTCCTCGCCGGCGGGCGGTTGCGCCCACGCCAGCATAGTTCCCAGAACGATCGACGCAACAAGGCCCACGCGAGTCCAAGGATTTGCCGTATGCGCGCGCATCATGTCCGCCTCCCATCGCCCGATGCCGCGCGCGCCCAATCGCGGCGGCATGCCAACATTCGGAAGTTACTTTGCGGGTTGCTTGAGATACTTGTCAAAGAACGCGTACATGCGTTCGTCGGCGCCCGAGTCCTTCTTGAAACTGACGCGGTCGTGTTCGCCGCCCTCGATGACCATGAGTTCTTCCGGCACGCCCGCCTTCTTGAACATGTCGTGGAACTTCTTCATCAGGTCGACCGTGATAAGCGGGTCGGCCGTTCCGATGATGCTGAGGATGGGCGGCGCGGCAGGCGTTACGTGCGCGACGGGCGAGATCTGGTAGTAGGCAGGGGCGTTGCGATCCGTCGTGCCGGTCAGGTCGGCGAGCACCTGCTCGAAACTCTTGCCGAACCCGATATAGATCTTTGCGGTTACCCAACTGCTGGTGACCTTCGCTTCACGCAGGTCCGGCGGGCCGAAGATGTTCACCACCGCCTGGATGCGCGTTGACTGTTCGATGGGTTTGTCCTTCTCTTCCTCGGCGCCTGTCAGGCCCAGCATCATGGCGATGTGGCCGCCGGCGTCGTCGCCCACGGCGCCGAACCGTTTCGGATCGATCTTGAGCTCGGCGGCGTGTTCGCGGAAGTACCGGACTGCGGTCCGCGCGTCTTCGAGCTGCGCGGGCCACGGCGCCTTCGAGCTCATGCGGTAATTGATCGTCGCCGCCACGTAGCCGCGCGAGGCCAGTTCGCGGATGTCGTCGCGAAACGACTTCTTGTCGCCGAGCTGCCACCCCCCGGCGTGGATGCACAATACGAAGGGGAACGGGCCTTTGCCCGAGACCGGTTCGGCGATGTCGTACTTGAGCGGCGTGCCGTCGACCGTGGCGTACACGCGGTCCTTCTCGAACGGGATATCGGGCGGTTTCGCGGACGAGGCTAACGACAGAGCCAACCCGAATGCGACAACAACACCGGCAATGTACAATCTGGGGGGATGGGGCATGAATCGTGTCTTTCCTGGTTTCGACCTGATGCAGTCAACAGCCGTTTTCATTAGAGCATTCCGGTCGTGAAGAGTCAAGTAGACCGCGCTGCCAAAAGACGTCAACATCCTCCAAACTCGAGGTCTTCGCGACGGTCTCGCTGTCGCCGGATGTCAAATTGAGCCTATTCTTGTCTGGCCCTGCTGTACTCCGGACGCACGAAGGAGTTCGGGGGCTATCGATGAGCACAACCGGGCCAGCAACAGGGCCGGCGTTTCCCTTCTTTGATGTCCGTCCGCATCCGTTCGATTCTGCGCTGCCGTGTCTCTGGTTTCTTGGCCGACTCAATCCAGCATATCCACTCATTGCGCCCGAGTGGCGTAAGCTCCTCCCACGCTCCCAGCGCTGCCCGGTCAGAAGACAGGACTTTTCGCAAGTCCGGTGGCAGTTCGTGTACTACGCCGGCTGGGATTTCTTTCATGGCCATAGATCCACATTCTAGCCCATCTTCCGCAGAAAGGTCTAATCCATCCATCTTTTCAAAGGCATCGCC
>CAYOCT010000030.1:0-78303 GCA_964402555.1 uncultured Nitrospiraceae bacterium | reverse complement strand
CGCAAGATCCTTCACGCAAACTTGTGTCCAGGGAACCGGGCGCGGCACAATGACAGAGAGGACGAAGCCGACAAAGGAAAGCGCAAGACCTTGATATTTCTTCACAAGCTCTCAGGATGACAGGAAGGACGGAGCCGACAAAGGAAAGCGCATTTCTTCACAAGCTTTCAGAATGGCAGGTGGCCAGGTCTCGACCTTGGAGGTAGCACGAGCAGCGACGTGGGTTGACCTGCGCGGTCCGGTGCGGTAGGCTACCGCGTGCAGGCTGGCGCAACGCTGTGGGTGCGCCGGGCTGCCGTCAAGAATGGTGCGGTATTGCCGCGAAGCGGGAGTTGGTTCTACATGGAAGATCATTGGAAACTAGTGATTGCGCTCCTCCTGTTGGTTGTGCTGGGGCTTCCGTTGGCGAGCAAGTATGGCGGCGACGGGGCGGCGCAGAAGCAGACGGAGGATGCCAAGGCGGCCGCGGAAGCGCCTGCAAAGGGAGCTAGAGGCGGGGCCAAGATCGCCCCGGCGGCGGCAGGTCCGTTGAAGCCCCCGTTGCTGAATGCAGGCAACCTGCCGAACAGCAAATGGACTATTCCGATTCAGGGCATTCCCGTGACCGTGACATTTCTGGCCGGTGGCCAGGCCATGGCGGACGCGCCGGGTTTTGGGCAGCTTCAAGGGTCGTGGTCGATCAGCGGGGCGGACCTGACCGTTTCCGCCACGGTGATGGGCAAGTCCCAGTCCCAAGTGGTGAAGATATCGGGCGATCAAATCATAGTTAACGGTGCGCCGGCCAAACGGCTACAGTAGGCGCGCCACAACCGCTAGAGCGAGGAATAGACATGAATCGAGCTGTGAGAGTCCTTCGGGTTGCGATGATCGTTGGGGTTGCGTCGAGTCTGTTTGTGGGATGCGGTTGCCGCCAGAAGGTAACGGACAAAGTTACCGAAAAGATAGGGGAGAAGGTCATCGAAAACGCCATCGCCGCGGACGCGAAGAAAGACGGCAAGGACGTCAAGGTGGACATGAACCTCAAAGAAGGAAAGATGACCATCAAGTCCAAGGATGACGGCAGCGAAGTCAGCATCGACGGCGACGGCGGCACCTTCACCACTAAATCGGCCGATGGCACCTCCACCATGGCCACGGGCAAGAACGCAAAAGTGCCCGGCGACTTCCCGAAGGATCTCCCGGTCTATGCAGGCGAGATAACGATGGCATCGTCGGCGACGCAGAATGAGATGTTCAGCATTCAGATCGCGTCGCCGGATCCCTTGGACAAAGTGGCCGACTTCTACAAGAAGGAGCTTGCGGCCAAGGGATGGAAAGAGGAAAACACAATGACCCAGTCCGGCGACAGCCCGCTGCATATGCTTACGTACTCGAAAGAGGACCGTACCGCGCTGGTCATGATTACCAAAGATGGCGACAAGACGTCCATCACGGTGCAAACGTCGAAGCAGTAGCAGGCCGGCGCTGCCGGATGAGGAGGACTTGCAATGGGGTTCACAATGGAAGCCCTGATGCGGGGCGCCATGGAACGCGATGCGTCGGATATTCACCTCAAGGTCGGGAACCCGCCGATCTATCGCATTGACGGCGACCTTCAACGCCTCGAAGGGGACCTGCTGACGGAGGACGATATCACCGAACTCCTGAAGACCATCGCCTCTCCGGCGGACGTGGGCAAATTCCAGAAAGTGATGGACCTCGACTGCTCGTATCTCTTCGAGAATCTGGTTCGTTTTCGCGTGAACGTGTGCCGCGACGATGGCGACACGCGGATCGTGATGCGGTTGATTCCATTGCGCGTCAAGAAGATTACCGAACTGGATCTGCCGCCCGTGCTGGCGAAGGTCTGTTCCGGAAAGAACGGACTCGTTCTTGTCACGGGGCCGACGGGAAGCGGCAAGTCGACTACGCTCGCGGCGATGATCGACGAGATTAACGAGACCAGTCCGCTTCATGTCATCACGGTCGAGGACCCGCTCGAATTCGTGCATCAGGACAAGAAGGCCATCGTGACCCAGCGCGAGATTGGCCACGACACGCTGTCGTTTGCGAACGCCTTGCGCGGCGCGTTGCGCCAAGACCCCGACGTGATTCTCATCGGCGAAATGCGCGACGCCGAAACCGTGCGCACCGCGCTCGCTTCGGCGGAAACGGGCCACCTCGTCTTCTCGACCCTGCACACCGTGGACGCTGTCGAGACCTTGAACCGCATTCTGGATTTCTTCGAGCCGCACCAACAGCTTCAAATTCGTAAGCAGCTCGCCAGCGTTCTCCGCGCCGTTGTCTCGCAGCGCATTGTGCCGCTGAAAGTAGGCCGTGGACGCTGTGTTGCCGCGGAGATCCTGATCGGCAACCGCACCGTCCGCGAGTTCATCGAACAGGGCAAGAGCTTCAAGGATATCGTCAAACTGATCGAAGAAGGCTACGACCAATACGCAATGCAGACCTTCGATCAGGCGCTTTACGATTTGTACAAGACCGGCAAGATCACGCCTGAGGTCGCGCTGCAGAACGCCACGAGCGCCAAGGATCTCAAGCTGCGTATCCAGGGGCTGCGCACCAACTGATACACACGCATCGATGCGGCGTCGCGGGCGCTTCCGTTGCGTGGGCGCAGTGTTTCCTCCCAACCTGATAAGGAAGTGCGAATGAAGTTCCTCGAATTGCTCAAGGAGCGCGTCATCGTGCTGGACGGCGCCATGGGCACCATGATCCAGGCGCTCGAACTTACGGACGCGGATTTCGGCGGCCCCGACTACCGGATGCTCTCGGACCTGCTCATCTTCTCACATCCGGACCGCGTGCGCGAGATTCATCTCGCCTATTACCGAGCCGGCGCTCATGCTGTTGAAACCAATACCTTTGGCGCATCGCCCATGCGCCTGTCCGAATACGACTTTTCCGGACTTGACCTTACACGATTCGCGCCCATTCCCGGTGGCGCGGACTTGCGCGCGTTATCCTATGAGGACTTCGCGTATCGCCTCAGCCGCCGCGGCGCGGAACTCGCCGCCGAAGCGCGCGACGCTTATTGCCGTGATTCCGAATACGACGGGCGTCCCTTGTTTGTCGCGGGGTCGATCGGACCCTCCAACCGAGTGCTGTCGAGCACGCGCGCGGACCTGAAAGTCTCGACGTTCGACGCGATATCGGACAACTTCTTCCATCAGGCGAAAGGCCTTATCCTCGGCGGCGCGGATGTCCTTCTGTACGAGACGCAGCAGGATATTCTCGAACTGAAAGCGGCGGTGATGGGCGGGCAGAGGGCGATGGCGGAATGCGGCAAGAAGCTGCCCATTATGTGCCAGATTACGGTCGACCAGTTTGCTAAGATGCAGATCTTCAACACCGACATTCACGCCGCTATCGTCACGATGCAGGGCATTGGCATCGATACCTTCGGCATTAATTGCAGCATCGGCCCGGACCTCATGATCCCGGCGGTCGAGAAGCTGTCGCGCTTCTCCCGCCTCCCGATTTCCGTGCTGCCCAATGCGGGTCTTCCCGTCGCCGAGGGCGGCAAGACCGTGTTCAAACTTACCCCCGAAGATCTTGCGAAGCATCTATGTTCGTTCGTGCAGGACTATGGCGTCTCGATTGTCGGCGGCTGTTGCGGGACGACGCCCGCGCATATCCGCGCCATCGCGGACGCGGTGAAGGACCTCGTTCCCAAGCCGCGCAAACCGGAGGCGGGTCTCTATGTCTCCGGACCGCAGAAAGCCGTCTTGCTTGACAGCACGAACACGCTGATCCGGTTCGGCGAGCGCCTCAATGTCCGAGGCTCGAAGAAGGTGCGCGACGCAGTCGAGAGCGGCGGCCCCATCGATCACGACGCCCTCGAAGACGTGGTCACGGAACAGGTCCGGGGCCTTGGCCTCGATGTCATCGACGTCTGCATGGACTCGAATCTCGTCGACACGACCGAGACGCTGAAGGAAGTCATCCATGTGCAAACGACGGATTTCCCCGGCGCGATGTGTATCGATTCGTTCGCGTACGAGGCCCTGATCGAGTCCATGAAATCCTATCCCGGCCGTCCGATCCTGAATTCAATATCCATGGAGGACGTCGAGCCGGGCGTGACGAAGGTCGACGCCGTCGTGCCGGCCACGCGGCAACACGGTCCCATGTACGTCGGTCTGTGTACCGGCCCGAAAGGTCCGGGAAGCACGGCCGACGAGAAGCTTGCCATCGCAAAGGACATCATCGTGACTGCGGCCAAGTACGGCGTCGGCCCGGAGCAACTCTTCATCGACGTCAACGTGTTTCCCATTGGATCCGAATCCGTCCCTGGGATGAACTTCGCCATCGAGACGCTCGAAGCGGTGCGCCGCGTCAAAGCCGAATGCCCCGGCGTCCACACAATCCTCGGCGTGGGCAACCTGACGACGGGCCTTGCATCGAAGCCCTACATGCGCATGGTGCTGACCTCCGTATTCTTGGACGAGGGCCGCAAGCGCGGACTCGACGCCGCCATCGTCAATCCAAACCATTACGTCTTCGTGGCCGATCTCGATGCGCAACATTATGAACTCGGCAAGCGCGTCGTGCTCGAACACGACATGGACGCGTTTGCCGCGCTCGAGGATATTGCGCGCGAGAAGAAAGGCGATGCGGTCACCGCGCGCACTTCTTACGAGGACCTCGAACCGGACGCGGCTATTTGCCAGAAAGTGAAAGACGGGTTTAAGGAGCGCGAGAACGGTTCCTTCGAGAAGAATGGCTACACGTACACCTACACCGACAAGATCGTGCTTCAAGTGGCGGGGGCCGTCGACCGGCACGCGCCCTTGGACTTCATCAATGACTATCTAATGGAGGCCATGAAAGACCTCGGCGACGGCTTCGCGCGGGGCGAGGTCTCGCTGCCGCACTTGCTGAAGTCTGCCGATGTGATGCAGCAGGTCATGCGTTTTCTCGAAGAGTACATGCGCGTGAGCGCGGGCGTCGACATCCACGGCGAGATCAAGTACAAGGGCACGGTCGTGATCGGCACCGTGTATCAAGACGTGCACAGCATCGGCAAGGACCTCGCCAGGACGCTTCTCGAAAACTACGGCTACCGCGTGATCGATCTCGGCGCGATGACGCCCTTGCAGAATTTCATCGATGCGGCGAAACAGTATCAGGCCGACGCGATCGGCATGTCGGCGTTGCTCGTACAGACCTCGAATCACATGATCGCCGTGTCCCGCATGATGCTCGAGCAAGGCCTCGCCGACACCCACGTGCTGGTCGGCGGCGCGCCGGTCAACGACCGCCATGCGGCGTACGTCGCCATGGCCGGCGGAGACGATCCCGCCACGATGCGCTCGAATGTCTTCTATTGCAGGACCGCCATGGACGGCGTCAACGTCATGAACGGCCTCATGCGTAAAGACGGCCAGCCATCGATGCTCGAAGAAAACCGCCAGCGTCTGATAGCGCGGCTCGAACGCGCAGAGGAAAGGGCGCGCGAAGAAGCCCAACTCCTCGCGACGTTGCCGCGCCGCGCAGTCGATGCCACCACCGGCCCGCTGTGGGATCCCGCGAAGACGAACGCATGTGCGCGCGTGCGGATTGAGCATTCCCTACGCGATTTCGCTCGCTACATCGATACGCGGACCTTGTTCTCCTTGAACTGGCGGTTCGGCGGCGCCACCCAACGCAAGAAGTCCGGCACCGATCCGGAAGCTCTGCTGCGCCTCTTGGACGAATGGGTCGAACGGTGTACCCATGAAGGCTGGATTCGGCCGCAGGGGGTCATGGGCATCTACCCGTGCCAGTCCGATGGCGATTCCATCGTGCTCTACGACCCGCAGGACCTCTCCGCCGAGATCTGCCGCTTCCACTTCACCGTGGTCATTGGCGCGGACCGGAAAGATACCGTATCCGGCGCGCAGTACTTCCCAACCAAGTCGTCGGGATTGATGGGCGTGGCCGGAGTCCAGATCACCACCGGCGGGCCCGACGTGGATGCGCACGTCGCGCGCTTCAAGGCCGAAGGCGACTCGGAATCCGAGCTGTTCCTGGACGGATTGTCCGACCGGGTGGCCGAGGATCTGGCGGAACGGCTGCACCGCGCCATGCGCGAGATCGTGGGCATCGGCCCCGAAGACGGCCAGCGCTGGTCGCCCGGGTATCCTGGCATGGCGAACATCGAGAACAACCGGACGATCTTCACGTTGCTCGACGCGGGGAACCAGTTGGGGCTGCGTATTACCGATGCGGGCGAGTTCATCCCCACGGGCACGACGGCCGCCGTCGTCAGCTTCCATCCCGATGCGCGCTATACGTGATCGCAACCCTCTGCGGGGTACTCAATCGAGGAGGAGCGGCGCCGCCTGAATCTGTGGACTGAGTGGACAATGTGGACGATGCAGGCTGGCCGGTGTTTCGCGCAAAGCGATGTCCACTTCGTCCACAGCGTCCACTCAGTCCACACGCTTTCCGCAGAATGTCAAAAAAACAACCCGGGGCCGGATTACGGCCCAGGGTTGGGTGCATCATTTGTCCAACGCGGCGGCTTAGATGCCTTCCACGTCGATCTCGGAGATCAGCCACTGCGCCTTGCTGCCTTTGCCTTCCTTCTTCAGCGTCAGCCCGACCGTGACCGAACCGGCATCAGCGCTCGCGACGATCGGATAGGCGGTCGCTTTGTTCTTGTCTTTCTCGTCGAACTTGATTTCCATCTTCGACAGGTCGACTTCGCCGTTCTGCACGAACCCGCTGTCGATGCCCTGCTTCATCAGGTCTTTCGCGGCGTTCTTGTCGCCGACTTCCGGATGATAGAAACTGTCCGACACGCAAACCATGACCGCGTCGATGTTCTTCGCCAGCAACGCCGCCTTGAATTCCTCGATGCGCTTCTGGACAAGTTCCTTGTCCTTCGCGCCGCCGCCCGTGCTTGCGCATCCCGCCACCAAAGCCACTGCAAGCAGCACCGTCATGCTCTTCATTATCGTTGACATACTCACGTAACCACCCTTTCCATAGTTGATCGCGCTTCCTTCCGTCCACATCACGCACCATCAGAATGCGAATCGCGAGAATAGCAAAGCAATAGCGCAGGTTGCAAGCCACAGGGCGCTTCTATGTGGGTCCGTCCTATCGAACTTGCGCGCGCGCTTCCATCGTCAGCGCTATTCAGCACACAACCCCACACTTGGGCGACATGCCTGTCCCGTCCCGTGCGCCTCAAGCCTTGCGTTCGAGAGGAAGCCCCGGCTAGAAGATGTAGATGAACGGGGAAAGGACGCCGGCCTGGCCCGCAAACACAATCAACGCGCCAAGCAGCATGAGTGCCAGAACGATAGGCGCCAGCCAGAACTTCTTACGGACGCGCAAGAACGACCACATTTCCTTGAGCGTATCCATGTGCGTTCTCCTAGAGCATGTAGATGAACGGTGAAACGACGCCCGCGCTGCCCGCGAATACGATCAGCAGGCCAAGCAGCATCAGGGCGATGATGATCGGCGCGAGCCAGAACTTCTTTCGCACGCGCAGAAACGCCCACATCTCCTTCAACGTACCCATTGATAGCACCTTTCCTCGTGGACTCCGTTAGCGGAGCCGAACGCCTCAGAAGAGCGGATAAATAAACGGCGAAATCACGCCAGCCTGGCCCGCGAACACGATCAGCAGTCCCAACAACATCAGGGCAAGCACGATCGGCGCCATCCAGTAACGCTTCCGCACGCGCAAGAACGCCCACATCTCCTTGAGCGTATCCATGTGTTGCGCCTTTCCATTCGGACGCATTCACGCGCCGTACGCGATCATTTTAGAACTGATTGAAGTACCGGTCAAGTTCCGCAGGCTGCTCCTCCGGTTCCTCCCAGTACGTGGGAGCATCCGGGAGCCATGCCTGTTTCAGCGGGTCCTTGCGCGCGAGGGCGAGAGCGATGCGCGCCGGAAGGATGAAGAGGAAGTAAGCCACCGTCAGCAATACCCGTGTCATCAGCCAATTGAGCGCAAGGCTGAACTTCATCCATAGATAGAAGATGGGCTGCAGGGCCTTCGGGAGAACAAGCCCTACGATCAGAAACGCCGCGGCCACGTAGAAGAACCACACGGGCAGGTGCTGGAAGTGGTGGATGGCCCACCGGATGAGGCCGATAACGGCAATGGCTACAGCCATTACGATGCCGAATTTGCGTTGCTCGTTCTTGTCCGATGTGTCTGGAGTCTTCATGGCGGCTAGTCGAGTTCGAACTCCTGTTTCCAGTGGTCGTCGTCTTTCCAGGGCTTCTGCACGGTCTTGTCGAGCACGAAGGAGCCCATGACCAAATAGTCCATGCGCGTACGCATGAAGCATGTGAACGCATGGTGGGGCGAACAGACAATCGGCTCGCCGCGGACATTATAGGATGTGTTGATCACGATGGGGCAGCCGGTCCGCTCGTAGAAGCGCTCGATCAAACGGTGATACAGCGGGTTGTCCTCTTTAGCGACCGTCTGGATGCGCGCCGAGTTGTCCACGTGCGTGATCGCGGGCACTTCGGAACGGATAACTTTGAGCTTCGCGAAGCCTTGGGCCTCCGTCTCTTCCTCGGTCAGATGGCGCAAACGGTCCTGCCGGACCGGCGCAACGAGCAGCATGTACGGACTCTCGCGATCGAGGCCAAAGTAGTCGGACACGTGTTCGGCCATAACCGTTGGCGCGAACGGGCGGAACGATTCCCGGAACTTGATCTTGAGGTTCAACACGGACTGCATCTCGCGCGACCGTGGATCGCCCAAAATGCTGCGCGCGCCCAGCGCCCGCGGCCCGAACTCCATCCGCCCCTGGAACCAGCCCACGACATGCTCCGTCGCGAGCAACTCCGACACGCGGTCGCACAGGGCGTCATGCGTATCGAACTTCGTGTAGGGGATGTCTTCCGCGTCGAGGTATTCCTGGATTTCCTTGTCGGAGAAAGACGGCCCGAGATAGGTCGCCTTCTGACGGCGGCCGTCCGCGACGCGCGCGTTGTCCAGCAGGTGATGCCACGCCATCATTGCGCAACCGAGCGCGTTGCCCGCGTCGCCCGCCGACGGTTGAATCCAGATATCTTCGAAGGGGCCTTCGCGCAGCAAGCGCCCGTTTGAAACGCAATTCAATCCCACGCCGCCCGCGATGCACAGATGTTTCATTCCGGTCTGCTTGTGCACATGGCGCGCGATCCGGAGGATGACCTCTTCGGTCACGACCTGGATGGACTTCGCGAGGTCCATCTCGCGCTGCGTCAGCTTCGTCTCCGGAGTGCGCCGCGGGCCGTCGAACAACTGCTCGAACTTCTCGTTCGTCATGCGCTGGCCTGCGCAATAATCGAAATAATCCATATTGAGACGGAACGAACCGTCTTCTTTGATGTCGATGAGTTCCTTGAGGATCTGCGTGACGTACTTGGGTTCGCCATAGGGCGCAAGGCCCATCAGCTTGTACTCGCCGCTATTGACCTTGAAGCCCGTGAAGTACGTGAACGCCGAATAGAGCAAACCCAGCGAGTGGGGGAAATTGATCTCCTTGAGGATCTGGACCTTGTTGTCCTTGCCGACCCCGTAGGTGGTCGTGGCCCATTCGCCCACGCCGTCGACCGTAATAAACGCCGCTTCCTGGAATGGGCTCGGGAAGAAGGCCGCCGCGGCGTGGCTCTGATGGTGCGAGGTGAACAGCACTTTCCCGTCATACGCCAGCCTGTCCCGGATCGTGTTGCGCATGAACAACTTCTCTTTGAGCCATGCGGGCATCTGATCGATGAAGGAGCGGAGTCCCCTCGGAGCGATGGTCAGGTACGTCATGAGCAGCCGTTCGAACTTCAAGAATGGCTTGTCGTAGAAGACGACGTAATCGACGTCGTTAATCGTGATCCCGCCCTCGTTCAGACAGTAGGCGGCTGCATTCTCCGGGAAACGCGGGTCATGTTTCTTGCGCGTGAAACGCTCTTCTTGCGCCGCGGCAACGATGTCGCCGTCGCTCAAGAGACATGCCGCGCTGTCGTGATAGAACGCAGATATTCCAAGGAGTTTCATACCGGATTGTCTACCTCTTGGCGGCATCCTACCTTTCGCGGGCCCGGTTTTGCAAATCGACTCATCATCTGGGATGATGCCTTGTCCGTATCAGTCCGTACGAGTGCTCAGTGCGCTAAGGAGTCCATCGTCATGCATCGACGCGAGTTCATCCGCCAGGCTTCGGGACTAACCGCGGCTGCCATCGCCGGAGGCTGCCAGAGTGCGACGCCTTTGCGCCGGGAGCCGTTCCGACTTGCCACGTTCCGGTGCGATATCACCCCGCCGCTCGGCACGCCGATCTACTCGAGTTTCAAGCCGCTCGAGGTGATCGAATTCCCGTTGTTGGCCAAGGGGGTCATCCTTGAGGACCACGGCACGCGCTACGTGCTTTGCGCGCTGGACTGGTGCGAAGTGCGGAACGAAACGTGGACGCGTTTTCGCGCGAAGATCGCCGAGGCCGCCGAGACCGATCCCAAGTACGTCGCCGTCCAGACCGTGCATCAGCATACCGCGCCTCTGGCCGATGGGGATGCTGCGCGCCTGATGGACCAGGCTCCGAATCCGCCGCCGCATCCCGCCGCCAAGACCTTTGACGACGCGGCGGATCGTACGGCCGAGGCCGTGCGCGAAGCGATGGGCCGTCTTGCTCCGTTCGATCGCGTCGGACTCGGGAAGGCGACGGTTGAGCGTGTCGCGTCGAATCGTCGTGTGCCGATGGGCGAGGGCAAGGTGGGGTTTCGTGCGAGTTCCTGCAAGGACCCGAAGTTGATTGCCATGCCCGAGGGCCTTATCGATCCGATGCTGAAAACGATCTCCTTTTCCCGAGGGACAACGCCGCTCGTGCGCATGCATTATTACGCGACGCATCCGCAGAGTTTCTACGGCGATCCGCGCGCAAGCTACGATTTCCCGGGCATCGCCCGCGAGGCGCTCGCACGCAAAGAGGGCGTATTTCAGATCTACTTCACGGGATGCGGCGGCAACGTCGCGGCGGGCAAGTACAACGACGCGTCGCCCGAAGCGCGCGACGGCTTGTATCAGCGGCTGCTGGCGGGCATGGAGGCGTCGATCGCCGCGACCGCCCTGCACAAGGCCGAACCTTTCGCATGGCGCAATGTTCCCGCGACGTTTGCGTTGCGTGAAGACGGCGCCTTTGGCGACGAGCACTCGCGGAAGACCTTGGCGAATGGCGACGCCAGCGCGGGGGAGAGGTTGGACGCGGCACTCAACCTTGCAACGAGCGCCCGCCGCCGGATTCCCTTTGACCTAACGTCGCTCCGGATTGGAAAAGCCCACGTACTGCACCTGCCCGGTGAGGCGGCCATCGAGTATCAGCTCTACGCGCAAGAACTGAAGCCCGAGGATTTCGTCGCGGTGGCAGCCTATGGCGACTGCGCTACCGGTTACATCTGTTTGGAGCGATTCTTTGCGGAAGGAGGCTACGAGCCGACCTCATCGCAACTGGTCCCGCAATCCGAGCAAGTCTTGCGGGATGCTATCCAGCAGTTGTTGAGTTGAGCGGCCATGCCGTTTCGTTTTCTTGACCACACCGCGGACGTTCAGGTGGAATGCCGCGCCGAAACCTGGAGCGCCTTGCTGGAAACGGCGGCGGAGGCGTTCTATGCAGTTACGCTGCGCGAGCGGCGCGACGTATGCGTCATTACGAAGACTGTCGCAGTGACGGGGGCGGGTGGCGACGAAGTGCTGATTCGCTGGTTGCAGGAACTGTTGTTTCTTCTCGACACCGAGCATTTCGTTGGCGCTCGGTTCGAGTTCGACCGCGCTGGCGATACGGAGGTTGTCGCGCGCGTGTCCGGGTATGCATGCTCGCGTGAAGAACGTGCCGAGGAAGTCAAGAGCGCGACCTATCACGGCCTCGTGGTCGAGGCTGGGGAGGACGGGTTTCTCGCGCGATTCATTCTCGATCTGTGAAAGCCACAAAGGGCGCAATAAGCGCATAAGAATCGTATGAGCGAACACGAACTAGTTAGAGTGGACGAAACCACCTGGGAAATTCCGAAGACGGGCGCGATGCGTGTAGCCGGGCGCATTTTCGCAAGCGAACCGTTGCTCCAGCCAATCCTGCGCGACAAGGCCGCGGACCAGGTGGCTAACGTCGCGTGTCTTCCGGGAATCGTAGGGTATGCGATGGCGATGCCCGACGCGCATTGGGGCTATGGGTTTCCGATCGGCGGCGTTGCCGCGACCGATCCCGAGGCCGGGGGCGTCGTGTCGCCTGGAGGCGTCGGGTACGACATTAATTGCGGCTGCCGCCTCATGACCACGCATCTTCAATACGACGAGGTAAGACCGCGTTTGCGTGACATGGTGAACGGATTGTACCGCGACATTCCGTGTGGCGTGGGCTCCGAGGGCGCAATCCCGAAGCTGAGTGGGAGGGACCTCCGCCGCGTGCTCGAAACGGGGTCGCGATGGGCGATTCAGGAAGGTTTCGGATCGGCGTCGGACCTCGATACGACCGAGGATGGCGGGTGCATCGCCACGGCCTCCGCCGACGCCGTCTCGCAACGCGCCCTCGCGCGCGGCGAGAACCAGCTCGGCACGCTTGGGTCCGGGAACCACTTCGCCGAACTCAGTGTCGTCGAGACGATCTTCGACGACGACGCGGCGGCCGACTACGGTCTCGTCGAAGGCCAGCTCACGCTGATGATTCACAGCGGCAGCCGCGGACTGGGCTACCAGATCTGCGACGACTCGATCCAAGCCATGCTGCGCGCGTCGGCGAAGTACGGTATCCATCTGCCCGACAAGCAACTTTGTTGCGCCCCGGTCGATTCGCCCGAGGCACGGCACTATCTCGCGGCGATGGCGGCCGCGGCGAACTATGCGTGGGCGAACCGCCAGATCATGATGGAACTCGCGCGGCGTTCACTTCAGCACACACTGCACATCTCGCCGCGCGATCTCGGCGGACGCCTGCTCTACGACGTATGCCACAACATCGCCAAATTCGAGACCCACGACGTCCAAGGGACGTCCAAGTGCCTGTGTGTGCATCGCAAAGGTGCGACGCGGGCATTTCCCGGATCGCGCGAAGAAGTGCCCGAGGCGTATCGGCGCGCCGGCCAGCCGGTGCTGGTTCCCGGCGACATGGGCACGGGGTCGTACGTCTGCGCGGGCACCATCGACGCGCTGGCGAAATCGTTCGGAAGCTGTTGCCACGGCGCAGGCCGCATGATGAGCCGCACCGCCGCCAGCAAAGGACGCGACGCCAACGACCTCTTGCGCGAACTTGCCGAGCGCGAGATCGTCGTCATGGCACGCAGCAAAAAGACGCTCACGGAAGAGTCTCCGGAAGCGTACAAGGACATCGACGCTGTGGCCGACGTTGTGAACAAGGCCGGTATCGGCCGCCCCGTCGCGCGCATTCGCCCCGTCGGCGTTATCAAAGGGTAGCCGGCTGTCTCGGGTGACCGTGCAGGGGAAGGCTGCGCTGACGTGAGCTAACGCCATCGATGCCAACGGACAACCATTCGGAAGCGTTGCTCTACGCGCTTCGGGTTATGCTCGCCGTACTCAGAACGTCGAGTTGATCCCGGGATTGTCTCAGGATGATACTTCAGAGACGCGTTAATGCATGCCGGACGGGCCTTCAGGAAGGACAACAGCTTATGCAGCGATTTTGCCAAGTCGCGAAACCGACGCCGCGATGCCTGTTGGCGTTGAGAGTAATGGGCCAACTCGGGGCGCTGTGTCTGGCCGCAGTGGTTGTCGCATGCCGCCCGCAGGCACAGCCCGAGATAAAGCCCGACCCGAAACCGGCCGTTTCCGAATCCCCAGTGGCCGAGCCGGTATCGATGCCTGCGCCGAAACCCGAGGATAACATGCCCTTGCAGCAGGTGTCCGCCACGTCGCGGATCCCTTTGCCCCCTAACTTCCCGAGCGATGTCCCCGTGTATCCCGGCTCTGTCGTGCGGTCTTCCAGTCGCGCGCCTCAGAATCGAAGCGCGCAAATTCAGTACAAGGCTCCGGCGCAGCTAAAGGACGTGGCAACTTTCTACCAGGATGCGGGAAAGCAGGCGGGGTGGCTCGTGGAAGACACGGGCGGGGGTGAGGCCGAAAGACGGCTCGTCCTGTCGAAGGAAAGTCGCCGTATGGAGGTAATCTTGACCGTTGAGGCGGGCGGTACTGCCTGCCGTCTCGTGCTTGGGCACTAACGTTCGCTCAACTGCGTGCAGTTGACGAAGGCGAATGGACCGGGCACGCGCGCGTGGGCGTCGTCATGGCGTTAACGGTGGACGCAGAAGGCTCGACGCAAGGTCGCAAGAGACGGATCTCATGTATCCCAGTTTCGTGAAGAGCCGTGCTCTACGAGGCAGCGCTCGTGCTCGTAATTGTGCTACCTCGAAAATGGAAACCCGACCTCCTGACATTCTGAGCGAAGCGAAGAATCTCACGTGCGATAGAGGCCTCGTCTGTCAGGAGATTCTTCGCTTCGCTCAGAATGACAAGAGGTCCAGCGTTCCTCAATGCATCGGAGCCACACACGACGCGCTGCATTTTCATCCTCCCGAGTGAAGCCGGGCTTCATGACGATTCGTAATCGTAATCGACCGAAGATCGAAGGGCTGTATCTTTAACAGAACAGCCGTGTTCTCGTTGCCTATAACTGTTGCCTACATTCGGCCGCGAGGAACTCGATTGCGAGTACGATTACGAGCAAAAGCACGAGTACGATTACGAGCAAAAGCACGAGCGCGAGCAAGAAAAGACGGAGCCACATAGAAACCGGGGATAACTGAGGAGACGGACGGGCGGCGCCGCGATTGCGGCGCCGCCCGCTGACTGTGTTCACACGTCCATGTGCCTGAGAGGCGTTCCCAGGCTGCTACTTGCTCTTAATGACGATCGATCCGCCTCCCAACGCCGTGGTGGGATCCGCGTCCATAGTCGCGCCAAGCAGGTTGTCATAGATGGTCTGCTCGACTCCGTCGACGAGGTCGAAGATCCTGATGCGGAACGTGTCGGGTTTCACGGGGCTCTTGAGATTGCCGTCAATCGCACTCAGGAAGAACTTGTGGCTCCCTAAGCCGTTGATGGTACCCACGCCCTTGTAGGTCGCTTTGGCCCCGGCACAGACCAGCCACTCATAGGATTCTGAGTGGAAGTTCAGGTTGCCGGCTTTGAAATTGAACTCTGTCTGTCCAATGGGTGTGTTAGACCCCTTCTGGTACTTGGACACGAACCCGAAATTCGCCTTGCCCACAAGTGTCGGGTCTGCAGCGTAGGCGCCTTCAGGCGAGTTAATCCACCCGCCACCGGTGACAAACCCACCCGCCGGATCGTAAACCGGCAGGAAGAAGGTGTCTGGGGCGCTCACGTTGCCAGCCGCGTCCATGGCCCGGATGCTGACCGTCAGAATACCGGCCTGTGCGAACCCAGCGAGACTCTTAGATACGCTGACGCTCGGCGCCGGACTCGCAATCGGGTCCATTGGCAGCCACGTCGCGCCTTCGTCGACACTGTATTCAGCCGACACGATATCCATGCACGAATCGGTCGCGGTCGCCGAGATGGTGACCGTCGTGTTTACGGGCAACGGGTTGGGCAGAGCCGCCGCTCCACTCACTACCGGCGCGATAACGTCGATGACCGTCACCGTCACCACACACGATGCCTCGTTCCCGTTGACATCGGTCGCGGTAATCGTCACCGCCGTGTCGCCAAGCCCGGCGCTTGTCCCGGCAGCGGGATCCTGAACCAGGCTCGCCACGCCGCAGTTGTCAGCCGCCGAAGCTTGCGCCGCCAGATCCGGGATCGACGCGGAACAGGCCGCATTACCGTCTAATGTCACGTCCGCCGGACAAGTCAGTGTCGGCGCTATGCTGTCTTCTACAGTCACACTCGCCTCGCAAGACGCCGAATTTTCGTTGACGTCGACAACGAAGAGCGTGACCGAATTCGGCCCGACGTTGCTGCAGTCGAAGGTGTTCGGGCTGACAGTCAGGCTTGCGATGCCGCAGGCGTCCGTGCTGCCTGCATCGACGTCTGCTGCCGTGATCGACGCCGCGCCGCTCGCGTCAAGCTGAACCGTAAGGTTGCGGCACATCACGTCAGGAGGTGTCGTGTCCACTACGGTCACGCCGGCAGTCGCCGACGCGCTGTTGCCGCTCGCATCCGACGCAGTCAGCGTCACCACGTTCAGACCCACGTTCGCGCATGTGAACGCGTCGGGGGAGACCGTCAAAGTAGCAATTGCGCAGTTGTCACTGCTCCCATTGTCTACGTCGGCCGGGCTGATCGTCACCATGCCGTCTGCATTCAGCTCCACGACGATATCGCGCGTCAGGACGGACGGGGCGATCTGGTCTTCGACAGTGACCGTCGCCGGCGCCGACGCGCTGTTGCCGTTCACGTCGGTAACCGTCAACGTGACCACGTTGAGACCCACGTTGGCACACGTGAAGGCGCTTGGCGCCACCGTCATCGAGGCAATGCCGCACGTGTCGCTACTTCCGTTCTCTACGTCGCCCGCCACAATGGACGCGCTACCGGAGGCATCAAGCTGAACCGTTACGTCTTTGGTTACGACGATCGGCGCTACCTTGTCCTCCACGATTACCGTGGCGCTTGCGGACGCGACGTTGCCGCTCGCGTCGGTGGCCGTCAAGGTGACCGCGTTCGGGCCTACGTTGGCGCAGGAGAAGGCGGTCGGCGCTACCGTCAGCGACACGATCGAGCAGTTGTCCGTGCTGCCGTTGTCCACGTCTGCCGCCGTGATTGACACGTTGCCTGTCTCGTCCAACTGGACTGTGGCGTCCTTCGGCATGACCACCGGCGGAATCGTGTCCACTACGTCCACCATTGCATCGGCGGAAGCTGAATTCCCGCTGGGATCGGTCGCCGTCAAGGTGACGGAGTTGTACCCAAGATTGGCGCAACTGAACGCGTTGAGGGACAAGCTCAACAACGAGACTGAGCAATTGTCCGTCGAGCCGCCGTCAACGTCCGCGGGGACGATTGAGGCATGGCCCGTCGCATCAAGACTCGCCGTGGCGTTCATGGTCACCACCGTCGGCGCGAGCGTGTCCTGTACCGTCACAATCGCGGGAGCGGACGCAACGTTTCCATTAACGTCGGTTACCGTTAGCGTAACGAGGTTGTCTCCGGTGTTGGCGCACGCGAAGACATCGGGCGCCACCGTCATCGAGGCGATGCCGCATGCATCCGACGAACCGTTATCGACGTCGCCAGCCGTTATGGAAGCCTGGCCAGCCGAATCGAGTTGTACGGTGATGTCTCTTGTTATCACGCTCGGCGCCGTCCCGTCTTCAACCGTGACCGTCGCCGTGCAGTCGGCTGGATTGCCGCTGCCGTCGGTGACGACCAGGGTCACCTCATTGGGTCCAACGTTTCCGCACGTAAACGTATCAGGCGACACGCTCAGCGTGAGCTGGCCCGTCGGCCAATAGTTGTCCGTGCTTCCGCCGTCGACATCCGACGCTTCAATGGTGACGCTGCCGGTGGCATCGAGTTGAACCGTGATGTTCTCGCAGACCGCCGTGGGCGGCGTCGTGTCTTCCACGATCACGTCGCGCACGACCGCCGTGGCCGCATTCCCCGACGAATCCGAAACCGTATACGTGATCGTGTAGTTGCCAATCACGTTCGGGTTGACCGTGCTAACCGCCGTAATCTGCGCCGAGATATCCCCGTCGTAGTTGTCCGTAGCCACGGCGCCCGGATCGGTGAACGGAGTCTTCGCTTCGTGCCGCAACGGATTGCCGCCGTTGAGTGTGATTACCGGTGGCGTCGTGTCGACGACATTCACAATGCGAACCACCTCGGGTGCGGCATTGCCGGATCTGTCGTACACGCTGTACGTGACGCTGTAACATCCCAGCGTCGATTCCACCACCGTGTTAAGTATTTCGATCTCCGCGGTCAAATCGCCATCGCAAAGATCGGATGCTGTCGCACCGGCGTCCACATACGCGCTGTGGACTTCCATGCTCACCTCGGAACCGCCCAGGAGCGTGATCTCCGGAGGCATCGTATCGTCGTTCCTGACGGTGACGGTGCAGAAGTCCAGGAGCCCTTCATAGGGATCGGATACGCTGATACGAACCACGTGCGAGCCGAGCGGGAACATGCCGGTGTACGTTACGTCGGCGGATGTGCCGGTACCGCCGCCTGGCACCGTATCCGGAGGCGTAATGTCGATGCCGTCCACTTCCCATCCGACCGTCAGCGCGTCGCCGTCCGGGTCTTCGACATGCGCCGTAATGGACGCTTCGGCGCCCCCAGGACCGGCACACTCGACGCTGACGTCCGCGGGGCATGCCACCGATGGCGGCAGGTTGCCCACGCCATCCAGATTCACGGTCGCCGTTGGGAGATTGTTTGCGTTGCTCGTCACGACCAACTGCGCTTCCTTGGTTCCCGATGTCGTTGGGGAGAAGATCACCGACACTTGACAGGTTTCCCCAGGCAGCAACAGACTTGGGCAACTCGAGCCCGTGATGGCGAACTCGGTGTCGTCCAGACCCGCGATCATGAGGCTCGAAATCAACAAGTCACGCGTGCCAACGCTCGAAATCGTCACGGTCTGTGCCGCACCCGCACCGGCGCCCGTGCGCTGGACATTAAAGTCCAACGGACCTCCTGTCACCGAGATCTGCGGACCGACATCCAATACAAACGTAGCGGAGACCACGGCGCCCGTCGGTGCGCAGGTTGTCCACACTTGCCCTGGGGCCATGAACCCGACGTTGATAGGGGCATATCCGTCCACAGTCAACGTGACGAGAGCCGCAGTGTCCACGCCGCTCGTATTCACCAGGAACACCTGCGTAAAGCCCTCGAAATCGCCTGTTGATTGGACCAGTTCGACCAACTGCGGGCTTGGAATGGCTGCGATGGCCGCGTCAACCGCACTCTTCTTCCAGTAATTCGCCAGCGCAAAGCCCCCTGCCGCCGGGCCACCTTCCAACGTCGGCACCAACGGTGAACTGATGGTCGCGGGCGCATAGAGGCTCGGCGCCATCAATACCGCATCGTCTCTCAGCGATCCAGCAACGATATCGTCACTGAACGATGGCATTCCGGCTGCCTGTTTGGCTGCCGTCATGTTCGAAATCACCGAGAACCGGCCACGAAGGTTCGCATTGGTTGAGAGCGTGTTATTGCCGCAGTTCACGAGAGACCCGTTCGCTTCGACAATCGTTGCATGCAACTTCACCATACCCGGCGTTGCCAGACCGCCGCCGCCGCCTGAGCCGCCGCTTCCGCCGGGTCCACCGGACCCGCCGTACCCACCAGAACCGCCCCAGCCACCGCCGCCGCCCGTGCCACCGCACCAGATAAGACACGTCCCGCCTGCGCCATCTGAGCGGCCATTGCCGGTGTATCCACTGGGTCCGCCGCCACCAGCGCCGCCGTTGCCACCGTTGCCCGTACTGCCGCCGCCCGGCGCGGTGGATGCGATGTTGATCGTGGCCGTGGGTTGTACCTTCAACAAACCTCGTGCCGACAGAACTATCGCTCCGCCGCCATTGCCGCCGCCGCCGCCACTACCACCGCCGCCGCCATTGCCGCCGCCGCCGCCCCAACCGCCGGTCTGGCCTTGGCCGCCGTTACCTCCGGCGCCGCCCCATCCGCCGTACCACTGCCACGGTACCCACCAGAGGTAACCCAAGGCGCCACCGCCACCGCCGCCGCCACCACCGCCTTGAGCGCCGCCGCCACCGCCACCACCGCCGCCGCCACCGCCGCCACCGCCGCCACCGCCACCACCACCGCCGCTGCCGGCCGCGATGTCAAGCGTGTCCGCCCCAAGGGCATACACGGCGTTGCCTCCGGAATTGCCATTTGCGGCATTGCCGGCCCCGTTACCTGTGCCGCCTCCGCCGCCACTGCCACCGGTTCCGCCGCCGCCCCCGTTGCCACCGTTCGCGTATGCGCCGCCACCTCCTGGCCCGCCCGCGTTACCTTGATAACCACCGCCGCCGGCGCCACCAAGATAGCCCGCCGACCCGCCTGCGCCGCCGCTACCGGCTGCGCCAGCGCCGGAAATCTGACCGTAACCCAATGTCCCAGCGGCTCCCGTTGAGCCACCGTTGCCGCCGCCGCCGGACGCGCCGTTTGTCCCGCCGCCGCCGCCATTGCCATTGGCGCCCCAGGCACCGTCAGTCAACGGAAGAGGCTGCCCGCCGCCGCCGCCACCGCCGCCCCAGCCGCCGCCGCCGGGCGATCCGCCGCCGCCGCCGCCACCGCCGCTATTGCCGCTTCCTCCGTTGCCGCCAATACCGCCGCCGGCACGGCCGGCAACACTGGCGGATACGTCAAATCCGGCTCCAATGTACATGTCCTCGCTGGCGGTCAAGGCCAGGGGACGGCTGCCCGCGACCGTCACGGAGCACCCCGCAGGGATCTCGACCCGGCGGAAATCGAACACGGCTACGCCCGCGGCGATGCCCGTGTTCTCGACGCGCCCCATAATGGGCGAAGCAGAGTTGACCTGGAGCGTGGGCGCCGCGCCGCTGGTGTTGATGAGGACAGTCTCCGTCCCCGTCAAAACCAGGTTGCCCAGCGTACCGTCACTTTCGTAGATATCGTAGATATCTCCGAAAGCTGCTCCGGCCAGAATGAGGGTCAAGGCGAGAACCCCCCGTGCACATGGGCTTAACGCTACGCCCCGCCTTCTTCGCTGAAATCCCGTCGCCATATTCCTTCCCTCCCTCGTGTGATTGATTTGCCTGATCCCTAGATTTCAATTATAGACCGAAAAGATAGTAGGTCACCTCGAGCCTCTGCATTGCCAATCCTTCTGAACTGCGCGCCTATATACATGAATTCGCATCGCAAGCAATCAACCATAGGCCGACTACGTGTGCGAAATCAGACATCCCAGAAAATGCTTTGCGTACCCCTAACACGCAATAGAACCTGCAGCCCAAATGTGATTACATTTTAGACACGCGAAGGGGATTTTTGTCAATACTGAAAATGTTTTCCCTTGTTGCGCGACTGCTTCAGAGTGAATCTACTATTCGCTTTGATGCGCCGTCCTTGCATCGGCGCATGTCCTGCGGCTGTGTTTACTCGCCTCGGAGTCCTCGTGCAACTCCGAGCGGGCCGCTGGATCTATAGCATCGCACTCTTGCATGACGGCGACCATCGGGGAACGATTCGAACCGCAAGGTCGCCGATTTCTGACCAGAACGGCCCGCTGCCTCGCACCCGCACTCGATCCTACGCTCCATGAACTGGCCTCATCAGACAGACAATTCCTGCCAAAAGACCGTCCTCGATACCAGCCCAATGTCCTTACCGTTCCACCAATCGGGGTCGAATGGGTTCTCAGTAAGGACGACCTCCGGCGGATCGTGTATAACGCGCCGCAACCAGTATCAGCAGGGACGCCAGCAGGCCCAAGCCAATCAGCCCGTTGGCCGGCATCCCCGTGGTCACGGTCAGTTCTGCGCTTTGCGAGGCGCGAACGTCTCGATTGTCATCACTCACCTCGACGGTGTAGCTGCCCGCATCGTCCGCCGTGATCTCCGTTATTGTGAACTCGGACGCATCCGGGGCCGACAGAATGGTCAAACCGTCCTTTTTCCATGTATAGGCTAACGGCAAGTAGCCACCGCTGGTTTGGACATCGAACGTATGGCTTTCGCCCACAACCGCTGTCGCTCCCAGAGGATCGATAGTGATAACCAAATGGTCTTTCACATCAAGCGCCTCATGGTCGCTCTCATGCGTCGCCCCATCATAGGTGATTTCGCACCAGTATGTGCCCGCGTTAGCGGGGGCCAGTGCAGCCAGATCCCACGACTGTGCGGCAGGCCCGTCAGCCACGAACTTGCTACCGTCGTCCCACCTCCATCGGTAGGCCAAGGTCTCTGCGGCACAGTCCGCGGCCACGGAAAGCGTGTGAGCGTCGCCGGTATAATACCGGCCTCCCTGTGGCTGCGTCAGGAAACCGCGCCAATTGAAGACGCGGTGTAGGCTTGATTCGGCCCCGGCACACGCATTCCCAGCCAAATCATGTAGACCCGGAGCGAGAAGGATCCCGAGGGTCCCGTCTGCATCCGGATCGCTGAGGGTTGCCGTAACCGTGTAGATCGGCGGCGTTCCCGCTACGCTGAGCGCGGCGGGAAGCGTTCCCGTCGTACTCAAATCCCCGGCCGAGACCGGGGCGGTGGTGGGCTCGCTCAACACAAGTGAAAACACAATCTCATCGGCCCCGGTGGGATTGGGTGAGGCCGGGACGAACGCTGCGGCGGGCGGCGTCGTATCGACGCGCAATTCGTGAGTCGAGCCATCGGTGCCCGTGCGTCCAAAGCCGTCTTGCGCCCGAGCCAGGACTTCATAAACATCATCTGGCAGCACGTCGGTGACCGACGCACTCCAGGACGGCAAGCTGCTTAGATCGGCGCTGTACACGTGGCCGTTCACCGTGACTTCGACACTCGCGATGGTCGCGCCGCTCTGGGGCACGGCCGTACCGGTAATCAACGGGGTCGAATCGTTCGTCAGAAGTACGTTGATGGTAACCGTGGGTACCGTCAGATCGACGGTCAGCTCTTCCGTCGTGGCATCCGTACGCTCGTTTCCGAGTTGGTCCGTGGCGAGCGCAATGACGTCATAGACGCCCTCCGGTAGCGGATCCGTTACTGCAACGGACCACGTCGTGTCGACTACGGTCGCGGTGTACTGCTGACTGTTGACCGTAACCAGCACGCTTTGCACGCCAGCCCCGATGCCATCGTCTACACTGCCCGAAATCGTGGGCGTGGCGTAGGGCGTGGTCTGCGACGTGACCGTCACATCGGGCGGCGTGTGGTCAACGAGGGCCGCCGCACTTGTCACGCTCGATCCCAATGCGTTTCCGGCGAAGTCCTGCACGTCGGAGGTGGTCAGGACCGCAAGCGTCATCGTCCCATCGCCGGTGACGCCCGACAATGTCACACGGTATGTCAATGGGGCAGGCAAAGACGCAACGTCGACGCCCGTGTAGGCAAGCGATCCGGTCGACGTTAGGACAAGGTCCGATTCGGCGTCGAAGTTTTGCACCGCCTCGCTGAAGGTCACTTCAAAGACGACCTCGGAACCATTGGTAGGGTTCGGCGCCCCGACCGATATCGCTGAAGCCGTCGGAACGGTCTTGTCCAGCGTGTAGTGCTCGCCAAAGACAAAGCCGTTGCCGAGAGGATTAGTCTGCAAGTCCCGGATATTGGGATCCTGCACCACATCAAGACGCAGATCACCGTTTCCTGATCCCGTGTCGACACTGACTAGGTAGGTCTGAGGTCCAGCGGAAATGCCCAGCACATGGGCGTTCGTGACGCCGCCCGACTGCGCTACCGTGAACGAACCGCTGGAAAGCCCGGTAACGGGTTCCGAGAATTCCACTGCGAAGTCAACCGTCTGCGCATGGGTGAGCTGTTCGCCAACGATGGTGCAACTCACTACCTCGGGTGGTTCGACGCCGCGCCCCGTCAGCGGGATAGTTACCGTCGCTTCATCGGGGTCGTCGCTCGTGATGACCAGCGAGGCCGACTTCGTTCCCTCAGTTGACGGGTCGAAGCTGATTTCGATTTGCCGGTACGCGCCGCGCCACAATGGGTCGGTCGAAGGCGAGTCGAGGATGGCAAACTCCGCCGCGTCCGCGCCTTGAATCTCAAATCCGCTGCCCGTGAAGCTGAGAGGGGCGGGTCCCAGATTCGAGACCGTAATCACCTGGGGCGCTGTAGCGCCATAGGCAATATTCTGCGCCCCGAAATCCAAAGACCCTGCGCTCACGTCGATGTCATTGCCAAGAAGTTCGTAAGAATAGGAAATCGACGCGCCAGCCGGGACTACAGCCGTCCAAACTTTACCGGGCCCGATATTGGGGAGGGGCACGGGGGGGTAGCCCGCGACGGTCAGAATGATCGTGGTTGCTGTGTCGACCGGGCTCATATTGACCAGGAATATCTGGTCAAAGCCGTCAAACACACTATTCGCTCCGGTCAGCGATACCAGTTCGAGTAATTCCGGGTCCGGGATAGCGGCGACCAGAGGATCTACCACGCTCTTATTCCAGTAGTTGGCCGCGCAGATACCCGACGACGCAGGGCCGTTTGCGAGCGTGGGAATGAGCGGCGCCATCTCGGCGGCTGAATAGACGGCCGGTTCGCGGAGCACGGCATTATTCGTGTTGACGCCCTCCTGGATCGTATCGGTATACGTCGGCAGTGAAGCGCTCCGAGCCGAGGCTTTCATGTTGGTGATCCACGTTGCCTTGCCGGCGTAGGCCGTGCCTGTGTTCGCGTTCCAGTTATCACAGGCGATGATGCCGCCATTTGCCTTGACCACCGAGGCGTGTAACTTGACCATGCCGGGCGTCCCGAAGCCGCCCGCGCCACCGCCGCCGCCGGTTCCACCGAGTCCCCCGGAAGCGCCGCTGCCCCCGGAGCCGCCCACGGCCCCATTGCCGCCCGTGCCACCCCACCAAAGCCCCACGTACGATTGCCCGGCAGCGCCATCGGTGCGCCCCACACTGGTGTTGCCGCTCGGTCCGCCGCCGCCTTGCCCGGAGCTTCCTGCGGCGCCGCCTGACCCCGAAGTACGATTGGTGCCGGCAGAAATATTCACGCCGCCTGAAGAGTCCAACTGCAGGAGTCCGCGCGCCGAAAGCACGATGGCTCCGCCGCCATTATTGCCGTTACCTCCGGTTCCGCCGGTTCCGCCGGTTCCACCCAGCCCGCCGCTCCCGCCCATCTGGCCAAGGCCGCCGTGGCCTCCCACACCGCCATTGAGGAAGATCCAATCCGTCCATATGGTCCAGCCGGCTGCCCCTCCGCCGCCACCGCCGCCGCCCCCGCCTCGCGCGCCGCCACCGCCGCCGCCCCCGCCACCGCCACCTCCGCCGCCACCGCCGCCGCCGCCACCCCCGCCATTGCCCGCATGGAGGGTCAAGGCGTTCGCATCGACGTTGAATTGGGCGTTGCCGCCGTTACTGCCCGTACCGCCGGTGCCGCCCGTGTTCCCTTGGGACCCAGTGCCGCCGCCGCCACCGCCAGATCCCGGATCTCCATTTCCTCCGCTGCCACCGACGCCCGCATATCCTCCAGCACCGCCACCACCGCTGCTGGCGCCAGCATTGCCCCGCGTGCCTCCTCCGCCGCCGGTTCCAGCGGCGCCGCCGCCACCGCCGCCGCCAAGTCCCGTGGCCATGTTAAATCCGAACGTCCCCGAGGCGCCCGTGTCCCCCTGCGTTGCCAAGGACCCCGTCGATCCGCCTGTCCCATAGGATCCGTCCGTACCGGTTCCGCCCGGGTTCCCTGGAGTCGCCCCTGGAAAACCGACGCCCCCTGAGCCACCCCCGGCGCCACTTCCGCCATTTCCTCCACCGCCGCCGTTTCCGCCACCGCCGCCACCACGACCCGATGCGCCGGTTCCGCCTTGACCGCCGCCAAGCCGTCCGGGACGGTCGCCGCTGACATTCAGGGCGGTACTGATGAAGATGTCGCCCGTAGCGGCGATGGAAAGCGGACGCGAACCAGAGATGTTAACGGCCACGCCGCTGCCCAACTGGACCGTCGTGAAGTCGAAGACACAGACCCCGTTGTCATTGCGGCCCGTCTTGCTGGCCGCGCCGCTCATGGCCAGGGTGTCGGTGTTGATAGTCAAGGTACCCGAGGACACGACTAGTGCGCCATCGGTTCCGTCGCTGAGGTAGCCTGTCCATCCCACGGTGACACCGCTGAAGTTCCGGCTCACGGTGCCCGAACCCGTGTTGGTGTTTCCCACCGCGTCCGAGGCGACGTCCGCCGGAATCCAGGCGGTAATCAGGCCCGTGCTGAAGGGGTTCAGATTGAAACTGAAATTGGTTCCCGATCCGGCAAAATCGCTTACACCGGAGTTTGTCGCGACGATATCCGAAGCGCTGAAACCGTAGACTGGTTCGCTGAAGGTAACGGTCACGGGTATCGGCGGCGTGCTCGTTGGATCGGTCGCCGTCGAGGAAATGACGATTGAGGGCCGGACCCGGTCTACGGTGCAGGTTTCCCCACTGGTATATCCTGACGACAAGGCATTGTTAGAGGCATCTCTGATGCTGCCGTTGTTCAAGAGGTCGACACTGATCGTGCCCTGTCCATTTCCTGTCGAGACGGTGACGGCATACGAGGCGCCACCGCCCACGACGCTCGTAACCGACGCGCCGGTTAGCCCGGCCACGTCAATAACAAAGTCCGTCGCGTCTACCCCGGTGACGGATTCCGTAAAAGTCACGCTGAAGCCTATCGTGGCGGCGTTGGTGGGCGAAGTGTTCGAGAGTACTATGCCGGTACATGCCGGAGGGGTCGTGTCCGGGATATAGGGGTTGACAATCCAGTTAGCAATGTACTGGTTGATTACATTTTGGACCAGGTAGGTGTAGCCGGTCGTGTTCAAGTGCAGCCAGTCGATGTTGCCACCGCCGATATCGAGCATGGCCGCGGGCGGCGAGGGCCAGCTCACGATGCCTCCGGGATAGGGGTCATAGGCAGTCCCTTCCGTGCCCGGAAAAGGAACCACACCTGGCGGCGTGCCCATGTACCCGAAGCTGAACTGCATCAATCCCCAGTTCTGGACATACGCGCACCGCGGCGTCGATTGAGCAATGGCGAGCTTCTCTTGCCCCATTTCCGCAAATGCAGAGTTGATTTGCTGTGCGGAAGGATACCCGAACAGTGACCACGCGTATAGGGCGGTAATATTGCCGTTCAGCGATTCGAACAGGTTCAGGTAGTCGTAATCAACCAGCACCACGCGGATGTTTGGGCGAAATGCAAGGATGTAGTTCACCACGGTCTGAATGTTGTTCCGGATAGGCGCCCAGTCCTGCGCCCGCTGTGCCGGAGTCTTGCTCACGTTGTAGACTCCGAGCGTGTCGTTTCCGCCGATACACAGGTATACGATGTCGATCGTTGGATTAGCGCCCAGTTCCGCGCCGATGATGTTTAGCGAGGAGGCTTGCGCCCATTGCGCCGCCGTACTGCCCCCGATCGCTGTCAGGTTTCCCCGGGCCTCCACCCCAAACGGCGCCAATAGTGACTGGAACACACCGCCAGACCACGGAAACATCGTCCAACTGTCGCCTACCACCAGCACGCGTGGTATGGCTGCGCTTGCGATTGTACCAGGCAAGACGACTAGTGCGACTGCAAGAAAGCATGAAATCTTAAGTAGGACAGCCCCAGTTCGCATGCGTGCCCTCCTCCGCGCAAGGCGCGGTCTCCTCAGACGTCCCAAAATGAAAAAGCCCAGACTGCCCGCATCCCGTAGCGCCACTCGGCAAGGCGCTAGACCCAATGTAATTACAATTTAGCATGAGTGCTAACGACTGTCAAGCACAATTATCACTAGGGTTGCGTGTGTCGGCGGAGTGGGGGGGGGATACGAACCCCCGTTCTCATAGTCTTAGCCTTCGGAGCGTCACGCCTCGTTGCGCGCGCTTGAAATGGATGCGAACCAAAGAAGTTGGAAACCGACGTACTGATATGCTACGTTAGAGCGTAGTGGTTGACCGCTTGATCTCGTCACGTTGTTGTAAGTGGCTTCCATATAAGGTGGTTACGCTATGGCGTTTGATCGCGTATAACCCAAAGCTAGTCTCTCCTTTGTCCAGGGTGATTGGAATTCGATCAAGGGATCCATCATGAACTCGAGGGAGTTGTGCCGGCGCGCGATTACCTTCCAACTGCCGGAACGTTTGCCCATGAGCTATCCCAGTTTTGGTGTGCTCGATCTGGGCATCTTCACCTATACCGCTCCCCAAGGATGGCGGCCCTCTCGCCCCGGCGAAGACGAGTGGGGAGCGCTATGGCACAAGACCGAAATCGAGAATATGGGTCAAATAGTCGAATACCCCGTAGCGAACTGGGACCAAGACGCGCAGTACGTTTTCCCGAATCCGGACGATCCGACCCGGTTTGATCGGATGGAGGCCCAGCTCTCGAAACATCCGGACATCTATGCCGTAGCCATGGCAGAGACTGTGCTGACCCTTTGGGAGCGGTACTACTCGTTGCGTGGCTTCACGCAGGCGCTGATGGATTTTTGCCTTTTTCCCGACAGGATGCACGAATGGCTGGACCGCATTCTCGACTTTCATATTCGCATCATGAGAAACCTGTCGGCACGATTCCAGGGGCGCATCGACGCATTTCTTGTCTCGGACGATTGGGGCACGGAGACGACTACGTTGGTGGCGCCCGCGGTGTGGCGCGAGTTCTTCAAGGATCGGTACCATAGCCTCTGTGACGCGATCCATGACGCGGGCATGCACGCGATCCTGCACACGGACGGGCGCATCAACGACTTGATCCCGGATTTCATCGAGGTGGGGTTCGACGCGCTCAATCTCCATTCGCCGACGGTCGTCGGTATTGAGGAAGTGGGCCTGGCGTTCGCGGGGAAGATTGCCTTTGTGCCGTGCATCGACATTCAACATACCTATGTCTCCGGAAGCGTCGAGGATGTCCGGCGCGAGGCATCCCAGTTGCTCGAGTTCTGGGGCACGCGCGACGGCGGTATTATCCCGACCGAGTACGATCGCATCGCCGTCGGAGCGCCGCCGGAAAACGTGGAAGCCGCCTACCGTGCGTTTACTGAGTTGGGAATGGAACACTGTGGGCGGCGCATCTCCTAAAGGATGGCATGCGTGGACTGGCCAGGGGCAACAGTGGAGGGTATCCTGGATGACCTGGATGACAAAGCCCGGAATGGTGTTGGTTCTTCAGTGCGTCTTGATGGCGGGTTGTGCAACCGATGCAGGAAAGGAGACGTCGTTCATGCAGTCAATCTTCTCTGATATGGTGTCCATTTCCGACGCGCGGAGCGCGCGTGAATCGAGTTGGGATCGCAGCGGCGGGAACGCGGACTTCCGGCCCGTCGCGCCTGGAGCGACGCTTGAGCTGGCGGCCATTCCCGGCGCGGGCATGATCCGCCATGTGTATTTCACCGTAATGGGTCCGCAGGCCGACCAGCCGCACTACCTGCAGGATCTCGTGCTGCGCATGTACTGGGACGGCGAATCAACGCCGAGCGTGGAAGCGTCTCTGGGCGATTTCTTTGGGCAGGGCCATGGCCGAATCAACTACTTCAGATCGCAGATGATAACGGTCAACCCCGGCGCCAAACTGGCGACGGACGAGACGACTTTGACCGTCGGCTTCAACAGCTACTTCCCCATGCCGTTCGACAACGGGGCAAGGCTGACGCTTACCAACGAAGGCCCCGAAACCATCGGCGCGGTCTGGTACCACATCGACTACGAGAAACAAGAGTGCCTCGGCAGCGGTCTCGGCCGCTTTCACGCTCAATACCGCCAGGAGAGGCCCACGCGCGCCATGGGTCCCGAGGCCAACGTTAACGTCTGTTCCGGTCTCGGCGCCAACCTGGACGGCGCGGAGAACTACGTCATTCTTGAGGCACAGGGCCGGGGCAATGTCGCGGGGTACTTCCTCAATATCTACAACGTGTCCCACACGTGGTACGGTGAAGGGGACGACATGATCTTCATTGACGGCGAGACGTGGCCGCCATCCATTCATGGGACGGGGACCGAGGAGATCTTTGGTGGCGGCGCCTGTCCAAACATCCCCTACGCCGGCCCGTACACCGGATACCTTCGAGTCGAGAATGCCGATTACCACGGCGAAACTACTTCATATCGTTTCTACGTCGCCGACCCTATCCGGTTTCACAAGTCTATTCGGATGACTATCGAGCACGGCCACGCCAACAACTTTGCCAACCACTATTCGAGCACCGTCTTTTGGTATCAGACAGAGCCTCACGCGGCTTTTCCGCAGTGGCCTTCTCTTCAGGAACGGCTTCCTCTCCGCCTAACGCTTCCGGCGAAAGAAGTAAAGCCCGGACAAGTTGTACTCGACGTGACCAGTCAGGGCACCGTGCAGTCTGGTCAGTGGCACAGGGTTGGCGGCCGTTCAAGCTTCAATAACGAGCAATTCTGGACCGAGCCCGGCGACGGCAGCGCGACGTTCCGCTGGACCTTCTCAGGGATCAAGCCGGGCACATATCTCGTCTCGGTCTGGATTCCGGATGACCCCAATAGCGACCATACCCCGACCGCCCACTACACGATCCGATCAGGCGGCCATGAGTACACGGCAACCGCCGATCAGTCCAAAGAGTTCCAGACCTGGCGTCCACTGGGAACATTTGCCCTGGCCGCCGACGGACACATCGAACTGGACAACACGGGCGGTAAGCGCGTCGTAGCGGACGCGGTTCTGCTCGCGCCGGCACCTTAAGACCTCGACTATTTGACGCGTTAGCAGAAGGCGAGGCGTAACGTTTGTCCCGCCTGGTCAGTTGCTTGACCGCTTGAGGCACTCGGCCCGCTACCGGTCGGCAGGTGGGCTCGCCGTCCCGTTGGTTGGAGCAAGGCGTTCCATGCGTCGCTGCCAATCCCGTAGAAACGCCACCCGCCAACGATTGACCGTCTTCGCTCCTGCAAATCGTCCTTCCGCGAGTCCTGCGTTGGGATTGTCGGTCCAATAATGGGGACCGTGCTCGGTGGCAATGTAGCTGCCTCCCCAGTGCTCGCTCGTGGGGTCATCCGGGTCTCCCGCCAACATGTACAGCACCGACGGCGTATCGCCCATCTTGATCGCGCCCAGTTTCTCGACAAGCAGCCGTCCCAAGGCGCCATGGTTCCGCACGTGGGCGTCCAGAAACGCCCTATTTTCCAAGTCACCGTCCTGGTTTCCACCGACGTACATCCCGCGGAACGTAGTGTCGGATTCGATCCACCAGAGGTCCTTGTGCTGTTCGTAGAGATAGTTTCGCGCGGCCCGGTCCTGCGCGGTGTTCCAGGCGCCTATCGAGTAGACCCGGAGGCGGGTCTTGGTATCCGGCGCGTCGTGCACCGCTTGAGCCACGTCCGTGATGCTGCCCCAAACGAGGACGTATAGGGGCCGAGGATCGTTAGCCCGCGCGCGCTCGACTATCCAACGGGAACCTTCGGTGGCCTCACTGAAACCGGCCTCGGGGGCCGGGTCGACTGCGCCTTGTTTCACCAGCGCGCGCATCCGCTCAGGCGCGGGGTAGTCTTTGGCCGCGTGAACAAGCGCGGGATAATCCGTCTCATACGCGTTGAGGACCTCGAGTATGTTCCGGGCCCGGCCTCGTTGCGGCGGCGAGGCGATCAATCCTTCGACGTCCATGACGTCGGCATAGACGAGAAAGTGAATCATGGACTGATAGTCGTCGTTGTCCGAACCGCCGATATCGCTGGATACGATCACTCGACAGCGTTCCCCGGCAACCGCGCCATGCGGGAGCGGTGTGTCGGCCTGGCCGTAGGCGACGCCAGTCATTATCAGGACCGCGGCCATCAGGGCTGCGGTAAATATAGAGAATCGCTCCATTGCCAATTGCCTCCGAATATTGTTCATGACTTGCACGCGCGGGAAATCCCACTTGGAAGTATACCGCAGCGGTGAGTTTGAACCCAGGTTTCCGCATCCGAACGCCGTGTCATGATATGTTAGAATCGCACTGCACACGGAAACGCTTGAATGAAATCAGAGGAAAGAATGGTGACAAAGATGCCTCGATTTGCCCGCAAACAGACGCTTCTTTTCCTGCTACTGACGGTATCGTGCCCGCCCGCATTCTGCGCGCTCGTCAGCGGCGACGCGATCCCCCTGGGGACGGCCGATGGGCGGGGACCTCTGGCCGCGGACGCCGTTACGATTGAGCCGCTCGGAGTCGCGCGTGTGTTTGACGGGGCCGAGCCGGACCTGTTTACGGCAACGGGCCAACACGGCCGAAATAAGGGCCTCTTTCTGTACAAGTGGTCGGCCCGCGGCCCGCATGGCGAGCCGGTGTTTGCAGCTCCAAAACCGGTGGGATTCCCGTTTAAGGGGGCCTATCCTCCCAACGGCTTCATCCTTCAAACTAGCGACGGCGTGGTCCACGGCCTCTGGTTGCAGGGGAAAGAGATCGTCCACACCGTCCTCGATAAGGCTGGCATGCGCTTCGAGGAACGCAATCGGATCAAGCTGGCCGGCTTGCCTCGCGGCGTGCGCCAACTCGCGCCTCTCATCAACCCGGATGGAACGGTCGAGATGTTGCTCGAGGTCGGCGATGGTGTCGCGTACCAGCCCGCCGGAGCGAATTGGCGAGACCCCGCGTATGACCCCTACGATGGGCGCGGGATTTGGCGTGGGGGACTGCCGTACGTCGGTATCTACGCCGTGACGCTGCCCAAAGCGTTTGAAGGACCGGCGACCGACGCCCGCCTGGTCTCGTCCTCCGATCGGGAAGTCCGAATGCAACTGGGGCGCATAGCCTGCGTCGACCTCGGCGGCGACCGGCGGCGCGACTTCATCACGGGGTCACACTTCGGACCTTTCTACTACTACCACAACTCGGCGAAAACCGGTCTCGCGCTGGAACCCAAGGCGTTCGTCGTGGACGAACACGGCATCGCGCGGCGTCATCTCCAGATTCACGGGACCCCCGTCGCATACACGAACCCGGCGTCAGGACGCTCGGACCTGCTTGTCGGCGGCGAAGGCGGATTGTACTGGTATCGGTTTTCGGGAACCGTAACCGAGGCAGGTTGTCCGCTCTACGATGCGCCGCTGCCTGTCCTTGAGGAGAAGGCCCTTCTCTACGCCGGTTCGCTGCCCGTGACGAACTGCGTCGATTGGGATGGCGACGGCGACAAGGACATCATCGCGGGGAACTCCGACGGCTTCATTAACTTCTTTGAGAACGTCGGCGACAACGGCGAACCGCGTTTCCTGCCGTGCAAACCCCTGGAAGCCGGCGGCCGCGTCATCCACATCCAACCCGGCTATCGCCTCGACATCCAGGGACCGTCGGAGGCGCGCTGGGGCTACGTCTGTCCGACCGTAGCAGACTGGAATCAGGACGGCGCGCTCGACGTGTTAATCAGCGACAGCACCGCGCGCCATACCGTTTACCTGAACGAGGGCACGCCCACGGCGCCGCGCCTTGCGCAGGGAGAGCCGCTCTATTTCGACGGTCTCGACATGTTCAGCATGTGGCGCGTGCAACCCGCCATCGGATTGATGGGGGGGCGCATGGCGTACATTACTCTGGACCAGGACGATGAACTACATCTCTATTGGCAGGTCGACGCGCGGAATATCACCGACGGATTCAAGCTCCTCACGGACTCGGGCACGCCCATGCGCGGTAGTTGTCTCGATGCTGGCGGAACGGGCCGCCTCAAACTGGTTCTGTACGATTGGGACCTTGATGGGACCAAGGATTTGATCGTCGGCACGCCGCGCCACGGCTCGATCCCAGACGTCCTCCACGGGCTGCCGCAATCGTTCGGGAGGCTTGGTTCGGCGGTCTTGTTTGTAAAGAATGTCGGGACCGAGGCCAAGCCGGCCTTCGCGTTCCCAAAGATGGTTGGATTCAAAGGCAAGACGTTGTTCTTCGGCGGCCATGCTTGCGGGCCGGCCGTCGCGGACTTCGGCCAGGCGAAGGGTCCGGGTCTGATCGTGGGCGAGGAGGGCGGGCGAATCCTATACTACGACCGCGGCGATCTCACGCTTTGCTCGCCCGCTATCGCAAAGGTCGAACCTGTCAATCTTCAAGCCGGAACGCGGTGAGGAGAAGCGTATGTGTCAAACCGCGACGGCCGCCCTCGTCATGGGTTTGCTCCCGTTGATCCACGCGGCCCCGAATGCGAACAATCCCTGCTGCGCGTGGTCCGGATTTCACGTCACGATCGACGCTACGCCGTCCGCATCGGAATCGAGGAACGCGTATCTCGACGACGTCGAGGGCGTCTGCCGGTTTCTCCTGCGATACCAGGCCCCCGCGCAGGCACAGAACGCGGGCGCCGTCCTGGATCCGATCCTGGGCCGCGAGCACCAGTACACGACGCCGTATCTGGCATCCGCGGTCGGGGCGTTGCTCCACGCGGGACGCGCGCAGGACCTGCTTGACGCCGGCGTGATGGCTATGGACTGGGCTACGCGATGCGTGGCCGAGCGTAGAATTCCGGACAAGCACGGCGAGTTCTTCATCGCGCCCCTGGCCGAGGCGCTGGCGCGCTATGCCGGACGCGTTCCCTCGGAGAAGATCGAGACGTGGCGCGCGCGCCTGCAATTGCCCATCGATCAGATCATCGAAGGGATGAACACCAACACGAACAACTGGCGGACCTATGCCATGAAAGGTGAATGGACCCGGTACAGGGCGGGCCTGGTCGAGCATGACAACGCCGTCGCGTTTGTCGAGGACGGATGGCTGCGCCGCACGCAACGCGATCGCATCGTCCCGGACCCCTTGCGTCTGTACCAGGACCGAAGCAGCGATCCGCAGTCGATGGCCGTCGAAGCCGTCGGGCGCGGTAACCTGCTTGCGTTGGCCGCCAACGGTTACGATGGCTCGAGCGGCGCCGCCATTCGCGACGCCGCGTTTGCGGGAACGCATTCGAGTCTGTTCTTCCAGGACCCGACCGGCCAGTGCCCGCCCAACGGCCGCACCGACGACCATGTGTTCAACGACGTGCTCTACACGACCTGTTTCGAGACGATGGCCCGCGCGTGCCGGGAGGACGACCCGCAACTGGCCGGCCGGTACCGCCGAGCCGCGACGCTGGCGCACCGGAGCATACAACGATGGAAGCGCACGGATGGCGCGTGGGCAGGAAGCTTCTACGTCACCAAGAACCACCTGGACCCGGAGGCGCGCGTCGGCTACCAGCCCGCCAGCCAGTACAGCAACTACAACGCTACGATTGCGCTTCATCTGGCCGAGGCTGCCGAGGCCGTCTGCGACGATGTGACGCCGCGGCCCGCGCCGTGCGAGATCGGCGGCTACGTGCTGCGAGCCGGCCCCGTGTTCGATTGTTTTGCCGCGAATGCCGGCGGGCTGCACGTATTCGGCAACCTGCGCGGCGACAGCGTGCCCAAGTACGGCATATTCTGGACGACGCTGGGCGTGGTCCGGATCGCGCGATCGGGATGGGATAGCCGGTTAGGCCCGAGCGACGGCGCGTTCGACGGACGCTCCAAATCCGGCGTAAGCATCGGGCCGGCGTGGAAGACCTCGCGTGCCTGGACGCGTCTCGCGGACCACGCAAAGGACTACCGCGGCCAGTTGGAGGTGGACTTCGTGCATCCGTTGCTCGTGCGCTTTTCCGTGCGATACGCGCCCGTCAGCGGGAAGGACGGCCCGGCGTTCCGCCAGACGTTCACCGTGACGCCCACCGGCATTCTGACGCGGCTCTCCTGCGGGAGCGGCACTCGTTTCGGCCTGTCCATTCCCGCGCTTGAGAACGACGGGCGGCCGTTGACTGTGGACGCGAACGGACGCTGTCTGACAACAAAGTATTCGGACGGCGGCGATCAGCAGTGTTTCATTGTCCCTGACGGGCGCATCGAAGAGGACGGCGAACCCGTGCTATCCACGTACGGCTACTTGAGGCCGTACCGAGTGACGAGTTCCGGGGACGAAGTCGCGCTGTTCATATGTCCTCGCAAGGAAGGTGAGCCCGAGGCCGCTGAAATCCTGCATAGCCTGAAGGTGACGGAGACGGGTTTCAGCTCGGCCGTCGGGAAAGTCGAAGGCGACGTCTTCTATGCCAAGGGGCTCGTCGGTGGGCAAGCCGGCCGCGTGACGCTCGAAACAGGGGCTGAACTTCGTTTCAGCGACGTATGCCAGTTCATCCTGCGCTCCGCCGAAGGGACGCCCACGACGATCGAAGCGGACCGGCCGGTCACCCTCACGACTGCGGAGGGGACACATCGCCTCGAACCCTATACGCCGAAGGCGTTCTGATTACGCTCCGTCTACACACTGCATGGCGGGGTGTCCTGCTTCCTCGATGCCGTTGTTCGTCGCATGAAGATGGCCGGCAAACAGAATAGCGCCTGCCTCACTGGGCCTTGAAAGGATGCGTGAACTTCAGTGCCGCGCCATCCGCCATCGCACCCCCTCCACCCGTGCCCCCCAACGCGTGTGGGGGTTTTCCCGGACATGTCTGCCCGGAAACTCCGGTGCATACAAATCGCCCTCAAAGTAATAACGTCATCGTCACGGATTTCCGTGTAGGTTGATCAGTCCCTTTCTGAAGTTGGAGTAGTCTCATGCGCAGTTACGTTAAGGGTTTGGCAGCAGTACTTGTTGTTGGCGTTTGTTTGTCGGCGTACGCGTTGACCGGCAGCGGGGAGTCGGCTTCGGGCGCATTGGAGACGCTTTCGCCGACCATGCAATCCGTATCGGCGCTGACAGACGCGAGTCTGTCGGTGATTTTTAGCGAGCCGATACTCAACCCGGGCGCGACAACGCCGGCGAACTACGCTGTGTCAGGCCTGGGCGCAGGCACGTTAAGTCCACATCCGGACGGGATCTCGGGCACGGGGCCGTACACGCTGACGTGGTCTGCGAGCGAGATGCAGAACGGCGCGAGCGTGACGGTGACGGCCACGGGGGTGCAGGACACCGTGGGCAATCCGATCGATCCCGCGTACATCAGCGCCTCCGGGACGGGTATTGGCGTTGCGCCCCTCTTCACCGACCTGGTCGCGAATCCCGCTCAGGCCTCCGTGGGCGAAACGGTGACAATCACGTTCACATCATCCGAATCGCTAGCCGGCGACCCGTCCGTGTCGGTGAATGGTCACGACGCCACGTGGGTCAGCGGCGCCAAGTCCGTGGGCTTCACGTATCGATATGTTATCCAGTCAAGCGACCCGCTTGGCACGGCGGGAGTCTCGGTCACTGGTTTTGATCTGGCCGGTAACATGGGGTCCATGAGCAGCGATGCAGCGTTGGAGATCGTCAAAGCAGAGCCTCCACTCTCGCTGTACGCATGGCCGGCCGGGTTGGCGTTGCTGGCCGCTGGAATTGCACGTCTGGCGAAGCGCCGCCGCATCGGAATGGCGCTCCTCGTGCTGGCGTTGCTGGCTTCCACCTCAGCCTCGGCGCAGGCGCCCGAAGTCTCGAACGTGACCTTCTCGCAGAGTCCGACCGGCGGCACAACCCAAGTGGACATCTACTACGACCTCGTCGCGCCGAACGGCCCCTGCGCCATCACCGTGTCCCTCTCCAAAGACGGCGGGGCCGATGGCTACATTCATCCGGTCACGTCCGTGACCGGCGATATCGCCGACGTCACGACGGGCGCCGGCAAGCATATCGTTTGGGACATCCGCGCGGATTATCCGGAACAGGCCATCCCGCAGGCCCAACTCCGCGTGACGGCCGACGACGCACTCGTGCCGCCCGGCATCGACACGTTCGCCCTTGATGCGGGCAAGGCCGCGACGGCCGATCCGGTAGTGACGTTGAACAACACGGCGACGAATAGCCCGACCGAGTACATGGCCAGCGAGGCGAGTGACTTCAGCGATGCAACTTGGCAGCCCTACGGAACCGCGCCGTCGTTCACGCTTTCCTCGGGCGAACGCGGCACGAAAACAGTGTACTTCAAGGTGCGCAACGCCGCGGGCGAGTCGGCGCCGGCAAGTGGCGTCATAAATCTCGTTGAAGAACGTACGATATGGCTTCCTGGCGACGTGCCGCTCGAACTCGTGTGGGTCCCCAGCGGGACGTTCATGATGGGCCGGTATCCGGGCGAGGCGGACAGCAGTGCTACGGAAGACCCCCAGCATCAGGTGACGCTGGCGTATGGCTTCTGGATGGGCAAGTACGAGATCACGCAGCAACAGTGGCTGGCAGTACGCGGTACGTGGTCGGGGTACCCTCCGGTTTCGGGACTCGGATTGGGCGATACCTATCCGGCCTACTATCTCTCGTGGAATGAGGCAACAATCTTCACAACAATGCTGAACGCCCACATCATGAGCAGCGGCCAGGGGCCACTGACGGTGCGGCTGCCAAGTGAGGCCGAATGGGAGTATGCCTGCCGGGCGGGCACGACCACACGGTTCTATTTTGGCGATTCGTCGGAATGCGCGGCCGACTGTACCGAATGCGCGGCGGGCGTGATGCCAGGCAACCGGACGGACTACATGTGGTATTGTGGTAACAACAGCCCGTACGGCAGCAAGCCGGTCGGCGGGAAGCTGCCGAATGCCTTCGGTCTGTATGATATGAGTGGGAACGTACAGGAATTCTGCGAAGACGACTACCATTCCAGTTATGTGGGGGCTCCGGCGGATGGTAGCGCGTGGATAGACTCGCCGCGGACCTCGAACCGGGTGCTACGATTCGGCGACTGGCTCTTCGGCGCTCGCGAATCCCGTTCGGCACGTCGGTCCAGTCTGTCGGCGCCCACTAGGGGCGGTGACGCTGGGTTCCGGCTGGCTGCGGTGCCGACTCCGGTGGTGTCTCTTGCCATCAACAGCGGTGCGGCCACAACTACCGATCCGGAGGTGACGCTGGACAATACGGCGACGACCAGCCCGGCGGAGTACATGGCAAGCGAGGCAAGCGATTTCAGTGGCGCGGCGTGGCTCCCCTATGGGACATCGCCGTCGTTCTCGCTTTCCTCCGGCACGGGCGGCACAAAGACGGTATACTTCAAGGTGCGCTATGCGGGCGTCGAATCGGCTCCGGTGAGCGATACCATCGACCTGGCGGGGCGGACCATTTCGCTTCCCGGCGATGTCCCCCTCGAGCTGGCGTGGGTGCCTTCGGGGAGTTTCCAGATGGGCCGGTATTCGGGCGAAGCGGATAGTTTTGATTGGGAAGACCCGCAACATCCGGTGGCGCTGGCGTATGGGTTCTGGATGGGCAAGTACGAGATTACGCAGCAACAGTGGCTGGCAGTGCGTGGCTCGTGGCCAGGCACCGCGCCAGCGACGTGGTACGGTCTTGGCAACAGCTATCCCGCCTATTACATCTCCTGGGATGACGCACAGAGTTTCGTTACGTCGCTGAACGCGCATGTCGCAAGCAGCGGCCAGAGCCCGTTGGCGGTGCGGCTGCCCAGCGAGGCCGAATGGGAGTATGCCTGCCGGGCGGGCACGACTACGCGCTTTTACTTTGGCGATGCGCCTGGGTGCGATCCGTACTTTTCGGATTGCGAGGCGGGTACTCTGCCGGGCAGCCTAAGCGATTACATGTGGTACGGGGGCGACGACAGCCCGATGGGGAGCAAGCCGGTGGGCGGGAAACTGCCCAACGCGCTTGGCTTGTACGACATGCACGGCAACGTGCACGAATGGTGCGAAGACGACAGCCACTACGACTACATTGGCGCGCCGTCGGATGGCAGCGCGTGGATTGAGGCCCCGCGCACCGAGTACCACATGCTCAAGGGCGGCTGGTGGGACGAAGCCACCATGTACTGCCGTTCGGCATGCCGGAGCCACTACCCGCGGGACTGGCGCGATATCTGGAGCGGCTTCCGGCTGGCCGCATCCTTCCATGTAACGTCATTTGAGATTAACAACGCCGCGACGGCGACGACGAATCGGGCGGTGACGCTGAACAACGTGTGCATGGGATTGCCGGCGGAGTACATAGCCAGTGAATCGGCATCGTTTGCCGGAGCCGCGTGGATGCCGTATGCGACTGAGCCAACGTTTACGCTGTCCCTGGGCGTGGGAGCGCGGACGGTGTATTTCAAAGTGCGCAACGCGGGCGGCGAATCCGTTGTGGCGAGTGACACGATCTTCTTGATGCCGAACACGGTGCCCGTGGACGCGGGGACGTTCACGATGGGGCGGACCTCTTCCGGTGATGACGTGACGTATGGCGCGACTTATGAAGACCCGCGGCACGATGTGACACTGGGGGCCTATCAACTTGGGAAGTTCGAAGTCACGAATAAGGAATACTGCGATGTCTTGAACTGGGCGCTTGCGCAAGGCTATCTCTATGCGGATTCCGCAGGGACTCCTTGGGCCGGTTCGGGCGACATTTATGCCGGTGGTACGGCCACGAGCCGCTATCTTATCGTCAGTCTTACTTCCGCGTACTGCAACATCCAGTATTCGGACGCCGTGTTTTCCTGCAAGACGAAAACAGGACGCGTTGGAGCTATCGTGACGGATTATTCCATGGCTACACACCCGATGGTCATGGTCACGTGGCATGGTTCGGTGGCGTTCTGCAACTGGCTGAGCGAGTGGCAAGGGTTGACGCCATGCTACGACATGAATACGGCGCAGTGGCCGCTGACGGTTGCGCCGCCGACGCCGGGTGGATATCGCTTGCCGACCGAGGCGGAGTGGGAACGGGCGGCGGCGTGGGACACCGCCGGAGGCGGAAGGCACTGGATCTATGGGTTCATGAGCGATACGCTGGCCGACAAGAACCGGGCCAATTACTACGACGCCGATCCAGGCTACGTCAATCCGCTGGGCCTGACGGCCCAACCGTATACCTCCCCTGTGGGATGGTTCGACGGAATAAACACCAGCCCCAACGGCGTCGTGACGACGATGAATAGTCCAAGCCCGGTGGGCGCCTACGATATGAGCGGGAATACGTACCAGTGGTGTCACGACTGGTTATTGACTACATACTACAGCGGCGGCTCGATGACGAATCCAACTGGACCTGCTACAGGCACGCAACGCGTCGTTCGGGGCGGTAGCTGGAGCAACTACTACTACATCACCAGGTCTGCGAAGCGCGGTTCCTATCCCCCCGCGAGCGCATACAACAGCGTCGGGTTCCGACTCGCCATAACCAACTGAGGACGAACGATAAGCACGGCTATTATCATCTCAAGCATAGTATTTCTCTTAGAGTCGAAGGCATCTCTTCCGCGCAGTTCCCCTGCTTCTGTATCCCGGTTCGACAGGGCCGCTATCCATGAAGCCCGGGAACTGCGCCGTCCTTCCCGGCGGCATCCATGCCCTGAAGGAGCAGCAGCAACGCATACTGGTTGGAAGCGTCGTGAAGGCGCTGCAGCGCGCTCAGCTCCTCAACGCGTTCTGCCAGGAGTCTGTGATACTGCTTTTTCGACTTACAGAGAGGTTTCACAATCATCGCCACTCCTTGAGGTTGACCTCGGCGCCGGGCAGTACACGGAAATCCTTTGAGTTGGTTCTCATCTTCGTCCTTTTGGCCATGTCATCCGAGTTATTCGCGGCGGTCTACTTGCGGGGGTCTTCCTTCCGAATCTCTTGCTCCGCCTTCTTCCAGTCTTGAACGGCTCCGCCGTCCTGGCAGCCCCGCTGCTCGTAGAGTCCATAGGCGCGCGTGGCGATTCGCGGCGTCAAATCGGACGATATCTTGGCTTCGATAGGATCGAAAACCCGGTAGGCGAGCAGCTTCAGGCGGTCATTTAGGAGGAACCACAGCAGGGCGTAGCCCCATACGAACCCGGCCCAACCCCAGCCGAGGGGTGTCATGAACAGGCCGTAAACCGCGATCAATGTCGCAGAGGCGTAACACACCAACACATTGCCATGGCCCGTCGCCCTCGGTCCGCGCCACGCCCAACAAGCGAAATCCGCGAGACGCGAAATCACTTGTTGCGCCGCTTAAGCCCAGAGATGTGGCGCCACGTACTCGGGGGATTCACAGAATCGAATCGGCGTGGTATGCACACATACGCGTGGAAGCTAGCGTGGGGGGGGGATTTGAGGCTGGAACGCTCGTTTCCAGAGGTCAGGGGGTATTCCCTCATCGTGTACTGCGCCCGAATCCCTTGATATCGGGCCAATACTTGGGCGGCGTTCTTGGTTCGCGACCGAGATTCCGGTTACGCGCCCGGTGGATGGAACGGGTCATTTCACGGAGAACAGAATTCTTTGCTGAAGCTTTACCAAGCCTTTGCCAGAGGTTTGCGCGAGCTTGGCACAATAATGCCGACGAAATGGCCGCAGATGACCGTGGCGTTCACGGCGATGGCCTATACGCGTAACTCATTACCCGGGAAAGGAATTCGTACCATGGGTTTGATTCTCCTGATTGTCCTGATTGTGTTGCTCGTGGGTGCCGCGCCCACTTGGCCACACAGCCGGAATTGGGGTTACGGTCCCAGCGGCGGATTGGGACTGGCGTTGGTTATCGTGCTGGTCCTTCTGCTCTTCGGATACCTGCCACGCGGGCTCTAATGGCTCTGGACCATGCCCGGCTTGGACGGAATGTTCCGTTTCCTAAGCAGGACTGGAGTCGGGAGGCCTCTTCTTGCGCCCCCAGGACACGTGAGAATTGGGAATGCAGACCGGCGTCCGACCAACGGAGTTCGGGAAGGGCATTGTCTGAGTGGACAGGCCTAGATAGTACGTATTTGGTGAGCGTACAAGGCGCATGAACGAGACAAGTGAGAACGCAAAGACAACGAAAGGACCATAGACATGTTGACACGAAAGATGTTACGAGCGGCGGTGATTACTCTGGGGTGTGCTGCAACGGTTTTCGTCTTTGGCGGATGTGCGACTGGCGGTACCACCAAAGTGGACCGAGGCGCACCTTACGGGGGTACTGTCACGAAGAATCAGCGTGAGGAGCTATACAAGATTCAGCGGGCGCCCTACAACGGTTATTACTACAAGACGCCCGCCGACGACGGACGGCTCTGGCACTGGGGCATCTAGGCGGTAGTGCCGACAGAAACGCGTGCCTGTTGGAGACCTGCTCGGCGAAGAGAAGTTGGGTTGGCGGGCAAAGCCTCATTCGGTGAGCTGTGCCCGGCAAACCCCAAAGAAGTCGGTCAGAGGCCGCTTTGAGCAAGACTTTGCATACCTGTATCTAACGTCAAGAATCGTTAACTCGATCCGAAAGAGGAGCAATGCCATGAAGTCAAGCACACGAGACGACGCGGAAGGCAAATTGCACCAAGCGAAAGGCACGATCAAGCAGGCCATCGGGAGAATGGTCGGCGATCGGGACTTGAACGCTGAGGGCAGAGAAGAACATGCAGAAGGCAAATGTCAGGAGAAGATCGGCCAGGTCAAGAAAGTGATGGGCAAGTAGAGGGGGTCTTGGGCTACCTGCAGTAGACGCAGAATCCAAATTCTGAACGAAGGTACCGCAAAAGGAAGCATGACTCTGAACTGTTTCAGAGAAGCAGAATAGTACCACAACTACGGACGAATCGAGGAAGCAGAATGAAAAGGAAAGCAACGTGTTTCTTGGCGTTGGCCGCAGCCGCGGCCGTAATGTTCGCAATCAGCACGCCTGTGCGCGCATCGGAGGCCGATGACGGGATCGTGTCGTCGTTCAAGAACAGCTACGTCAATAAGACGTATCTCAAGGACGATTCGGCCAAGATCGTGGCCAAAGATGGTGTCGTTACATTGACGGGGACTGTGGCCGAGGAATCTCACAAGACGCTGGCTCAGGAGACCGCGGCGAGTTTGGCCGGGGTCACTCGTGTGGACAATCAGCTGGTGACCACAGCCGAAGTCGCCGCCGAGAAATCGGACACGTGGATCGGCAGAAAGCTGAAGCTCGCGCTGCTGTTCCATCGCAACGTCAGTGCAGTTAAGACCACCGTCGAGGTGAAGGACGGAGACGTAACGCTGAAAGGCGAAGCGTCGAGCATGGCCCAGAAGGAACTGACCACCGAATACGCCAGAGATATCGAAGGCGTGAAAGAGGTGAAGAATGAGATGACCGTGGCGGCGGTTCCGGCCCCGGCGGAGCGAACCGCGGGCGAAAAACTCGATGATGCGTCCATCAGCGCCCAGGTCAGGATGGCGTTACTGACCCATCGCTCGACCAGTGCCATCCAGACCAAAGTCGCGACACGGAATGGCGAGGTCACGTTGACCGGCATCGCCAAGAACGCGGGCGAAAAGGCCCTGGTTTCCAAGCTGGCCACCGACATTCAGGGAGTGACGAACGTGAAGAACGAGATGACCGTCGAAGAGGCCAAGACCAAGTAGATGGACGAATCAAGGCCGGCTGGCGCGCGGTTGCGCCAGCCGGTGGCAACTCCAGACAGATTCCGGCGGAGATGGAAGGCCTGGAGTCAAGCGTCGAGATACCTGTTCGGATTGCCTGCGTCAGCGCTTCACGAACGAGAAGGCTAGCAGTCCGGCGCCCAAGATTATGGATCCCACGCCGGCCCAGACAGGAATGTTGACCGTGTGCTTCTCCGCGATCGTCAGTTCGATGGGGCCCAACGTGGCTCCTTGCGTTTCCTTGGTGTAGCTGAAGTGGCTATACACCAGACCCAGGACGCCGGCCACTATCAGCACGATGGCCAGTATTGTGTATGCATTCATTTCTACCTCTCCTATCGGCGAGCCTTTGAATCGCGGCCGAGGGCGGCACGGTAGTTATCTAACGTGACAACCCGCTTAACGTCCCGTAAGGCCACGGCGCCCGGCACGCCGCGGCAACGAAGCGTTCCGTCGCCGTCACACTGCTCTTCGGCCCTGGATTACGCGCACCAGAACCACGATGATCGCAAGGACCAAGAGCGCGTGGATGAACCCACCCATGGTGTACGAAGTGACTAAACCGAGCAGCCACAGGACGATTAGCACAACAATTAATATCTCAAGCATACTGTGTCTCCTAGAGTAGAATTCGTCTGGTACCAAGCAGTCCGCCTGCTCCTGTATCGCGGCTCGACTGGGCCGTTACCCATGAAGCCCGGGAACCGCGCCGATCGTTTCTTCCGGACGTCGCCCATCACATCTTCAGCGTTCGCTATTCGCGGCAAAGGTCGCCGAGATGGCGTGATTCGCGGAAACGTTGTTGAACGTATAGCTGCTCGAATCGTCGTGATAGAGGTCCACGTACGCCCCAACCGACTGGCCGTCTACCAGTAGGTCCAAGACCCGGTAGCCTGCGCTCGCCGTGGCGATAAACGTCTGGCTTGACCCACTAGGCACGTCGATATTGCCCGAAGGGCTAATCGAGCCACCCAAGTCCGCCGACGCCGTGATCGTGTACGATTGGCCCGTCGGAAGCCGGATCGCGTCTTGGGCGTTTCCGGCTGCGAGCTGCATGCCTTTGCCGCCCCTTTCGAGGTCGTTTCCCGCACCTTGGACGGTGGTGCATCCGGGCGCGCCTACGCAAGCTATGACGCATGCCAGCAGCGCCGTGACGTATCCATTACCCGCTTTCATGTCCGTGTTCCCCTCAGTGCTGGTTTACGGTAAACAACGCGAGAATCGTGTGATTTGTGGTCACGTTGTCGAACGCATAGCGGCTCCTGGCGCCCAAGGACTTGCCGTCAACCAGCACGTCAGCCACGTGGTAGCCCCTGTCCGCCTTTATCGTAAAGGTCCGGCTGGCTCCGTGCGACAAGACGGTGGCGCCCGAGGGACTGATCGAGCCGCCCCTCTCCGCCGTTGCCGTGATCGTATTCGACCCGGATTCGTGGTGGCCGCTTTGGGCGTTCTCGGCTGCGTTCTGAATGCTCTTGCCGCCCTTCTCGATGTCCTTTCCCGCGCCCTTGAACGTGTTGCAGCCGAGCACCCCCAAACCTGCTAGTGTGCACACCGCCAACACCACGACTACTCCAGCTAATGTCTTCATTTGGGTACTCCTTTCCTGTTGTGCTTTGCCCCAGGCGCTGGCCGCCATTGGGGTGGTCTGAGGATCAAAACCGTTCTACCCATGGTCGCTCGTCGAAATAGTGACGCTCGATTGGCGACAAGTTCCAGAGTCAGAGACCGGGCTCCGTCGTCTCATTTCGCTTGGCCTTCCTTGTTGTCTTCTGTGCTGGGCGCTTGTCCTCGCTTGCCCCGTTGCTTTCGGGCATCCTTGTGAGACGGCTGCGTGTGGCGTTCCGCCTTTCTGGATTTCACCTCCGGCTTGGGCGGCTCGCGCTTAGGCTCTACGGACTTCGGCGCACGTTGAGCTTCGTGGGTCTTGGGCAGCCGGGCTTCCGTTCCAGCTTGAACGTTGTGCTGCGTGGCGGTCCCGCCGGGTTGCGGCGTCTGGGACGCGCTTTCGGTCTTCGCGGGGGCTCTTTCTCGCCGGGGTGGCCTGGGTTTCGGCGCCGTTACTCGGGACGCGGACTCCGGCGCGAGTGCCTCCGGTTTGACCTCGACTCGTTTCGGCCTCTCCCTCGTCTGGGATGGCCGGCTCGCGGCTTTCGCGGGCTTCTCCAAGGTCTTGGGGGGGTCCGCTTCCGCCCTGATCTTCCGTGGCTTCTCTCGTCTGCTTTTACCTTCGGTCGACGTAGGTTTGGGCGTGGTTGGTGTAGGAGGAACGCCACCCGTTTCCGTCGTGTGCATCGGTCTTCCTACCACCGGAGAGACAGGCAACTGGAACTTGACCGGACGCGCGTCCTTGCGATCCGTTTCCGACCTCCCGGCGGCGGGCGCCGTTTCCACCCTTGCGCGCTCCAATCCGAGCTTTCGGACCTCACGTCCGCGCGTCACGATTTCTTTGTGTTCGTCCGCATTTACGCTCGTGAAACGCAGAGGCACGGTCTTGCTTTGTGCCGCCTCGGCGAAGCTCCTGCCGATGATGACATTCTCAGGAACGCCGGCGCCGCGGTTGTTGATGATGTTAACCTGGAGGGCCAGTGTTTGGGGCGGGCGCGCGTCTACATGTTCACGACGATACCTGAATTGGTCGTCGATATGGACGTCCCAATCCGGATCCCGCCGCAATTGCCGCGAGCGGTAGTGCGCGTAGATCGGATCCTCTCCATACCGTGCGAGCCGCTTCGAGTACCACGGATAGAATCCCCGTTGTTCGTAGCGCGGGTCGTAGTAATCGCCATAGAAATACCGATTCGATCTCGGATGTACAAAGAGGCACGCGGCCATTACGGCCAAGTCGATGACGGTGCTCGGCGAATAGGAGTAATCGGGCCGCGTGTAAATGGGCTGGTTGTAGTAAACAGGCGCGAACATCACGCCGCGATGGACGATATCGTGATCCCAGTACCCCTGCACGTAGACATACCCTCTCGGCGTCCAGGTGTAGTGGGCGGGGACCCAGACCCAGTCAGGCTGCTGTACCACCCAATATCCGGGTTGCCAAGCGTAACTGCTCTGCTGCCAGATCCAGCACCCCGGCGTCCATAGGTTGCCGGGCGCCGGCGCGGGAGAACTGGGGCCGGCCTCGCGCGGTTCCGGCGGCGGCGGCAGGTAAGTGACTTCCGTTTGTGCGGCGTCGCCCCAGAAGCCCGAAATCCACTGCGAGCCTCCTGCGACCAGTGTCCAGTATCCGGGCACCCATTGGCGGCCAGGCGGAAGATCCCGCCAGACCCCGCTCACCCATATATAGGCGCTCCGATCATCATCCCAACTCCAGTAGCCCGGAATCCACGCCACACTCGCGCCTTCAGGCCTCTGATCCGGAGGCAACTCGGCAATGGGGTCCGGCGGAGGGGTCGTGATGACAACCCCCGCCATCGCCCCTGTCATAGACGCCTCCGCGAAGGCCTCGTGAACGGGACCGCGCGTCAAAACCTGTACGCCGGCCTCCGGTGTTGCTTGGTCCTGGGCGGCCATTGCCGGTCCCACCAGAAATGACACAACCCATATCCCCACTGCGGCCGCGACTGCCGCGCGCGCGGTGCGATAGGTTCTCATGTCCTGTATCTCCTAATACGGTCGATGTATCTGTTGCGGTAATCGAGAGAGGGCGCCATGCCGCCTATTTCCTCTGCGCGCCATCGGCTGAGTTTTGGATGCCTTTACCGGCTCTTTCGACGTCCTTTCCCGCGCCCCTAAAGGTGTTACATCCGAGCGCGCCTAAGCACACGAGCGCGCCCACGACTAACGCTGCGACCATTGCTCTAAAGGTATTCACGTTGATTTCCTTTCGGGTTGGATCTCACGCCCGGGCTCTATTCTCCAAACAATACCTTGCCAAATGTGTGTCCCAGGCTCGCCTGGCCAGCCGAACCGTGGGTGCTTCGTCACTCATCAAGGCCTGAGTGAAGCGACGAACGGCGGCCCCTCAGTCCAAAGACAAGCGATATGACAAACAGAACGAGGAAGACGAAGAACAGGATCCTCGATATCGCGAGGGCGGCCGCCGTGATGCCGCCAAATCCGAAGATTGCCGCCAGTATCGCGACAAGAAAGAACACCAGTGCCCAATACAACATCTCAACTTCTCCTCTCCATGTCGAGCAGAGCCGCATTCAAAGCGTCGGGACAGTCTCCCGAAGAACCGGACGCGCACGTGCCGTCCGGGACGGCGGCTCGCCTGCTGTCACCTTTTCCACCGTGTTCCTGCGTATGGTGTGCGTACGCCGAGAATGCGTAGGTCCATTCCAGCGTGTAGACTTCTTCTTCCGTGAAACACGGATGCGTCAGTTTCATGTTGCGTCCTTTACGGTTACTCACGAAGACGTCTTGTTAAGCGTCATCCAGTATTGGCCAACGGTCTTCACCACGGCCTGAAAATCGGGGAAACTCAGCGGTTTCATGATGTAGCTGTTCGCGCCGCAACGATAACTCCTCGCGATGTTGTACTGGGCTTTGGAATCGGTGAAGATCACCACGGGGGTAAGGGTGAGGGCGTCTTTCGGCTCGATCGAGCGTATCTGGCCGAGTACCGAGAAACCGTCCGATCCTGGCAGTTCCAGGTCCAACAGGATCAGCTTGGGAGAAGCGGCCCCGCTACGATCCGTCCAGTCTCCGCGGGCAAACAGAAAATCCAAGGCCTCCGAGCCATCGTGCACCGCGACCACATTGACCTCGTGAATGGCGGCTTCAAGAGACGCCACGATGGAGGCCCGTTCGCTGTCGTTGTCCTCGACAACGAGGATATCGACCGGCTCATCGTTCTTCAGCATCGGCCTTTCTCCATCTGCCCGAGGGCGATACGCTCAACACGGTCCCGCGCGGTCATGTGGAATCCCTTCATCCAGTCTTGGACATGCTTCCCCCGTTCCTCTCGTACCACGCATGCACGTCTTCCCCCTCGCAGTACTTGGAGCTAAGCAGGACCAGGAAGTCTTCCTTGGCGCGTCGGGAGGCTATCTTCAGCCATTTTTCTGTATTGGATGGCCTGACAAAGAGTTCCTTGCCCCTGTTGGAACAAACGAAGTCACCGCAGCCCTCTTCGTCCAAGACGGTGTTATACAGGGAATACACGGCATCGTCCGAGACAATCTTCACGTCGGCAAGCCATCGTTCGCAGTTCGTTTCCGTTGGCATATCTAGCAATGTCCTTAGTATCGTGCTTCCACGTTTGAACTGTACCTGCCCGATGTCGACTTGCGGTAAAGCCGAGGTAAAGATTCGGTAATCTCTCTGCGCCGCACGGGAAGCCCTTGCATTCAATCGCAAGCCGCATGGCTAGCGGCAGGATCTTCGAGCCCGCAGGCACCGCCGTTGATCCCTTTCGGATTCTTTACCGAACCTTTACCCGAGGTTTGCTTGCACTTCTTCTTCAGTGGTTAGGATTGGGGTGTGGCTGGCATGCCGCCAGATCACGGACCTTAGCGCGCGGCGCCATAACCGCACCGCCATGACGCTCCAGAACGAGAGGGCATTGAAATGTCGAGTCAAGACGCAGTTGTCGCGGTCTACCCGGCCCACACGGACGCAGAAGCGACCATCAAGGAACTGAATCATGCCGGGTCCATGCCATGCTCATCGACCCTGCGAGGCCGCAAGCGAGACAACCGACAAGGAAGAGATCATGGGATCCACACAGACCTTCACCGAGGGAGAGCTTTCCCGCAAGTTGGAAAAGGTATTCGAGATCTTTGCGCGCGCCCAGGAAGACTGGGCTGTGGCGCATGATCTGAACACGTCGATCGTCGATACGGGAAGTGACCTCGGCGTTTCGGCCCGTGGCGGCCCGGGCGCCGCATGATTGATGCGCTGCGATACCCTGTGTGCACCGGCAGTCTCAGGGATCCCGGCCTCCGGCGGAGCCTTACGGGCACGTGGCACCGGCCAGAGACATGCCTCTATCAACGGCGTCGACGCACGTCGGGCACTACTCGGACGAGGAAGCTTGGAAAGTGACGCTGGCCTGAGATTAAGGCCTGGTCACACGAGTCAGTCGTCGAAGGAGACGCGCGTATGGAAAGCGAATGTTGTGTATGCCACAAGGTCCGGCGCGGCTCGGACTGGATCTGCCGGCCCGTGAACGGGGTAAGCGACGAACCCATAAGCCACGGCTACTGCCCCCGTTGTGCGCGGCAGGCCCTCCAGGAACTCCATGCGGATCGATTCTATGCCAGTGAGGCAGCGTGTGGGGCTTCACCGGGTTACATCGAGAACAGACATCGGCCCGCTGGCAATTGGAGCCAGCCCAGAGCCAACACAAACGACTGAGAGGATCACGTGACCGACCGAGAGCCTTCGCCCATGATGGCCGATAAGAGCATACTGACTGCCCTGCGGTTCGTGCCAGTGGCAACCTGGATATCCGAGCCGGGAAGCGCTGTCGCGCTGAACGCAAATGGAGAGGTCCTTATCTTTCATGACAAGAATCTCAGTTTTGCCAGGCCTCCGCGGCGTTGGGGGTGTTTCGCGCATGAAACGATTGTCATCCCGATGGCAACCAAGGCTCCCGTAAGGGTCAGTATCTCCGAAGTGTTGGAGGCGGTGCGTGGGAGTTGGTTGGACGCACCCCTTGCCGGGCGAAGCGGCGCCATGGACGCCGCGCAAGAAAGAGACTGTCCGGCCGAACCAGTTGCCTCTTCAGAGGACGGCGCGCTACGGCGGGAGCCCGTGTGGAAAATCGGCTGGCTTAGGAAGATCCTTGGTGACAAAGCCTCCCTCCATGACCTCGACACCCAGTTACGGCGAGAAATTGCCGCATTGGATGGCGCAGTGGTTCTCACGCTTGGAGAGGTTACTCTTGCTGCGCGGTCAATGCTTCCGGTCAGTAATGGTCTGCTGTGCGAAATTCGTAGCGTTGCACCAACGGAGCCGGGCGGCGACGGAGTTACTATCTCGCTTTCAGAGGATGACTATATGCAGGTACTCGCAGCGCTGAATGAAGGCCCCTTCATCGCTTTTGGTTAGGGGCGAGGATTGCCGCGAAGACGGGCCTTTGCAAGAATCACTGCACGGTTCCAATCCGTACTGAATAGCCCTGCCCCTCGAGCCGTCGCAAACCGTCCATACGCATTACGAGGGCCGCCCGCACGACTCCTGCGCGTGTTACAGAAGGTAGCGCCGGCGAGGAGTCAGCAGGATTGTTGCCGCTCCGTGGCCGCGGGCCAACCGCCGTACATCGCGCAAGTTCTTTGCTGAAACTTTGACCCGGCTTTACCTGGGCTTCACGTTCGTCTGGCAAAATCACTATGAGGAATTGGCCGCAAGTGGCCGCGGCGTTCGCGGTGGCGGTGTGTACGGGGCATTGCCCCGGAGAGGAGTTTCTGTCATGGGTTTGATTTTGCTGATCGTGCTGTTCGTCCTGTTCCTGAGCGCGGCGCCCGCGTGGCCGCACAGCCGGAACTGGGGTTACGGCCCAAGCGGCGGTTTGGGCCTGGTGTTGGCGATCGTGATCGTGCTCTTGCTATTGGGATACCTGCCTCGTGGCTTCTGAAGACACTGAACGTGCGAAAGTGCGGACGCATCGAGAAGGCACAATGAACCGGAAGACAGCATGTCCTTTGGTGATTGCAGCGCCATGGCCGCGATGATACCGAAACAGACACCACGGAATCGCAGCATGAGGGGTTCGGTATGATTCGACTCTCGATAGAAGATGGCGCCGGGTACTACAGCGCCGGCGCACGAATGAAATTCTGGGGAATGGCTGTTGTTTGCGCCGTGCTTCTTGCGCCTGGCGCCGGGGAGGGCGCCGGCTCCGCTAACGCCGGAGTCATCGCCGGCACGGTATCGGCGGCCGGGGACGATAATGCCGTTGCGAGTGGCAGCGGCCCTACGGTCAAGCTGAGTTACGGCAAGGAGACGCTCGAGAAGAACTCCATTTCGTCCTTCATGTACTTTGTCCCGCTGATCGCACTGACCCTTGTAGACAGGCAAGCCAGTGCCGGTAACGATCAAGAGGTCGGCGTCATCTCGTACGAACGCACGAGCGGCGCAAGATCCTTCCACGTGGCCTGTGAGTTCGAGATACGTGGAAAGGGGTTTTACAGGAACACGTTTGACCCGGCTGGCGCAATAGCCGCGCGTACCGGCGAACTCGCGAAGAATGAGCCGCTGAAACATATGCTGGACTACATCAAGTTCGAGGGAGAAGGATCCGGGCGTATAGAAGTGAAAGGGACGGTACGCGGTTCAGCGCAGACCGTCACCGCGGTAAACCTGCGATTCAACATGCGAGGGCGGAATAGCCCTGTAACGATTGGTCTCTATGACATTAAGCCCATACAAGGGCAGTATCTGTACGAGCACAGGTCGAATGAGGTGGTGGCCCGGGTGAACACGCTCGCATTCTCGAAGAATGACGCGGACCCCAGGATGGGGGTGACTTTGGCCTCCATCACGAAGGCGGACAAATCGGATGGGTTCTTTGCGCGTATCAAGGGGGCGGTCGCAACGCTGTTCCTCAAGCCGTCAAAGATCAGCACGCTAGGCAATGACACAATGCTTGACTTCGGAGTCGCGATACTCAAACAGGAACCTGAGTTCACGTTTCCCGTGGCGAAGAATATCAGGGAAGAAGGTTCGGTCACGACATCAACCCCTGCTAGTGGCGTGTCTGCCGCCATTCAGCCTTGAAACGCGCTCACTCCGAGACCGCATGAGGCGGCCGGAAGGACCACACGACGTCCTCTAGACGGCCCAAATCTTTGCCGGGACTTTACCTTTACTTTGCCCCGAATTTACGCGCGTACAGTCTAATAGTTGGCAGCGGCTCGACATGCCAAGAGGTGGCCGGCACGCGCGTCGCGCTGAGAAGGTTCACCGTGATTGTGCGCATTGCCTCATCCATACCGGATGCTGGCTGGTGCGCGGGCCACAGCGGCGAAGGCAACTTGGGTTGTTGAAAGCAGGGATTCATGGCCTCCAATTCACGTGCTCGTTCGCGAGCGCGGCCGTTCACTCCGGCATTCACAAGCCTCGGTAAGGACCATGGACTTTCCCGATGGGGCATTATTCTTGCCGGAGGCGAGGGGTCGCGAATGCGTCCCTTGATCCTCGGCTGGTTGGGCGTCGATAGGCCCAAGCAGTACTGCGCGTTTGTGGGTTCACGCTCCATGTTCCAGCACACCATCGAACGTGCGGGCGCCGTCGTCCCCGAAGACCATGTGGTGACGATCATTGGGCGGGGACACGACAAGTTTGTGAGCGAAACCGCGAATACGCGTGTGCCAGGGCTGGTTGTCGAACAGCCGCGCAATCTGGGCACGGGGCCCGGCGTCTTCCTGCCGACCGCCTATGTGCTCGCGGACAATCCGGAGGCGACGGTTCTTCTGCTTCCTTCGGACCATTTTGTGTCTCCGGAGTGGCGTTTTAGGGATCACCTGAACCACGCGTTTGAGTTGGCCGAGCGGCACTGCGAGCAGATCATTCTGGTCGGGGCGATTCCCGACCGCGCCGAAACCGACTACGGCTGGATAGCCCCAGACCACGCGCGGTCAGAAGAACATGGCAACCCAACTCATGACTCCATGAAGGTGCTGTATTTTCAGGAGAAGCCCGACGGGAGGACCGCGCGCGCGCTACTGAAACAAGGTTGCCTGTGGAACACCATGGTAACAGCCGTCAAGGCGAAGACTCTGTGGAATTTGGGCCGGCAGTGCCTGCCCGAGATGATGTGCCAATTCGATGCCTTCCTGATGGTATTGCGTGCCGTGCGCGAGAAACGACTGGACCCCGGAGTCGAGGCGAGTGCCCTGGCAACCGTCTACAGCAATCTGGCGCCCGCCGACTTCTCGCGAGATATCCTCCAGCGCGTTTCCAACCGATGCATGGTCCTGCCCATGGATGGAGTGGATTGGTGCGATTGGGGGCGACCACAGCGCGTGACCGAAACCTTGGCTCGTCTGGGCCGCTGTCCCTTCTTTTCGTGGGACGTACTTAAGAAGATACCGGAATCTGCAACTGTAGAGGCGAACGCCTCTAACGTGGGGAGATGACAATGCAGACACGACAGCTAGACTCGTTCGAATCGGTCTTACTCTCGTATGCGGAGATGTGCTATTCGGTGGCTTTCGCGCTGACCCGAAATCCGCAACGGGCGGAGGACCTGGCAAAGCACGCGCTTACACAGGTGTGGCATCTGCGTAACGGCGTGGGTGGCAGGAACGCCGTCAAGAAAGCGTTGCTGAGCGCGTTGCGGGAACGGTTCCTGCAATATTACTGCCACGTACCACGCGCCTTCAGGAACGAGGCACGGATCGGAAAGGACCCCTTATGTATTGCCCCCAATGTAGAACGGAATATCGAGAGGGTTTCACGCAGTGTTCGGATTGCGACGTAGCGCTTGTCGACGTTCTCCCTCCGGAACAAGCGCCGGAGTACGAGAATCTCGTAACGGTGTTTGAAGGCGATTCGGCCAGCGCCGCGGTGGCTCGCGCTACCGTGGCAAGCGCCGGCATTGAGTCGTGGGTGAAAGACGAGGGAGTGCACGGGATCTTTCCTAGTTTGGGACCCACAGAGATTCTGGTCTGCGAGGAAGATCGCGAAGCCGCGCTGAAAGCGCTCGAAACGCCTGAATATTGTGCGCCCGTGGTACACAGCGAAGGCCTTTCATCTTCGATGCCGAATCCGAACGACTCCGGTGAGACAAGCGGAAATCGAGGGAAGGGGAACTACGAGATGAAGGTAAGACAGAGCGAAAGGTCCGGGAAAGGCCACCGCGTCAAAGAACACCATCGCCAAAGCAAGGGCATTTGACCCACGCCACATAGGGAGCACAAGGGACGCAGTCCAGGCGGTTGTTCGGCCGGGGCGGGCGTCCCGTCTTTTTGAGCGCCAGAGAGCGCGGCAACGGAGATCTTTACCGAAACTTTTCCCGTTCTTTGCCGCAAATTTGCCTTTTCGTGAGAGGGTACATGGACGGACGGGCCCTCGAAACACGGCTCATCTGCAGTGTTTTGCATTCCTAGGGACACCATCGCGCGACATCAGGGACGAGGTTGAACCATCCTATGGCATCACAGATCGCGGGGCTTCATTACGACAGTCCAGTCGCCTTCACTGCTCGGCAGCGGCTCGTCCTGAGCCTCGGGGCGCCGCTCATCGCCACGAGTCTGCGTTTCCTCTTGCGGACCTGCCGGTACGAGCATCAGGGCCTCGATCCCGGGGAAGACCTGCAAGCGACCCACGGACGGGCCATTGTGGCGGTTTGGCACGAATCGACCACCCTGGCCGCTTACTACTACCGGAACACGGGCGCACACGCACTGGTCAGCAACAGCTTCGATGGCGAATTGGGGGCACGAACCATCCAGCGCCTCGGCATCTTGGCGATTCGAGGTTCCTCGGGTAGCGGAGGGTCGCAGGCCTTGCGAGAACTCGCAACGACTTTGGAGCACGCCGGCGCGGTGCTGTTAACGTTGGATGGTCCCCGGGGGCCACGCAGGGTGGCAAAACCCGGCGCCGCCGTTCTGGCCGCGCGCACCGGCGCGTCCATCATACCGCACGCGTTTGCGGTCCGTCGGGCATGGCGCCTGCACTCATGGGACCGATTCGTGATCGCCAAACCGTTTGCCCATGTCATCAGCGCGCACGGACCGGCCATCCCGCCGCCGGATACCACGAGTCCGGCGGCGATCGAAGAGACACGCATCCAGGTGGAGAGCGGACTCAATCAGATCCATCGACAGATTGAACGCGCTCTCGGGATGGAGACAGAAGAGCTTCGCGGCCAATCCGAAGAACCCGTTTACGCCGGCACGTCCTCGAACCGGTAACCGGTCCCACGCACGGTGACGATGAGGGCAGGATGGCTCGGATCGTCCTCGATCTTCTTACGGATGTGTCCGATATGGACATCCACGACCTTGGGAACACAGCTCGCGTCGTCCTTCCATGCATGCTCGATGAGCCTGTCGCGCGTGAACACGTGTTCGGGACGCCGGGCCAGCGCATAGAGTATGTCAAACTCGATCCCGGTCAACTCGATGGGTTCGCCGTCTTTCCAGACGCGCCGTTCGCCGGGGTCCAGCCGCATGCGGCGGAAGTTCAGAACCATGTCCTCCGGTGGACCGCCTCGGCCTCTTCGCAGAATCGCGGCGATGCGCGCGCTCAACTCGTGAAGATCGAAGGGTTTGGCCAAATAGTCATCGGCTCCGATGGTGAGTGTCATCACTTTGACCGCGGCGATATTGGCGGAACTCAGCATGAGGACCGGGACATTGCCTGTCTCCCTTAGCGTTCGAAGCACTTCGATCCCGTCGATCGCTCGATTTCTCAGCGTCTTGGAGTTAGGGAAATTGATGTCCAGCACGACCAGATCCGGAACCATGGATTTCGCCAGTTTCAGGGCGGCAAGACCGTCCGACGCGGCGGCCACCTCATAGCCCAGCGCTTCGAGGTGCGGCCGTATCTCGCTCAGCAATTGCGCGTCGTCGTCGACCACCAGAATCTTGTGTCTTGTTCCCTTCAAATCCCGGACATCCTTTCAAGCAATACGGTTGGCTGGCCGGCTATGCGCCGACGGTGAAGTAGAAGGTTGCGCCTTTGTTCATCTCGCTCTCCGCCCACACGCGCCCATTGTGCCGTTCGACGATGCGTCTGACAAGCGCGAGACCCACGCCCGACCCTTCAAATTCGCCGGGCTTGTGGAGCCGATGAAACGCTACGAACAGCGAATCGGACTTGTCCATGTCAAAGCCTACGCCATTGTCCCGGACAAAGTACACCGTTTCGCCGGAGGCCTCCGTAAAGCCGATTCGGATCTCGGTTTCTTCCCGATGCCTGGTGAACTTGAGGGCGTTCGACAGCAAATTGAGAAACACTTGCTTGAGTAAGGGATGGTCCGCGCTGCACGGAGGCAGATCCTCAACCACGAACTCAACCGCGCGGCCGTTCCATTCGTCCCTCAGTTCCTCAATCACCTCCCGCGCCAGCCTTTGGAGGTCCACGCGACGTCTCTTGAGGGGATCTCGAATGACCTGCGAGAACGTGAGCAATACCTCGATGAGTTCTTCCATTTCGCGCGTGCTGTCGATAATCATATCGACAATCTCTACAGCGGCGTCGGGAAGATTCGCACGGTGGTCTCGAAGCAGGATATGCGCGACCTTGTTCATAAGGCGCAACGGGGTTCGCAGGTTATGAGAGACCGAATGTGAAAACGACTCCAGCTCCTTGTTGATCACTTCAAGACAGGCCACGTGCTTCTCAAGAGTCTTGTTTAGCTCCAGTACCTTTCGATCTGCGATCCTCTGCTGTGTTACGTCGCGGAGTTCAACCAGGATCATCTTCGGCAGGCCTTGTTTCTCGGGCACGAGCCGTGCGCTCACCGACAAGAGGATCCGCGTGTGATCCGGCAACACGTACATGACATCCACATCGTCCACTTCTTCGTCATGCGCGGCGAGCGGTTCCAGAATCTTTATCAACTGCAGCGCTGCACTTCTGGCAGATATGAATTCCTGGAGCGACTTTCCCTCCAATGGTCCCGGCGGAACCTGCAAGAGACGGTAGAACGCGGGATTGGCCATCACATACCGGAGACGTTCGTCCAGCAGGAGGACGGGCTCGCCCAACGCTTTCAAAATCGTTTCCGCGATCTTCACGTGGCTAGGGCCTTTCTTCGTTCTTGTCGAATTATAGACTAATCCGCAGGCGGTTTGAACCTTGCATGTTTACCGCATCTTTACCCTCGCTTTGCCTGGGCTTTTCGTGAACCTGCTTTAATTCTAGTGTGAATACGTCCCGGCCTCAGGTGCGCGCTCTTACAGGCGGGCCAAGAGTCGGGTATACAGAACATGAGGACACGCTCATGCACAAGCAAAGCCCGTTCGCGGTCGTATTGGCTGGCGCGGTCCTTCTGCCCGTTGTGGTAATTGCGGTCGCATGTAGATTCTCTGGGCATCCATACTTAGGCATAGCCGTGGGCGTCGCTGGATGTGCCTTGGCGATTCTGACCCTAGCCGCGATCAAGGTCGCGGACCAGTGGGAGCGGGTCATCGTTTTGCGGCTCGGAAAGTACCAATCGCTCCGAGGACCTGGCCTATTCTTCATCGTTCCTATCGTCGACTCGGTACCCTTCTGGATTGACACCCGCGTTATTACGGCCTCCTTCAAAGCGGAGAAGACGCTGACGAAAGATACGGTGCCCGTGGACGTGGATGCCGTCCTGTTCTGGAAAGTCACCGATCCCGAGAAAGCCGCGCTGGAGGTGGCCCAGTACCAGACCGCCATCGGTTGGGCGGCCCAAACCGCGTTGCGCGATGTCATCGGCAAGACCATGCTGGCAGACATGCTTACCGGGCGGGAAACCATCGACACCGATCTTCAGAAGATTATTGACAAAAGGACCGAGCCGTGGGGCATCCACGTCCAGTCGGTTGAGATCCGCGACGTGCTCATTCCGGCAGCGCTTGAAGACGCCATGTCGATGCAGGCCCAGGCCGAGCGCGAAAGGCAGGCGCGAGTCATCCTGGGCGATTCCGAACGCCAGGTTGCGGAGAAGTTCGAAGAAGCCGCCCGCACCTATGTCAACAATCCCACGGCCCTGCATCTCCGGGCGATGAACATGCTCTACGAAGGGCTCAAGCAAAATTCCACGCTGGTCATCGTTCCCAGCAGCGTTGTAGACACGATGCAACTGGGCAACCTGGCTGGAATAACCGCTTTAGCCATGGAGCTGAAGCAGGAACAACGAAAGGCGCCGCAGACGCCATTGAAGGAGGCGCAGCAACCATGCTCGACCGATTGAAACCGCTACTTGGCCACCAGATTCACGCGTCGGATGGCCTCATCGGGACGCTCGATGACTTCTATATTGACGACGATCAATGGATCATGCGCTATCTCATCGTGGATACGGGAACTCTTCTGCGCAGGCACAAGGTGCTCATTTCCCCCACGGCCATTGATGGCATTGACTGGGATGGCAAGACGATCTCGCTCCAACATTCCATGGAACAGATCTCGTGCAGCCCCAACATCGACGTGGACAAGCCCTTGTCTCGACGCATCGAGGCAGACTTACTGAAATATTACGGCTGGGTGTCCCATTGTCCGGAGCCTTCAACTGGGCCCGCCCTGGCGGGCGACGCGCCTCTTTGCAGCATGCGGAATATGTGCACGTATGGCGTCATGGCGGTTGACGATCGGGTCGGGGCGATTGAGGACTTCATTGTGGACCATAACGGATGGCCCATCGTGCTGGCTATCTTGGACACACGGCACTATCTGTTGGCGCACCATGCAGTCATTCCAGCCCGGCGCCTCAAGGGCGTCCGGGGCGAGGACCGGGAAATCGATATCGACATGAACAAGGCAGACGTTTCGGCCTCGCCACAGTTTGACCCGGCCCTGCAACTCGACGATTACGTAACGATCCTTCCGTGACGGCAGTTTCGTGCCTTTCCGGAAGCAAGTCAAAGAAAGGGCTGAGTCGTATGCACTACTACGCGCAACTGGACCGGCAGAGTTCCGAACAGGCCGGACCCGACGAGACGTTCCAGGTTGTCTCCATCGAAGACGACGAAGGCAATAACTACACGGAGTCGATAGGGATCGATCAGCGCATCCATTTCCATTCACTCGAAGAGCTTGCGGCTGAAATAGAGCGGCTTACCGGCGACCCCGTGGAACTGGACGAAGCGTAGGCGCTGAATCTGTGGACATTGAGAGGCGTTTCTGAAAGGACTATGCAGAAGTTGAGTTCCGAACCCGCTCTTGACGCGCGCACCGATCCCCTGGGAGAGGTTATCCTTCGCGGCGAGGTCATTTGCCCAGGCATCGCAATGGGGCCTGCATTCTTGCTGGAGCCCGAACTGCTCGTAGTCAGAAAAGACATTCCTTCGGACCGGGTTGGGTCCCAGCAGAGCCGATACATGGCGGCCGTGGCGCTCGTTCAGAAGCAGTTTGCCGAACGTGTCGGCAAGATTCAAGGGGGCATTCTACCGGAAGCCGCCGCAATCTTCTCCGCCTTTGAGGCCATGCTCTCCGACAAGGAATTCACCAAGAGCGTCGCGGATCGAATATCGGCCGAAAGGGTGAATGCCGAATGGGCCTTGGAAGAGGAGGCGAAGAAACTGATTCGGCTATTCGACGCCATGGTTGACCCCTATCTGCAAGCGCGTGCGGAAGATGTTCGAGAACTTGTAGACGGCATTCTCCGGGCACTCGCTCGGGGAGATTGGTCGCAGACGTCAGAGTGCGTCACGCCTGACAAAGGACAAGTCCTCGTCTCCGGCCACCTGTTTCCGCGCGCGGCCATGCAGGCCCAGCACGCCGAAGCCGCGGCGTTCGCAACCGAAAGTGGCGCGCTCTTCGCCCACGCGGCGATCTTGCTCAAAGGATTCAGGATACCCTCCGTGGGCGGCATCGCGGGCCTGAATGGCGCTGTCTTTGAGGGAGACACCCTCCTCGTCAATGCCAACGAGGGAATCGTGGTCGTCCGGCCTGCGCCAGAAACCCTCGAAAGGCATGCCGCCCGCGTGGCGCAGTACGCATTGCCGCAGGAAGTCAGAACGACAGTAGTCCAAAAGGGGTGGGCCACGGCAGACGGAACCGAGGTCCATCTCTTGGCGAACATTGAGTCCCCGAGTCAGCTCGATTTTGCTTACGAGCTTGGTCTGGAGGGCGTTGGACTGTTCCGGACTGAATTCCTCGCGTTGGCCAACGGCAACATTCCGAGTGAGGAAGATCAGATTAGGGCATATAGGGAAGTCATCGAAGCTTCTTCAGGAAAGAAGATCTGCATACGCACGTTCGACATTGGCGCCGACAAGCAGAGTCCGACCCTGTTCAGAAATGTGGCGTTGAATCCGGCCATGGGAACACGAGGCATCCGGCGGCACCTCAACGCGGACTTGGACGAGTTCAGAACCCAGGTGAGGGCTATCCTGAGAGCCGCGGCAGGCAGCAGTGCCGATGTCGGCATCTTGTTGCCCGTGGTGACCACGGTTGACGAGGTTCGTTTGGCGCGGGAACACGTGGAAACGGCAAAGGATTCGCTGCGCTCGTCGGGAACGCCGTACTCGAGCGACACGAAACTGGGAGTCATGATCGAAGTACCCGCCGCCGCTATCGCCATGAGAGATATGCTGGCCGAAGCGGACTTCGCCAGCGTGGGCACGAACGATCTGCTTCAGCATTTCATGGCGGCCGACCGGGATAACGAAGAGGTCCTCAAGTACAACAACTTCGAACATCCCGCGTTTCTCTGGCTCATGGGGCACATTCTCGATGAAGCGGCGAGGATGGGCCGCGTTGACGATATCACCGTCTGCGGAGAGGCCGCGTCGCGGCCCCATCTCGTTTCGATCATGTTGCGCATGGGTTATCGCGCATTCAGTATCGCTCCCGTGGCATTGGCGGGCGTCCAACGGGCGGTCAAGGAACTAGACCTGCGCACTCCCGAGGCCTAACAAAGAGGTAATGGCGGTGCTCGCTCCTTCTTCTGGATTCAAGAGACGACTGGGACGGCTGATGATCTGGTATCAAGCCGTTGGCGGCGACGATCCGTCGCAGCCACCGGTGGATGAACAACCTCTTCGCGCCGAGCTCTACAGCGTCGAGCAATTGGAACGTCGCGCGAAGGAATTGGCCCGATTGCATGAAATCGCCACCGAGGCCGCGCCCGACCGGCTCATCGCAAGACTGGACAAGAACGAGGGTGTTCTGGTTCGCATGTACGATCAGGTCACGGCGGCCGTGGAAGAGAACCGCGGTATTGTGCCCGCCGCGGAATGGCTCCTGGACAATTTCTACGTGATCGAGGAGCAGATCCGCATGGCCCGCCGTCATTTCCCTCCATCCTACAGCAAAGGCCTCCCCGTGCTTGCGAAAGGCAGCGCGAGAGGCTTCCCGCGAGTGTATGATATAGCGATGGAACTGATCGCGCACGTCGACGGCAGCCTGGATGCCGCGACCCTCAACGCGTTCATCGCCTCTTACCAGACTATCGAGCCCTTGATGTTGGGCGAGCTCTGGGCCGTCCCGATCATGCTGCGCCTGGGACTGATCGAGAACCTGCGCCGCGTGGCGGTTCGCTTGTCGGCGAGTCTGCGAGATCGAGGCTTAGCCACCGATTGGGCCGAGCGGATGGTGAACGTCGTCGAGCAGAACCCCTCCGACCTGGTCCTTGTGCTGGCGGACATGGCGCGGGCGAACCCGCCGATGTCCAGCGCCTTTCTCGCGGAGCTGACTCGGCATCTGCATGGGCAGAGCCCTCACTTTGCGTTCGCCCTGAATTGGTTGGAGCACCGCGCTTCCGAGCAAGGGTTGAATATCGCCCATCTCGTTAAGATGGAAAGTCAAACCCAGGCGATCGACCAAGTGTCGATCGGCAACAGCATTACAAGTCTCCGAACGCTCAGTCTGACTAACTGGCGGGACTTCGTCGAGAGCCAGAGTTCCGTCAACCAGACGCTCCGAGGCGATCCGTCTGGTGTATACGCTACCATGGATTTTGCCACGCGGGACATGTACCGGCACGCGGTGGAAGCGATTTCCAAACGTGGAAAGATCGCAGAGAACGAGGTCGCGCAGAAAGCCATCGGCCTCGCGAAAGCGTGCGCGGACGCCAGGACGGATGTTGACCCGAAGGAAGATAGGAAGGCGCACGTCGGATACTACCTGGTCGACAAAGGGCGTTCGGTATTGGAGCGCGCGGCGGGTATAAAGTGGTCGCCGCGCGGGGCCTTTGGAAAGGCCGTGATCCGCTGTCCATTGTTCTTCTACCTGTCGGGCATCACCGCATTGATCGCGTGCGTTACGATGGCCCTGTTCAACTGGGCACTTCTGGGCGGCCTGCCGGCGTGGATATTGGTCCTGCTGTCGGCGCCTCTCCTGATGTGCGTGGCGCAATTCGCCATCAGCGTTATCAACTGGCTCGTAACGGTATACATCGGACCGAGGCCGCTGCCGCGGATGGACTTCCGCGGCGGCATTCCGGTGGAGCACCGAACGATGGCGGTCGTTCCGACCATGCTCGTCAGCTCGGCCGCAACAGACGATCTCCTGGAACAACTCGAGGTCCGCTACTTGGCCAACCGCGGCCCTAACCTGCACTTTGCGTTACTCACCGATTTCCGTGATGCGCCGCACGAGGCGATGCCGGGGGATGACGAACTCGTCCTGCAAGCGCGCGAGGGAATTGACGCCCTGAACCGCAAGTATGAGCACGATCGGCACGACATCTTCTTCCTGTTCCATCGCCCGCGCCGATGGAATGAACCGGACCGGATGTGGATGGGGTACGAGCGCAAACGGGGCAAGTTGAAGGAATTTACCGCGCTTTTGCGAGGCGGATCGAAGGATTGCTTTCAAGAAACTGTCGGCGATACGCGCATCTTGCCTAAAATCCGTTATGTCATAACGCTCGACACCGACACCGAGCTTCCGCGCGATGCGGCACGCGAGTTGATCGAGGCCATGGCGCATCCCCTCAACCGGCCTGTATTCGATAGGGAGCAGCGGCGGGTTCTTGATGGCTACGGCATTATCCAACCCCGCGTGGGCGTCAGCCTTCCCAGCGCATCGCGATCCTGGTATGTCCGCTTGCTGGCCGCCGACAGCGGATTGGACCCGTACACGCGCGCGGTTTCCGATATCTACCAGGACCTTTTCGCAGAAGGGTCCTTTATCGGGAAAGGAATCTACGACGTCGACGCATTTCACCGTGCGTGCGCTTGCCTGCCCGACAACACGATCTTGAGCCATGACTTGTTGGAGGGCGCTTATGCCCGTTCTGCGTTGCTCAGCGACGTCGAGGTCTACGAGGATCACCCGCATAGGTATTTCTCTGATGTGAGCCGGCGCCGCCGCTGGATCCGCGGCGACTGGCAAATCGCAGGGTGGCTGCTGCCGCGCGTGCCAGGACACGATGCTAAGTGGCGTTCTAACCCGATCTCGGGCCTCTCCAAGTGGAAGATCTTCGATAACCTTCGTCGCAGTCTGGTGCCGCCGGCGATGCTGCTGCTGCTCGTATCCGCATGGCTGCTTCCGTGGCTATGGTTGTCGGCAGGGGCAACACTTCTAGTCGTCGCCGTGCTGGTTCTGCCCTCCGTCTTTTCGGCCGCGAGCGACCTTGCCCATAAACCGCGGGATTTGCCGTGGTGGATGCATCTCCGCGCCCTCGTGCCAGGATTCGTCCGCCAAGCGGGACAGATTCTCTTGGTTCTGGCGACTGTCCCGTACGATGCGTACGTCAGCCTCGACGCGATTGCGCGCACGATGACGCGCGTCATCTGGACGCGGCGCAAACTCTTGGAGTGGACGACCTCCAGTGATGCCGAATCGGCTACGCGTACCGATTTGCGAGGACATTTTCGGGCCATGTGGATTGAGCCGGCCGTCGCCGCTATCGTTTTCGCGCTCGTAATCCTGGCTCGACAGGAGAGCCTCTCGGTCAGCGCGCCGTTCCTCGGGCTGTGGCTGGTTTCGCCGGCCGTGCTATGGTGGCTTAGCCGTCCCGTTCCGGCACGAGAACCCCAGATCTCCAAGAGTCAGACGGTCTTTCTGAGAAAGCTCGCGCGCCGAACATGGGGCTATTTCGAGACGTTCGTCACTGCGCAAGAGCACTGGCTTCCGCCGGACAATTTCCAGGAACATCCGGCAGTCAACATCGCTTCGCGGACCAGTCCGACGAACATCGGGATGGCGCTGCTCTCCAATCTCGCCGCCTACGATTTCGGGTACTGCTCCGCTGCGCAACTGCTGCAACGATCCGAGAGAACATTGGTCACGATGGCCCGGTTGGAGAGACATCGCGGCCACTTCTTCAACTGGTATGACACGCATTCACTCGAAGTATTGCCGCCGCGATACGTTTCCACAATAGACAGCGGGAACCTCGCCGGGCATCTACTGGTGTTGCGGAGTGGGTTACTGGAGTTGATTGACTCGAAGATCCTGCCAACACGGGCGTTCGACGGTATTCAGGATACGGCACGGGTGCTCTTCGATGTGGCCCGTGACTTCGTTAACGCGCCGGCGCCAGGCCTCGATCCTGCCCCCGTAAGGGGGGTGCTGCGGCAGATCGAGCGGATCGAAACGGACTTCAGGAATCGCCCAAGCACCCTCAGCGCTTCAGTCCAGCTCTTGCGGCATTTGGCGGATTGGGCAGGCGGCCTTGGCCAAATCGACGGACTGAACGGATCGTCTCAAACATGGGTTCGGTCGTTAGCGCAATGCGCCGCCGACCATCGCGACGACATCGTCCATCTTGCGCCATGGGTCCTGTTGACTCCCGCGCCCGAGGGCCTCTGGCAGAGTGGTTCGCCCGAGCAAATGCACCGGCTCGCTGAGTTGCGCGAATTGCTGGCGCAGCTTGATCGTATTCCCACGGTGCGCCAAGTGGCTGCGCTGGGGAATTCATTAGTGCCCTTGATAGACGGGATCCTGGCGGGAATTCACGGTCCGAATTCCGGCGCTCCCCACTCTTCTGACGACTCGGCGGAGGCGACATGGCTCGCCAGCCTGCGTGGTGCGGTTCTCGATGCTTCCCGGCATGCGCTGGAACGCATCCGGGCGCTCGAAGCCAATGCGGGCCATTGCCGCGAGTTTTCGGACATGGACTTCTCGTTCCTATATGACGAGTCTCGCGACTTGCTCTTCATCGGCTACCACGTCGGCGATCGCCACCCGGACAAAGGATACTATGACTTGCTCGCTTCCGAGTCCCGGCTCGGCAGCTTCTGTGCCATCTCACAGGGACAGTTGGGCCAAGAGCATTGGTTCGCGCTCGGCCGCTTGCTGACCACCTCGAGAGGCGCGCCGGCGCTGCTCAGTTGGAGCGGCTCAATGTTCGAGTACCTCATGCCGCTGCTCGTGATGCCGACCTACGAAAACACGCTCTTGGATCAAACGTACAAGGCGGTCGTGCGGCGTCAGATCGAATACGGAAGGCAGCGAGGAGTGCCTTGGGGGATCTCCGAATCGGGATTCAATGCATGGGACGTGCGCCTGGACTACCAGTATCGGCCCTTCGGGGTGCCGGGACTGGGACTGAAGCGGGGACTGGCCGAAGACCTCGTCGTCGCGCCTTACGCGTCGGTTCTGGCTTTGATGGTTGCGCCCGGGGCCGCCTGCCGCAACCTCGAGCGTCTCACGAGCGAGGGACGCCAAGGGGCCTATGGCTTTTACGAAGCCATTGACTACACGCCCTCCCGCCTGCCGCTCGGCGTCCGTAGCGCGACGGTCCGATCCTTCATGACGCATCACGAAGGGATGAGTCTCCTGTCGCTGGCCTATCTTCTGCTCGACCGCCCGATGCAGCGCCGCTTTCAGGCGGACCCCGCGCTACAAGCGACCGTCTTACTGCTGCAAGAACGAATTCCCAAGACCACGGGCCCTATCTTTCCACACGCGCTTGAGGCCAATGTTACGCGCACGGTCTCAGCCGAGGCGGAAGGGAGCGTGCGGATCCTTACCGATCCGGGAAGTGCGGTGCCGGAAGTGCACCTGCTCTCTAACGGACGGTATCACGTCATGGTCAGTAGCGCCGGTGGCGGATATAGCCGGTGGCGCGACCTGTCGGTCACCCGGTGGAGAGAAGACCCGACGCGCGATTGCTGGGGAACGTTCTGTTACGTGCGTGACTTGGACAATGGGCGGTTTTGGTCCATTGGCTACCACCCGACCCTTCGAGCTTCCAAGTCCTACGAGGCGATCTTCGCGCAGGGCAAGGCTGAGTTCAGCCGTCGGGACGACGACGTGGAGACCCATACGGAAATCAGTGTCTCGCCCGAAGACGACATCGAGCTGCGCCGTATCACCATCACCAACCGCTCGGACCGGCTCCGGACAATCGAATTAACCAGCTATGCGGAGGCCGTCCTGGCGCCGGCTGGCCAAGACCTGACGCATCCGGCCTTCAGCAATTTGTTTGTTCAAACGGAGCTTATCCGTTCCCGGCAGGCCATTCTCTGCACGCGACGCCCCCGTTCCGCCGAAGAGAACCCGCCATGGATGGTTCACCTGATGACAGTGCAGGGCGAGGCGGGCGGCGATTTCTCATTCGAAACCGACCGCGCGAAGTTCATAGGGAGAGGCCGGTCGCTGGTCTCGCCCGTGGCGATGGACGGCGAGGGCCGATTGTCGGACAGCGAGGGACCCGTACTCGACCCCGTAGTCTCCATTCGCCACAGCGTCCGCATTCGGCCAGACGAAAAGGTACGAATCAACCTGATTACAGGTGTCGCCGAAACCCGCGAGGCAGCCACGGCGCTGGTGGACAGATATCACGATCCCCGGCTTGCCGATCGCGTTTTCGATCTCGCGTGGACGCACAGCAACGCTGAATTACAGCACCTCAACACGGTCGAGGCTGAGGCCCAAATGTACGGGCGGCTGGCAGGTTCGGTAGTGTATGCGACACCGCGTTATCGATCGAGCTCCAGCATTCTGGTCCGAAACAGACGTGGGCAGTCGGGGCTTTGGGGCTACGGGATCTCCGGCGATCTTCCCATTGTCTTGGTGCGTATCCGCGATCGGGAGAAGCTCGACCTCGTTCGCCAGGTGCTTCAGGCGCACGCCTATTGGCGAATGAAAGGGTTGAAAGCAGACTTGGTCATCTGGAACGAGGACGACTCGGTCTATCGCCAAGAGTTGCACGACACCATGAAGAGTCTGATCGTGGCCAGCTCCGAAGCGGTGATGGTGGACAAGCCCGGCGGTGTGTTCTTGCGGCGCGTAGATCAGATTGCCGAGGAGGATCGCCTACTCTTGCAGGCCGTGGCCCGCGTCGTCCTCGTGGATGATGCCGGGATGTTACCGGAACAGGTGGAGCGGCGCAGGCGGTCGCAGGAACCCATGGCGGTTCTGAAACGAACAGATCGGCGTAGCCAGGCTCAAGACGCTATGGCGCTTCGAAAACCGTCAGCCCGCCAAGCGGCTATGGCCGCGCCCAGCATACCCTATTATGAATTGGCCTTCTTCAACGCCCTGGGCGGCTTCACGCAGGATGGCCGCGAATACATCATGATCCTCAAGCCCGGCGACAATACCCCCGCGCCTTGGAGCAATGTAATTGCCAACCCACAGTTCGGAACGATTGTATCGGAGAGCGGAAGCGTCTATTCGTGGGCGGAGAACAGTCACGACTTTCGACTGACGCCCTGGAGCAATGACCCGGTGAGTGGCGGGGGAGAAGCGCTGTACGTCCGCGATGAAGAGAGCGGCCGCTTCTGGTCTCCAACGCCACAGCCTGCACGGGGATCGCAGGCGTATGTCGTTCGGCACGGTTTCGGCTACAGCATCTTTGAGCACGAGGAAGACGGAATCGCGAGCGAACTGACCCTGTACGTCGCCATGGACGCCCCTGTGAAGTTTGCGCGGCTCAAGGTAACGAACCGCTCGGGGCGCCCTCGACGACTCTCCGTCACCACGTATTGGGAACTCGTGTTGGGCGAAGCGAGGGACAAGACCCTCATGCACGTCATCACAGAGATAGACCCGGTAACAGGCGCGATCTTCGCGCGCAATGCATACAACTCGGAGTTCAGCGGACGCGTGGTCTTCGCCGATATGGGCGAGACTTCACGTACGATAACGGCCGATCGCACCGAGTTCCTCGGCCGTAACGGGACGCCCGCCAGTCCCGCAGCCCTGAATCGTGTTCGTCTTTCCGGCCGCGTGGGCGCCGGACTCGACCCGTGCGCAGCGATACAAGTGCCTGTAGGTCTGGATGACGGCCATGAAAAGGAACTCGTCTTTCTTCTGGGAGCCGCTGAGTCGGAGGAACAGGCGAGACAGCTCATCCAACAGCATCGAGGTCTCTCGGGGGCGCAACGGGCTTTGGAGGGTGTATGGGGGCACTGGAATCGCACGCTGGGCGCCGTGCACGTGGAGACACCCGACCCGGCAGTCAACTTCCTGGCCAACGGCTGGCTGATATACCAGACCCTCTCATGCCGAATGTGGGCGCGAACCGGCTTCTATCAGTCCGGTGGAGCGTACGGATTCCGCGACCAATTGCAGGACGCTATGGCGCTTGTGCACGCGGAACCGCTGCTGTTGCGCGCGCAGTTACTTCGCGCGGCGGCAAGACAGTTTCACGAGGGGGACGTACAGCATTGGTGGCACCCCCCGTCGGGACGAGGCGTGCGGACCCACTGCTCCGACGACTACCTTTGGTTACCGTACGCCACCTGCCGGTACTTGACCGCCACGGGCGACGTAGGCGTACTGGACGAACAGGTTCAATACCTCAAGGGGCGCGTTCTTCGCCCGGAGGAGGACTCGTACTACGACCTGCCGCAGATCTCCAGCGAGGCCGAGACGCTCTACCAGCACTGCGTACGCGCGATCGACAATGGCCTGCGTTTCGGGGTTCACGGCTTGCCTCTGATGGGCACCGGCGATTGGAATGACGGGATGAATCTCGTCGGCGACAAGGGAAAGGGCGAGAGCGTCTGGCTGGGATTCTTCCTCTATGACGTCCTGACACGGTTTGCCGAACTGGCCCGCCGACGGGGTGACAGCGGTTTCGCCGACACGTGTCAGGCCGAGGCGGGGCGGATGCGTCTTCATATAGAAGAGTCCGCGTGGGACGGGCAATGGTATCGCCGGGCCTTCTTCGACAGCGGCGAACCGCTTGGTTCGGCGGAGAATCCAGAGTGCCAAATTGACTCGATTCCGCAAAGCTGGTCGGTCCTCTCGCGCGCAGGGGAGCGCGACCGAGCCCAGGCGGCGATGGACAGTGTCGATCGCAGACTGGTGCGCCGAGACTCGCAACTCGTTCAGCTTTTCGACCCACCGTTCGACACGTCGGAACTCAATCCGGGTTATGTCAAGGGGTACATCCCTGGCGTGCGGGAAAACGGCGGGCAATACACCCATGCGGCAATCTGGGCCGCCATGGCGTTTGCCGCCATGGGCGATTCCAAGCGCGCCTGGGAACTCTTCTCGCTGCTCAATCCCATCGCTCACGGCGAATCACCCGGGCAGATGCACGTCTACAAAGTGGAACCCTATGTTATGGCGGCTGATGTCTATGCCGCAGCCCCTCACACGGGCCGCGGTGGATGGACATGGTATACCGGCTCGGCTGGATGGATGTACCGCCTGATCACGGAGTCCTTACTCGGCCTGCAGTTGGAGACCGACGTGCTTCGATTCACCCCTTGTCTTCCGCTTCAATGGGAAGCCTTCAAGATCCACTACCGCTACCGCGAGACCTTCTATCACATTACCGTCCGCAACATGGGCGGCGGAACCTCCGTTAAGCGTGTAGCGCTAGGTGGGGTAGAGCAGCCCGACAAGACAGTACGTCTAATTGATGACCGCAATGCGCACGATGTGGAAGTGGACGTCGAGTAGGAGTTATCCCTAGCCTGGGGCGGATACGAACCGCCGACCCGAATCTTTGCCTTTGGGTTCCCGCTTGGGGTTCCCGCTACATTCTTGCGGCGGCGCAAGAAGTTTACGTCACGCGCAGGCGATTAATAGCGACCGCATGGATATAGATCCCAACGTCACCTTCTCCGCGAAGAATGCGACGCTATCAGTTCCTTCTTGCAACGCAAGGGCATAAAGTAGGGGCAGGTAGTGTTCGTTTGTCGGCACTGAGAGTCGGGCCGCATCGCCCACTCGTTCGTAATGCACTATCGAGTCGTGGTCACCAGCCGAAATCAGACCTGCGACCTTCTCATCAAACTCAACCGCCCAGTCGTAGGCCATATCGGTCCATTGTATCTTGCGCAGGTTATGAACAATGTTGCCACTGCCGAGTATCAGAACCCCTTCATCGCGAAGCGTTCGGAGTTCTTTGCCTAATTCGTAGTGAAACTTGGGCGGCTGAGTCTTGTCCAGACTCAGTTGAATGACCGGGATATCGGCATCAGGAAACATCCGGCTCAGAACCGACCATGTACCGTGGTCCAGACCCCATTCCATGTCCGCTCGTACCGAGGTCCTGCCCACAATCTCGCGGACTCGCTGTGCCAGCGACGGAGAACCCGTAGCCGGGTACTGCATTTCGAACAAGGCCTGGGGGAAGCCATAGAAATCATGAATTGTCTGGGGCTGCTTCATTGATGTGACAAACGTACCGGTTGTCTCCCAGTGTGCGGAAACACTAAGTATTGCTTTGGGCTTGGGTAACGACTTGCCGAGATCGGCCCACGCCCGGGTGAATTCGTTGTCTTCGATGGCATTGGTGGGGCTGCCGTGGCCCACGAATACAACCGGCATCTTGCGATGAGTAGTTGCCGTCGTCATTTCGGATTACGCCTTCTTTCCCATTTCGTAGGCCTGCTTCATGGATGCGCTCTTCTTGATCTCCACCATACTCCAGGCCCGGGTTTCAAGGACAAGCCTCTTTTCTTCGGCTCCAATCAGAGAGGCCAGGACCATTTAGGTCTCACTTGCCGTATTACCGGGCGCGCACTCGAAACCGTGGACAATGTCTTCGAGGCAGATGTCCGTTAGAATGCTCCGTAGCGCGCCTTGTAAAAGAACCTCTCTACAGAGTTGATGATCATGTTTGCGATATCGCGCCTGTCGAACATGGGCGAAGGCATCCCGTATAGGAAAGGCAGCACGCCCGTGAGCTTTAGCGCGCCAATCGGGCAGCCTTTGACGCGCTTTATTCTCCTGGCGTTCCTGACAGTGCCTTTGACCTCCGTGCAACTGCCGATGAGCAGGCAGACGCCGCCGCCCGCGTCCACGTCGCCTTCACAGATGCCCGTCACGATAGCGCCGGGTTTGGCGTTTCTGAGCGACCCCGGCCTGCGGGCGTCGATGGTGCCGAGGCAGCCCTTTACCGCGGCCAGGCACCCGCCGTAGCAGACCTGGTTGGTGTTCGGCCCGATGCCCTCGTAGAACTTGATGGGGGTATCGAGTATCTGCATATCCTGGAACTGGCTTACGATGCCCATCGTGCGCTTTCTCAACTCGGGGATACTGATGTCGCCCAAGACCGTGACCGAATCCGGCTCGATTGAACCGTAGCCGCGCTCCGATGCCATTCGCAGGTGGTGGACCTGCTCTGGTCTGTAGCCAAGTATCTGAGCGGCGACGATGTCGGAGGCGATCGGGTCGTTGCTTATCATCATTAGTCCGAGATGGGACGGCTTGGCGCAGGATTCGAACCCGTGGCCTATGGTGATCGCGTCGGTGATGATGATATCGGGATACCCTATTTCCAGAAGATCAACAATCTTACTGTTCAGACGATCGTCATGATAAAGCATGCGCTCCTTGTGCAGGAGACAGCCGATGTTCAGCTTGAGTGCATTGGTGATTTCGCAACAGATGTGGTACTTGAGCTTGGGCATCCAGATCTTGAAGTCAGCTTCGTGGATGAGCCGCGGAACAAGGAGCGTCTTGTGAAACTCTGCGCGAGCCAAAGACGTCTTGACGCACTTGTCTTCGTCAAAGTCGGTTATCGGGACCCTGCAGCGTCTCCCCATTTCATAGTAGCCGGACTCCTTGAGGCTCATGCGCGTGGGCATTCCAAAGCCTCCCGACTCGCCTATGTCGAGACGGGTGATGCCGGGGAACTGTCGCACACGGTTGGCTACCAGGCCGACCATGTCCGGGTTGGTAAAGGCGTGTAAGGAGTACTTCTTGTTGGCGAACACGACATTGGGCTTGATGAGCACATTGCCCTTCGGTTTGCGGCCGAGAAGTTCGAATCCCTCGTTTACGACCTCCGTCATCTTGGCATTGTCGTAACTGTCTACACTGCGCAGCAAGACCCAGCGTTCCTCAGACATATGTGCCTCCGCTTAGGCGGTCTCTGCTCCCGGCAATTGCCAGGAAGAGTGAATCGTTTCGTCATCTCTTGCTAGCACTATCGCAACGGGCATGGGCCAAATCAAACTGCCGCTGTCATTCTTGGGCATGATTTCTCATTCCCTAAGCGCCGTCATCATTTCCCCTGCGACATGCTGAACGCGCGCCACCCCGGGAACGCCTCTCTGAAGGGAGAGACTTCCGGGGCTTCGACCTCGGATGCAGGCGCAACGCCGACGAGCCGGTCGCGGACCAGTGGCGTGCTCAGTTGGAAGCCGGGCTTTATCTCGCGCGCCGCCTTGAGCATCTGCGCCATGCAGGCGAGACCTCCTTCCCAGGAGGCACGGTCGGGCGTGAGCGGGAGTTTGGGATTGAAGTCCATGGCGATGGGGAAGTAATCGCGCAGATGGATGCCATCGGCTCCCAGCGCGGCGAGGGCGCGCACCTGCGTTGCGAGCATCGTTTGGATCTCGGGAAACGCGGGGCTGACAAGATGGAACCGGCGTTCGCCCCATGTAGCGGGAATGCCCCACCGGTCCGTTGAAATAGAGCCTTGGAGTTCGTCCCGGTAAGCGTCGGTCTTCGGATCGACGTATTGCAGATTGACGACGAAGACCACGCGGACGCCTTGCGTGTGGCACTGTTCGATGGCGCATCTGAGGTCCTCAGGCGAGCCGAGCGAGGGGTCCGGTTCGAAGCGCGGGACGCCGTTGTTCTGGCCGCCGGCTTTCCAGTCGGTCAGCAGCAGCGTATTCATACCTTTTGCGATCGCGGCCTTGGCCTGTTCGGGAAGCTGAGCATAAGGAATGCGCCCGCAAGCAAGCATACGCGGGGCTTCGGGAGAAGGCGATTGCGAAGCGAAGTCCTGTGTGTCGGCCCATTGTCCGTATATGGCCGCGGCCGCATGCCAGTCGCCGTCATGGAACCGAACCACCACAGGCGACGCTTCAAACGGCTGGCCGGCAGGTTGATAGGGGATCTGCACGAGACCCATGCGCACACCCGAAGGGGCGCCCTTGAGTTCTTCGGGACGCGGCCAATTCCCATCGGCGCGCTGCGAGGCCGCACCAGGGAGCAACTGCAGGTGGAGGATATTGTTTCGCGCGACAGGATCGTGCGCGCCAAAGTAGACGCCTCTGCGCACCCGAGAACTGTAGAGGTCGAGCCACGGCATCGAGAGAACGTCCGGGTATCGGTGGTACTGTTCCGGGTAGAGCGTGCCGAAGGGCGACATGTTCTGAAACGTATGGAATGGCCGCGCCGACTGTAGCCCTGCGCCAGACGGCAGAGCCATCGAGGTCTCCTTGAGATCGGCGGGCGTCCGGCCGAGCCCCTGCATCCCGCCGAGGATGGGATAGTAGACCTCGCCGGTTTCGAGATCCGTGTGGTTATCGATGCGAAGGTTGAAGACGATGTCCTCTCCTTCAAGGGCGATTCTCATTTCGACAGATGCGTCGTATTCCTCGCCGAAGACGCTCTTGAGCGGAGCCGCCCACTTGAGGCGAAGACTGTTGGCGCTACGCTCGCACGACGTAAGCCGCTGGTTTCGCCCGTGGATGAAGTTCGCCTCCGTCGACATCCACGATTCCGCCTTGCGGATGGGCAGCGTGAAGTCGAAGTTGTCGGCCAGCCGGGGTTCGCGAATGAGTTCAAGCCCGCCCTTCTTATCGAAGATGCGCCAGATCGCCCCGTTCTTTCGGTCGATCTCGATACGATAGAGGTCGTTTTCGAGGACGTGGACCTCGCGCGGCTTGGCCTTGGGTGTGGCCGGCAACGACGGCGCGGCCGTTACATTGACGAGCGACACGTCGTCGATGCACAGCATACTGTAGGAACCTTCCGGGGCATCGTCGACGGCTTCCACGTACACCTGTTCCCCCACGTGGCCTGCGCCGTTCAAGACGACCGGTGTGAACGTCACACTGTTGGGGGCATAGCGACGGTCCAGTTCCGTGCCGTCCGCGAGATTCAGGGTGACATAGTTCCATCGATCCGAACTCTGTCCCCGGATGTCCGCCCATCCCGCAAGGCTGATTTCGACTCCCTGCTTTGCCAGTGTAAACCCGGGCGAACGAAGTTTGCCTACGGCCTGTTCTCCGCCTTGTCCGCTCCATGCATACCATTTCCCGCCCCAGCCGCTGTACCAGCCCCCGGCGGCGTTGTTGTCGGCGCGCCAGTTCGGATCGGCCGTCCAACCGCGCAGGTCGCCGTATTCGAAATCGGCGTTCTCGAACAGCGGTTCTTTCTTGCGAGGTTCCTCTCGTTTCCGTGGCTGGCGGGGCGCAGTCGCTGTTCGATCCCCTCGTTCTTCGGACACAAACGCGATGCCTTCGGCGGGGATCTGAACGTTGATAGGAAATGCGGTGTGCACGCTATTGTCATAAGGAACGGATATCGCGACGGGGCCATCGGAGTTGCCCTCGAATCCCAGCATCGATGCCTCCAAGGGCTTCCGCGTGTCGTTCGTGAAAATGCACGCGCGGCGTCCGTCTTTCAGGCTCCGCCACACGGCGTACTGCGCGCCGCCTGGCGGCGTCTGGTCGGCGAACAGCGCCTGTTCCTGCGGAAGCGGCTCGCCCAGGTACACGATGTCTGCTAGACCGTCTCGGATGCGCTTTACCTCGCGGATATAGCGTGCCATGCCGCGCCAGTCTTTGACGTCCATCGAGCGGTTGAAATTGAAGGGCGACACCATGACCGCGTAGCCGAGCCGCACGTCGCGGTTGATGCCGAGAACATCGTAGGGCATGTAGTGCCCGACGGTCTCGGCTATTTCCGGGAACACCATCTTTGCGGTCGTCATGTTTCCGGCCCACCACGTGGCATTGCTGAACGGCAGGATACGGTCCCAGTTGCATTCAAAGGACATTCGGAAATCGGGGTTCACCGCGCCGCATTCGCGCGTTATCCTGTCCATGAGCCTTACGGCCCCCTCCCACGGCGCCGTGTCCGGCTTCATGCTCAGCCGTGGGTTGAAGTCGAGCGCCGCGGGAAACATCTTGTCGATGTGGAGGCCGTCGGCTCCCGCCTCGGCCAGCTTGACGAAGTATCCCGTGAGGATGTCGCTCATACGTGGGAATGCCACGTCCGCGAACGCCATCAGAGGAACTGTGTCGCCCATGCGCGACGCGAGCGTGCCCATGCCCCAGCCCGCGATCCAACTCGTCTCGCCAAACGAGTTGAGCGAGACATAGTCCTTGAGTTCTTCCCGGTACCACGCAAGGTCCAGCATGACCGGTTGGAAGTTCGCGAAGAAATACACCTTGACGCCTATCCGATGGCACTGGCGGAGCGCGTCCGCGACGTCGTCCCAAGTGCCGAGGCGCGGGTCTGGCTCGTAGTAGGGGTAGCCGTTATCGTGTCCGCCTCGCTGCCATCCGGCCAGTTGCAGCGAGCGTACGCCGTACTTGAGGCCATCCTTGGCAAGTTGCGGCACTTGTTTGAACGTGTAGTTGATGTTGCCCTCCGGCAACATCATCATGATCATCTGGAAGAAGCTCTCGCGGCGGATCCAATCTCGCGACGGGTCCATCAGACCGAACGTGCTGATGAACCACTCGCGATAGAACTTCGCACCGGCGTGCCAATCCCCCGGATGCAGCCGATAGACCACCGGCGTGCCCTGAAAGGATTCGCCGGTCTTGATAAACGGATAGTGCACGACGCAGGACGCGATGGTCGTGTCGTTTCCTTTCTTCGTTTCCATGAAGTGAAACCGCTTGAACCGCGCGACTTTGTCATGAAGTCCGATGTAAATCCCGCGGCCCGTCGCGGCGTTATTGATGTCCACAAACCCCATGTTCAGTTGGGAGGGATAGCCCATTGCGTAGTCGCCGAACGGGGATGCCAGCGACTTTCGCGCGGGTGGGGGATAGAGGTTAGTCTGCGGACGTTGCTCGGGTGTTGCGAAATCTTCAAGGCCGCCCAGCATGCCGTACCAAGCTTCGACGATAGTGACTGCCGATCGGTTTTCAAGGGCGCAGTCGAACGTGACCGCGCTCTCGTCGGCGGTAACCGTCACGCGGACGGCGATGTCATAGTGCACGCCTCCGGCGTCAAAGAGCGGCCCATCCCAATCCAGTTCGATCGAGTTGCCCGTCCTCACGGACCGGCTCAAGGCCTGCACGGCGCCGGAGAGTGTGGTTCGTTTTCCGTCGGCGCTTTCCACGACCAGGCGGAAGTTCTCAGCGAGTTCCGTCGGCGTGGTCAGGTCGAGCGTGCCCGCACGGTCGGCAAGACGCACGACGCAGCCATGGGCCGAGTCAAACTCGACCGTGTACGGCGGCCCGTCCAGCGATATCGTAGGCGCAGCATAGGCCCCCAAGCTGAGCAATCCAGCAAGGAGACACCACCATCGGGAAATCGGTTTATCGTGTCGCATGGCCGTACCTCTATTCCTTCCCACAGGGCAAGTCTCAATGTCGACACGATTAGACCAGAATCTGTAGTTCGACTCCAGTATCCCTAGCATTTTACGGAAGAGGTCCCTCCTCACCCTGTGCGTATCACGATTTCGGGCAAGCCGGATGCCTGTTTGGATTTTAGGACGGCAGACATTGTCAAGGGGTACAATGGTGGCATCGGTTCTTTCGTGTACAATGGAAAAGCATATGCCTATTGCTGGAAGTACGATCCTGATGCTACACCACCAACGCCACGTTGGTCGTTCGAGAAAGCGCGTCCGTATGTGGAACAGATCGTGAGGAGTTCCTATGCACCTGCAGACCTCCCAAGTTGTCCTTAGCTTCTGCCTAATCGTGCCGGCCTCATTGTCTCCGTTCATCGAAAGGATGGTAGCGGACCCCCTGCAAGACTACGTAGCGAATCCCGTATCTCTTGCAGAAGCCCCGAGCCAAGAGAACAGGGTTATTACCACGGTCTTGAAGATAGAAGCAGATTTCGAAGGCAGTGGCAAGCCATATATGCTGCTGTCTGATCCAGATTTTCTAGACGATACGGGGCGCAATATCTGGAGTGTCTATCAACCTATAGATACCGGATATGCCCTCCTCGTTGAGGGGCTTCTCATGGACAGAGATTGGATTCGCGTTGCGCATTATGGGGCATCTGCCGGTGACGCCATCCTCACGTACAACAGGCTGAATTCGAAGAGCGGTATGATTGTCGCAGATAAAGTGAAGCCTAACGGGAATACTGAATACCTGGGCATTGTAAGGAAGATCAACTTCGAGGACCCAGAAGACCGACGCTACCTAGGCGAGTTCTTTGGAGATTCGAGAGCTGTCGTGAAGTCGATTGACGTCTCCAATCTCCCGACAGCCCAAGTCTCGGTGAAGGATAGTGATTCGAGACCGGAAGGCGCGGGACCCAACGGCACATCGAATGTAGACAATCCCATCCCAACAGTTTCCCGGAAGTCTCAATCTGTGCCAGACTCCTCACGTGTACGTCCCCCCCCTTCGCTTGGTCCCGAAGTTTCCGTTCGTGAACCACTTCAAGTATCAACGCCGCCGGACAATCTGAGTGGTGCTTCGGCCGCTCGAAAGGAATTCACGTCAGTGATGATCGCTTTAGGCATCTTCTTGGCGGCTTCTTTGTTGGTGATCCTGTTGTACAAAAGGCAGGACCGACGAAAGGAATGACTTCCATCATACCGGCGCCAAGGATTGTTCCTTCGAACGAAGCATCACGATAGGGTTCGCTCCTGAGGTCCTGCTGATGCTTACCCGGGTGAATGCTGGCGACGGGATGCTAGTGTAGTGAGTCATGCTGACTGCAACTTATCGAGCGTTTTTCTTGCCCGTT
>CAYOCT010000029.1:50639-81583 GCA_964402555.1 uncultured Nitrospiraceae bacterium | reverse complement strand
ACCCGCCCAGCCCCAGGCCGCCGCCGCCCAGGCCGCCGCCGACCGCTTCGCCCACGTGCACGAACACTTTCGCGACGATCCCGCCGAACGGCGCGCGGACATAGGCTTTGTCGCGCATAATGCGCGCGGCCGCAACCGCCGCCTGCAACTGCTCGACCAGGGCCTGCGCCGATTTAATATCTTCCTGCCGTACCTTGTTCTCCTGCTGTGCGGCCTTCGCGGCGGCTTCGGTCTCCGTCGCGACCCGCAACATCATGGTGATCTTATCGAAATCGCTCTGCGAGACGGCTTTTCGGTCCGACAGGGACTTGACGCGATCGAAATCGAGCCGGGCCACCTTGGACTGGGCCTCGGCCTGGCTGACGCGCGTACGGGCGATTTCCTCGTTGATTGTCGCGGCGATCTTCGCTTGCTCGAGACGCGACTCGCCGACGCGCAGGTTGGCCTCGGCCAGAGTGACCTGGGCATCAAGTTCCTCGTGTTCGAGTTCGACGAGCAAGTCGCCTGCTTTAACGTGATCGCCTTCCTTGGCAGGAATGGCCACCACTTTCCCGATCGTGCCGCCGGCGACCATCGAGTCCGTCACGGCCTTGACGGTGCCCGAAGACATCGCCGTCACGGTCGTTTCGACACGGCCCCGCGTCAACGGCGCCGCCGTGACTTCGAGAACCGTCTCCTGCATGAAGTAGTAGACCGCGGGCGAGGCCAGGCCCCCCAGCACGATCAACCAGACAAAAATTCGGAGTCCCACTCTTTTGTTTTTGGGTGCTTGCGCCATTCGTCCTTCACCAATTTTCCGTCACGAAACGTCATAATGCGTTGCGCGTGTTCGGCGACGTCACGCTCGTGCGTCACCATGACAATGGTGTTTCCCTGGCGATGCAGTTCATCGAACAGGGCAAGAATACTCTCCCCGCTGGAGGTATCCAAATTCCCAGTGGGTTCGTCGGCAAAAAGTATCGAAGGATGGTTGATCAGGGCTCGCGCGACGGCCACACGCTGCCGCTGGCCGCCGGACATCTCGTTGGGGCGGTGGTACATCCGGTCGCCCAGGCCGACGCTTCCGAGCGCCTCCATGGCCCGGCGCGCGCGTTCCTTCCGGCGGACGCCGTCGTACAACAGCGGCAATTCGACGTTGAGCAGCGCCGTCGAACGCGAAAGCAGGTTGAAGTTCTGGAACACGAATCCAATCTCGTGGTTGCGAATCTCCGCCAGCCGCGCCTCGCTCAGGTCGCTAACTTTCGTGCCGCCGAGCCAATACGTGCCCGAAGTCGGCCGTGAGAGGCAGCCCAGAATATCCAGAAGAGTCGTCTTACCCGAGCCGGACGGCCCCATGATCGCCACGTAGGTGCCGCGGTCGATACCGAACGAAACGCCGCGCAACGCATGGACGGGGGTCTCGCCCATGTCGAACGTCTTGGTAAGTTCCTCGACGCGTATCAGTGATCGTCCGTTTTCGTCGGCCATGATGTACGGTTAGTATTACGCTCTATTCTGTCGAATGTGACGCCCAGTGCCGCCGCACGGTTTCAACGTCCGGCCCGCCGCGTCATTCCAGGTTCTACTTCTTTCCGCATTCCGCTTGGGGCGGCAAATCCAGCGGCGTCTCGCCCATGGCCCAGTGAATCCCTTGGACAATCATGGTCTTGAACCACGGCGCGTCCCACACCTCTTTCGTGTGGCCCAGCACGTTGACGTAGACACGGCCCTTGCCATAGCGATGCGCCCAAGCGATACCGAAATCTTTGTCGGTCCGATGGACGCCCTTCGCGTTCAAATCCACGCTGGTAACGTCCAGGCTGGCCAGCACGTGCGTGCGCGCCCGCTCCCAATTCTTGTGCTGATAGATCTCGTCGAGAATCTCGACCGAAGCGGGCACGCCCTTCATCGTCGGATGATTGGGGTCTTCGACGGTGATGCGCACCTTCTGATTCCACGGATGGCCATCGAAGATCGCGTTAATCATCTCCTGGTAGGGCAGCCACTCGAAGAATGTTCCCGTGCCCGAATGGATGGCGACGAACCCTTTGCCGTTGCGCACGAAATCCAGGATTGCCTGCCGATTCGGCTCGGAGATTGGCAGCTCGCGATTCGTGTAAAACACGAGGCAGTCGTATTTTGCCAGGTTCTCCGGCGTAATGACCGAACAATCGTCCGTGGCGTCCAGCGTGTACCCCCCATCCTCCGTGGCCCAGCGCTTCATGACCTCGGTCGAATGCGGCAGGATTTGATGAAAATACGTCGCGGAGTGAGTGAAGTACAGCACATGTTTGGAGGGAGGGGTCTGCTGCCCGAGCGCGGGCAGCGCACACGCGAGCGCAACCACGACAATCCAAGTTCTCACTTCAAGTATCCTCGTGAAGAAGCGCAGGCCGCACTTCTGTCCTGCGTCGCCAAGTGGTCCTTGCCACGAACGTGACGCACGCACCCCTCCGAACGCCGGAGGGTGGATGGTGGAACCGCGTGTGGCGGAGCGGAGTATAGCGATCTCGGCGACGCCGCGCAAGTACGCGCCAGACCGGGAGCCACACTCCCCCGTTTCGAGAAGCGCCGACTTTACCCAGGTTTCGCGTTCGTGCTTCTGCCCGCAATCGTGACCGCGACCCTCGTCGATCGATGATCCAGAGGTCGTACCTTGGACAGTAGGCCTGTCTTCTCGATGGTTTTGGAAGCTGGGATTTATTCCCATTAGTTCTATTCACATTGACACAAGACCGCCCGCACCCGAGGCAAACTCAGAAGGACAAATGGCGGGTTCGTGTTTCCGAAGCAGCGCGAACAACAGGGACCGTCTACCGCAGCCGCTCCACGCACTCGATCAAACTGGCGGCGATATACTCGTTATCCTCGTCGGACATCGCGGGATGAATCGGGACGCAGAACAACCGTTTCCCGATGTTCTCGCTCAACGGCAGCGACTGGCCCGGCGTGCGATCGCTCAGGAATTTCCGGCAGGTGTACGCAGGCGGATTGGCCACGAGCAGCTTCACGCGAAACTCCTCGTGCATAATTTTCATCAGCGCGTCGCGTTTCTCCCCGGCCCACGCGTCGCACACGAGGCACGTGTAGAGATAATACGTGTGCGTGCAATCCGGCGGCTCGCAGGGCGTCTGGATTTCGGGCACGCCATCGAGCAATGCATGACGCCGCTGCGCCAGCCGCCGCCGCGACGCAATAAGCCCGTCGAGCTTCTTCACCTGGAGCAGCCCGACCGCGGCCTGCACCTTGTTCATCACGTACGAAGATCCCCACCCGTCGTTCTCGTACCCATAGAAGCGCGTCCCGCGGCAATGCGTCGCCACGGCATCGTCATCCGTGGTCACCATGCCGCCCTCGCCGAGCGTCACCATGTTCTTCATCGTGTGGAACGAGAAGACCGTCATCAACCCCTTCTTGCCGAGTTTCTCGCCCTTGTACTCGCCGCCGCACGCGCGGGCCGCGTCGCCGATGACCGCGGGCGGGCCGTACTTCGGATGCGGATGGCGCTCCGCCACGGCGTACAACTCGTCGAGTGGCGCGGCGAGTCCGTTCATGTGCACCGGGAAGATCGCGCGCGTGCGCGGCGTCATGCGCCGCTCGACGTCCTCCGGATCGAGCTGGAACGTGCGCGGGTTCACCTCGCCCCACACGATCTGGCCGCCCGCGCCAATCACCGCCATCGGCGCCGCGAAAAAATTCACCGCGGGCACGATCACCTCGTCGCCCGGTTCGAGCCGCAGATACTGCATCGCCATGTCGAGGCCCGGCCCCGCGCTGTTCAGCGCGATGGCATGCTTGGTGCCGACATACGCGGCGAACGCTTCCTCGAACTGGCGGATGAGCGATCCTTCGAAACCGCGGCTCGGCGGCATCGAATCGCGCATCGCCGCGACCGCCGCCGCGATTTCATCCTCGCTGTAGACGCTGCCCATCATCGGCTCGCCTTCCCACAACGTGGCGGGCCTGCCCCGGCCGAAGATCGCCTGCCGTTCCTCGCGCGTGATCATGCTGTCCGTCCCTTCATGCCGCGGCCGATGCGCGGCTCGTTCCGCCCCGGGCTGAAACCGCTCCTGCCCGTCCGGTTCGATTCTCGCAACTCCTCCAGGGGAATTCAACGTGCGGCGCGCTAACGCTCACGAATCCCAGTGCAGCTACGGGTAGCTTTTTGCTCTTGCTCTTGCTCTTGCTCTTGCTCTTGCTCTTGCTCTTGCTCGTGATCGTGATCGTAGTCGCAATCGTAATCGTAACCGCAGGCAAGTCGAAAGGTCATAGTCTTAGCAGAACGCGCGTCTTCCAGAAGGTATCGAGACGCTGTCAACGCTCTGCTGCGACACATTCGATTACGAGCACGATTACGAGCAAGAGCAAGAGCACGTAAGAATGGCGCCGAGCAGAGCGTAGCGATCGCACAGGTATTGACATCCGGCAGGACCGCCCGTCAAGATGCGCCCAGGGACTCCTGACCCATGAACACCGACGCTCTATCGACAGGCCTATCGGATCTTTCGCCGCAGCAAATCGACGCCGCGGTGGCGGCCGCCATCGCCATCGGCACGCTCTACTGCTTCCTCGGCTACCGCGCGCTCAAATTCATCATCGGCCTGACGGGATTCCTTCTCGCGGGGTCCGTGGCCGCCGCGCTGCTCGGATGGCTGTCGCACGGCAACCTGATCGCCATGGCCATCGCGGGGATTATCGGCGGCATCTCCGGCGCCGTGGCCCTGTTCTTCGTGTACCGCGCCGGCGTCTGCTGCCTCGGCGTCCTCGGAGGCGTCGCCATCGCGCAAGGATGCCTCCACCCCGTCGCGGCCGACTGGGTCCCCTCCGCCGTAGTCGCCGCCGCCGTCTTCGGCGGACTGACCGCGCTCTTCCTCGAACGCGCCGTCATGACCCTGGCTACCTCGGCCATCGGCGCCTGGTTCGTCGTCCTAGGCCTCGCGCACTTCTTCGTCCCCGCCGCCGAAGAAAACGGCGCCACCGCCCAACCCGCCGACCTTCGCCTCTACCTAATCGTCGGCTGGGCCGTCCTGGCCACGCTCGGCACGATAGTCCAATTCGCCACCCACAAAGCCAAGTCCTAACCCAACCCGGACGCAGGAATTCAGTGTGGCGTCCGCCTACACCTCTCTAGTGCTCGCACTTCTCTAACCTTACGACGGCGTCTCTGATCGCATGATAATCTGACGACAAGCCTGCGGCCACCGACCTGGCGATAGCCCTATCCTCGATTACTTCGTCAATGATGCACTCCGCTTGCAAGAGAGGGAGTTGGTGCGCAAGGTCTAGTCTCGCGAGGAACGAAGAAAGTACTGTCCCTCTCTGCAACATGACCGTGCCCCCAATCCGTGACAAGAGAATCAGTTCCTTCTTCTCGATGCAACGCCTTAGGAGATCCGCCTCCTGCTTTGCACGCTCAGCGGGGCTGTTCGCCGGAAGCTTGTCCGCTTGAAAGGCGGGGCTCTTGCCTGTAGTTAGGTTGCAGCCATGGGCGAGAACGGGAATCAGAACTCTCTCGAGTCCCTTGAATCGTGCCTTGAGAGGTCCTTGGCCAAACGGGTGCTTAACATACGGCTCCAAGTTGGTGTCTAACTCCACCGCGACAACTAGGTTCTGTCCCTTCAGAAAATCTGCGAGTTTTTGGAGCGCCTGCAGAGGGGTTAGGCCTTCTTCGATCAACCTCGGGAATTCGGCCACATTAATGAATGTGACCAGGTCATCAATACTCGAGAACTGGCCTGATGCGGGCATTTCCTTGGAAAACTGCCTAGCGCAAGGCAGTCGCGAGAGCGTCATGACTTTCACGTCGTTCACGTAGACAGCGGCGCGATCTACAGTCTCTGTTCTCTGTTCGATAGAATAAGGACCAGCAATCAGATGCCCGTCATAAAGAATCACGCCACCCTCCAGTCCCGTCTTTGGGGTATTTGCCTGGAAGGATTCCTTCGAGAACGCGTCAATGATACTGGCGTCATCAAGAGAAGGATCGTACTTTGCTTCTGCCGTGCCAGAAACTCGCCAGGAGCAAGCCTCCTGGCGCACGGTGAGGCTTCCTTCGCTCGCTGTGCAGGCAATCAGGTCCAGCCATTCTTCCGGCTTCATGAGGCGCGTTCGGCCAGGAATGCTTACATATGTGAAACATGGATTGTCAAACACGATAGGCTTGTCTGTTCTGTCCGCGATGCTTCTTAGGAGGTCCATTGCCGACGCGCAACGTGCCTCCACGCCGAAGGTGTCTCGTTCGCCTTCGACAATCTTGAGGTGGCCGATGGGAAGGTCGGCGAGGTCGGTTCCGAATGCGCAGAGGCTTGTAGCAAGGAAACTAACGCCGATAAGACGAGTCACGCAACTCATAAATGTCCCCGGAATTGAATTGTGAATGATGGATTTGGCGTCCCCGGAATTGTCTGATCTGCAACGGCGCGCGACGTCTTGGATTCGCGTGTATTCGCGTTCATTCGCGGTTTCTTACGCATCGCTCGATCCCTCGATCCCCTTTCGGGATCTTGACGGCGGAAGGAAGTTCTCGCTCGTCACGACGCGCTTCCCGGTCTTCTGTTCCAGTTCGCGCCTCGCCCGTTTCGCGATCCGCCCGCCCTTCTTGCCCGCCTCGGCGTTTTCCCCCATACCGGTAGCCTCGACGCTTTCGGCGATCTGCCGCGTGGACAACTCGGCCAGCGCCGTGAAGATCAGTTCCGCCTCGCTCATATGGTCGCGCAGGTTCTGCGTCTTGAGGCCTTTGAGCGCCTTGTGCTTCTGGACCGAGACGCCGCTCCATTCCTGGTGAATGATGTTGGTCAGGATGGCGAATTCGTCCTCGCCCTCGACCGCATGCCCCTTCCAGTAATCGGTCAGCTTGTTGCGGGTCTCCTGCCCCATCATCCGCTGCTGAATCCACTTCTCGCTTCGCCCGTGCTGCCGCCAATACTCCCGGGCGCGGTCCAGCGAACGCGCGGGATCGCTCATGTCCTGGATGCGCTCGTAGCCCACTTTGGCCAGCCAGAGCTTGATTGGCTCCGCCCTCGGACTGGGGACCGACTGGATTATCCGCAGAAGTGTCTCGGGATCGGCCACATCGGTGAAATAGGACTTGCCATCCGCCGCGGGCAATTTCAGTCGGTGACAATTTGTCACCGACTGACTTCCTTCCTTCTTCAGGCGCTCTTTCAGCTTGTTCCAGTACTTCCGTGCCGTTTGATAATCCGGCTGCTGGATAAGCGCCGCGATGATGTCCACTATGGAGAAATACCAGGTCTCCGCCTTTTCGTCGTAGACGCGGCGGATCTTGAAGTTCTCGAATACGGCCAGCGCTTTGTCGTTCGTCATGGACGGACTCCTGTCTTAACCGCGAATGAACGCGAATGGACGCCAATGCTTGCTTTGCTATGTCGCATGATGCGATCGCGTTCCTGCTCGATGATGGGATGCCTCATGGTTCGGCCCCGAACGTCAAGTATCGCTTGAAATACCGTGTGTCCGCGGGCAGACCAAGGCCGGGCCACAACAGGATCTCGGCGCTATTCTCAACACGGCAAAGTCCTTTGAAATCCGCCACGCGTTCCGCCGGTAGCGCAATTCCTAGGAACTGTCCGCGGCTCCACGCATCCTGTCCGGCAGGCGCCGGCGCGCCGGGGATTTGGCTCGCGGGCTCGGCGGCGGCATACACCGGAAAGAAGTATTTGATGGCGCCGGTGTCGTCCGGGCCGCTCGGTGGAATCGAAACGGACTGTGAGAAGTTAACGCCATTGACCTCCGTTTGGGCCTTATAGCCGATCCGGAAGAGTCGCTGTTCGGTGCTCGGCGCGAATTCCGCGACCATGTATTCCGCAGGGACGTCATAGTGCGGCATGCTCGGATCGGCGGCGAGCGATGGCAGCGGTTGCGACAGTTCAAACCATGTCCAATCGGATAGCGGGCCGGTAGCGGTCTCGACAGGTTCAAGCCGCGCGGCGGCATACGCGTCAAGCAGGTTGCCCACCGAGAAGTACTGATACGAGCGCGCGACGTACAACGGCGCGAGAAGCAGCACCGCCATCGCGACGGCGAACACGGCCATGCGGCGCGCGATGGGGATGGCTGCGCTCAGCAGCGCGCCGGGGGACGTTGCGCCTTCGCCTTGCCTCACACGCGCGAGGAAAGCCCTCGCTCCGCTATACAACCGCGTGATGACGAAAGCGAACATCCACAGCGAGACGAATCCCAAATGGAATGCGTGCCGAAACTGGAATTGCAGGCTCGTATATCCGCAGAAACACAGCAAGAAGAACAGACTTGCCAGTGCCAGCCAGAAGTTGTATGCGCTGATCATCAGCACCGCCGCGAGGGCATAGATCGGCCCGAACCGATCGAGATGTTCCGCCAACGGAGACATGATCGAAAGTATGCGGTACAGTCCCGGATTGCCGTAGAACGGATAGAGGTCGAGCGTGTAGCCGACCCCGCGCAGAACGCGCAGCGTCGCGCCGTAAATGCGCATGATCGCGTCCGCGGGAAATGTCGCCAGTGTGCGCATCCAATACTGCCGGCCCGCGGCGTCCATCTGGTCACTCCAGAAATCCCCACGGGGTAACTCCGACCCCGGATTCATACGCCGGCGAAACGCGTTTTCGGTCGCGTGGATGAAGTTGTCGTTGTTCGAGAAGATGGATTCATACGATGCGTTATCCAGATTCATGGCGTTCTGCGATTCGGTTGCAAGGCCCTGAACCAGAAAGTGGCCCTTCAGGCTCGGCGCATTCCGCATCGACGCGTAGAACGGCCAGGCCGGCACGAGAAAGCCGGCGATGAAGACCGCTACCGCGGCCGTCCGCAGACGCCAATTCGCTCCTTCAGGCGTGCGGCCGCACACGGCCACGGCGAATGCGCACGGCAATAACGCGATGGTAAGATCCTGTCGGAATCCAATCCCTACTCCGATTACCAGACCTGCCAATCCCGCGAGCGTCATGTACACCGATGTCCGTACGGGTTTCTTCAGGAGATACCCCGCTATGAGAATCGCGGCGAGCATGAACGGCGTCTTGCAGAAATCGCGCATCGAGGGAAGTTCCGACATCATGCCTGGAGACACTATGAAGATCGCCGTGCAGATGGCGCTCGCCAGGCGCCCCATCCCGAGCCGGAAGAGACCGAACGAGAGGACCGCGGTCACGCCAAGCATCAGCGCCATGTAGAGCTTGAGCGTCCCCCACGAAATACCGGCGACGCGCCAGAACAACCCCACGCTGTAGTAGAGATATCGGTGCGCCCTGTGAAACGGCCCCGGATCGGACGTTGCGATCTCTGTGGGCAACAACTCCGGCATCAACCACAGTTCCTTTTGCTCCAGGAACGATTGGAGCAGCGGGATGGCGTCGGGATTGTTCACCACGGTGTAGCCATGCCCACAGGCGACCATTACGGACGGGCTGAACGACGCGGGATCGACGCAGTATGCAGGGCCAATAATGTTGACCCACGAAACAAGATAGAGGATACCGGCGACGATGCCACCCAGCGCCACGAGGGCTGCCAGCCGCCGATCCGTGAAGGTGACTCGCATATATGCCAGGAGACTATCCATTGGTGTTTGTCTGTACTCTTTGATTGCTGAATTCTGGCATTCTGGAGACACCATACTCAATTTGCTTTTCCCGGTCCTTTCGGACCTGGCTTCCGTTTTCACGGAAACCGGCCCAGTTCAGTTGGGAAGACCCCTTGTTGGTCTTTGAGGTTCATCCCATGAACCGCTCATCACTCTTCGCGCGCCTGGCCCCACGTGTGCCCAAGAACGCCTACCGCCGCACCCGCCTTGCGTGGCCTGTGATATACAAACATCTTGGGGCTTCGGGGGTATCCGTGTCGGCCGCGCCAACCCAGGCTGTATATATTGATCCTATTATGTCCCTCCTGCGGTGTAAGAGATCTCGCTTGATAATTCGGAATTCGTGATCGTGGTCGTAATCGAGAGGCTTGTAGTCGGCTACGACCACGATTATGACTACGATTACGACCACGACTACGACCACGACTACGATTACGATTAAGGGGGGAATAGAAACGACTTGGGCCGTAGCGAGAATCGCTACGGCCCTGTATACTTCACTCGCGACTGCTTCCGCCGCGAGTTATTTTAGAGGCCACGGACTTGCGTCCACGGCCTCCGCGGAAGGAGAAACGCCACATGTGGCGCTGACCAACCTGATTGTACCACAGGTTTGCCCAGAACGCAAATGCTGTCCTATAAATGTATTGACAAATCGCGCAATTCTTATAGTCTTGCCTTTTTTATTGCTTTCTTCCATTCGCGCAGTAAGCCGCGCCGGGTCGAGGCGTCCATCGCCGGGTAGAACGTGCGGTCTTCGCGCCAGATCGCGGAAAGCGCGTGTTTGTCCGGCCAGAATCCCACGGCTATTCCGGCGAGAAACGCCGCTCCAAGCGCCGTGGTTTCAATGACTTGTCCGCGCACGACCGGGATGCCGAGGATGTCGGCCTGATGTTGCATGAGGAGGTTGTTGGCCGACGCGCCGCCATCGACACGGAGCCTGGGTATTTTCGCCTTAGTATCGGATTTCATACTTGAGATAACGTCGGACGACTGGAACGATATCGATTCGAGCGCGGCGCGGACGATATGCGCGCGATTGCTTCCCCGGGTCAAACCCGTGACGACGCCGCGTGCATGCATGTCCCAATGCGGCGCGCCGAGGCCAACGAACGCGGGGACGACGTATACGCCGCCGGTATCGGCTACCTCACTCGAAACGGTTTCGCTCTCGGCGGCCGTCGCGATGAGCTTGAGTTCGTCGCGCAGCCATTGGATGACCGCGCCGCCGATAAAGACGCTGCCTTCGAGCGCATACTCGACCGTGCCGCCGATCCCCCACGCGATGGTTGTGACAAGTCCATGCTTTGAGGCGACGGGGACCGTGCCGGTGTTCATCAGGACGAAACAGCCGGTGCCGTAGGTGTTCTTGCATTCGTGCGGGGCGAAGGCCGCCTGGCCGAACAGGGCGCTCTGCTGATCGCCGCAGAGTCCCGCCACGGGGATCTCCGCGCCGAACGCACTCGTGAAGCCGCAGGCACCGCTCGACGGTTTGACCTCGGGCAGCATCGCGCGCGGGATGTCCAGACGTTCGAGGATGGTCTCGTCCCAGTCGAGCGTGTGGATGTTGTAGAGCAGCGTCCGCGATGCGTTCGAGTAATCCGTCGCGTGGACGCCCGTCAGCCGGAACAGGATCCACGAGTCGATCGTGCCGAAACAGAGCTCGCCGCGCCCCGCGCGTTCGCGCGCTCCAGGAACGTGGTCGAGGATCCACCGAACTTTCGTTCCCGAGAAATAGGCGTCGATGACGAGGCCCGTGCGGTTGCGGAAATCCTCCTCGCGGCCTTCGGCCTTGAGCGTGTCGCACAGGTCCGAGGTCCGGCGGCATTGCCACACGATCGCGTTATAGATCGGCACGCCCGTCGCGCGTTCCCACACGACGGTCGTCTCGCGCTGGTTCGCGATACCGATGGCGGCGATGTCCTGCGCGGTAATGCCGGCCTGCCGGATTACGCGTTCCGCGGTGGCGCGCTGCGTCTCCCAGATGGCCATGGGGTCATGCTCGACCCAGCCCGGTTTCGGATAGATCTGCTCGAACGGCAGCGCGGCCGACGCGACGATCCCTCCTTCGCGATCGAACAAAATGCTACGGGAACTCGTCGTCCCTTGATCCAGCGCGAGAACGTAATCCTTGGCCATGCGCTCTCCTCCCCAATAGTCGTGATCGTAATCGTAGTCGCAATCCCGCCGCCCGCTACAGCACCAGAACCGCCGCGTTGAGATCGCGCGCCGCATGGGCGACATCGTCGCGGCAGGTGAACAACAGGATCTGATTGTGCTGTCCCAGGCGTGTCAAGAGACCGAGCGTCTGGCGCAGGCGCTGATCGTCGTAGTTCGAGAACGGATCGTCGAGCAGCATCGGGATGCTCTCGCCGGTCTCGCTCAGGCACTGGATCATCGCCAGGCGCAACGCGAGATAGATCTGGTCGACGGTGCCTTTGCTCAGGATGCGCTCCGGATCCTCGCTCATCTTCTGAAGCTGCGGGATGCGGACGCTCACGCCGAGGTCGCGGTTGATCAGCACTTCGTCGTACGCCCCGCCCGTGATCTCCTTGAGGTACTCGCTCGCGCGCGCGGCCAGCTTCGGCGCGATCGACGCGTGCTTGTCCCGCGCGATCGCTTCGATGAGCGCCATGGCATGGCTCGCGGCGTCGAGTTCGAGTTCGAGCAGGGCGATCGCCGCCTCGCATTCCGCGCGGTCCTCTTCGATCTCGCCGATCGGCCGCATCCCCGACGCCCGTTCGGCCAGCGTGACATGGAGCCGGTGCTCCTCGCGCGACGTCGCCTCGATGGCCTCGTTGACCGCTGCGAGCTCCTGTTTGAGTTCATCGAGGCTGGTGGCAGGCCGCTCGGGCGAAGGCCCATCCGCCGCGACGGCGAGGCGCAACGTATTGAGATCCGTCTGTTGCAGCACATCGCGCTGGCGTTCCTGAAACCTCGCGAGGTCCTCCCGGATTTCGAGGTAGCGCTTGGCCTGCTCATCGCGTTCGCGCCATTCGTCCAAGTCACGTACGCGCGCCGCGGCGAACCGGCGCGAGAGCGTCTCGCTCAACTCCTGAATCTCGCCGGCTTCAGCCTCGATCTGGCGGTCGATGTCCCGCAACTGTTCTTTCATGACATCGATCCGTTCTCGTTTTCTGCCGAGTTCCGCGGAACGAATGCGGTACGATCGCAACGCCATCACGGCGCTGTCGTGTTTGCTTTCTTCGGGATAGCCGTTCTCGCGCATCCGACGACGGACATCGAGCGCGAGCGTCCGCTCCTCATCGAGCGCCATTTCGAGTTCCGCGCGCAAGCGTTCCGCTTCGGCGTCATGTTTGCGGATCTGATCCTTATTCTCGGCGATACGCCGTTTCGCGTCGCGATAGACTTGGTACCGCGCGACGGCCGCGCCCGCGGCTTCGTCGAGGCCGCTCTCGCCGGTAAGAACTTCGCCCATGCGGGCGAACGTCTCCTGGAACGATTCGAACATCTGCGCGGCGCGCTGTTCCGCTTCGGCGGCGCGCCGTTCCTGCTCGCGTCCGGCCGATTCGAGGGCCTCGAGTTCGGCGCTGGCCTGGCGGTATCGGTCGTACTTGCCCTCGAGTTCACGCAGCGTCTGGCATCCCGCGTCGACGATCATCTGATCGATCTTGCCGCGATGCGACTCGTCGTCGGCCCACATCGCATGCAGCCGCGCCTGATGCGCCTCGAGTTCCTTCTCCGCACGCCGGGTTTGCCGGTGCGCATACGCGACGCTGCCCGCGAAGAACGCCGCCGCGAGCCCCGCCGGAATCGCCGGCACATACACGCCCCGGTTGCCCGTGGTCAGCGCGACGACCAGCAATGCTATCAATAACGCCGTGGTCAGGACGCACAGCCGCCCAAACCCGCCTATGCGTTCCGAGTAATCGTCCGCCGCGTTCTGGAGGTGCTCGACGACGCCCCGGACCTGCGCCACTTGTTCCTCGCGCAGCTTTGCTTGCACTTCGTAGTCGCGCGCGTCGCTCATGAAGTCGCCGCAGCCCTCGAAGGTTTTCGACGGCTCGGCCAGTTCGGCGCGCTGGACCGCGATCTGCTCGCGCAGTTGCGCCCGTTTCTGGCATTCGTCATCGCGCGTGCGCACGGCAATCCGGAACGAACTGGCAAGCTGATTGATCCACGTGACCGGATCGTCGGCCAGGCGGCTGAAATCCGGCACCGACGCGAACTCCTCCTCGGCGGCCCGAAGCCGGCTCTCCGAAGCTTCACGCGCGAGTTCGACGCCGTCGATCCGGTCGCGCAACCGCTGGACGCGATTCGCGGCTTCGTCCAGTTGCTGGTCGCACGTTTCGGCAATGCCCTCGGTGTCGCGCGTCCCCGCTTCGCCAAGCTTCTCGCTCTCGGACGCGATCTGCATCGCGAGCAACTCGCGGGCCTTCCGCGTCCGGTCGTGCTGGGCGCGCGCCGTGGTCAGCACCGTCGACATGCGGAGGACTTCGGGCGTCTGGTCCGCGGGGAAATCCCGCGCCGCTCCAAGCGCGAAACACTGCTGCGTGGCTTCGTTCATGGCCGACGCCAAGCGTTCCGCCTTCTCGAGGCGTTCCGCGCGTTCGAACCGTTCGAGGTCCTTCAACAGCGCCTCGGCCTCGGCCTTCCGCCGGAGATGCGCCGCGTTCTCGTCTAGCAATGCCCGGCGCCGTTCTTCAATCGACGCCAATTCCTCGCGCAACACGCCGGCCTGTTCGAATTCGCGGTTCAATTCTGTGAGACGCACGCGCGCCATGGGCAGCGGGTGCGAGCGTGCGTTGGGCTGGCCGATGGCCTCAATCCGCGCCTTGAGCCGCTTCAACGTCGCGTCGGTCGAGTTGTCCTCGCTGCCGGTGTCGGCGAGCGCGAGCAGCTTTTCCTGGATATGCCCGAGCGCGTTGGCGTCGCCCAGGTCTTCGAGCGTGAAATGGCTAATCGTGGCGGCGTTGAGGAAGACTTCCTTGGACAATCCGAGATGGCTCAACGCGAACAGCGGCTCGTGATTCTTGAGTTGCTCGAATTCGGCGGTGATTTCGCGCGCATGCTTGCGGTCGTAGACATTGACGCACTCGTTCTTGCGGTCGAAGCGGCGAAAGACCTCGATCTCGCTGCCGTCGTCCAGCACATACACGAGCCGCCCCCCGTACGTGTCCGGGCTGGTCCACGGACGCCGCAACTCGTTCGAGTCGTCGTAGGCTTTCTTGGCCGCGCTGCTCTTCTGGCCGTAGAGCATGTCGGCGACGAAGCTGCGCAGCGTCGATTTCCCTTGCTCGTTGGGTCCAAGGACGATCTGGAGGGCGGGCACAAATTCAACGGTTCGTTGCGTGAATCGCCCGTAGCCGTCCATGGAAGCCCTGCGGATTTTCACAAGCGTTCTCCCGCAAGGCCGAGGCCGAAAATGGGCAGCTTCTGTTCGCGATACGCGGCAAGCCCCACTTCGCGCGCGCGCGCAATCATGCGCCGGCGCTCGGGGTCCGGCGCGTCGGCGATCTCCTCGTTGAGCCGCCGGACGAACGTGCCGAGGCTCGAAGTCTCGCGCGCAAGTTCGTCGTAATCCTCCGCAAGAACCGACTCGTCGCGGATCGCGAGGTACTCGAAGTCGCTGGCAACGGCGTCCTGGATCGCGGCCAACTCCGCGGCGACGGACGGCAAGCATGTTCCCGTCAGAGTCACACGGGCGATCTGCGGCGTGGCCGCCGCGGCGCCCCACGCGCGAATCCGGTCGATGGCCTGCTGGGCGGTCGCCAGGGCCGAGCAATCGAGTTCGTAGGACGCATAAACCGCGCGCGCACTCGGCACGCGAGTCACCTGCGCCGGGCCGTCCGCGATCTCGACCTCGAGGTAGTGGCGCATGCCGGGATGGTTAAATCCGTGGCTTTCGGGAGCGCCCGAATAGTACATCACCGTAGCGAAGTCGCCCTTGATCTCCGTCACGTCATGGAAGTGTCCGAGCGCGAGATACGCGAGCCCGGGCGTGGCCGCCGCGGCCGCATCGAACGGCGCGTACGATTTGCCGTCCGGCGGCTGATGCGCGCGTTCGGTCCCGTGGCCCACCGCCACATGCACGCGTCCGTCGTCCGGAAGGCGCAACGTGCCAAAGGGATTCGCCGAGATCTCGAACCCGTCGAATCCAAATCCGTGAATCTGCGCGGCGCCGTTCAGGATCGTGTGCGTGGTCCATTCCGGTTTCGAGAAGATGACGACATTCCCCGGCCACGTCTCTGAGGCGTAGGGCGAACTCGGCATATAGGGATCGTGGTTGCCCGGCGCGATGAACACCGGAATCGACCCCATCGACGCGAAGGCTTCGCGAAGAAACGCCGCGGTATCGCGCGTCACGTGTTCGTGTTCGAAGAGGTCGCCCGCGATCAACAGCGCGTCCGCGGGCCATTCGATCGCGCGGCGGACGATGCCTTGAAACACGTCGCGCAGACTTTGGCGGCGGCGATTGGCGGCACGGGCGGGCATCCGCAAGGCCGCAAAGCAAACGTCCAGATGTACGTCCGCTGTGTGAATGAATCGCATAGACTTCCCTCGACCAGTTCCGGTTCAAGAATAGGGCATGTCGATCGTCCGTGGCAACACTTTGGAGTGCGGCGGCTCGACGCCGCCTTACTAAGGCGCGGCTTGACGCGCCGAGGCCCTCATGCAAGCGCCAATGCGTCAAGCCGCAACAAGGACGGAAGTCACGCCGGCCATTGGCGGAACGGCATGCGGCTTAGACTCGAGTTGAGATAGCGGGGGTCGCCGGAGACTTCCTCGCCCAGCCACGGCGGATGCGCGAACGTTTCGTCGACGTCATCGAGTTCAATCTCGGCTACGACGAGGCCGGCGTTCGCGCCCTCGAACACGTCGACCTCCCAGCGCTTCCCTTCGTAGGGTATCGCGTAGCGTGTCTTCTCGATGACATACCCTTCGCAAAGCCCGTCGAGCATCGTCTCGGCCTCGTCGAGCGGCACGGGATATTCGAACTCGTCGCGCGCGATGTCGAGCGTGGCCTTCTTGATATTGAGGATGGCCTTGTCCGGCGTTACGCGGATACGAATGGCCACCGGCGGGCCCACGGCAAGATAGCCTTGGCGCATGCGCACGCCGGGACCGGCGTCGCGCCAGCACGGCGTCGTGACCAGGAATTTGCGTTCGATTTCGGTTCCCATGCTTGCGTCCCGTCAACCTTCCAACGCGTCGCGCACTTTGCTCGTGAGTTCGTGCACGGCGAACGGTTTCTGAACGAAACGCACGCCACTGTCCAGCACGCCGTGATGCACGATGACGTTGCCCGTGTAGCCGGACATGTACAGCACCTTGAGGCCGGGCCGCGCCGCGGAAAGTTTCTCGTAGAGTTGTTTGCCGTTCATGTTGGGCATGATCACGTCGGTCAGCAGCAGATGAATCACGCTCTTCCGGCGGGCTGCCATCTGGAGCGCCTCTTCGCCGCTCGATGCGCAGATGACCTTGTATCCATGCGTCCCGAGCACGTCCGCGGCGAGATCGCGCACCATCTTGTCGTCCTCGACAACCAGGATGGTTTCGCGCCCGCGGCTGCCTTTGCGCTCGGTCTTGCCGGGCGCCTGAGCTTCGGGAACGGCGTCAACGCGCGGCAGATAGATCTTGAAGGTCGTTCCTTTGCCCCGCTCGCTGTAAACCCAGATGCTGCCGCCGTGCTGCTGAACGATCCCGTAGACCGTCGCCAAACCAAGCCCTGTGCCTTTGCCTTTCTCCTTGGTCGTGAAGAACGGTTCGAAGACGTGGCTAAGCACTTCGGCGTCCATACCGTGCCCCGTGTCGCTGATGGCGAGCATGACATAGCGGCCGGGCTTCATGCCGGCATGCAGCTTGGCGTAATCCTCGTCGAGGGTCACGTTCGACGTTTCGATCACGAGCTTGCCCCCATTAGGCATGGCGTCGCGCGCGTTGACCGCGAGATTGATCACGATCTGCTGGAACTGCGATAGGTCCGTTCGTACGCTGCCGAGTCCGGGATCGAGATAGGTGGCCACCTCGATGTCTTCGCCGATCAGGCGCTGGAGCATCTTCTCGAAGTCCGCGAGCGCGGCATTGAGGTTGACCGTCTGCATGTCCAGCACTTGTTTGCGGCTGAACGCGAGCAGTTGCTCCGTCAGGGCTTTCGCCCGCAGCGCGGCATTGCGGATTTGCTCCAAGTCGCCTCGGCGGCGATCGCCTTCGGGAATGCCCATCATTGCGATCTCCGAGTAGCCGAGGATAGGCGTCAGAAGATTGTTGAAATCATGGGCGATCCCGCCCGCAAGACGTCCGATCGACTCGATCTTCTGGGCCTGGCGGAGCTGTTGTTCGAGAAGTTCACGGTCCTGCTCGGCCTGCTTGCGCTCGGAGATATCGCGGACGATCGCAAGCAACCGGTTCACGCCTCCCACCTGGGCCAGCCGTAGATTGACCTCGATCCAGAACAACTGGCCGTTGCGCTTCTTGGCCAGCCACTCGAACATCTGAGGCGTGCCTTTCAATGCCTCGGCGACATGGCGTTGCGCCGCATCGATCGTGAACGGGGGAACCCCCGCGATGCGGCCCTCGAGGGTCACGTTGCGAAATTCCTCGCGCGTATAGCCGTACATTTCGCAGGCGCGTTCGTTCGCGTCAAGCGCCTTTCCGGAATCGGGTTCGTGCACGATAATGCCGTCATTGACCGAATTGAAGATGGCGCGATAGTTCGTCTCCGAAGCCCGCAGCGCCGCCTCCGAACGCTTGCGCTCGGTGACGTCGTGCACCACGGCCAGGAGATAGTCGATGACGCCGTCTTCCTTCATCACGCACTGGGCCGAGATCTCGACGTCGATCACGACGCCATCGCATCTCGCGAACCGGTGCGCGATCGTCTTTCCGTTCAGTTCCCCCCCGAGGACCTTGGCGAATGTAACCTGGGCGGCTTCGAGGTCCTCGGGCGGCGTAAGGTCGGCCCACGTAAGGCGCCCCAACTCGTGGCGCGCATAACCGAGTATCGAACAGAGCTTGTCGTTGACCACAATCCAACGCAGGTCAGGCGACGTAATGGCGATCCCGACGAGCGGGAGTTCGAAGTATTTGCGAAACCGGTCTTCGCTCTTACGCAGGGCGCCTTCGTACCGCCGGCGCTCGGTGATATCGCGAAAGATCCCTTGGATGACACGCTTGCCCCCGACGCTCACGACATTGGTGCTGATTTCAACCGGCACCCGGCGCGCGTCGCGAGTAAGGACATGGAGATCCCGCGCGAGGCCGCTCCCTCTGAACACCATCTCCTCGAAGTACTTTCGGGCGCGTTCGCGCTCGTCCTCGGGGTGAAGCTCCGACTGATGGAGATGCCGGATCTCCTCGATCGAGCGCCCGGTCATCTCGAGGGCCTTCTTGTTGGCGTCGACGAGCATTCCTGTCTTGGCGTCCGCAATGAAGATCGGGTCATACGCCGATTCCATCAGGGCGCAATGCCACGTCTTGGACTGCACGAACGGCTGATCACGATGCTTCGGCAAATCGTATTCTCCGTCTGCCCACGCGCACTCCCTACGCTACTCTAGCACGACCGAATGGCAAGGCGCTAGCCTTAATTGCTCACTGGGTCTTGAGGAGAAGAACCTAACACTTGAGCCCGGAAATGCTTATGTGTCGGGTCTTGGCGTCAACTCAATAACACTCTGTTTCGTGTCATTGCGAGGAGGGCCTTCAGCCCGACGAAGCAATCTCCCGGCCTGTTATGTCCAGAAGATCAGGGGATTGCTTCGTCGGGCTAATGGCCCTCCTCGCAATGACACCACGGGTTTGTGAACAATGCGGGCTAGGCCGGCGCGCGCCTACCGCACTTCATTCGCAATCATCTGCTCAATCGTTTGGCGTTTGCGAATGAGTTTGAACTCGCCGTTCTTGGCCAGCAGGACTTCGGCCGCTTCGGGGAACGAGTTGTAGTTCTTGGTCGACATGCCCGAGCAATAGGCGCCCGCGCCACCAACCACGACGGCATCGCCAACGCGCGCTTCGGCAAGAAGCCGCGGTTTCAGGCCCTCGGGATTGCCTGGTTCCGGCGTCAGCAAGTCGCCGCTCTCGCAGCAATGTCCCGCGACGAGGTACTCGCGCGTCTCGCGCGATCCCGGCTCGGCGGGCACGACGACAATAGGATGCTGCGCGCCGTACAAGCTCGGGCGAGTGATCTCGGTCATGCCCGTATCGACCTTGATGAACCGGTAGCCCGCCGCGCCCGTATCGACGACGTCGATCGCCGTGCACACGATCGCGCCCGCGTTGGCGACGAGGAACGTCCCCGGTTCGATCTCGAGGTGCAGTTTGCGCGCGTGCTGCTCGAAGAACGCTTCGAATTCGCGCGCAATATACGCCCCGATCTTCGCCATATCGGCCGAGACCTCGCCGGCCATACGGCCGACTTTGAATCCTCCGCCAAGATTCAGCGACAGCACGCTCGGGAACCGCGCCGCCACGTCGAGCGACATTTTCGCGCAATGGTTCCACGCGTCTGGGTCCGTGCCCGAACCGATGTGGGTGTGCATGCGCGTAATCCAGAGGCCGTACTCGCGCTGGATCGCGAAGATGTCGTCGAGGTACTCGTGCCAGATGCCGAAACTCGCCGACGGCCCGCCGGTGTTCGTGCGGTTGCTATGGCCGGACCCGAGACCCGGATTGATACGCACCGAGACTTCCGCGCCGGGCCGCAGTTCGCCGAAGGTCCGCAGTTGATGCAGCGAGCACGCGTTGAACAACACGCCCTTCTTCAGCAGGTCGTCGAGATCGTGCGGCATTTCTTGCGCGGTGATCTGAATGTGGTCTGGCGGCACGCCGGCAAGCATCGCGCGGCGAGCTTCGTAGCCGCTGCTCGCGTCGATGTGCAGGCCCAAGGCGTCGAAGATGCGGATGACCGCCGAGTTGGGCAGCGCCTTCATGGCAAAGCGGACCGTCGAGCCGTAGGGGCTCGGGAAATTCAACGCCTGTTTGGCCTGCGCCTCGAGCGTGCGTTCGTCGTAGACGTACACCGGCGTGCCGAACGTGCGCCGGACGGCGCGAACTTGGTCCTCGGTCAGAAACGCTAGTTGCTCCATGTCCATGGCGTGTGTGATTGCCTCCTTGGCCTTGCGACGGCTCCGTGCGCGCCGTCAGTTCTTGCTCTTGCTCTTAATCGTGCTCTTGCTCTTTTCTTCTCTCGTAGTCAAGGCGCGTGGCTCTGGCCTCCAAAGGAAGAAGCTTACGGCAATATTCGGAACAAGAGCAAGATTAGGAGCAAGAGCAAGAACAGATGACACCAGTTGAATTGCCCCGAAAGGCCCGGCTACCATCAGCCGTCGGTGGAAGATCGCCATGGCAAAGACCAAAGTAGCCTATGTATGCCAGCAGTGTGGCGCGGTGTTGCCGCGCTGGGCCGGACGCTGCACCGAGTGCAACGAATGGAACACGATCGTCGAGGAGGCGGTCGTCGAGGAAGGGGCGCACGTTCGCGCCGGGTTCCGTCCGGGCAGCGAACCGGCTCCTCTGACCGAAGGCGCCGACGCCATCCCGCCGCGCCTATCGACGGGCGATCCGGAATGCGATCGCGTCCTCGGCGGAGGGATTGTGCCGGGTTCGCTCACGCTCGTGGGCGGCGATCCCGGTATCGGCAAATCGACGCTCATGCTGCAAGTCTCGCATCATCTCGCCGCCTCGCGGGGCCGCGTGTTGTATGTCTCCGGCGAGGAATCGTTCGATCAGACGCGCTTGCGCGCGCGGCGTCTCGGCGCGCTGCATGAGGATGTCTTCCTCTTGACGGAGACCGCGCTCGATGTCATCCGCAAGCACGTCACGCAAAACGACTATGCCTTTGTCGTCATCGATTCAATCCAGTCGGTCTACTCGTCGCAGCTTCCCGCCGCACCGGGCAGCGCGGGGCAGGTCCGCGAGTGCGCGAACGAATTCCTGCGCCTGGCCAAAGGAGAAGACACTCCGATCTTCCTCGTGGGCCACGTAACGAAAGACGGATCGATCGCCGGCCCGAGGCTGCTCGAACATCTCGTCGACACGGTGCTCTACTTCGAGGGCGAAGGCCGCCAGGCGTTGCGCATCCTGCGCGCGGTGAAGAACCGCTTCGGCTCGACGAACGAGATCGGCGTGTTCGAGATGACCCAGGCCGGCCTCAGGGACGTGCCCAATCCGAGCGCGCTGTTCCTGGGCGAGCGCCCGTGCGAGGTCAGCGGCTCGGTCGTGATCCCGAGCATGGAAGGCTCGCGCCCACTGCTGGTCGAGGTCCAGGCGCTCGTATGCCCCACGCCGCTTGCGTCGCCACGCCGCACGATCACGGGACTGAACCCGAACCGCGTGTCGCTATTGCTGGCCGTGCTCGAGAAACGCGCCGGGCTGCACTTCTCCGACAAGGACGTGTTCGCCAACGTGATCGGCGGCGTGCGTCTCGAAGAGCCCGCCGCGGATCTCGCCGCCGCGCTCGCGTGCGTGTCGAGCCTGCGCGAAGTCCCGCTGCACTCGAAAGTGGCCGCATTCGGCGAAATCGGGCTCGCGGGCGAAGTGCGCGCCGTCGACATGCCCCGGCAGCGTATCGCCGAAGCATCGAAGTTTGGGTTCACAACGTGTATTATTCCCAAAGGATGCGCGATGGACGCCGGCGGGCAGGGCGTCCGCATCCTTCCGGTCGACCGCGTGACGCAGGCGATTCAGTTCGCCTTGGAGGAATGAGATGGCCACCGCACACAAACGGAAAACGATGCACGACGCCTTCTGCGAGGCCTTGGTGATGATCTCGCCGGGCACGCGCATACGCGAGGCCATCTCGGCGATCCTGCAGAGCCACTCGGGCGCGCTAATCTGCATCGGCGATACGAAAGACCTCGGCGAAATGTCGGAAGGCGGCTTCAAGATCGACGTGCCGTGCACCGCGCAGTTGCTTTACGAACTCTCAAAGATGGACGGCGCGATCATCCTCTCGAAAGACGCGGGCCGCATTATGTACGCGAACCGGTTCCTGAAACCCGACACGTCCATCGCGTCGGACGAAACCGGGTCGCGGCATCGCGCGGCGCAGCGCATCGCGCGCCAGGCGAAGTGCATCGCCGTCGCCGTGTCCGAACGCCGCGCCTGCGTGACGTTGTACGTCCATAGCATGAAGCGGACCCTCGACAACGTGTCGACGATCATGAACAAGGCGACGCAGGCCATCCAGACGCTCGAGAAGTACATCTACGTCCTGAAGGAAACGATGCAGGAACTGAGCATCCGCGAGTTCCAGGACATGGTCACGATCTTCGACGTGTGCGGCGCAATCCAGCGTTACGAGATGGTCACGCGTATCGCCAAGGAAGTCGAGCCGTTCATCCTCGAACTCGGCAACGAAGGGCGGCTTATCGCGCTGCAACTGCGCGAACTCATGCTGCCCGTCGAGGAGGCCGAACTCGTAATCCGCGACTACGTGCGGGAGAAGTCCGGCATCGCGCCCGAACAGGCGCGCGCGAAGGTTTCCGAGATCAGCCAGCAAGACCTGCTCAATCTCGGCAGCATCAGCGTCGCGCTGGGCTACGGGCCGAACCTGCGGTCCGTCGACGCGTACTTGTCGCCGCGCGGCTATCGCGTGCTCACGACCACGCATCGGTTCCCGGCGCAAATCATCGAGAACCTCGTCGAACGCTTCGGGTCGCTCAAGCAGATCGTGCGCGCCCCGAAAGACGATCTCGACGCGGTCGAAGGCGTCGGCGAAGTTCTGGCCGAACGCATTCGGATCAGCCTCGACCTGCTTCGCAATCAGTTGGCCCTCGATCGGAGGTAACATGCCGCACGTTGTCGACTGCCCCATCGTCATGCACCAGGAGGCCGCCCCTCATCATTACCGGCTGAGCGTGCGGGCGCCACAGATCGCGCACGACGCGAAGCCCGGCCAGTTCGCCATGCTGCAAGTCGCGGAGGGCATCTACCCGTTTCTGCGCCGCCCGATGAGTTTCGAGCGCATCTTCGCCGACGGCGTCACGTTCCTGTACAAAGTCGAAGGCGAGGGCACGCATCTCCTCTCGCGGCTGCTGCCCGGACAGACCGTGTCGGTGCAAGGCCCGCTCGGCAACGGGTTCCCGATCGATACCGAGCCCGCGCGCCACATCCTCGTCGCCGGCGGCATCGGCGTCGCCCCGTTCCCCGCGCTTGCCGAGGCCCTCGTGCGTGCCCACGCCAAGCCCCCCGAGGTGGTGCTCGCGGCGCGGTCGCGCGACCTCCTGCTTTGCGAACAGGACTTCCGCCACATGCGTTGCCCGCTTCACCTCGCCACCGACGACGGTTCCGCGGGCGAGAAGGCTTTCGCGCACGAAGTCCTCGAACGCCTCGTCCCCACGCCACAGACGCGCGTCTACGCATGCGGCCCGATGCCGATGCTCCGCGCCGTCTCGGAACTCGCGCGCACGATGGGGTTCGAGTGCCAAGTCTCGCTCGAAGCGCAGATGGCCTGCGGCGACGGCGTCTGTCTTGGCTGCGTGATCGAATCCACGCACGAGGCGGAAGGCGAAAAGATGCTGCGCGTCTGCGCCGACGGCCCCGTCTTCAACGCGAACGTCATCGATTGGGACGCGCATAACCTCGCTTACGACCGCTGAGTCCCCCATAGTCGTGATCGTGATCGTAATCGTAATCGTAATCGTAATCGTAATCGATTACGAGTTAACCTGCATTGTTCCCAATCCTGTGGTGTCATTGCGAGGAAGGGCTTCAGCCCGACGAAGTAATCCCCTGATCCTCTGTTCACAACAGACCGGGAGATTGCTTCGTCGGGCTGAAGCCCTTCCTCGCAATGACACGAAATAGGCTGTTGCTGATCGCACGCCAAGACCTGAGTTAGTGGAACCTCTCCGATCAAATGTTAGTCGCATCCCCTCATAACATAGTGAAAACAGTCCAGGTTAGTCCTCATGCTTTCCAGTAGACAACGGCCATCCCTCTCACGCAGTGCTGCAACCCGCGCCTGGCTCGTGATCGGAGCCGATTACGATCACGACTACGATCACGATCACGGCCAAGATCGGTCCGCCCTACGCTCCCGGTGCCACCTGCGGGCGCTCGCGGATCTCGGGAGGCGCCACGGTAAACATCAAGTCGCCGGCAAGGTAGCCTTCGTTCTTTCCTCGCTCCTTACCGCCATCGTCGTCCTTGTCGAAACCGTAACTGTAGACGACGAAGCCTCCGTTCTTCTTGATCCGGTACGACAATGGCCGCCCTTCGTTGAAGAGGTCGCCGGGGACACGTTCGATGTATGCGGGCACGAGATCGTCGAGGCGCTGCGGCAACTGGCCGTGCGCGAGCCGGTAACGTTCGACGGCGATTGCCGTTCGCGCCAGGTCGAGTCGCGTGCGAGTACGCCATTCGGAGTCGTAGAATCGATCGAACGCGGGCAACAGCATGGACGCTAGAATTACGCGGGGGATCATATGCGGTTTCCACAGTTCGTCGTTGGATTCTTTCCATTGGATCCGGCCTGCGCGTGCCGTTGCGATGGCCCAGTCGCGCAGTTTGTCCTCATAGCGCACCACAACGAGCCGCTCGAACTTGCCGTAGGCGAAGACCGCCGAAATCTGCGCCATGGCATCTCCCAACGGGGAACCCCAAAGCGAGGAAGGGCCAGAGCCATTCCATCCTGCAAATTGCGGATTGAATTCGGCCCACACGCTCCAACGGAGGGTTGCGTCAAGGCCCACGACCTGCTCGCCGATCATACCGCAGCCGGTCAGCAGGTCGCCGGGGGCTTTAGGTTGCTGGCTTGCAAGACCCGCGTCCATACGTCCGAGTTGCTCGTCGGAAAAGACGAGACGGCTCATGGCGTTTTCAAGCGCGTCGCACGCCATCCCTATGATGGCCACATGCACCAACTGCGAGATGAAGATCGGCTCACTCTTCAGCGAATCCGCAATGGGTAGCATATCGAGGAAGGCGGACACGGCCATCTCAGGCTTACGCTCAACGCACGCCACCCAGGACTCAAGTCGCGGCTTTCTCGCCAGATTGCGCAATTGGGCGAGGTGGGGCAACTCGACCGCGAAACCTTTCCGGAGATCGACGGGGTACCGGCTCTCGGTAAGTCCCAACTGCGCGATGGCGTGCAGATCGGGCGCCACTTTGCTCGACACGGTATCAGAGTATTTCTTTGTCCATTCCCAGACATCGGAAGGAATCGGATCGCCTCGCTTGACGGACGCATTCCCTTCGACCAGCAACTTATCGTCGACTGTCGTGAGCGTATCCGCTTGTTCGACTTTCAACCGCATGGCTTCCTCGGGTGAAGCGGGCACGTTGGCGAGAACGCCGAGCGCGTAGTCGTTCCACTCGTTCTGCAATGCGTTCACCTTGGGTAGCTCGGCGAGATAGTGTGTGGCCGCATTCCGGTCGGCAGGGACGTCTTTGTACCAGGCATTCAGTTCCACGAGGTCGGTCGGCAACCCGCGCGAACGCATGCTAGTCTTCCACGCCTCTTCTTGTGGCCAGCGCACCCAGGCGATCGCGACCAACAGCACGGCTGCGGCGAGTGTGGCCGTAACCCTTGTAAGACTCCACGAAGCAGGCGCGCGCCGATGTTGCGCTGGGTTCTCCCGCGGCAGGGCTTCGCCGCGTTCGCGGCGGCATTGGGCTAGAATCGAGAATGTGTACGGTAAGACCAGCAGCGCGCTCAAAGCCAAGGCCGCCAGAACAGGTACAACGCCGCCTTCTTGGGTACTCACAAAGGCGGACGGACAGAAGGCGAAGGCGAGTGCGAACCACACGAGCACGGTCGTCAACGCCGACCTCAAGGACAAGAGTCCTTTCCGCGCGAACGTGCTCAGGTGCATGGCCAGCCAAAGTGAGGGGAGCAGAACCGTCACCCAAGAAAGGAACAGGCCCGCCATGAAGCACGCGACATCGAGAAGCGAGTCCATGTTTGACGGATTCGAGTTCCTAATCAAGACCAAGTCGCAAAATCCGAGCAGCACCGAGAGGAATCCCAGTGGGCAGTACATGGCGCTCCAGGCGATCAATCCCGCAAGCATCACGGGGCCGATGGTTACTTGGACAACTTCACGCACGCTGGCTTCGCCCTGCGTGAGCGCCTCGTAAAGGATCCGTAGGATTTGGGCGTGGTCCGAATAGAGAAACGACACCGACGACACGACGCCTATAAGGAACAGCAACGCGCCCAGATGGATGCCGGATACAATGATCCGCGCCTGAACCTGTTGCGCTTTGGTAAGTGGCTGGCGCGTCACAAAAGTCACGGGGCGCCCAAAATGTTTCGCGCGGCGCTTCCGCGGGAAGAACCAGAGACCCCACGCGACCGAGGCGAGAATCAACGCGAGTAGCGGATAGACCTCGAGCGGCCAGAAGGTCTGGAAGCTGTGCATCCCTGCGGCCGCGATCTGGCCGACCTCCGACCCTTTCTGCCAAGCGCTTTTTAGGGTGATATGGGTATTCGGGGGAGGCTTCAAGGTGGCCGTGGCCAGCCAGAAAATGACGATGGCCGCTACCCACACCACGAAGAACACCGCGGGAAGAAACACGCCCGCGCGGCGCAACTCGAACCAGATCTGCGCCGACATGGGCGACTTGAAGGGCTTGCGCCGTTCGGGCGCGGGCATAGTCGTCAAGGCCCCGAAACTCGGCACGCTCAACGGGACGATCCGTTCGCCGGAACGCGTCCAATACACAAGACCCAGCGAGACGCCATAGGCCACTGCCGTCGCGGCCACAAACCCGAGCAGAAACAACGGCGTAATCCCAGCGGAAGCGTTCAGCGCGCTGAACCACAGGCTGACGCCTCGGGCCTCTAGCATGAGCGAGACGCCAACGAACAAGACGACTATCCAGGTCGCCGCGGAGGCGACGGCGCGCAGCCAGTCGAGCATCTGAATGGCGAGGTACGCCGCGCCCAGCAGGAAGATCGCCCTTGGGCCGGGACCGTGCCCGTACAACAGCCAGCACGTGCCCACCAGGATGGCGCTCGCCAGCAGCATCTCGATGAGCCTCGTTGCCAGCACGGTCAGCACGGCACTCCACGCGTCGACCGGAAGCCGGAGAATTCGGCGGGAAAACCCGCTTTTGAGATGCCCGGAGTTTCCGGTACTAAGCGTGAACATCACGCCCATCAATAGAGGCGTGCCGATCGTGATAGCCAGCATCATCTCGGACACAAAATGCCATGTGTTGTAACGATCGCCCAGACGAAGGGTAAGCTGGCCCAGGAGGGCTACCGCAGTACACACGCCCGCAATCGCCCCGCTCACGCGCACCTCTTCCCAGAGCAATGCACGAGTCTTGGGATTCATAATGCCTCCCTCACGCGTTGACGCGCGCCATGAAGATCGCCTCGAGCGTCGGCATGCTCGACTCGACGATCTCGCCGCCCGTGGCTCGGACCGCGGCCGCAAACGCCTCTTCGCCGCCCTCGCACATCAGGCCCCACTCGCGGCCTTCGCCGAACGCATGTATGACGCCCGGCAGCGAGGGACACTTCGCCTGGGGTTCGGGCCACCGCACGACATACTTGCGATGCGCGGCCTTGATTTCTTCCATCGGCGAGTCGAGCGCTACGCGGCCCTCGTGGATCATCGCAACGTGATCCGCAACGCGTTCGACCTCGTCCAGCAAGTGCGACGAGAACACGACCGTCCGCCCTTCCTCGGCAACGGTCTTGACCACCGCCGCAAGGATGTCCTGCCGCGCGACCGCATCGAGTCCCGACGAAGGTTCGTCCAGCAGCAGCAGCTCGGGACGGTGCGCCAGCGCCACCAGCAGGCCCGCCTTCGCGCGCTCGCCGCGCGACAACGTCTTGATCCGCGAACTCGACGCGAGCCCGAACTCGTCGCGCAGGCGTTCCGCATAGGCCTCGTCCCATCGCGGATAGAACGCCTGCGTGTAGCGCATCAACTCGCCCACGCGCATCCACTCGGGCAAGTCGCGGTCTTCGGACAGATACCCGATGCGCGAAAGGACCGCCGTCGGGTCGTAGACCGGATCGATCCCGAACACGCGCACCTTGCCTTCCTTCGCCCGGTACGCGCCGAGCACATGCTGGATCAGCGTCGTCTTGCCCGCGCCGTTCTCGCCCACCAGCCCGAACACCTGGCCGCGCAACACCTGCAACGAGACGCCGTTCAGCGCGTCTTTCTTGCCGAATCGCCGCGACAACCCCGCCACCTCGATGACCGTATCCGTCTCATGACTGTCCATGACGTTCCTCCTCCTGAACGGCCGGGCGTTGGCCGGCGCGCAAGCTGTCATCCCGTTCGCGCAACAATCCCACGACTTCTTCCAACTCGAACCCGAGGTTGCGCGATTCCACAATCACCCCGTCGAGCCGTTCGGAGAGGATCCGGCGGCGCTCGGCATCCGAGTACGGCACCGGACGATCCGCCACATACGTGCCCGACCCCCGCCGCGTTGTAATCAGACCCGAGGCTTCGAGCTGCCGGTACGCGTGCACCACCGTGTTCGGGTTGATCACCAACTGCTGCGCCAGAACCCGAACCGGAGGCAGTTCGTCCCCCGGCACAAGACGCGCCGTCGCGATCAAGTGTTTGATATGACGCACCAACTGGGCATAGATGGGCGTCCCCTCGCTTTGGTTAATGGAGATCTGCAACATGATCTCGCCTCCCGTAGTCTGATTGTATCGATATTGTGACACACTTTTGAGGATTTGTCAAGGGGGAATTCTGTAGCCCCGGGAAAGAAGATGCGTAAGATCTGTATTTTCAATTGCTTAAGCCGGACATCTGATCGGTCTGATCGGTCCGATCCGTCGGACATGTCGGACTTGTCAGACCCGTCTGACCTGTCAGACCAATCGCTCCACGTCCAGCTTGAATTCCGCCCGATTCCCCTCTAGGATTCCCTCACCCAGTCACGATCCAGGAGAAAGCGCCGTGAACTACGCGTTGGTATGCTACGGTTGCGACTTCGTGTCGCAGGATACGAAACCGCCCTTTGTGTGCCTGGCGTGCGGCGAACCGCTCAGCATCCGCATGCTTGTGCAGCCGGACCGCGCATGGTTCGCCAGGCAACCCGCGTCCATGTGGGACTACGAGGACCTGCTTCCTATTGCGTACCGAGACAACGTTGTAACATTGGGCGAAGGGGCGACGCCTTTGGTCGACGCGCCCCGTCTCGGCGCGTCTCTCGGCCTGCGCCGACTATGGATTAAGAACGAAATGGCGAACCCGACGGGGTCCTTCAAGGATCGCCAGGTCTCCGTCGGGATAAGCCACGCGCGCGAGATTGGCGCCGATACCGTCGCTGTGGTCTCGTCGGGCAACGTGGCCTGCGCGACGGCGGCCTACGCGGCGCGCGCGGGGATGAAGGCCGTGCTGCTCATGCATGGCCACGCGGCCTCGGGCAAACTCACGCAAGCCGCGGCGTATGGCGCGCGCCCGATTCGCGTGGATACGCCCTCGGCGAGCGCCGTGTTCGATCTATGCATCCAGGCGTGCCGCGCCTTCGGCTGGTATCACCTCTCGACCGCGGGCATGTACGAGCCGTTCAACGTCGAAGGCGCGAAGACCATCGCGTACGAGATCTACCGGCAGACGGCGCCCGAGCTGCCGGACTGGATTGTCGCGCCGGTCGGCGGCGGCGGATTGCTCGGCGGGATCTGGCGCGGCTTTCTCGACCTGCAACGCGCGGGCGCGATCGACCGCATCCCGCGCCTCGCCGGTGTCCAGGCCAGCGGCTGCGCGCCGCTCAAGAAAGCTATCGACGAGAACGCGCGTTACCTCGATACGCTCAAGGAGCCGTGGCCGAACCCGCACACCATCGCAGGCGGTATCGCCGACGATATCCTGTTCGACGGCCACACCGTGCTGCCCGCGATCAGGACGACCAATGGCACGGCCATCAACGTGACCGACGACGAAATCCTCGAAGGACAGGAAACGCTCGCGACCAGCGAGGGGCTATTGTGCGAACCGACGTCCGCGGTAGCGATCGCGGCGTTACGTTACATCAAAAAGGACGCAAGCGTCTGCTGCCTCGTTACCGGCAACGGGATCAAAGACCTCCACGCCCTTGCGTCCCGCGTTCCCGTGCCACAAACGATCGCGCCGACCCTCGACGCGTTACGCAAGGCGGTCAACAATGCGTAGCTCCGCGCCCATCCGTGATCGTAATCGTGGTCGTGATCGTGATCGTAATCGCAATCGCCCCCCATCCCTCCTGACCCCGCCCCCCTGTCATGCTGAGCGAAGCGAAGCATCTCGTCAAAGCAGCCCGGCGGAATTCCTCGGTCCGCCCGACTTCGACGTCGGAACTTCGAAACAAAGCAGAGGTTCTTTGGAGTGCGGCGATTCTTCGCCGCTTTGGCTGGGTTCTCAGGGCACGAGTTATTGGCCCAGCGCAATAGGGGGGTTAAGTGGCCGCGCACACAGACGGAAAGCACATGGGTTGGGGTGGGTTGGACCGGGGG
>CAYOCT010000029.1:0-50629 GCA_964402555.1 uncultured Nitrospiraceae bacterium | reverse complement strand
ACTCCCCGGGCCCAACCTCAAAAAAACCCTGGTGTTGTGGGGGGGGCGGCTAGTCTGCGCGGGTTGGGGTGTGTTCCCAGCACCCGGCTACGCCCCTCAGCCAAAGCGGCGAAGAATCGCCGCACTCCAAAGAGCGCATCCCAATGCTTGTGCTCGGAATAGCACGGAGCGTAGTCCCAAAAACGGGTTGGAGTCTCTTGCTTTTCGTCCTTTCGTTCGTAGCCTGTTCCTCGCGCGAGGCCGTCGTCGTGTACAGCCCGCACGGCCCCGAGATGCTGAAAGACTACGAAGCCTTGTTCGAAGCGGCGTATCCGCAGGTCGACCTCCAATGGCTCGACATGGGATCGCAGGAGGTCTACAACCGCGTGAGCGCCGAACGGAATCGTCCCGCGGGCGACGTGTGGTGGGGCGGGCCATCGACGATGTTCATGAGAGCCGCGGACGAGGGCCTGCTCAGCGCGTACCGGCCCACGTGGGCCGAGTCCGTCGCGGCCGAATTCAAGGACGCACAGGACCGCTGGTACGGCACGTTCCGCTCGCCGCTCGCGATCCTGTTCAACACGCGCCGCTACACGCGCGACACCGCGCCGAAGTCATGGGACGATCTCGTCGCGCCGGCCTGGAACAAGAAAGTCACGCTGCGCAAGCCGTCCGCATCGGGCACCATGCGCACGTTTCTCGGCGCGATGATCCTGCGCGCGCCCGACGAAGACGCGGGCATCGCCTGGCTCAAACGGCTCGATGCCGCCACGGAATCGTATCCCGAAAGCCCGCAGTTCTTGTTCGATCATCTCAAGCGATCCGAGGACCTCGTGAGCGTGTGGCTCATGGCGGACATCGTGCTGCAACGCGAACGCAACGGCTTTCCGTTCGATGGCGTGATCCCGCAAGGCATGCCCGTATTGACCGAAGGGATCGCGATACTGGCCGGCGCGCCGCATCCCGAATGGGCGAAGCGGTTCTACGAGTTCGTCACCTCGGCGGACCACCTCGCGCAACAGGCAGGCGCGTACGCCAAGATCCCCGCGCGCAACGATCTCGATCCGGCATCGCTGCCCGCGTGGATGCGCGTACCTATCCCCGCAATGCCGATCGATTGGCAAGCTTTCGCCGCCAAAGAACAAGACTGGTGCGACCGCTGGGAAAAGGAGGTCTACGAGAGGCGATGAGCGGCGTACGATGCGACGGAATCGCCAAACGCTACGCCTCGGGCGGGGGCGTCGAGGAGTTCTCGTGCGACGTGCGCGACGGCGAGTGTTTTGCCTTGCTCGGACCGAGCGGCTGCGGCAAGACGACCACGTTGCGCCTCATGGCCGGACTCGAAACGCCCGACCGTGGCCGCATCTACTTCGATGCGCGCGACGTCACGAATGTCCCGCCTGAACACCGCAATGCCGCGATGGTCTTCCAGAGCTACGCCCTGTTCCCACACATGACCGTGTTCGGCAACGTCGCGTTCGGACTGCGCGCGCGCGAGATGCCCAAGCCGGACATCGCGGAACGCGTCCGCGAAGCGCTCGACCTCGTTCAACTGCAGGGGTTTGATGCGCGGCCCGTCACCGAACTAAGCGGCGGCCAGCAACAGCGCGTCGCGCTCGCCCGCGCGCTCGCCGTCCATCCGGACATCCTGCTGCTCGACGAACCGCTGAGCAACCTCGACGCGGAACTTCGGTATGCCACGCGCGAGCAGCTGGCGGCTTTACAACGGCGCCTCGGCATCACGACGATCTACGTCACGCACGATCAGGAAGAAGCGCTTGAACTCGCGCAGCGCATTGCCGTGCTCAAAGACGGCGTCTGCCATCAAATCGGCACGCCCCGCGAGATCCTCGACGCGCCCGCGACGCCATTCGTCGCATCCTTTCTCGAACGCCAGCGCCGGAACTCCGGCATCGCGTGAGATCGGGAAAGCATTTCACCACCGATGAACACCGATACACACCGATGGCTCGTTCTAACCCGGACTATTCATGGCATCATGGTGTCATTGCGAGGAGGGCTTCAGCCCGACGAAGCAATCCCCTGATCTTCTAAATGCAGCAGGCCGGGGGGGTTGCGTCGTCGGGCTGAAGCCCTCCTCGCAATGACACGACAGACGGTGAACAGTATGGGTCAATTGCCAGTCAATACAGCAGGAGAAGAGAGCCCTGCCTCTCGCGAATGCAGCCCATCGGTGTGTATCGGTGTTCATCGGTGGTTTCATACACCCCACCAGCCCTCCATCCGTTTGCATGCCGGGCCGGCCCGCCCCTATGATGCGAGCCGCAAACGTTCGAGGGAGGCTTTCATGACACAAGAACACGGCGCGAAACGAGTGGCGATCGTCATGGCGGGCGGTTCGGGAGAGCGGTTCTGGCCGCTGTCGCGGCAGCGCCACCCCAAGCAGTTGCTGCGCCTCGCCAGCGAAAACGAAACGATGTTGCAGGAAGCCGTCACGCGCCTGGCGCCGCTCATCCCGCCCGAAGACATCCATGTCGTGACCGGCGGGCATCTCGTCGATGCGATCCGCGAAGGCCGGATCGGCGTGCCCGACGCCAACGTCATCGCGGAACCCTGCAAACGGAATACCGCGGGCTGCCTCGCATACGCCGCCGCGCATTGCCTCGTCAAATACGCCGGGGCAAACGATCCGCTCGACGCGCGCGACACGCAACGCCGCGTGTCCATGGCGGTCGTGACCGCAGACCAGTCCATCGGCGAGCCGGACGCGTTCCGGGCGTCGGTCAAGACTGCGCTCGACGCCGCCGAAGGCGAAGAAGCGCTTGTCACAATCGGCGTAGTACCGACGCGGCCCGAGACCGGCTACGGCTATATTCAGATCCCCGAAGACCGCAAACGGCTCGACGCGTACGCGCAAGGCGTTCAGGTCTTTCCCGTAACGATGTTCCACGAGAAGCCGAACCTCGAAAGCGCGCAGGAATTCCTCGCCACGGGCCGCTTCTACTGGAACGCCGGCATGTTCTTTTGGAACCTCGCGGTGTTTATGGCCGAACTTGAACAAGCCCGTCCTCCGCTTGCGCACGCGGTCTTGGCCATGGCCGAAGCGATGCGTGCCGGAAGCAACGACGAGGTCGTGCGCATCTTCGAGGGGATCGAAGACATCTCGATCGACTTCGCGCTTATGGAACACGCGCGCCGTGTGCTCGTAGTCCGCGCGGAATTCCCGTGGGACGACGTCGGCGCATGGCCCGCGCTCGACCGCACTTACCCGCACGACGACGACGGCAACGTCCTCGTCGGAAACCCCGTCGTGCCCGGCAGCAAGAACTGCATCGTCTACAACGAAGCCGCCGCGAAGGGCCGCGACGTAGCCGTCGCGGTGGTCGGCGCGAGCGATCTGGTGGTCGTCGTGACTGACGACGCGGTGCTGGTCATTCCGAAGGATCGCGCGCAGGACGTCAAGCACGCAGTAGCCGAGTTACGCAAGCGCAAGGCCCCGCAGATCTGACCTGCGTCGTTCTCAAGCGAGTGGTGTCATTGCGAGGAGGGCGTCAGCCCGACGAAGTAATCCCCTGATCTTCTGCACACAACAGGCGGGGAGATTGCTTCGTCGGGCTGACGCCCTCCTCGCAATGACACAGGGCTGGGTGTGTGTTTGTATCGTACGGTTTCTCGCCGATTCGACATCGAAGTGAAGAGATGTATCCCCCACCCATCAATCGACGCGCCCGCGGCAGGCCGCGTCGAAGAACCCGAGCACTTCGTCGAGCGACGGTTCGCCGGGCTGATTCTTGAATCGGGATCGATCCGCGAAGATATCGCGCGCGAACTCGGGCATGCGCGCAGCGTCCACGCCGAACTCGCTCGCCGCGGACGGCACGCCCACCTCGCATAAGAACGCGTATACCGCTTCGACGATTTCCGCGTGGCCGAGCGCCTCGGCCATGGCCTTCACCTTGCCGGGTTCGTGGCGTGCGTTGTAGCGGAACAGCGGCGCAAGCAGCAGCGCGTTCGCGAGGCCGTGCGCGAGTCCGAATTCGAGCGTGAAGTAATAGCCCATGCCGTGGACCAGCGTCGTGCCGCTCTGCGCAATCACGCAGCCGGACAACATCGCGGCAAACAACATCTGCGACCGGGCTTCGAGATCGGAAGGCTCCGCTGCGGCGCGTGCGAGCCATGTCTTTACAAGGCGGCAGGTATCGAGCGCGAGCACGTCGCCCAGCGGTGTCGCGCGGCGCGAGACCATGCCTTCCATGGCCTGGCTGAGTGCGTCGAGACCGGTGTGGATCGTGACCGCGCGCGGCATCGATACCGACAGCTCGGGATCGAGAAACGCCACGGCGGGAAACAGCGCGCGTCCCGAGATGGTGCGTTTGACACGCGTGGCGGTGTCGACGATCACGGCGTAAGGTGTCACTTCGCTGCCCGTGCCCGCGGTCGTGGGGATCGCGATAACGGGCAGGCACTCGGTGAACTTGTCGACGCCGAAGTACTCGGCGCACGGCGCGGGATTGCGCGCCAGCACGGCGATGGCTTTGCCCGCGTCAAGCGCGCTGCCGCCGCCCAACGCGACGATCAGGTCGCACCCGTGCGCGCGGCAGACATCCGCGCCTCGAGCGCAGGTCTCCACCGTCGGGTTTTCCTCGACGCCCTCGAATACCACGGCGCCGGGCGCTTGCGCGAGGACGCGATCGAGCGCACCGTTTGCGCGCGCGGAGTGTCTGCCCGTAACGACGAGAACGCGTCCGCCGTACTTGGCGAGATAGGGAGCCATCGCATCCACGACGCCGGGGCCGGAGACAATCTCGACCGGCACGGCGTAGCGGAAGGGTTTCACCTTGGCCCTCAGTCTGTCCTCGGACGCAACTGCGCCAAGCCTTCGAGGATCTCCGGATCGACGCGCGAAAGTTTCTCGCGAGCTTTCGCGGCAGCGTCGGAGTCCGGATCCATCTCGCAGGCGCGGCTCCACGCAGCCACGGCTTCCTTGCGCAGGCCAAGCTTGTACAACGCATGGCCCAGGAAGCACACGGCGAGCGTGTAGTTCGGGTCCTCGAGGATCGCGCAGCGGAAGCACTTCTCCGCCGTTTGATAGTCCTTGGCGAGGTACTTGGAACGTCCCACGCGCAGCAAGCGCTCCGCCTTGTCGTGGCCGCCGGTCCAATCGCGGTTATCGACGGGTTCCGGCGTGGTGGATTGGATCGTTTCCTGTCCGGAAACGGCCTGACGAATACGCGCAGTCAGGGCTTTGGCACTGGATAAGAGTCCGTTTGGCATACTTTCTTCCCCAAGCTAGCAAGCCTGTTATGACAATTAGATTTTATCACAAAGCTCGGGGATTGGCAAGGAAAATCAGCATGAATGTGCGTCATTATTTGCAGTGCGCAGATAATTCGGCGGTTTGGCTCAGGCCAACCGTCTCGCCTGAACCGCCCTGTCAGAGCGCTGAAGGATCGGCACAGTCCAAGGGCGGGCCGCATTTCTTGGGTGAAGGGAGCGAAACAGCGGGTCCCATTCATGCCGAGCATGAATGGGACCCGGTTGTAGCGTTACGTTACTTGGTACGCGCGAAGGCGCGCCCTGCCGCCAGCAAGGCCGCCGCGGCCAGCACGAGCAACAACGTGTCGCCCTGGAGGCCGCCGCCGAAGCCGGGGACGGAATCCATGGACCCGCCCGCGCAGTTCAGCCAGACGCTGGTATACGTGCCCGAGGTGCTTGTCGTGCGATTGGGCGTAATCGTGACAGTTTGCGCCACTGGTGGCTTCCAGCAGAACGCCTTCTTGAACTCGACGGTGTGCTGGCCCTCGGCAAGGCCCGCCACCATGGCGCCGCTGTCGCGCCAGACGCCGCCGTCGACACGCCACTGCGCCCCGGCTTCACGGGCCTCTTCCGGATCGATGGTGACGATCAGCGAGCCAGGCATAAGCTGCGTATAGGAAGCCGACAGCGAGACGGTCTGATTGGCCGACACGGTCGCCACAAGCTCCGCCGGTTCGACCCAGCCGCCGACAGCCTTGAAGGATACCCAGTGCGTCCCGATCGGCAAGTCGGAAGCCGTATCGCCGCTGTCGCGCCACGCGCCGCTGTCAACGCGCCACTGCGCGCCCGCACTTCGGGCCGAGTCCGGGTTGAGCGTCACGCGAAGCGACCCGGTAAGCTGCGTGTAGGCCGTGTTCTCGACCGTCAACTGGCCTCCGGCCACGATCACTGTGAAGGCCTCGGGCGGCGCCCATCCGAAGACCGCGTCCATCGAAACGATATGCGTGCCGACGGGCAGGCTGTCTACGACGTCGCCGCTGGCGTGAGGCGTGCCGCCGTCGATGCGCCACGTCGCGCCGAGCGGACGCACCGTATCGGGATCGAGGACGACTTGCAGTGATCCAAACTGCTGGGCATAGGTACCCGTGACCGTCGCAACGGCGTCCGCGGCTACGGTCACCGGCATTGCGTCCGGCGTGAACCAGCCGCTTGCCGGTTTGAATTCGACCAGGTGATCGCCCGGAGTGACGCTGCCAACGGTCGCGCCGCTGTCGTGCCATGCGCCGCCATCGAGACGCCACTGCGCCCCGGCAAGCCGCGCGCCGATAGGCTCGACGATGGCCTGGACCGATCCAAACAGCCGCGCGTAGAAGGCCGACGCGTTTGTGGTCTCGTTACGGCTGACCGTAACGACTTGGTCGTTGGGCTTGGCCCATCCGTCGATCGGTTTGAACGACAAGACGCGCTGGCCGACAGGCACATTCGCCGCCGCGCCGCTGTCGAGCCACGGACCGCCGTCCCAGCGCCACTGGCCGCCGGCCGCGAGGGCCTCGTCCGGCCCGAGGGTGACGTTGAGCGCGCCGGTCAACTGCGCATACTCCACTTCCAGCAGCGTTTCCACGTCCGGGACCACAGTCACCGTCTGCGTCTGGGGTTCCGTCCAGCCGGATATACGCTTGAAGCCGACCGAATGCGTCCCTTCGACAACGCCCGTGGCCACCGTGCCGCTGTTGCGCCACGCGCCGCCGTCGAGATTCCATTGCGCTCCCGCCGCAAGCGCCTCGGCGGGCGCAATCGTGACTCGCAACGCCCCGACGTTCTGCACGTACGTGGCCGTCTCTGCGACGACCTGATCCTGGCCGAGGAGGATATCCTGAGCCGGAGGCGTGGTCCAGTGATCGATGTACTTGAACGATATCTGGTGCGTACCGACGGGCACGTCCACGATCACGCCGCTGTTACGCCACGCGCCACCATCGATCCGCCATTGCCCGCCCGCGGCCACCGCGGCCGCCGGCGCAAGTGTGAACTGCACCTTGCCCATATACGCCGTGAAGTTGCGCATCAGGGCGGTAGTCTGATCCTTCGTGATCGTGACGGTCTCGGTTTCCGGAGAAGCCCACCCGTCGATCGTATTGAACTCGAGCGAATGCGCGCCGACGGGCAGCGTCATCGAGTCGCCGCTGTTGTTCCACTGCGACGAACCGTCCACGCGCCACTGCGCGCCTTCCGTACGCGCGCGCTCCGGCCCGAGCGTGATCTGCAAGACGCCCGTCTGGCGGATATACGTGGCCGCCACGGGGCTGGTCACGCCCTGCTGCACGGTCACGGGCACATCGTCGGGCTTCGTCCACGTAGCCACGTCCTCGAACGTGATGGTGTGACTGCCGATGGGCACGTCGACGGATGCGCCGCTGACGTGCGGCGTGGAATCGCCATCCACGTACCAGCGCGCTCCGGCAAATCGCGCCTCGGCGGGATCGATGGTCACAGTGATCGATCCCTGGTCTTTGCCGTACGCCGCAGATACCGTCGAGGTCAGGCCTTTGACAATGGTAACGGCGCGCGACGACGGCTTGGACCACCCGTCCACGTCGCCGAACGCCACGGTATGGTTCCCGGCCGCGACCGTCACCACCTCGGTGCTGATGTGCGGGGTTGGGTCGCTGTCGATATACCACTTGGCGCCGGCCGCGCGGACCTCGACAGGGCTAATCTCGGTTTTGATTGCGCCGGCATCGCCTTCATACGTTCCCGTCAGCGGCGTCGTTACATTGTCCGCCACCGTAACGGAAATGTCCGCCGGCTTGGTCCATCCGGATACCGCGCCGAAGACCACTTTGTACGCGCCAGGACTCAGCAAGACCGATTCACCACTGCCATGCTGCGCCGGGAGTCCAGCGATGGACCACGTGGCGCCGGACGTCCGGGCCGCCTCGGGATCGATCGTGACCTGGACCCAGCCGCCGCGTTGCAGGTACTCGGCCTCGATATTCGTGGTCGTATCCTTCACGATAACGGGGTACTGCTCGACCGGGGCACGCCATCCCGTAATGGATTTGAACGAGACCACGTGTTGGCCCGTCGCGAGGCTTACCGCGGGAGCGCCGCTGTCGTGCCAGTCGCCGCCGTCCACGCGCCACTGAGCGCCGGCCGATACCGCGTCCGCGGGAGTCAACGTGACCGACAAGGTCCCGGTTTCCCGCGTGTAGTCGAAGGTCCGGAACGTTACGCTTCCGTTGAGATTCAGCGAAACCGGCACACTGACCGCCGGATACTCCGGCAGGATCCAGTCGGCCACGGGCAGGAACTCGACCACATGCTGGTCGAGCACGCGCAACCCGTCAACTTGCGCGCCGCTCCGCAGCCAGTCGCCGCCGTCCACGCGCCACCGCGCCTGGTCAGGCACATCGCCAGGACCGAGGGTGATATTCAACGAACCGAGTATCGGCACGTACGTCAGAGCCGCCGTGTTGTCGCCCGGATTGAGGACGATCACGGAGTTCAGCGGATCGGAGGTCCAGCCGGGCACGTCGGGATTGGCCTTGAGCGTGTGGCGGCCCGAGAAGATCCCGCTTTGCGTGTAGCCGGACGCGTGCCAAATCGTGCCGTTATCGAGCTTCCACGTCGCGCCGGCGTCGATTGCTTCCTGCGGGTCGATGGTAACCGTCAAGGTAGCCGGTTCGCCCTCGCCCTCGCCTTCGCCTTCGCCGACGCCTTGGGTGACGGTGATGTACTTCACCTTGGTCGTCTTGTTGCTGCCGGCCCTCGTATTGCCTACCGTCAGCGACACGTCGTACTGGCCGCGGTTACGATACAGGTGTTCGGGAGGATCCTTCTCCTCGCTCGTCGTGTCGTCGCCGAAGTCCCACAACCACGTTTCGATCGGGAAGTCGCCGGGGATCGACTTGTCGGTGAACTTCACAGGATCCGATGCGGTCAGCGTCGGCTCGCCAACAAAGTCCGCCGTCGGCGAAATGCCCAACGTGATCACATTCGTACGAGCGGCCCGATTGGCTGTGCTGCGCACCCAGTACTTGTAGGCCCGCCCATCCTGGCTCGCATCCCGGGCGTTCCACGGCGTGATATGATGCAGCACGTCGTCGTAGCCCCACATGTTCTCGGTCGGGGCCTCTTTGAACCACGTAATGAACCCAAGCGCGCGCGAGCCCCACGGGAACTCGCTGAACAGATCGAACTCGTTGGGATCGATGTACGGCGCTTCGTACGGATGCGCGAAGCTGTCAGGATCCACCTCGGTCGGGGTACCGGGTCCCCACGAGACCAACGCCACGCGGAAGTCACGGCCGGTCTCCGGTTTCGGCACGCCACGCACCACCACAAAGAAGTCCGGTCCGTAATCCGGGTCAAGCGCGTTAGCCCCAAAGGAATCTGGTATCCACTGGCGGCGGCGCGGCTGGTCCGCGTACCGCACGCGCTGGATGTCCACCATGCCCGCGACATGCGTGAGGTCGTCCGTGCCTGGCGAAGCAAACACCATGCGAACTTGATCCGGTTCGCCTACCAGACCAACACGCGAAGGCGGCTGATCGAGCGCCACGGGAACGTCGATGTCGGGATCGAACACCCCGTTGGTATTGCGCGGATCGAGGTCATTGTCGCGATACAATGCAACGCCGCTGATGCTGCGCTTGTCCGGATCGGGGTTCCGAGGATCTTCGTAGTCCAGGGCCTGGATATCTTCGCTGACGTTGAACTTGCCATCCTGGCCCTCATCGTAGAATTCGACTACGACCTGTTCGAGGAACGTGGGATCCTTCACGATCTTCCACGGACCCGAAGCCGGCGTGCCGTTCTCGATGAACGTCATCACATCGCCTGTGACCGCCGCGATGCGAAACGCCTCGACTCGCTGCTCGGCTGTTGCGCCAACCAGCCAGTAATCGAGCACATCCTCTTCGTTCGCGGGGGTGTAACCGCGAGTCTGGAACTGATTCGGCGGCATGGCCGCGCCGGTAACACCCGAGGCCACGAGGGCGTCCGCCCCGCGGTTGGTGGACAGGTCAATGCCAAGCACCGCAAGCGGCACCGATCCGGTCGGACCCATCTGGCCCGTCGTTGTCACGTCCCACACATTCGCGGGAACGTTCATTTCGATCATGTCGTGGCCGTAGAAGTCCTGGACAGGGCATTCCTCCGGGTTGGTCTTCTCGAAGGCCTGGACCATCGGATATGCCCTCGGATTGAAGACCACGCCGGCAATCTTATCGTCTTCCAGCGGACGCTCAGGCAGGCGCGATGGGACAAGCGCCCGGAACTGCTGGAACCGTTTAATGGTTGCACTCGGCGTCACCACCAAGTACAGATCGTCGCCCGCGTAACCTTGAATCGCCGCCTTCTGCCCCGAGTCCTTGTTGTCACTGGGAGTCTCGATCCATTGCGAATCCGTAGAAGGTATTTGGAAGGAACCAGCCACGACAAGGGTCACCACCCAGGCTTTGTCCTTCTCGGTAATGACGCCGTCGCCATCGAGGTCCTGCGCGCGGAAATCGCCGTTTTCGCGTACGCCGTCCAGATTGATGTACTCTGGCGCGACCGGCCAGTCGAACGGGCGTACGCTGAGGTAAGAATCGAGCGGAGCGCCGTCGAACACGCCATCGGGAAACGCATCCGTCCACAAGGCCAGGCCCGATGTCACGTCGTCGGTAATCGGCATGAGATCCGTGCGCGGATTGAAGTCAGGACCCCACAGCGCCACCGTGACGCTCTCGAGGTAAACCTGGAACGTTTCGTTGACTTTGACATCGTCGGCCGCGCAGAAATTGAACCCGAGCATGGCCACGCGGCGCGGAATCGGCGTCCCCAATAGGGCCTCCGAAGGGCTGAACGGTTCCGCGTGCTGCTTCAGGAGACGCGCCGCCCGGTCTTCCTCGGGCCAGTCTTTGTACATGGGATACCGGCCCGGCGGCAGCGCGTTTCTCAGGATCAGCCACGCGCCGTCGACCACGGCATCGCCATCTGCAATCGTGATCGCGTTGCCGATGTTGCCGACAATTCGGAACGTCCCTCCCGCGCTGTCTTCGAGCCAATAGGGCGGGTCTTGCTGGAGCGCGTTATCCGCGAACGTCGCGTCGTCCGTTATAAACGTATCGGGGTCTTGGGTATCGTTGACGATGCCGTGGCCTTCGTATCCCAACGCCACGTAATTGCCTCTCGATATTTCGGGAAACGATGCAATGCTCGGTATGCTGGGAGGCAACGCCAAGGGGTCTTGGTAGTACATCGAGCGCGGATCCACGCCGGCGCGCCAGAAGGGGACCGTCTCGAAGGGCACCTGAACCCCCCCGGTATGGTCGAAGAGATAGGGGTCCTGCCACGGCGGATACACGCGAATATCGCGCGGGTAGTGGAACTCGCTTCCAATAAACCCAAATGGGTCGAACCACAAGTCCCACGAAGTGTAAACGTTTCCGTCGATAAGGACACTCGAGAATCCGCCGAAATAGCTTAGCCACGCGCTCATCGTGTCGTTGTCGGAGAGCCGGTTCTTGCCCTCATAGGTGATTACCAGGTCATGGACCTCGATACCGCAACGCATCGGTTTGCTGGTGATTGGCGCCTGGGTCCGCTCGGGCCACCAGGGCCACGGGTCGCCGCTAGGCGAATCCAGGGCAAGCAGAGGGTCGTCTTGCCAAACCGCCGGCGCGCTGTCCAGGCGAACGTAAGGCTGCTCTAGGGCATTGCCTTCGCGCTCACTGGTCCTGTCCAGGACCGTCCCGTTGACGCGGATTCCGCCGTCCCATGTGGCTCCACCTAAATCATCGCTGACGTGGAAACGCCTTGGCTCAATGAACACACGGAAATCCGCGCCCAGCGAAATGCCTTTGCCGTCGCCCGGGAACCGCGACACATCCGTGTACCCCGAGTCCGCTCGGAACACGACGAAGTAATCCGGGTAATCGTCCGGCAAAACATCGTGGCTCGCGAAATCAGGGATTTCGTCCGCATTTCCCCAGGGCGGATCGTCGTCGTAGCTTGTGTTAATATGCCGCCGCCGCCCATATCCGCCGAAATTAAGCCTGATCTTCCACCAGGGATCGCCGCCACCCGGAGGGAAGGGTACATATTCCCATCGCGAGGACGCGCCATAGCGATCGGGGTACATGGGCCAGTCTTTGCCAGTGAAGTCCGTGCCTCGCAAGCCAAACCCCGGAGGATCGAACTTCTGGTTTTCGACAGTGTCGTGGAACAGCCATACGCCGTTATATGCGAAGTCCTCCAAAGTGGCAAATTCATCCTGACCGTCACTGTGAGTCTCTTTTGAGGTAAGGGCTTCGAGACCTTGGCGCGGATCGAATCCACCATTGCCTGGAGTGCCGTACGGGTCGGCGCCCACGTCCGTGAAGACCACGTTGACTTCCATCGGCTGCATGTTATTGACGTACGTCTGTTTCAACGGAAGCCAGAGCGGATGATAGCCATGGAGATTGATACCTAGCGCAGGAACCCACGTTTCTAGTGAGAACAGGCGCCTGAAGTCCATATACTCGCCGTTAACGAAGGAGAAGGCGTTGCTCGGAAACACGAGACGCTTGAATTCGCTCGGTGGCCTGTACAACTTGTTGGGCCAAGTCCATGCGTTTGGGTCTTGGATTGTGTTATACCCGTCTCCCCACCACCCTGTCATTTCGACGATACTGAACGAAGAAGAGTACGCCTGCCCGCCCAGCTTGGCTTTGTCGTCATTCTGGAAATCGGGCGAATACTTGTCAATCGTCTTAAGATCGGTAGTGTTCTTGGGAATCCGGCCGTCGTACGTCACCATGCTTGGTTTCGGATTGACACCGCCCATCTTGAAACACAGGGAAGTGCCCGAACGCCAAAGCGCCGAAGTACGAAAGGCCACGATGTAGGCCTTCTGCGGATCCTGGCCGGACACAATCCACTGGTCTTCGGGAAGGACACCCTCGTCCTTCGGATTGTAGAAATTGAGAACGTACGTCATGTCACCCGAGGGCGACTCGTCGTAGCGGATATTAGTATTCAGATCCGTGCCGTGGCTGTCCCACGTGCGAAGTAGCACGTCTTTTTCGGTAAACGCCGAATCGGGACCATCCTCGCCGTTATCTTCGAAAAGCCCGAACTCGAGAATATCATCTTCGGATGGCGAGAATTCTCTCCATTGCCTAGTATCATCGATGTTGGTATCAGGTTCGAGTTTGAAACTTAGGTACTGCAGCGCACGAGGTGCGGGGTCGCTTTCAGGATACGTCATGCTGAAGGCCATGAGCGGCGTCCAGTCATTCAAGGGAACTAGAGCGCGTTTGTCGGGCACGATATCTTTCACGGTTAGTGTGGCCGGTTTGTCCTCGCCTTCGCCCTCGCCTTCCCCTTCGCCCTCGCCTTCGCCCGCGCTTGCGGTCTGGCTTGGACCGGTCATATACGTGTTCATGTTCGCGTGAATGAACCCGGTCTCATAGGCGGGCGTGGTGGTGCTGTCGGGATTGTTGCGGGCGTAGGCCACCCAGAAATCGAGGTCGTCGGCATCGAAGACGACGTTCATGATGTTGCCGCCGTCGAACCCGGGCGTGGCGATCTTGTTGGCGATTGTCATCATGGTGTTTTCGTCGTGGCTGCCGTAGTTCGAGGCCAAATCCGGGTACGCGCCGCGGCCTTCGTCGTGATACACCACGTCCGGAAGAACGTTGGCTGCGCCGACTTCGTCGGTCGGATCGTTGTCGCGCCAGGACACGAGCGGGTCGGGCGTAAAGGCCTTAATCTTGATGGCCGAATGTTCCCAGCGGCCGTCGCCGAAGACATAGTGATACTTCTTGATCCGGTGGTATCCGTCAAGAATGCTGTAGGCATCGGACAAGCGCCGCGCATCGTACAGAATGTTACGCAGGATCGGCATGAAGGGACTTCCCGTCAAGGCGTACGGATAGTCGGAGTCAGGCGAATCGCCGATTTCGGCAAGCGTAATCCCGGCGAGATTCATGCCGGCCAGGGTTCCCACCAGCCCCGAGAACCCGAAGTTGATGTGGGGCACGCCTTCGTCTGGAATGTACACCACGATGCAGGGATAGTCCTGCGCGTTAGTCCCAAGCGTCCAATCGAGGTCGCGGGTTTGATAGAGGTGGTGATTCGCGGTAGCCAAGTCCCACGTCGCGACCGACGAACATGAGAACGAGTCGATGACCGGGACCATGTGCGCCCGCTTGAGCCGGTTGAGGTTGATCACGCCGCCGTCGGACATGCCTTGGATCTCCTGCACAAACCGGGGATCCATGTACGGCAGAACCGCGTTCCACGTGGCGTCGAGATTCGCGTCGCTGAAACGGTCCGGGTCTGCCGCCTGCACCGTGTCGAGGAATGGTTTGAGGAACTTCTTGATTTCGACCTCCATCAACGCGCCGTAGTGCTTGCCCATCTCATACGGCGTGCCGTAGACGACGCAGACGGGGATCTTCCGATCGTCGGGCCCTATCTCGGTCCGGTACCCGGTATACGTCGGATAGGTGTCGGGCAGCACGCGGATCTGAGTCGACAGCGCATACTCGCCAAGGCCTGGAATGTCGTAGATCGCTTGCAGGAAGAAGGCGGTCCACCCGGTCGAGGGAGTCGCCACGTTACCGACATAGATGTTACTGCCCGTAGGACTGACCGAGGTGGATCTCCAGCTTAGCCCGACGATCTCTTTGCGGAAGTCGCGCCGCGTGTCGTTGTGCGCCTGCCACAACAGTACGCGCGACGGCGGCACCAGAGTCTGCATCCGAATCGAGCCGTCGGTTCCGAGAGTCCAGTTGATGGAGGGCAGGGAAACCCCGTTCTTAAGTTGAGACTGGTAGAACGCGACGATGTCGGCTAAAGCGGCGTCCTGTGCGTCCTCCATCGAGTGGTCCGAGTTCGGCATATAGGACAAGAATTTCGGACCGCTCAGCTTGCTGTAGTAGAACTTGGACCCGTCTGGCAGGAAGAACTGGTCGCCGCTCGAATTAAGGATGAACTTCGGCATGGTCAGCCGGCCGCGGTACTCGTACGGGTCGCAGATCTTGAGTAGTTCGCTGCCTTCGGGCGTGCTGAACCGCTCGAAAACGTTCATTTGGGCGTAGTCGTAGATTGCCTCGGACCAATAACCGTAGCATTGCCGGTGATGGGCCATCTGCGGTCCCAGGTTGAGCACGTCGATCACAATCGGCGCGATGGCCTGCACGCGTCCGTCGACCGCGCCGGTAAGCCAGGTCGTCCATCCGCGCTTCGACGCGCCGGTGACCACGAACTTATTGACGGCCAAAGGCGAACTCAGGTGGCTGCAAAAATCGGTCACGGTGTCCATCCCGCGGACCGCCGACTTGACCATTGGCAGCAGCAGCGGCCACGTATCGCGGTCGCGCGCGTTCACGTCGAGGAACTTGTCCATCGTGTACGCAATAATCGCGTCCTCGGAACGCGAGCGCATGCCTACTTCGTCCGTGAAGGTGATAGGTTCGTTGGGCACGTCGGATACCATCGCGATGACCGACTTCGTGGTCACGGCCATGTCGGCCAGCTTGCCCTCGACGTCGCCGCTGACACTGCTCCAATTGGGCGGACTATCCGGGTCGAAGGAACCTCCGTTGATCAAGAGCATGCCGGTCGTGTTCTCGACCGTGTTGGGGACAAAGATCGACAGCCAGTGCCGCCATAGCGGCTTCATCTGGAACGCCGCGTTGGGCCACAGCGGCGAAGCGACTTCCGTCTCGTCGCGCCATTGCTGCGAGGTCAGGTCGATGACATAGACCACATAGTCCGCCCCGTAATAGCGGCTTGTGACCTTTTCTTCATAGCGGTAGTTGTCGTCGGGCGCGTTGACGTATCGGTCGAGCGCGGTCTCTTCCTGTCCTTCGGCGCCCGATCCGGCGTTGAACACCATCACCGAACTAGCGTCGCCGATGTTGTTGACCGTCAGCGTCGCGTCCGTGCCGTCCCACCACCGAGTGTTCGGCGTGGTATCCGGGCCGCACTCGACATAGTCGGGCGATTTCCAGAGATCGCTGCTGTCGCCCGCGTTGAAAGCGCGCTCGAGGTCAAACTGTCCGTCCGCCTGCACGAGGCTGGCCTCGTAATGCAAGTACCGGGTCATTTGTTGGTTGTCGTTGCTGCCGAGCTCGTCGATGTGCCAGATGGCAAGGCCAGCGTCGGGAAGGGACGCGTCGCGCCCGCTGCGTTGGCGATTTTCGATCAAGTAGTACTCGTTGGAAAGCGAAGGATGATCGTACTTGAAAATGCCGTTGACGCCCGCCACGGCTTCCAAGCTGCGCTGATACGTCGTGACCGTCGTGACCGAAGCCCAACCCGCGAGGTACTTCATGTACGCCGAAGGCTCAACCGGGTTGGCCCCGCCGTACCCGTCAGCCCCGTAGGCCATCAGGCAGAAATCGCCCGCGCCGAACGATTCATAACCATAGTCGTAAAGGTCGGGCCAGTAGCACAGCGCATGGCCGTTCTCATGGCAGAACGTGCCGATGCGCGGCGATCCCTGCATATCGGTTATCTGATACCGATAGGCGGACACACCGTCCGCCGCCCAGTTCAAACTCGAAGAGTGCGGCCAAAGGCCCATGGCCCAGCCGCTCTGGCAATAGCCCGCGTAAAAGCAGTTGATCTCGTCGATCAGGCCGTCGCCGTTCGAGTCGTACTGGCTGAAATCGAACCCGGCCGCATTCAGCGCATTCAATGCTTCGATAATGAGTTCTTCGGCGGTAGGCCCCGCGGCAATACTGGGGTTATCGTAATAGGACTTGTTTCTGATCGCGGTGTAATACGCCGTAGGAACGAAGTTGGTGTAATTGAGCGCGCCATCGGACACATCGTAGAAGTAATCGTGTATAGAGCCATTGTTGCCGAAACCGGTATAGCCCACTTGATTGCAGAACTTGTCGATTTCCGAAGCGGGGATTGTGCCTTGTTCGTCCGGGAAATCCACAATGAGACAGATGCCTTTGACATTGCCCACGCACGGCGCGCCCGACTTCGCGCCTTTCGCCGGGAGTGGGACGGCAAGGCGGGCACGGTTCGCCTGAACGATCGCGTCCACTGCGGCCTGCTTGATTCGCAGGTGTTGCCGCACCGAAACACCGGAGGTGCCTTTGGTGCTTTGCGGTGTCACAGGAACCCCTGTCGGCACGAGTTCCATGCCGTCAGCGGATAGGTCGGCGTAGACGATTACACCCGTAACGGGATCGCGCATCAGCGTGTATCCGTCCATCGACTCGACGACCTGATAGTACTCGTCGCCCCAGATCCGGACGTCGATCAATGTCCCGTCGGGCTGTTTGAGTTGGAATGTTCCTCCCCATGTCGGCACGCCATGCGCGGTGGTGGCAACCCCCAGGAGCATGACCGCCAACAAGCCCAGCCCAAGCCTCGCACCATAGTTCGTTTTCACGATCCCTTACCTCCGGCAACACGAAACAGTCCCGATATCGCGTGACATCGAGACGACCCTGATTCCCGAGCGATAGTGAACTTCTACGTAGTCAGGTAGTCCGTAGTAACCCTATGCAACAATCCCTCGCACTGCCATCCGCCGCCTTTGGCAGGTCCAGACGCCGCAGGCGCACGGTTTTTCCCGCCCCATCGTAGCACACACACCGGGTTCTGTCAACAAATCCGTGGCGCTCCGCCGAGTTGGCGGCCCTTCGCTAAGATATTGTCGGCAAGGGGCTTTTGCGTCCCGTCGAATACTGCGGAATGTGCGCCGATAGGGACCCGTCCGCAAGCAAGTTTCGCACAAAACGCAAAGTCGCCATCCGCAAACCGTTCTTGGGCCTGTCGTCAACGAAACCCGTTGCGGCATTCCATCGTCAATGCGAAAGCAGGTCCGGTTCAGCGAGACCCGCAAGGGGCCTTGATTCGTCGGTCAGATCCCGGGCGGTTTCGGAGAATCCTTTGCTCGCACGTCGGCGTGGCGCTGGCAATGGCGGACGAGGTTCGGTACTATAGCGCTTCAAGTTGTGAAGCGTGCACAAAGATGGGATGGAGAAGATGAAGCAACGAGGGTGTTTGTTCCGAGCGTTTGTGTTTATGGCCACAGCGTTGCTGGTCGTGGCGGCGGTTCTGTACTTCTATTTCGTGCTGCCGTTCTGGGGCGTGCCGTTTAACGGCCAGCGGCATGGGCGGGTGCCGATTACGCCGCCGTGGGCGCTTGAATGCTGGCTGTGGGAAGACGATGTCAATACGGAGGACTTCGTCAACGAACTGCTCGAAGGCTACGCCGCGAACGACCTGCCCGTGCGAACCATTCTTATCGATAGCCCCTGGAGCACGCGGTACAACGATTTCATCGTGGACGAGGCCCGCTATCCGAAGCCGGCCGAGTTCTTCAAGAGCCTCCAGGATCGGGGCTATCGCGTGGTGTTGTGGATGACGTGCAACGTCAATAGCGAAAGTTCGGACACGGCCATCCGCGACTCGAAGGACTGGTTCGAGGACGCGTCCCGCAAGGGGTATCTGGTCAACGGCGGGAAGAGCTGGAAACAGGGCAGGTGGTGGAAGGGCAAAGGCGGGTTCGTCGACTACACGAATCCGGCCGCGATGGCATGGTGGCACGGCATGCAGGATCAGGTCCTGGACTGGGGGATCGACGGGTGGAAGCTCGACGGCACGGATACGCTGTGCTTCGGCGATCAACTCGGACCGCTGCCGTTCCCGTATTTCCGCGCCCATCAGGGCATCATGACCACGCGGGGCTACATGGACCACTACGCGCGCGACGAGTACAAGAACGGCCTCGAACACAATCCGGAATTCATCACGCTGATCCGCGCCTATGACACGCCCTACTACCATCCGGAAGGCTTTGCCCCGCTCGACGCGGCCCCGGTCACGTGGATCGGCGACCGGCACCATTCGTGGCAGCCGGAGACGTCGCCCGGAGCCAACTCGACACCCGAGAAGGACTTGATGCGCAAGGACGCCAACGAAGGCATCGAGGCGGCCATCCGCGACATTCTGCTGAGTTCAAAGCGCGGGTATTGCGTTGTCGGCGACGACATCGGCGGCTATCACGGCGGCCCGAACATCCCGCCGCGGCTGTACATCCGCTGGGCGGAGTTCGCGGCGTTCAACGGCCTCTTTCTCAACGGCGGCCACGGCGAGCGCCGCCTCTGGAAACGTTCGCAAGAGGAACTCGAAATTATCCGCAAGTTCTCGTGGCTTCACACAGAGCTGGTGCCGTACATGTACAGCCACGTGGTCATGTGCCACGAGGGCGGCAAGCCGCTCATGCGGCCGGTCAAAGGCCCGTATCACTTCTTGTTCGGCGACGACTTTCTCGTCGCGCCGATCTACCGCGACAGCCTGACACAAACGGTCACGCTTCCGAAGGGCCGCTGGCGCTACTTGTTCAACGACCGCGAGGTCATCGAAGGCCCGAAGACCCTCACGCGCGATTTCCCGCTCGACCAATTCCCCGTCTATGTGCGCGACGGCGCGATCGTCCCCATGAACGTGTCGCGCGCGTACACCGGGCTCGGCGGACCCGATTCGCAGGGCTTCCTGACGCTGAACATCTATCCCAACGGCAGCAACGAGTTCACCGTCCGCCAGACCGACAACAGCGGCACGACCACGGTCAAGGTGGTTCAGAAGGATACCGTCGAAATCACGCTTTCCGGCGTCCAGAAACCACATATCCTGCGCGTGCTGATGCCGTCGAAACCGTCGAAGATCGAGTTGGACGGCAAAGCGCTGGTCGAAGGCACGGACTGGCACTATGACGCCGCGGACCAGCGGTTGTGGGTCAAGACAGCAAGCTACTCGGAAGGCCGTTACGTCATCGCGCCGGGAAGCTGAGGGAGAGGTTTGGAGCGGCCCTGCTTGGCGTCAATCCCTTTGGGGTCTGGACGAGAGCTTTCGATGGCTACGGGGCAGGCGGATTCTTGCCCCGCAGTTCGCGGATTTGCTGGATCCCTTGCTGAGCTTCGTCCTTCTTCAGGTTCAAGGTCACGACGCGGCCATAGAGGTCCAGCGCCTCGTCCAGAGCACCGGCCTCGCGTTTGGCTCGCGCCTGGGCGAGAAAGGCATCTGTAAGCGATCGAGCCGCTTTGTCTCCGAACCCGCGTGAAGCCAGGAAATGCACGTCGTATCCCTCGGGCGCGGGGCTGTCCTGATGCAGATTGCACGCGTCTTGATACAGAGCGTAGCCCGCATCCGGGCGCCCGTCGTTGACCTGGGTTTCCGCTGCATTTAGAACCGCGCTTGTAAGCTCGACACGAATGTCGTTCTCCTTGGGATGCGCTTTCCGTATCGGCGCGTATGCCTTGAGCGCGCCTTGCAGTTCGCCAAGCCGCATCGAGGCTTTGCATAGCGCCATCCACGCGGAAAGGTTCCCGGAATCCAGGTCGGTCCCGGCGCGCGCCATGGCCGCTGCGTGGGTCCAATCGCCGGCCTGGAGGCGCCTCAGGGCAAAGCTGGCGAAGGCCTGGCTGCCGTACTCCATGTAAGCGGGCACGCACCGAGCGGCGGCCACGAAAGCGGCGCGCGCGCCTTCGACGTCCTCGGTGTCGAGCAAGCGCAGCCCTTCGCGGAAATGGGCGCGGACCTCGTCAAACGTCGAGTCGGCGCCTGCCTCCCATGTTTCGAACGGACGCCCCCTGTTGTGGCGCAAGTATTTGTAAAGCTCTTCCGCGATAAGCCGGTGGCCCAAGGCGTTTGGATGCAGGTTATCGGCCATCACATTGTCAAAGCCGAAGGGCGTAAACGTGTCGATAACGGAAACCGAGGGCAACCCGAGGCCTCGGACAAACGCCTCCATGGATCGTTCGTTTTCGCATGTGAAGTCATCGCTCGGCACCGTCAGTACCGCGAGCGGCACACCAGTCTCGCGCCGCAGGTCGGCGATCTTCCGGTAGCAACGTTTGGCTAAGTCCTCGGAGGCATATTCCTCGCGAAGGCGCATGAGGGCAAGCCGCGAAATATCCCACGTCCGCGAGAAGGTCTGCGTGAAGTGCCGCCACAAGCCACCGTCGGCCCGGTATTGGCCATCGTTCACACAGTACTGGAGGATGATCAGGTCGGGTTGAAGCGGCAAGACCTTGGTTTTCAGGAGTTCCAGTTCCTGTTCCGCGTTATATCCTCCCACCGCCATGTTGTACACCTCGAAGGCCTGCGGCTTGGGAGTCTCGGCATTCAGCAATTCCTCCAGGATTTTTGGATAGGTATCCTCTTGCTTCTCCCACCATCCGAAGGTGATCGAATCGCCCACCGCAATGATACGGAAGACGCCGGCGGGTTTCGGAACCACGAATTCCCGGTCTCGAAAACCCGAGGAGTTGGTCTGAATCAGCGCGTTCGGTTGCGCCGACGGGCGGAGTTCATAGACGAGCGTCGAGTCCTTGGACTTGACGTGCAGCATTCCGTTTCCATCCGGGCGCCACGTAAAGGCGTCAATCTGGTCCGTGGGAACTCCCGGACGCATGGCAATCACATCGCCTGTGGCCGGCCGATCCCACGTCAGATACGGCGCTGCGATCCTCAGGACGATCTCCGAGACGGCAAGCGCTACACCGAGGGAGAGGGTTACTAATGCCGCATTTGCGGCAGCGCGCTTTGCGGCAGCCATAGTCGCAATCGTCGCCTCCAAAGCCAACAGACGCGCAGTATAGCAATCGAGAAAGTTCCGGTTCGACTTTCGGTAGATCCGCGTTGACCCGTCCCTCGCGGCCCCGTATCATGCTGGATATGGACGCTACGGGTTGTCACGGAAGCAAGATGGCATACGCCACGACGATACGAATCGGATGGGTCCTCGCGTGTATGTTGGGATTGGGGATCTCTGCGCGCGCGGTCGAGCCGCCGGGCCCCGATTGGATTCCGCAGATCGTTTCGCAAGCGGAAGCCGCGGAGGGGTTCTATCCGCTGTTCGACGGCTCAAGCTTTGACGGGTGGACGATCCGCGGCGCAAACAAGAAGGCCTTTGCCGCGCGAGACGGCCTGCTGATCACGACGGGCGAAGGCGGTGGCGATTGGATCTTCACGACGCGCCCGTACACGAACTTCGTCTTGCGCTACGCGTACCGGGTCTTCAAGCAGGATGACAATTCCGGCGTGGCGATTCGCGCGACGGCGGATGGCAACCCAGCCTTTACAGGAATGGAAATTCAGGTCCTGCATCCGGTCGAACATCCAAACGTAGGGTCCGCGGGCGCGCTGTACGCTTCGGTCGCTCCGGCCGTCGCGGCGGACAAGCCGTTCGAGCAGTGGAATGACGTCGAGATCCTGTGCGACGGCACGCGTGTCCGCACGACGATGAACGGCCAGCAACTCTACGACGTCGACATCGCCGCGTATCCGTGGACGGACAAGAAGAACCCGCCGTTGGGCGAACGGGCCAAGTCCGGATTCATCGCAATCCAGGACTATGGCAAGTACGTCGAGTTCCGCAATCCGCGCATCAAGCCGCTGCCGGGAGGCGAAGGCTGGCGTCGATTGGAAGCGGCGGATTGCCTTCCCCTCGGCGACGCTATGCCCGCGTGCGGCCCGGACGGTGTCGTCCGGCTCGCGGGCACGGGGATGCGCACGCGCGAAACGTTTCGCAATGCCGAACTCCGCCTGCATTTCAAGGCGCAGCGGGGAGCCAGAGGCCGCGTCATCGTTCGCGGACAGGGCACGTCGTCCGAACACGGAGGATGCGCGGTACGGATTGACAACCATAATCCGGAGTCGTTCACGGGAACGCTCGAAGGCGCAGTCAACGCCGTTTCGCTACGGGCGATGGACGGCTGCTGGTGCGAGGTACACGTCGTGGCCCGCGAATTCAACGTGCAAGTGGCCGTGAACGGCAAGACCGTTGTAGACTACATCGATCCCAAGCTGGGCCGGACTATCCAGGGATGGGCCGGTATCGAAAGTCTCGACCGCGAAAACGCGATCGAGGTGAAGGATATTGAGATCAAACCGATCGCAGGTCCGTAACGAATGCGAACCGGGAGTGCGGTGTGTCAAGCCACGCCGAAACAAGGCGGTGTCAGGCCACCGCACTCCATACCGTAAGGATTAGTCATGAACGCTAACCGCTCGATGTCCCGCAGAAGTTTCCTGGCATGGACCGCGGCCGCGGCGCCGCTTGCCGCCTCACGTACGGCGCGCGCCTCAAGCGCGAACGATACGGTCCGTATCGGCCTCATCGGCTGTGGCGCGCGCGGCCTCGAACTCCTGGAGCGCGCGAAGGCGCACGGTGGCGCCGTCACTGCGGTCTGCGACGTGTTCGAACCCCGGCGCCAGCGCGCGGAGGCGCTTGCCCAAGCCCGCGCGCATACCGATTGGCGTTCGGTACTCGACCGTAAGGATCTCGATGCCGTGATCGTGGCCACGCCGGATCATTGGCATGCGGCCATGGCTGTCGCGGCCATGGAGAGCGGAAAGGACGTCTACTGCGAGACGCCGATGGCGCATACGCTCGAAGAGGCGAAGGCGTTTCGCGACGCGGCCCTGCGCACGCGCCGCGTCGTCCAGATCGGTGCCGAGCGTGCCTCGCACCCGCAGTGGGCGGCAGCGGCGGAGCTCGTACGTTCCGGCGCGGTGGGCACGTTGGTATGGAGCCAAGGCGGCTACGCGAGGCCGGGCGCGGCGGAGACTCCCGCGCCGCGTGAGAACGCCATCGCGACGCCCGCAACACTGGATTGGCAAGCGTTCCTCGGCTCGTCCCCGGCGCGCGAGTTCGACCCGCACCGGTTCTACCATTGGCGCAACTATTGGGACTATTCAAGCGGCGCGGCCACGGAGGCGCTGTACGACAAGCTCGCCGCGCTGTTGATCGCCACGGGCGAGCGGATGCCCGAGCGCGTATCGGCCGCCGGCGGCGTCTACACGCGCGACGGCCGCGAAGCGCCGGACACGTTCGTGATGTCGGCGGAATATCCCGGCGGCCATACGATCGTGCTGGCCTCGTCGATGGCCAACGATTACGGCCTGCCTGCGGTGATCCGAGGCGAACGCGCCACGCTCGAATTGCGCGGCGATAGCATCAAGATCGTCCCTGAACTCTCGAACGGCGAACCCGCCGAAACGATTCGCGTGGCGTCGGGTCCGGACCATCTCGGGCAATGGCTCGACTGCATCCGTTCGCGCGAATCCTGCGCGTGCGATGCGGCGCTGGGCTATCATGCGACGGTCGCGATGACGATGGCTGCCGAGGCTTGCCGTACGGCGCGCACGCTGCGCTACGACGCGGCCACTGAAACGGTCTTCCCCGAAACCGGCCGAGTGATCGCCTGATTGGTCGGTCCGATCGCCTATTCCGCCGTCGGAATGCTGACGCAGAACGTGCTCCCCTTATCCGGCTCGCTCTGCACGGCGATGGTGCCGTGATGCAGGTCGACGAGGCGCTTGACGAGCGTGAGGCCCAGCCCCGTCCCGGAAACGTGGACCGTGAACTTGTTCTTCGCGCGGTAGAACTCGTCGAACACGGCGTCACGCTCTTCGGGCGTCATGCCAATCCCATTGTCACGCACCGTGACACGTAGGTACAGGCCATCGTGCTCGATGCGCACATGGACCGCCCCGTGGTCGGGTGTGTACTTGATCGCGTTGTCGATCAGATTGCTGAACACCATGAACATCGAATCGCGATCCGCGAGCGCGTGGCCGTCTGTCATCGCGGGGTCGCATTCGAAGGACAGTTCCGTGCCCTTCGCTTCGGCCTTTTCCTTGCTCGCGTCGACGGCCTCTGCGACGACGCGCCGGATATCCATCGGCGAGCGCTTGATCGTGAAATGCCCGGTCTCCATCGCGGTGAGGTTGAGCAGATCGGAGACCATTGTGCGCAGCGTCTTGGCGCGCGTGAGCGCGCGCTCCATCATATGCGTGCGTTGCGCGGGATCGTCGTCCACCGCGCCGCTCAGCACGGTCATCAACTGCCCTTCGATCGCCGCGAGCGGGCTCTTGACCTCGTGCGCGACCATCGAGATGAACATCGATTTCGCGACTTCGAGTTTCTTCAGCGCCGTAATATCGCGCAGCACGGCTACCGCGCCGGAGATTTCGCCGTTCGGTTCGAGCACGGGGCTCGCATTGACCATGTAGGTGCACTTGCCGAGCACGAGTTCGCTCGACGCGATCACCGGTCCCTGCCCGCTCGCGAGCGCTTCCTCGATCAGCGCCTGCAACTCGGGGCAGTCCAGCCGGTCGAGCGGGGCCGACAACGGCAGTTGCGCCGCGCTCGGAATGATCTGCATCGCGGCGGCGTTGCGCAGCACCAACTGGCGGTCGCGGTTGATCACGAGCACGCCGTCGGTCATGCAACTGATGATCGTGCTGCTCTTCGAGCGTTCGAGGGCGACTTCGAGCAGCCGCCGTTCGCGCTCCTCGCGCAGCCGTTTCGCTTCCATCGACAGCGCCCGGCGTTCGAGCCCGTTGCTGACCGGCAGCAGCAGTTCGTCCGGCGTGAAGGGTTTCGGGATGTATCCGTACGCCCCGCGCCGCGTCGCTTCGACGGCAGTATCGATCGCGGCGTACGCCGTGATCACGAAGATAACTACGTTGTCATCGAGTTCGCGCAGGCGCTCGATCAACTCGATGCCGCCCATCCGCGGCATGTTCAAATCCACGAGCGCCACGCAGAAGGAGCCGCGTTCCTTGAACAGTTCAAGGCCGGCGACGCCGTCGGGCGCGGTCTCGACCAGGTAGCCTTCCGACGCCAGGATCTTGCGGCAGCCTTCGCGCATGCCCAGTTCGTCGTCCACCACCAGGATGCGGCAGCCGTCGGCGTTCATGACACGCCCTCCGCCGGCGTCCCGCGCGATGCCAGGAGGCCCTCGACTTTCGACAACAGGCTCTTGGGCGAGACGGGCTTTTCCAGGAACGCGTCGACGCGCATCGCGGCGAGGTCTTCGGCGCCCTTCGGGCTGAAATCGAAGCCCCGCTGGCTGCCCGCCGCCGTAAGCATGAGCACCGGAACACCTGCGAAACGGCCGTCCTCCTTGATTCGGCGCGAGAACGAGAACCCGGCGTCGAGCGATTCCATCATGAGGTCGGTGATGATCACGCTGGGAAGGTTCTGAGCCATCGACGCGATCGCGTCATCGCGATCCGTGAAACACGTTACCGCGTACCCCGCGTTTTCGAGCACGCGCCGGGTCATGTCCAGGAAGTCCACGTCGTCGTCGACCATCATAATCAACGGCGGTTGCATGAGCGTCTCCTTACGACGGTTCGAGGCCGCCTGTCCCTATTCGTCTTCTTTGCCGATGGGCAGCGAAATGGTGAACGTCGTGCCTTTGCCTTCCTCGCTCTGGGCGCAGATGTCGCCCGAATGCATCTTCACGATACCATACGCGATCGCCAGACCCAGGCCCGTGCCCTTCCCCATCTCCTTGGTCGTGAAGAACGGCGTGAACAGCTTCGTCAGATTCTCCTCCGGGATGCCGACTCCTGTATCCGACACCTCGATAGCCACGCGCCCGTCGCCCGGCGCAAGATGCGCCCGCAACGACACATCGCCTTCCTCGGGTATCGCGTCGATTGCGTTGCCCACAAGATTGAGCAGCATCTGTTTGATCTGATCCTTGTCAATCATCATCGTAGGCAGATTATCGCGCACATCCGTCAGCAGGCGGACATGCGCCGCATACGCGCGCGGGGCCATGATGACCGCCACTTCGCGGATCAATTCGGGCAGCGAGGCCGGCGCCTTCGACACGCGCGACTGCCGCGCGAAATCGAGCAGGCCGCGGACGATGCCTTTGCACCGCGTCGCCTCGTTGACGATCATCTGGAGATCGGCTTTCACGGGCTCGTTGTCTTTGATCTGGCGCAGGAGCATGTGGCTGTAAATAAGCACGGTGCCGAGCGGATTGTTGATCTCGTGCGCGACGCCCGCCGAAAGCTGGCCCATCGAGGCCATGCGTTCGGATTGCACGAGCCGTTGTTGCGCGGATTCGAGTTCCTGGTGCGATTCCTGCAATTGGACGCAGGTGTCCTCGAGTTCCTCGACGAGATACGGCAGGCACATGCTCGCCTCGGCCAGCCCCTGGCACACCGCAATGGCCTTCTCGCGGCACGTCGGGTAGCCGCACGCGCCGCAATTCAAATGGTCTTCCGGCGTGAACTTCTTCATGTCGCACAGGGCCTTGGCGATGTCGTCGTCGGAGGGCAGCGGCAGCACGAGGTTCTGGAGCGCAAACGCGCGGCCAAGATGGACCGCATCGAACTCGTCGAGGTACGACTCGAACTCGGCCTCGGAAGCCCAATTGCGCTTGTCCCGAATGAAATTCAGCAGCAGTTCTTTGCGGGCGAACACGCCGAGGTCGTTGAGCATCTTCGGCCCGTTGATGCAGCCTTCGCAGAACAACAAATCGAGGAATCGCGCGTGGCTCGAACCCTCGGCGAGTTCCTCGAGCGCGACCAGCGAACGGTCCTTGCCCTCGGTCGTCAACAAGTCTTTATCGAGAATGTCGGAGTTGATCCCGGCCGTCTTGAGCAGGCCGCCCGACAGCGGGAAGGTCCACCCCATACAACTCTTCGGGCCGTCGAACTCGCCTTCGTCCAACGCCGCCAGATCGATCCCCGCCTCCTCGAACATCGTCGTCAGTTCTTTATACGTCAGGACGGCATCGACGGTGCCCACGACGAAGGGATCGCGAATCTCGTTCTTCTTGGCGATACACGGGCCGATGAACACAATCCGGCACCGCGAATTGAGGCGGTAGCGGATCGCGCGCGCCGTCGCGATCATCGGCGAGACGATCGGCGCGAGCGCGTGGCGCAGACTGGGCAGGTACTTCTCGACGTAGGCCACCACGGCCGGACACGGCGACGCGATGATCGGCGGCCCTTCGTTGCGGCGTTCGGCGAACAGCTTGAGGTACTCGCGGCTGACGAGTTCGGCCCCGAACGCAACCGTCCACACTTCCGCGAATCCGAGCCGTTTGATCCCCGCGAGCACCTGGCCCGGCAGCGCCGTATCGAACGCGGCGGGAAATGAAGGCGCGATGCACGCGAACACGGGGAGGCTTTCTTCGAGCATCGCGTGGACGTCGGCGGTGCTGTCTTCGACGCGCTTGGCGTTTTGCGCGCACACCTTGACGCAGTTGCCGCACACGATGCAGCGATCTTCGATCACGAACGCCTGGCCGCTGACGACCTTGATGGCCTTGGCAGGGCATTCGCGTACGCAAGCGTAACACCGCTTGCACTTTTCGGGTATGGCGGAAACGATACCCATGGGGGTTTCTGGTTTCTGGTTCCTGGTTACTGGTTCCTGGTTGCCGGTTAGCTGGTTTCTGTCAACCAGAAACCAGTAACCAGCAACCAGAAACCGTAGTTACTCACACTTTCGAACGTTCATGGTAGTGCGTATGCAGCAATTTGTGCGACTTCTCGCCCAGAGGCTGCCCGAGGAACTCCTTGTAGATCCGGGTCACGTCGGGATTCTCGTGCGACTTCCGCAATTGCTTGCCTTCGTCTTCCTTGTAGATCGCGGCGATGCGCGCGCGGCGCACGTCGTTCGTGGTGTTGCGCGGCTGGCCGCCGCCGCCGATGCATCCGCCCGGGCACGTCATCACTTCGATGAAGTGATACTGCCCTTCGCCGGACCGGATGCGCTCGATGACGTCGCGCGCATTGCCCAAACCGTGCGCCACGGCAACCTTCACCGTCGCGCCCTTGAGGAACGCCCAATCGGGCACGGTCTCGGTGATCTCGACAGACGCTTCCTTGATCCCCTCGAGGCCCGCGACCGGCTTCACGTGCAGGTTCTCGAACGGGAACGGCTTGCCGGTTACGATCTCGTACACCGTGCGCAGCGCCGCTTCCATCACGCCGCCCGTGTTCGCGAAGATGTCCGCGGCGCCCGACCCTTCGGTCATCGGCGAGTCCATCTTGTCGTCGGGCAGCGCGGTGAAATCGATGCCGGCCTGCTTGATCATGCGGCCGAGTTCGCGCGTCGTCAGCACAACGTCGACATCGCGCACGCCGCTGCCCGTCATCTCGGGCCGCTGCGACTCGAACTTCTTCGCGGTGCACGGCATGATCGACACTACGAACATCTCTTCGGGCTTCTTGCCGATCTTCTCGGCATAGTACGTCTTCGCAAGCGCGCCGAACATCTGCTGGGGCGACTTGCAGGTCGACACGTTCGGCAGCATGTCCGGATAGAAATACTCGATGTACTTGATCCACCCCGGCGAGCAACTCGTGAACATCGGCAGCGCGATGTCCTCCCCGTCCACCAGCTTCTTCTTGAGCCGCGTCAGCAACTCCGTGCCTTCCTCGATAATCGTGAGGTCGGCCGTGAAGTTCGTGTCGAACACGGCGTCGAATCCCAGCCGGCGCAACGCCGAGACCATCTTCCCCGTGACGAGCGTGCCGGGTTCGTACCCGAAGCACTCGCCCAGCGCCGCGCGGATTGCCGGCGCCGTCTGGACCACGACGGTCTTCGTGGGATCTTCGAGCGCGGCCCACACCTCGGCGATCTGATCGCGTTCGCTGATCGCGCCGACCGGGCACACCGCGCCGCACTGGCCGCACTGCACGCATACGACCTCGTCGAGATCGCCGCAGAAGGCCGGTCCGACTACCGTGTCGAACCCGCGGTTCTGCGCGAACAGCCCGCCGACGCCTTGCGTCTCGCGGCACACGGTCACGCAGCGGCGGCACAGGATGCACTTGCCGCTGTCGCGCACCAGCGCAGGCGTGCTCGCGTCCATGAGGACTTTGCTCTTCTCGCCCGGATAGGTGATGTCGCGGATACCGAGTTCGCGCGCGAGCGATTGCAGTTCGCAATCCTCATTGCGGATACAGGTCTGGCATTCGCCGGTGTGGTCCGAAAGCAGCAGTTCGACCACCATCCGGCGCGCCTCCCGAACACGCTTGACGTTGGTGCGGACTTTCATGCCTTCGGCGGCGGGCGTCACGCACGAGGCCACGAGCGCCTTCGCGCCTTCGACCTCGACAAGGCACACGCGGCACGCGCCGATGGCCTGGACGTCTTTCAGGTAGCACAACGTGGGGATGTTGACACCGGCGGTTCGCGCGGCTTCGAGAATCGAAGTCCCGTCCGGCACCTCCACCGCAACGTTATCGATAGTGAGTTTTGGCATTGCTCGTTATCTCCTCTCTAACACTTGGACCGGTAATCGCACCGCAGGCAACGCTTCGCCTCGCGCACGGCCGTGGTCTCGGTGAACGCCATTTCGACTTCGTTGAAATTGTCTTTGCGCTTGGCAACAGGGATCATCTTCATCTTCGCCCGCGGGTATTCGACCGGATCCGAATCCGTATCGAACTCCGTATCGACATCGTCCTGGGCGCGCCAGAACGCATGTTCTTCACCCGTGAGGAACTTGTCGATGCCCACTGCGGCGCGTTCGCCCGCGCCCACGGCATCCGCCACCGACATCGGCCCCGTGGCCGCGTCGCCGCCGGCGAACACCCACTCGACCGAGGTCTGGCCCGTCGCCGGGTCCGCCTGGAGGAACTTGTTCGGGGCAAGCTTCACGCTCACGCCGTCCATGACCTGCGCCGTATCGAGCGACTGCCCGATGGCCGCGATGATCTGATCGACTTCGAGTTCAAAGGCCGAATCGGGGCTCGTCTCGGGGCGGCGGCGGCCGCTGCGATCGAAGTCGCCCAGCCACATCCGCTGGCACTTCAGCCCGGCCACGCGCCCGTTCTTCACGACGACTTCCTGCGGCGCGACAAGCGTCATCAGGTGCACGCCTTCGTGTTCGGCTTCCTCGATTTCTTCCTTGTACGCCGGCATTTCTTCGCGCGTGCGGCGGTACACGACCGTCACTTCCTTCGCGCCAAGACGCAGCGCGGTGCGGGCCGCGTCAATCGCCGCGTTGCCGCCGCCGATCACGGCGACCTTCTCGCCGACTTCGGCCGTTCCGATTAAGTTGTAGTCGCGCAGGAATGCCATCGCGTCGGACACGCCTTCCGCATCCTCGCCCGGAATACGCAGCTTCGAGCCGTTCGGCGCGCCGACCGCTACGAACACCGCTTCGTACCCCTGTTCGCGCAGGCTGCTCAGCGTGAAATCGCGGCCGAGCCGCATGCCGGTTTCGATTTCGGCGCCCAAGCGCTCGATCATGCGGATCTCGCGGTTGAGTTCTTCGCGCGGCAGACGGTAGGCCGGGATCGCTTGGATCAGCATGCCGCCCGGCTTCGGTTCGGATTCGAAGACCTTCGGCTTGTAGCCCATCCGGGCCAGGAAATACGCGCATGTCAGGCCCGCTGGGCCCGCGCCGATCACAGCGACTTTCCGCTGCGCATTGACCTCATTCTGGTGGGCTTCCGGCATCTGCACGGTCACTTCCTGTTCGACCATGAAGCGCTTGATGCCGCGGATCGAAACCGATTCGTCAAGGTTGCTGCGGCGGCACTTGTCTTCGCACATGTGGAAGCACACGCGCGCGCAGACCGACGCGAACGGATTGGTCTCGCGGTGCAGCCGCAACGCTTCGGCGTAGCGGTGTTCGCCCACGAGCGATACGAACCCGGGCACATACACGCCCGCGGGGCACGCGCTCATGCACGGCGCGCGGACGAGATCGGGGCACACGCCGGCGCGGCAGTGCTTGAGCCGGATGTGTTCGTCGTACTCGTCGCGGAAGTGGCGGATCGTCGACAGCACGGGATTCGGCGCGGTCTGGCCGAGGCCGCACAGCGCCGTGTCCTTGATTTGCTCGCCGAGCGCGATGAGCTTCTCGACGTCGCCTTCCTCGCCTTTGCCCTGGCAGATGCGCGTGACGATCTCGAGCATGCGCTTGGTGCCGATGCGGCACGGCGGGCATTTGCCGCACGATTCGTCCTGCACGAAATCGAGGAAGAACCGCGCCATGTCGACCATGCACGTGTCTTCGTCCATGACGATGAGGCCGCCGGAACCCATGATCGCGCCGAGTTCGTTCAGCGACTCGTAATCGACCGGAACGTTCAGATGCTCCTTCGGAATGCAGCCGCCGGACGGTCCGCCGATCTGCGCGGCCTTGTACTTCTTGCCGCCGGGGATGCCGCCGCCGATGTCGTACACGATCTCGCCGAGCGGCGTGCCGACGGGCACTTCCACCAAGCCGGTGTTATTGACGGCGCCGGCCAGCGCGAACACCTTGGTGCCTTTGCTCTTCTCGGTGCCGAACGACGCGTACCAATCCGCGCCCTTGAGGATAATCGCCGGGATGTTCGCGTACGTCTCTACGTTATTGAGCAGGCTCGGCTTGCCCCACAGGCCCTTGATCGCCGGGAACGGCGGACGCGGGCGCGGCTCGCCGCGATTGCCCTCGATCGAGGTCATCAGCGCGGTTTCCTCGCCGCACACGAACGCGCCGGAGCCCATACGGATCTCGAGGTCGAAATTGAAGTTGGATCCCATGATCTTCTCGCCGAGCAGGCCCAACTCACGCGCCTGCTTCAGCGCGTTCTCCAGGCGTTCGACCGCGAGCGGGTATTCCGCGCGGACGTAGACGTAGCCCTGGTCCGAACCGACAGCGTAGGCCGCGATCGCCATGGCTTCGATCACGCTGTGCGGATCGCCTTCGAGCACGCTGCGGTCCATGAACGCGCCGGGATCGCCTTCGTCGGCGTTGCACAACACGTACTTCTTCTCGCCCGGCGCCTTGCGCGTGAAGCTCCACTTCATGCCCGTCGAGAATCCCGCGCCGCCGCGGCCGCGCAGGCCGGACTTCTTGACCGTCTCGACGACGTCGTCCGGACTCATTTCGGTCAGGACTTTCGCGAGCGCCTGATAGCCGTCGCGCGCGATGTATTCCTCGATCTTGGTCGGATCGATCACGCCGCAGTTCCGCAACACGATCTTCGTCTGTTCGCGGAAGAACCCGATTTCCTGCAATGCGGGGACGATTTGCGCCGTGGTCGCGGTCTTGTGCGCGAGCCGTTCGACGACGCGCCCCTTCAACAAATGCTCCTGCACCACTTCGTCGGCGTCCGCCGGTTTGATGCCCTGATAGAAAACGCCGTCGGGATACACGACGGCCACCGGACCTACCGCGCACGGACCGAGACATCCGGTCTCGATCACGTCCACCTCGTCCGCCAGTCCGTGCTTTTGCAGCGCCGCCTGCATGGCCGCGCTCACCTCGAGCGCGCCCGAGGCCACGCATCCGGCCCCGGCACACACCAGGATGTGAGATCGTACTTTCGCCATTATGTCCTACACTCCTTTCTGAATACTTCGGATTCCGGGTCCGGGGTTAGTGAATCATGAAGTCCAGCACGGGATTGCCGGCCGCGAGATGCTCCTGCACAATCCGATGGACTTTCTTCCGGTCGAGCTTGCCATAGCGGAACTGGTGGCCGTCTTTGTCCGTCATCGTGAGCATCGGCTCGCGATCGCACAGGCCGGCGCAGCCGGTTTGCCGCAACGTCACGTTGTCGAGATTCGCCGTGCCGAGTTCGTCCATGAACGCCGCCATCACGTCGCGCGCGCCGGCCGCGATGCCGCACGTGCCCATGTGGACGGTAACCTGGACCTCTTTCGGCCCGGAGCGCAGTTCGATGTCCGCCTTGGCCTTCTCGCGCAACGCCAGCAGGTCTTGGGGGCTTTTAATCTTGGTTCCCATGTTCGTCCTCTCCTTACTTCGCGCCCGCGAGGGCCACTTCCGCTTCGCGATACTGATCCAGGATGGCCGCAATCTTCGTGGGCTTCACGCGCTGGTGGACCTCGTCATCGATCATGATGGCGGGAGCCAGGCCGCACGCCCCGAAGCACCGGGCCACGTCGAGCGAGAACAGACGGTCTTCGGTGGTTTCGCCCACGTCGATCTTGAGTTTGTCTTTGAGGGCCTCGAGGACCTGCTTGCCGCCGCGCACGTAGCAGGCCGTGCCAAGGCACACGCGCACCATGTGCTTGCCGCGCGGCACGGTCGAGAAGAACGAATAGAACCCGACCACGCCCGCGACTTCGCTGTACGACTTGTTGAGACCCAGGCTGATCTTCTTCAAGGCGCTCGCCGGCAAGTAGCCGAAGATGCCCTGCGCGATCTGCAACACCGGGATCAGCGCCCCGGGTTTATCGCGGTAGTCCGCGATGATCTCGTCGAGACGCGCAAGGAGTTCCTCCTCGCTCGCCTCTTCCGTGCACGTGCAACACCCTTTCGTTTCCGCCATGTCGCTCTCCCTTCTACTACGTACTACGGTTGTTGGGCCGCCCGCCATCGCGCGGACGCCCCTCCTCTACACTCTTACGTGAATCGCGCCGAGCGAAAAACGGGGACTGACTCGCTTTTCGGCAGTTTGAAAAGCGTGTCTGTCCCTGCTTTTCGCGGCTTTCGCGCCCAAAGACACGATGCGATCGGCATGACTCACGAGCTACACTCCTACGTGAATGGCCGCCATCCCGCGCCGGATCCTCTCGGACACCCGGCGGGCGATCGCGAGCCCACAACGTTCGTTCGCACAGACTTCCTTAGCCACGTCCGACACGCGCACCACGCACTCGCCGTCGTCGGTGACGAACCGGCACCACAGGTCGAGATGCGGGTTCGTGCAGACGATCGACGACAGCGTCGCCGCGAAATCGCCCAGCGGCTGCCGGTCGACGGTGTTGAGTTGCATACGCGCCCGGACCGCCACGCCGCCCAGCGACGACCGGACGATGTCGAGCGATCCGCCGGCTTGTTCGGCCGCCAAACGGAACAGGCTCAGGCCGAGGCCGGTGCGCTTGCCTTCCTTGGTCGTATAGAACGGATCGAGCGCTTCATCGGGCGACACGGTCAGGCCCGACCCGTTGTCTTCGACGAGGATCTCGAGGAGGTTCTCGTTGAACTTCTCGCGGAGCGTGACCGAGATGATGGACGCGTCCGCCCGGATCGAGTTCTCGATCAAATCCAAAATATGTAGAGAAAGCTCACGCAAACTGCGCCCCCTCCAAACGTATAATCCCACGCCCGCCCGCGCCCTCAAGCGCCCGGGCCAATTCGTCAAACGAAGCTTCCTGCATGGCCGCCATCGTGCGGCACGTGCCGATATCGCTCAGGAAATGGCTGTCGGCTGATGTGACCATCGGCAGGCCCAGCGGCGCGAATTCGGCATCGCGCCCCTGCGCGACGCCCGCCGCCGAGATCTCGATCGCGTCGAAACGGACATCGGTCGGGAACATGCCCAACTGGCTGATCAACGAGTTCGCCGGGCGGTCCACGTGCGACGCGATCACCAGGCCGCCGTGCCGCCGGATCAGATCCGCCGCGTCGGAGAGCGCCAGCCCCGAGGCCATGAACAACAGGCGCGGCTCCTCGCCGATCACGCCGCCGCCCGCGTCCATCATCAACTGCCGGCCCAGCACCTTCATGGGTTTCGATGACACCGGGATCGTCGCGTGCACTTCGTCGCTCGCGGCGCGCGCCGACGCGGCGTCCGGAAAGATCCCGAGGATGTGCGCCTCTTCCTCGGTCGTGATCTCCATGCCCGCGAGCACGGCGATGACGTCCTGCGACGCTTCCTGCACCGCCGCGGCGTTGTCCGCGGTGTTATGGTCGCAAATCGCTATCATGTCCAGTCCTTGAATAATGGCCGCCTCCACGATGGCGATCGGCGTCATCGTGTCGTCCGCACAGGCCGACAAGGCCGTGTGGATATGCAAGTCGACGGCCAGCGGTGTCACGCATGCGTCCCTCGCAGTCCCAGCGCATACAATTTGCCTACGATATCGAACGCGCCCTCGGGCGACCGGTAGAGGGCGATCCCTTCTTTCACCGCCATGCGCAGCACTTCGTCGTCCGGCGTCCGCTCGTGCGCGAAGATCACCGCCGCCAGGTCCGCGTGCACCGCCACCGCGATCACGTTCATGTGCACCTGAATCGTCACGAGCACGCCGCCTTGCGGGCCGTGCGCAAGCACGTCGCTCAGCAGGTCGGAGACGTATCCCTGCGTGATATCGCGTTCCGCCGCCCCGGCGATCTCAGGCGTGAGATCGTCCAGGCCGAGCGAGGCCGCAAGCTCCTTCAGGGTCATGACGGTTCTCCTTTCTTGACGTTGAGGAACGTGCACGCGCTGAGTTCGGCGCGGCCCATCACGACATCTTCGGCCAGCGCGGCGCAGGTCGGCGCGCCGCACACGCCGCAGTTCCGCCCCGGCAGGCTCTTGGTAAGGGCGTCGATCCGCGCCAGCTTCTCCATGGCCTTGCCCATATCGGCGTCGAGCCGCAGGCCCGGCCGGCTACGCAACGGCGCGGTGCGTCGGATCGATTTCGCGCCCGGCGCCGCTGCGTCCAATTCGCGCGTCCAGCGCGAACGCGCGACGAGCGGATCTTCGGACCAGAGCGGCGAACCGAAACAGCCCTGGTCGCACGCGTAGAGTTCAAGCACGGCGTAATTGAAGAGAAGGCCGTTTTCGACCGCATCGAGCATCTTGATGACGTGCTTCATGCCGCTGACCTGCAAGACGCCTTCGGTCTCGGTGGCCACGACCTTTTCGCGGAACGCCGGGCGCCCCTGCGAACCCAGCCGTTCCGCAACCGTGTTGACCAGCGCCAGCGGCGGCGCCACGTCGATCCGGCTCAACAGGCGCTGGCCACGCAGCAAGGTCTGCTGGCTCGGACAGACCGGCGCGAACACCACGTGCGGGGCCGTAATCTCCTCGCGCGCGGCATCGACAGGCGAACGGAACGGCGCAATATTGCCCAGCAACGACGGAAACCGAACCTGAACCAGATTGACGATCGCGGGACACACCGGCGACAACGTGGGCCTCGGCCGCCCGCCCTCTTTCGCGTAGTCGTGTACGGCGTACCGCAGCGCGTCTTCCCATTCGTCGGTCTGGCGCACGTTCCGGAAGCCCATCTCCGCGAGCGCATCCAGGATGCGTTCGGGCGTGATGCCGGGGCCGAACTGCTCCATGAACGACGGCGGAAGCACAAGCTGGGTCTCTTCGGAGGGCGCCGGGATCGGATCGGGACACCGCATCGACAGCGCGCGCGCCTCGCACACGGCGATGCACGACGTGCAGTCCACACACAGGTGATCGAGAATGCGAGGCCCGTGCGCGCGCACCCGTATCGCCGCCGTCGGACACGCCCGCAGGCACATCAGGCACTGCTGGCATCGAGCCGCGTCGACGTGCACGGAATTGGGCGCGGCGGCCCCCGTCTCCTGCGGCTTGAGCAGGATGGTGAACCGCATCTGCGTCCCGTCGCCCGGCGTGGATTGGATCGAGAAGTGGTCCGTGTTGCGCTGGATATTCGGCAGGCCCATGCCCGCGCCGAATCCCAATTCGCGCGCCGTCGACGGCGCTGTGGAAAACCCTTCTCGCATCGCTTGCTCGATGTCCGGAATACCCGGTCCTTCGTCCGTAATGACCACGTCCACCTGGGCCGGGTCCACCGCCACTTTCATCACGCCGCGATGGGCGTGGATCACGACATTCATTTCGGCTTCGTACGCGGCGACCATCGTGCGGCGCAACGCTTGCGGGTCGACGCCGATCTTCTTGAGCATCTCCTTGAGGCTCTTCGACGCGGCCCCGCCGCGCTCATAGTCGCCGCCGTCGATCGTGTACTCGGCCGTGTTCATGCAACGGGCGCGCCGCCTCCCCGGAGCGCCAGATACAGGCGTCCGCATGTCTCGAACATGTCCACGGGAGAAACCAGCAGCGCCGCGCCATGCGTACGCGCCGCCTCGACGATCGCGTCCTCCGGCTCGACCCCGTCCAACAGGCACACCGCCGGGGCGTCCATCAACTCGATGAGCCGGACCAGCGTCGAGTTCGTCAGATTCGTCACCAGGAGCGTCGTGTCCGTCACGGCATTGAGCAGGTCGCTCATCCGGTCGCCGGCATACACCCGCTCGACGGCCCGCCCCGCCTCGGGGGTCCACAACCTGGCGCCTACGCGTTCCGCAATCCGTGCAACGTCCATACGCTCGTCAATCGCCTTATTGTTAACTTTTTCACAGCCTGGCGTCTTACAGCAACGAACGTGCCGCTAGTTCCGAGCGCGATGCAAGATCGCAACGTCAACGAGAAACGAGACTTACAGGCGGGGCACAAATCTTCGAATTGTGCGCTTGCGGGCATGTATCGCACATGGGGGATTTGTGCACAATGCGGCACGCACAGGGACATGATTTGGCAGGACGACGACTCTATTCGATGCCAGGACTGCTATGACCCTGAACCCCTGGGCGACTCAGGCATCATCGAGCGCCTCGAAAACCAACGCAGCCGCTTCCTCCGCAAACGTAAACCAGGCCCAAAAGGCCCGAGGAATACAATTCAGGTATGGTGTCCACAGAATTCGAACAGAATTCGAATCTGAATTGATCTGAATCCGAAGGCCTACGATACAAATATCTTGAGGGAAACGGGCGCAGATCAACCCTTGACTTTCCGTAGGTGGCGTGGCGTACACTGGTTGTGTTCCGAAGCTACGAGGGCTGCTGAGAATGAGGAACAAGGCCCACGCGAAGAACGAAAAGGGCGATTCCGGGCATCAGAATTGGGGCGAGCGCCCGCGTGCTCCGTACGCCACATGGATTGGCGTGTTTATAGCGGTACTGCTTGCGATACTTGGGTTTGCATTCTTTTTGGGCCGCCTTGTCGAGAGGCTGGATTCACGGCCGCATCTACCAGTTCAACCAACCCCAAACACGACGATAATCCTGAATCCTCCGGCCACGCCCGGAACTGGGCTTCAGAACACACCGGCACCCCCTCCGCCTGATGGGACGAAAGACACGATAGAGACGCGCGCGCCGGTCTTTATTGCCAATGACCGTGAAGAATTTCTGACAGAGATTGAATCAATTGGCAGAGAGAATCCGTTTGAAGCCGCAAAGCGGGTCCACGACGATTCCACCTTTCTCAATAACTACGATAAGGATGCCAAGTACGCCACAATGATTGACAAGTTGATCAAGAGCACCGAGGCTGAGGCAAATCAAGCTGCTATCCGAGAGAATCTCAGACAGGCTCTTGAGATCCTTGGATGGATCAGAGACGAGGCGAAGAAGAGTGAGCAAGCAACTAGAATTAAGGATGCGTCAAAGCGCGCAAACTTTGCAGTTCCCCCGGTGCGCAACTCTGATACCTGCCTCGTGCGAATTGAGGAAGTCTTCAGTCCAACCGGATGGTTGGGAGATGGTCAGGAGGGAAGCAAGTACATTTCATTCGATGGCGCTTGCACGAGCGATCCCCATTCCGGACCTGCCTGCACGAGAATCATATACACATTCGGGCCTTTGGGCTGGGCGGGCGTTTACTGGCAGAACAAACCGGACAACTGGGGTGCGAGCCCTGGAAATGATTACTCCGCGAAAGAGATCCGGCGGCTGTCCTTTTGGGCGCGCGGTGAGACTGGAATAGAAGTTGTCGAATTCAAGGCGGGCAATAACAACACCGATCCTAAGATGCCTTACAAGGATACGTTTAGCGGTACTACCGGGAAGGTCACTCTGTCGAAGGAATGGAAGCAGTATTCCATTGACTTGGAGAACAAGGATCTGTCCTGCGTGATCGGCGGGTTCTGCTGGCTCGCCAGCTCGGACTCCAATGGAAGACCGGGTGTAACCTTCTACCTGGACGACATCATTTTCGAATAGACAAGGGCGCTCGTGCCGACAACACTGCCATCAACCATTGAATCAGAAGGAGGGTAAAACAATGACAGTGAAGAAACTAGTAGTGATGTGGTCCGTCGGGGTACTCTGCGTGTTCTGCGCGAGGACGGCCAAATCAAGCGAGACTCAGACCCAGCCAAAATCAGATGCGTGTATCGTAAGCGTCGAGTCGCTTTTCACCCCAACCGGATGGATGGGAGATGGTCAAGAGGGAAAGAAGTACATTTCCTTCGACGGCGCGTGTAAGAGTGGACCTCATTCCGCACCGACCTGTACGAAGGTGAAGTATACGTTCGGACCCTTGGGTTGGGCGGGCATCTGTTGGCAAAACAAAGCTGACAACTGGGGCAAGAGTTCCGGCAACGACTACGCTGCGAAGAAGATTCGCAAAGTGACATTGTGGGCACGGGGTGAAACGGGCGAGGAGATGCTTGAATTCAAGACAGGCAATGACAACCCCGATGCCAAGTTGCCTTACAAGGACACGTTCAGCGGGACCACGGGAAAGGTCACGCTGTCGAAGGAGTGGAAGCAGTATTCCATTGACTTGGAGAACAAGGATCTGTCCTGCGTGATCGGTGGGTTCTGCTGGGTCGCCAGTTCAGACTTCAACAAGAAGGCAAGCATAACCTTTTACCTCGACGACATTGCCTTCGAGTAAACGGGGAAGTATCATTTGGAGGGACAAGAAACATGCCTACATTTGTAGGTATGTGGGTTCTGGCAAGCAACGAGTTGCGATGTATCCTTCTTGCTTTTCTTGTTCTAGCCACCATGCCTGGGTGTTCGGGGACTTTTCAAACCCCTCCCGGGGCCCAGCCACAGTTTGCGGGGAGTTCCGGGCGGGGAGTTCCGGGGACATCATACTTAATTCTTGCCTTCCGGCCACTCGGTCGCCAGGCACGCGCCGCGCTCCGTCTTCCGGAGCGAGATCGCGCCGACGGGGCAGATGTTGATGCAGTTGCCGCAACGGATGCAGTTGTCGCTGTCGATCCAGATGTAAGTGGCTTCGGCCGGGACACTGGGCGCAACTTCGGTCCACGAGACCGGCGCGCCGTCGGCGTCGCGCTCGAGGCGGCTCACGCGGCGGATGCAGTCGCGCGGCGAGACACGGATGCACCAGTCGCAATGGATGCATTTGTCTTGGTCGATCTCGAACTTGTGGTTGCAGAGGTAGCAGCGCCAGGCGTGAGTATCGGCCTGTTCCGGCGTGAGACCCAGTTCGACTTCCGCGAGACCGCCACGTTCGGCCACCGGCGCGGACGGCATTTCGGGCGGATACACGAAGTCATGGTCGCGCGTGCGTCCGGTAAGCGGCGCCGATTCGACGCGGACCACGGGCTTCCTGCGCGAGCCACCCATCAGGAACGCGTCGATGTCGTCCGCGGCGGCTTTGCCGTCGGCAACCGAGTGAATGATGTCCCCGCTGCCCGAAGCGTAATCGCCCGCGACGAACAGCTTCGGGTGTGACGTGCCATGGGGCGTGCCGGCCGTCGAAACGCCTTCCGGCAGGACGCGCTCCTCAGTCGTTTGTCCAATCGCGAAGACGATAGCGCCGCAGGGCATCTCGAATTCGCTTCCCGGAATCGGCGTGAACCGGGGTTTGCCGCTCGCGTCCGGTTCGCCGAGGAGATTGCGCTGGAACCGCACCGCCACGAGGCGGCCGTTCTCGGTCAACGCGGCGACGGGCGTCACGCAGGTCTCGATTCGGATGTTCTCCTCGTGGAGCGCCCGCAGTTCCTCGTGATTTGCGGCCATCTGGGCTTCGCCTCGACGGTACATAATCGCGACGTTCCCGGCCTCGCCCACGACTCTCCGCGCCGCGCGCGCGCAATCCACCGCCGTGAAGCCGCCGCCTATGACCAGGACATCCGAAGCGAGTTCGACAATCTCGCCCGCGTTGTACCGGTGCATGAAGTCGAGGCCCTCGATACCCGCGCCGTCCGGCATGCCTTCGAGCCGCAGCCGGACGGGGCGATTGGCCCCCACGGAAACGAGCACGGCGTCGGACGTGTCGCAGAGCTTCGCGAGCCGATCCGCGTCGACTTGCTCGCCCAATTGGATCTCGATGCCGCTCTCCACGATAGGCGCGATGTCGGCGTCGACCACGTCCGGCGGCAACCGGAACGCGGGAATGGCGCGCACCTGGCCGCCAAGCTGGCTCGCGCGCTCGAACAAGGTCACGTCATGCCCGTAGCGTTTCAATTCGCGCGCGGCGGCAAGACCCGCGGGCCCTCCGCCAATGACGGCCACGTGTTTGCCGGTCGGCTCGAACCACGGTTCGAGCACGGCGCTCGCGTCGGTCTTGCCGTCGGACGCGGCGCGCTTCAGATGACAGATGTGGACCGCGCCGCGGGTGCTGGTCCATTGGTAGCGGCAGCGGTCTTCGCACGGCCTCGTGCACACACGGCCCAGCACGCCCGGCAGGACATTGCATTCCTGATTGATCCGATGCGCAGCGTCGAGATCGCCGTGCGCGATGTGGCGGATATACGCGGGCACGTCGGTCTTCGCGGGACAGGCCTCCTGGCAGGGAACGTCGCGGGCGACGGTCTTGCGGTCGAGCGCGCTTTCGCCGGTACCGGTAACGACGGACAGTTCGAGCGGATTCGGCGCGGTATCGTAAGCGATGCCCAGCCGCGCGATGGCCTCACGATACGGCGCCATGCCCACGCGCCGGACATGGTCCGCGAGCGTTTCGTCCGGAGAGGCCGCGAGGAACGTATCCAGCACGGCCTCGACGACGCGGAGGCAATCGGCAGTCTTGTATTCGCCGAAGATCTCGCCAAAACAATCCTCCGTTCCGCCGAGCGAAATCTGATAGCCTTCGGCGGATCCTTCGCGTTCGCGGATGCGCAGCCCGCGCAGGCCGATATCCGCGATGCGGTACTGCGAACAGGCGTTCGGACACCCGGATATATTGACGATGACCTTGTCGCGAATGGGCGCGTACTTCTCCGCATTGACGATATCCTGCAGCAGGTCAAACGTCCCGTGCGTGCTCGATACGGCCAGCGGGCAATACGTCGTGCCCACACACGCGACCACGTCCTGCAAACCGTAGAAGCCGTCGGCGCGCAAGCCGAGCGCTTCGATCTCGCGCCGCAGCTCCGGAACGCGGTCCGGGCGAACGCCATGCAATTCGAGGTTCTGGCGATTGGTGCTGTAGACGTGCTTGTCGCCGTAAATGTCCGCGAGGTCGGCGATCCGCGCGAGCGCGTCCGAGGCGATTTCGCCCTTGGGGATCATGATGCGTTGAATCGCGAGGCCATCGCCCCCCACCGCCCGGTCTATACGCATCGGGCGGTCCGGCGCGGGCGCCTCGCACTCGTCAAACGGTTCGGTATCGAACCCGCTCCGATCGACGCCAGCCTCGTCAAGGACCGTGCAGATCAACTTGCGGCATTTCTCGGTACCGAGCCGCTGCACGACAAACTTGAGCCGCGCGTACATGCGGATATACCGATCGCCGTTATCGCGGAACACGACCCCGATGGCCCGGCACAACGCCGCCGCATGTTCGGGCGGCACGAAGGTAAACAAGGTCTGCGCGATAAACGGCTGCCAGCCGAGGCCGCCGCCAATGTTGACGCGGAAGCCCGTCTCGCGCATGCCGTCCGGACGCTTTCTCGCCACCGCCACCAACCCCACGCAGTTGATGTTCGGCTGGCCGCACCCACCCGAACACCCCGAGTACGTGATCTTGAACTTGCGCGGGAGGTTGTCCAGTTCGCGGGCCGCGGCGAGCGTTTCCGCGGTCGTCTTTGCGTAGGGCAGAACGTCGAATCGCCGGTGAGGACAGATCGACGCCCAGGGGCACGCCGCCACGTTGCGCGTGACGTCGCCGCAGCCGTGGAACGTGGTCAGGCCCTCGGCCTGCAGGTCGCGCAACAGGCCCGGCAGGTCTTTCAGTTGCACCATATGGAACTGCGCCGATTGCCGCGTCGTAAACGAAAGCCGTTTCGGCGAGTATTTCGCCGCGAGCCGCGCCAAGGCCCGCGCCTGGACCGAGCTAATCTCCCCACCGGGAATCACGACGCGCGCCATGTGCGTGCCGGCCTGGCGTGAATGGTAGATGCCGTACCACTTCGCGATGGCGATTTCCTCGCGCGACATCGAACCCTTCCGGGCAATCTCGTCGAAATCCAGGATCAGCCCCGCATCCTTGATAACTTCCTCGTCACTCCGCAGCCGCTTTTCCAAGCTTCGTTGCATATCATTACCTTTCCGGTTCGGATAGTAGGGATTATACCCTAATCCCGATGGACAATGCCAGTCCCGAAACGCGAGAGACTGCTTAGTCAATAATTATCAGCGTGTTAGGGATACAGAAGGTGAGACTTCCGATCACATACCCCTCGACACGCTCCTACTAGAATTCATCCACAACGTTTCGACGGGCAGCGCATGCAGGTTCTTGGCAAAGGGGATCACGGTCGTGCCCGTGTATAGCACGACGCCGCGCACGAACCGGCTTCCCAGGGCCTCGGCCAGTACCCGCAGTCCCTTCGTATCCTCGGGACTAACGGTCGCCGCAGCCTTCGCCTCGACTCCCACGACGCGCCGTCCGCCCTCGGATTCCAGCACGAAGTCGACTTCGGTCCCCGCGTAATCGCGGAAGTGATACACCTGCGGCCGCACGTGGCTCCACGTGGCCTGTTTCATCAATTCGACGGCGACGAAGTTCTCGAACAGCGCGCCTTTCGCTTTCGAGTCGCGGGCAATTTGTTCAGGGGAGAAATCGAGCACGTGCGCCAGCAGGCCCGTGTCGCACAGATAGAGTTTCTCCGATTTCATGAGACGCTTGACGCGGTTGGAAAACCAAGGCCGCACGGTGCGCAGCAGGAAGATGGCCTGGAGCAACGCGAAGTAACGCTTGAACGTGACCTGGTTGAGGCCCGCGTCGCGGGCCACGTCCGCGTAGTTGAGCAACCCTCCGGCGCGCGCCGCGAGGATCTCGAGCAAGCGCGGCATATCAGCCAGGCCCGCGACGTTCGAGAGCTCACGGACGTCTCGCATGAGAATGGTGGTGAGATACGCATCGAACCAGGCGCGCCGTCGATCCGGTTTGCTCCGAGACACGACCTCCGGAAATCCCCCTGTAAGGATGCCATCCGTCCACACGTTAAATCGATCGGAACGCGCCGCGGCCATTCTAGGCGGGCGGTCCGAGAATGTCCAGTCCAAGAATCCCTCCCTGCGCCCCAACCGTTCCCCTTGAGAAAGAGGCCACAAGGTAAGCAACTCCATTCGCCCCGCCAGCGCGTCGGCGACACGCGGCAGGGTCAGTATCGACGCGGAGCCGGTCAGCAGGAAGCGCCCGGGCCGCCTGTCGCGATCGACGGACGCCTTGATCGCAAGCAGGAGTTCGGGGACCCGCTGGATCTCGTCCAGGATCGCCGGCCCATCGAGACCTGCCAGAAATCCCGCTGGGTCTCGCCGCGCCGCGCCAACGACGCTGAGATCGTCGAAGGTGATGTACTGGGCACGGTGGCCGCTGTCGGCGATGTGCTGGACCAGCGTGCTCTTGCCGGTTTGCCGGGCGCCGTTAAGGACAACCACCGGCGTATCCGAAAGCGCCTCGAGGATCTGTCCCGTGATATGGCGTTGAAACATGGACGAACATCCTCATTCTAACGGCACATCAACAACGTGCTATAAATTCTAACACTTACTAATATATTTTTCAACAGGATTCCGCGCGTCGACGTCGCGCCACTGCTCAACCAAGCAAGAAGACGGAGCGAAAAATGGGGACTGACACGCGTTTCGGCAGTTTGAAACGCGTGTCTGTACCCGCTTTTCGCGGGACCTCGCACATGAAGGGAAGGCCCAACGTCGGCTCACCCCACCGACCACTAATCTACAACCACCAGCGCGTTAGGGATGCGATCCGGGTTGGACGCCCCGGCGGGAAACGCCGCGCTCAGGACTTCGCCCGCCTGCGCGATCGTCATGCAGAGGGCATCGGACGGAGGTCCCGCGCGCAGACCCTCAATGAGCCGCCGGCACAGGGCGTCAATGGCGGGCTGGCCCATCTTCGCGATCACGGCGTCGCCCGCGATGACAGCGGCCCTGCGTTCAAATAGCGACACGTAGAGCAGTATGCCCAGGCCGCCGGAGTCGCGGTTTACGTGTTTCACGAAGAACACTTCGCAGGCCCTGCGGTAGACCTCGTCGCGCATTTCGGCCGCCGGCGTGAACAATCGCCGCAGCCATCCTACGCGCGACGCAACCGCCGCCCCCACGAGAAACCCCAACACCACGGCCGCTATCAACGCGGGAAGCTCGAACGCATTCCACGAGGTGTCCCACGATCCTTGTTCGAGGACGCGCCTCGGGAAGACGAACCATGTCGCGGCCATCAGAATGACGGCGAGCCACACGCCAGCGATGTCCTCGGCGCGGTCATACCGGCCCGAATCCGTCGCGATGACGGGGAGGATCTCGACGTCCGTCGTAGACTCGGCCTGCTCGACCGCCTCGGCGACCTGCTTCCGCTGCTCTTCGGTAACACAACGCGATGCGCGCATGAATCGTCTCCCTCGAATGCTCTACCAAGAGCCTGAAGCGCCGCCGCCGCCCGAAGACCCGCCGCCAAATCCACCTCCCGAGAACCCGCCACCGGAGAACCCGCCGCCCGAGCCGCCGCCACGCCAGCCGCCGCCGAAATACCCGCCGCCGCCACGATAGAAGTCCCGTCGCTGGTTCGCGAAGAGGGTATAGAGGAGAATGCCGAGCACGCTGAACACGGCGCCCCAAAAGATCCACGCCCAGCCGCTCGCGCCACGACGAATCAACGACACCACGGTGAAGACAACAAGCGCGACGCCGCCCACAATAAGCAGGGGTTGCAGCCACGGAGGCATCGCGGAGGCGCCCCCGAATTGGCGCAGCAGAAGGTCGATCGAATCGGTCCCGACGATGCGTTGCGCACTAACAGGGCCGTGCGTTGCGGCGGGCGCCGAATCGGGCACGGGTGGAGGCTGCTGGACGATGCCGCGCGCCATCCGGTCGAGTCCGAGAACGCCCGCGCGGATACCGGTCGAGAACTCGCCGTGCTTGAATCGCGGGATGATCTGCGAAGCCATCAGGCTCTCGCAGACCTGGTCGTACTCGTGCGCCCAATCCGATCCCAGTTCGATCCGCGCCTTCCGGTCGCCCTTCGATACGAGCAACAGCATGCCGCGGTTCCACGATGCGTTCGCGACCCGCGCGTACCCAATGCCCCATTGATTGAACAGCAGCGCGGCGAACGTTTCAATACGCGCGTCAGGCATACCGTAGTCCGCCATCGACTCGATCGTCACGACGACGATAGGAATGATCCGGTCCGACAGCAGCTTGTCGCAGACGCCCTCGATCGCCGTCTTATCGCCGCCCGCAATCATGCCCGCGCGGTCGATTACGAACTCGCGCGGACCCGGCGCCGGAATATCGATCGTCTGCGCACGGGCCTGGACATTTGCGAGCGCGGCCATAGCCGCAATGAGTATCCATAGCGCGCTGATTCTATATTTCATCGGCGGCCTCCTGTTTGCCGGATGGGCCAGATCCTGCGGTCTTTCTTGCCCGTGCTTTCTTCTGAAGGACCTTGAAAATGCCTTCCGTCGGCTCGGCTACGGGCGGAAGGACTTCTATTCGTAGCCACGGCTTGTGCAGCGTCTTGTAGAGCGACCGCGTGACCAGCCCTCCCGCGTGGAATACGCCACCGGTCATAACGAGCGGCACGGGCGTTCCGCCCCAATCCAGCCTCGCCGCCGTGGCGACGACCAGATTGCCAAGTGCCCGTCCGGCATCGCTGCAAATCGCGACCGCGACACGGTCGCCCCCACGCGCGGTGTCGAACACGTGCGGCGCAAATGAGGCGACCCTCGTGCCGGAAAGATGCCCGCTATGATCGGTCATTCGGAAGATCTCGCCGATGTCCTTCGCTCGGAAGAATGTGAGCGCTCGTTCCTCGAGCGCGGTTCTCGGGCCGCGCCCATCACGCGCGAGCATGACGGCGGTAATCGCCGAACGGCCGATCCAGTACCCGCTTCCTTCGTCGCCGAACTGCGGGCCAAACCCGCCACAGGACACGGCGCGCCCGTTCCGGTCCACGGCGCGGCAACTGGCGCCGGTGCCTGCAACCAGGGCGAGGCCCCATTCAAGACCGTACAGGGCCAGCGCAATATCGCATTCGCCGGTACGCACGATGCGGACCTTGCCGAAGACTTCGGCGATGGCTTGTTCGACGAGCGCGGGTTCCATGGGGCCGCCCAGGCCCGCCGCCGCGACTCGCACGCCCGCTGCTGCGCTTCGTATCCGTTCGAGTGTCTTGCGCAGTTCGCGTCCGTAGTTCCGAGGTTCGATGTAGAGAATGCTCGAGGGGCCGCACGTTTCGCGCGCGAGTATGCGGCCGTCTTTGCCGGCAAGCCACACGCGCGTGCGGGAACCGCCGCCTTCGACGGCCAACAACAATCCGTTCATTCGAACTCGATCTCCCCGAGATCTTCGGTCATGGGATGGCACGGCAGCCAACGCGGCGTCAAGCCACCGCACGCCAAAGTTCAATGCAGTTCGTGGACGAAATGGACATACGCCGCGGCGGTCCAGTGGAGGTCTTCGACAACCCCGAATCCGACGCCGCCCTGCTCGCCGGGGCCGCCTTTACGCGGCAAGTCAGCGGGAGCGTGCTCCGAGGTCGCGTCGTAATACTCGTAGAAGCACCCATACTTCATGTAGCACCGCGCGATCTCTTTCAAGGTCATCCGGCCAAGTTCGCGCGCCTCTTGAAAGAACCCGTAGGCCATCAGTCCGTAGTACAACAAGACGTTCACGTTCGGCCACGCCGGCCCGCGCCACATATCAAAACTGAACGACGGCTCGTCTTGCGACACGCTGCACGCGGGAAACGCCGACCAGAACTCCTTCGGGTTCATCAAATGCATGCGCAGGCCTTCGGCGCGATCACGGTCCGGTATCTCGCCGAGAAGCGGCATGAACCCGGCCGTTGTCTTCACGCGGATAAATTCGCCGGCTTCGTCGAGGTCGTAATAGAAGAAATCTTCGTCGTCCCATAATTGCGCGTTGACGCTAGCGGAAAGCTCGAGCCGGCGGCGGCGCCACTCGCTGGCGTCATCGAGCTTATCCAGGCACCGCGCGAGCTTCTCCATGCCGAAATACTCGGAGGCCATGTAAGCCGAGAGGTCCACCGCGGAGATTTGCGTGGCCTTGTCGAAGCGCGGACTGTTATCCATGCCCGACTCGCCGCCGCGGGCGGCGCGAATGGGATCGTTCGTTGCCCGGATGCGCCATCCATAGAGGCCGTTGGGCAGCTTGCGGTTTGCCTCGAACCACGCGATATAGCGCGCGAGCTTCGGATAGAGTTCGGCAATGAAATCCGTGCGGGTAGCCCGCTCGTTCTGGTGGCACAACGACCACGCCATGATCGGCGGCTGCGTGTCTTCCTCCTCGCGCGGAGGCGAGCCGGGCTGCACGGCCAGCAACAGCTTGCCGTCCTCGCGCTGCTTGGCAAACAGGGCGCGGAGCGCGTCCTGGGCAAGATCGATGCTGTGGTACTGCAATCCGAGCGAGTGAAATGCGGTATCCCACATCCACATGTGCCGGTGCGGCATGCGGTCCGGCGTGGTCCAGCGGCATGGAATGTCGAGTTGCGCGCTCTCGACATTCACTTTCTGAATGCTCATGGCCTTGTAGTAGGCGCGCCGGTTGTTGCCCGCCAAGGCGTCCGGGATCTCGGCCGTCGCGTAAAACTGGAGGCGTTTGCGTATCGTCTCCGCAAGGTCGAGCTTGCGTGCGCGCGCCGCGCGTTCGAGGGCCTCCGCCTCGTTGCTATACGAAATGCCGATGCCGAAGCGGCGCCTGGCGGATGGGGGGTCGCAACTCACTGCAAGCCACCAGCCTTCGCCGGTGTAGATCCGCGCCTGGTCGCCGTCGTGTCCGGGAAGGGTCGCCGCCAGGTCGGGAAAACGCCCCTCGGGCAATGCGGGAAAGGCCATCGAGATCGTCATCGACGCGCGGTCCACGAACGCCCCTTCGACTACGCCCTGGCACTCCTCGGCAACACACGTGCATCGCCAGCAATCGGAAAGGCAGAAGTCGGAGGGCACGCGCCGGTGCGCAAGACGGATGACCCCTACGGCGGCGAGCAGTTCGATTCGCGGCATGAGCCAAAACCGCCAGCCGATGCCATCTTTCGTGCCCGCGGCGACGAACGGTTCGGCGTGGCACGTCTCTCCGTCCACGCCCGAAAACGCAAAGAGGCCGCCTTCGGGCCACACATTCGCGAGATCGTCCATACCGTCCTATGATTCCCGTCCGCTGCACACCGTCGGTACATTACCCCGCCATCGCCCTCGAAAACAAATGAGGATGCACCGTTGAGTCGCGTGCGTTCGTCCTGCCTCGATCACGAGGAATCGAAGCTTCATAGAAAAAGGGGAGCAGTAAGCAGACCGGGAACGAGGCCCGCAGGTATCCTCAGTGCTCCCCAGTTTCTAAGTGGCTCCGTCTCTTCTTGCTCTTGCTCTTACTCTTACTCTTACTCTTACTCTTGCTCGTGCTCGTGCTCGTGATCGTGATCGTAATCGCAATCGCAATCGAGTTACTCGCGGCCAAGAGTTGGCAGTGGTCGTTACCTCCGGGAAAAGGCCGTTCTGTTAAGGCGACAGCCTTTCGATCTTCGGTTGATTACGATTACGAGCCGTCATGAAGTGAGGCTTCACTCGGGAGGATGAAGGTGCGGCGCGTTTCAAGAGGCGCGCCGAGACATCAAGCAACACTGGACCCCCTGTCATTCCGAGAGCCTGTGAAAAAATATCAAAGTCTTGCGCTTTCCTTTGTCGGCTCCGTCCTTTCTGTCATCCTGAGAGCCTGTGAAGAAACATCAAAGTCTTGCGCTTTCCTTTGTCGGCTCCGTC
>CAYOCT010000028.1:0-82725 GCA_964402555.1 uncultured Nitrospiraceae bacterium | reverse complement strand
TTTTATCGTGGGCGAGATTCTTCGCGTTGCTCAGAATGACAGGAGGTCGGGTTTCTATTTTGGAGGCAGCAAGAGCAAGAGCAAGAGCAAGAAGGAATGGTCTGAGTGCCGCGAAGGATGACTTTCTATAGCGCGCTGGCGCTAACGGCGTGTATCTGGCTCGCAGCCGCTCCTTCCTCTTATGCCGTTGAAGACGCCCTGCTCAAGATCAAGGCTCATGCCTCGTCGCAAGGCACAGGCATCGAGGCGCGTGCTGAGGCCATGAGGGCCGCGCAGGAACGCGTCCTCGTCGAGACGTTGAGCGGAAGTCTCGGAACGGACGACCTGCTGCCCTTCAAAGCGCTGATCGACAATGCGCCCAAGTACATTCAATCCACGCAGCTTCTTCAGTACGACACCAGCCAAGGCCAGACAGAAGTCGAGATCGAATCCTACGTGCGGCAGAAAGTCCTGCTTGAAGACGCTGCCGCGGCGCTCTTGCCTCGGCTGCCCGCGCCGCCCACTGTTCTGATTGTGATCGCGGAACAGGCCGCTCCGGACCAGCCTCTGTCGGCGGCTCAACCGGGCGCGGCCGAAAGGGCCCTTGCGGAACCGATTCGCAAAGCGCGGCTTGCTGTCGTCGACGCCGCGCCGGTGCGCGCATGCCACACCGATGCGGAACTGCTTGCCGCGATCCAGGGCGACGCCGAGGCGGCGGGCCGTTTTGCGCGCGAGGGCTTCGCCGATGCCGTCATCCTCGGAGAAGCGCGATGGACCTTCGGCGGGGAGGCAGAGACCGGTGGCGTGGGGGAAGCCAAGGCGGCGCTGTCGCTCAGGGTTGTGCGTGGTTACGACGGGAAGACGCTGGACACCCTGGCGCGGGAAGCGGTCGTACACAGCGGCAAACGCGAGGAAGGCGTTGCCGCGGCCATCGAGGATGCGTGCGGCAAGCTGGCCCCGGATGCCGCGCTGTCCGCGACGCTCGCGGGCGCGCTCGCCGGGAACACGAGCGACGTCACCATCACCATTGAACGCCCGGAATCCCGCGCGCGGTTTGACGCGGTGCTCAAGAACGCGGCCGAAGCCACACAGAACGCCGAAATGGAGGTCCTGTTGTATTCGGATACGCTCGCGCGCGTGCGCATTCGCTATGCCGGTCCGATGGCGCCGCTGATGGCGGCCGTCGCCGATCGCGAGTATGACGGCCGCATGCTCGAAGTGGAGCGCGCGGTCGGACGGACGGCGCTCTTGCGTTTCGCTTCTTGATCCGGCGCCCGTCACTCGGAGTCCGGAAGCCCGCGCAGTTTTCGAAACACGAAGATATGCGAGGTCACTAAGGGCCAGCGTCTGCCCGTGAGAGACCAGCCCGCGCGGTTGACCGCCTCGAGCGCGCGCTGAACCAATCCCGCGATACCGGGTTCGCGGCCTTGTGGCGCGGGCCGGACCTCGATCAGTTCGAAGCCGTGCTCTTCAGCCAGAGTCTTCATGCCTGCCAGCGAGAACAACGCCACGTGCCAGGGCGGACAGAAGATCTGATGCAACTGGGGCAGCGGCGCGCCGCGCCTGCCGAGACGCATTACCGTGCCCATGAGTCGCGCAAACGGCGCGGTCGGTTGAAGGCTCACGAACAACCCGCCCGCGCGCAACAAGCCGTTCGCGTGAACGAGCCACGCGCGATGGTCGACAAGATGTTCGAACACGCTGGCCAGCACGAGCGCCGCGTACTCCGTCTCAGGCAAGTCCCCAATCGTTCCTTGCGCAACGGGAAGGCCCCGCTCGCGGCAATAGCGCGACATCCGCTCGCTCGGCTCGACGCCGTGATAAGCGAAGCCTCGCGCGGTAAGCACTTCGCAAAGCCCTCCCCATCCCGCGCCCACTTCAGCCACAGGCCCCTCGACTTCGTGGTCCGTTAGCACGCGCGTGAGCGACTCGAAATACGTCCGTGAACTGCGATTGCGTTTGACAGGATTGGATTCGATATGGCGGGCGTCCGCGTACGCTTCCGCGTAAGCGCGGTCAAGATCGGACGCGCTCGGGAGCGGCACGAGTTGGATCGAGCCGCAGGCGCGGCATGCGTGGTATCGGTAACCTTCCCGTTCCCCGAAGAACACAAGCTCCCCGCCGCACGCCACGCAAGCGCTTTCTATAGCATCGGACACCATGAATCGCACTCCCGATTCGCAGTCTAGAGAATGCGTCCGGACGAAGCAACACGCGGAGGCACGAAGGACGGGATAGAGCGGAGACGTAGCGCTAATGGAGTGAGCCATTCTGTTGGCAACTTAAGGCGCATTGGCTCGTGCTCGTGCTACCTCGAGAATCGAAACCCGACCCCCTGTCATTCTGAGCGAAGCGAAGAATCTCACCTGCGGTAGAGGCCTCGCCTGCCAGGAGATTCTTCGCTTCGCTCAGAATGACAGGGGGGCAGTGTTGCTTGATGTATCGGTGCGCCACTTAAGAAGCGCCGCATTTTCATCCTTCCGAATGAAGCCACACTTCATGACGACTCGTAATCGTAATCGGAGGTTAAGAGGGAATTCGACCTATCGATATTGCATCCATAAGTTCCTTGACGCTGTGGACCCGCAAGCGGCAATCAAGACACACGCTATTGAATCGATAACGATTAGGTGCAAGAGCAAGAGCAAGAGCAAGAAAGAGACGATTCGGGCCAAGATGAGTCAACTATGACTTGGTACGCTAGATGACGTAGTCCTCGACGAATACGCCCATTTCCTTCGCAGTCAGGAAGACTTCGCTGTTTCGGGCCAGTCCGAGTTCGCGATAACGTTCCTGCGAAATGGTCACATCGACGTCGTCGCCCTCGGAAGTGCGCAGTTCGAGTTTGACGAACGGCCCCGCGGGATTCACGTGCTGCACGCGCGCGCGGAAATGTTCCTGGCCGTTCGAGTGGGTATGGACATCGAGCGAATGCGGCCGCACGAAGACTTGTGCCAGCGGATGGTCCAATGTGCCTTCCGTAGAATCGCCAAGCACGGGCTGCCCGTTGTGGATGCGCGCGTGGAACAGGTTCACGTCGCCGAGGAAGTGATACACGAACGGCGTCGCGGGCCGCCGATACACGTCCTCGGGCGTGCCGACCTGTTCGAGGCGTCCTTCGTTCATCACGACCACGCGGTCCGCCACTTCGAGCGCCTCTTCCTGATCGTGCGTCACGAACACGCTGGTCACCCTGATCTCGTCGTGCAGACGCCGCAACCACCGGCGCAAGTCTTTCCGCACGCGCGCGTCGAGCGCGCCAAATGGTTCGTCGAGCAGCAGCACACTCGGTTCGACGGCAAGCGCCCGCGACAATGCCACGCGCTGGCGTTGTCCCCCGGACAGTTGCGAGGGGTAGCGGTTCGCGAGATTGTCGAGTTGGACGAGCTTGAGCAAGTTCATCACGCGGTCATGGATCTCGCCGTTCGCGGGACGCTGGTTGCGCGGCCGTACGCGCAATCCGAAGGCGATGTTCTCGAACACCGTCATGTGCCGGAACAGGGCGTAGTGCTGGAACACGAACCCGACGCGCCGTTCGCGAAGCGTCTTCTCGGCGCTGTCCTCGCCGTGGAAGAAGACCGATCCCGTGTCGGCCGTTTCGAGCCCGGCGATGATCCGCAACAGTGTGGTCTTGCCGGACCCCGAAGGGCCCAGCAGCGCTACCAGTTCGCCGGTCGGAACGGTAAGGTTCACGTCTTTCAAAACGGCCACGTCGCCGAATCGTTTGTTGATACGTTTCAGTTCGATGCTCATGCGACGCCTCTTTCACTCGATGGTTCGATGCGCGATTGGGAGAATTTCCACTCGACCAGGCTCCGCGCCGCGAGCGTCGCAATTGCAAGGAAGGTCAGCACGGAGGCGACCGCGAACGCGGCCTGCGTGTTGTATTCGTTGTAAAGGATCTCGACGTGCAACGGGATCGTGTTCGTCTTTCCGCGGATGTGGCCGGACACGACCGATACCGCGCCGAACTCGCCCATGGCGCGCGCGTTGCACAGGATCACGCCGTACATGAGGCCCCATTTAATATTGGGCAGCGTCACGCGGAAGAACGTCTGCCAGCCGCTCGCGCCCATCAGCAGCGCGGCCTCTTCTTCCTCCGAGCCGACTTGCTGCATGACGGGGATCAACTCGCGCGCGACGAACGGAAACGTCACGAATACCGTGGCGAGCACGATCCCCGGCACGGCGAAGATGATTTGGATGTCGTGCGCCAGCAGCCACGGTCCAAACAAGCCTTGGAGTCCGAACAAGAGGACGAAGATGAGGCCCGAGATCACCGGCGATACCGAAAACGGCAGATCGATCAACGTCATCAACACGCTCTTGCCGGGAAAGTTGAACCGCGCGATCAGCCACGAGGCCGCCACGCCGAACAGAACATTCAGCGGAACCGCGATGAGCGCCGCCGTGACCGTGAGCCGGATCGCCGCGCGCGCGGCAGGCTCGACCATGGCGCTGCAATAAGCCGACGCGCCTTTCTCGAAAGCTTGCGCAAATACGGACAGCAGCGGCAGCCCGAGAAACAAGAACAGGAATCCCAACGCGGCCAGCGTCAGCAGGACCCGGACGGCTCGTATACCCGCGCTGGGCTTTTGCGTATCGCGTTGTTCGCTCATCGTTTCGTTTCCAAGCGGGTGCGTTATCCGCGCACGAACCGCAATCCCGACCACCATTGCAGGAAGTTGATTAATAGCAGCATGGCAAACGACATCACGAGCATGACGACACCGAGAGCCGTCGCGCCCGCGTAGTCGAATTGTTCAAGTTTCGTCATGATCAGAAGCGGCGCGATTTCGGTCTTCATCGGCATGTTGCCGGAGATGAACACGACCGATCCGTACTCGCCCAGTCCGCGCGCAAACGCCATCGCGAAACCGGCCATCAGCGGCGGCGTCAACGCCGGGAACAGTACTTTGCGAAAGGTCTGCCATGGCGTCGCGCCGAGACTCGCCGCGGCCTCCTCGACGTCTTTGTCGAGTTCCTCGAGCACGGGCTGCACGGCGCGCACGACGAACGGCAATCCGATGAACGTCAACGCGACGACGATCCCGAGCGGCGTGAATGCCACTTTGATGCCCAGCGGATCGAGCAGGTGCCCGACCCAGCCCCTGGGCGCGTACAGGGTCGTCAACGCGATGCCCGCAACCGCCGTCGGCAGCGCGAACGGGAGGTCCACCATGGCGTCGACGATTTTCTTGCCTGGAAACGGATACCGCACCAGCACCCATGCGACCAGCAGTCCGAACACGACGTTGATCGACGCCGCGGCAAAGGCTGTTTCGATACTGAGCTTGTACGACGCAATCACGCGAGGCGACGTCACGATCTCCCAGAAGCCGGCCCAGCTCAACGAGGCTGCCTTCAAGAAGAGCGCGCCCAACGGGATCAGGACGACGAGGCAGAGGTAGAACAGCGTAAATCCTCCGGCCAGTCCAAACCCGGGTAACACGCTACGCTGTCGTGCCAACATCGATGTCTCCTCGACTACTTCGCTTGCTGATAGATGGCGTCGAAGGTCCCGCCATCGTCAAAATGCGTCTTCTGCGCTTTGGCCCATCCGCCGAAGTCCCCGTCGATCGTGACCATGCGGATACGCGGGAACCGGTCCGCGTACTTCGCCGCGACCGATTCGAGTCGCGGACGGTAGTAGTGTTTCGCGGCGATCTCCTGGCCCGCTTCGGAATACAGGTATTCGAGATACGCCTTCGCCACCTCGGAGTTCCCATGCTTGACCGCGTTACGCTCGACAACGGCGACCGACGGTTCGGCGAGCACGCTTATCGACGGGGTCACGATCTCGAATCCCTCTTTGCTGAACGCCTGTACCGCGAGAAACGCTTCGTTCTCCCATGAGATGAGCACGTCGCCGATGACTCGTTGCGCGAAGGTCGTCGTGGAACCGCGCGCGCCGGAATCCAGGACGGGCACGTTCTTGAAGAGACTTGCCATGAACGCCTTGACCCGCGATTCATCGCCGCCGAACTTCTCCGACGCGTAAGCCCACGCGGCCAGATAGTTCCATCGCGCGCCGCCGGACGTCTTGGGGTTAGCGGTGATAACCGAAACGCCTGGCTTAACCAAATCCTTCCAGTCCTTGATGTTCTTGGGATTTCCCTTGCGTACGAGAAACACGATCGTCGAGGTATACGGCGCGCTGTTGTTCGGCAGAAGCGATTGCCAATTCTCGGGGAGGAGGCCGGAGCGTTTGGCGATGGCGTCGATGTCATAGGCGAGCGCGAGCGTCACCACGTCTGCGGGCAGCCCGTCGATGACCGACCGCGCCTGTTTGCCCGATCCGCCGTGCGATTGATTGACCGTCACCGTATCGCCGGTCTTGTCTTTCCAGTACTCGGCGAATGCCTGGTTATAGTCGTCGTACAACTCCCGCGTGGGATCGTAGGAGACATTGAGCAATTCCACGTCCTTGCCGTAGGCGCCCAAGGAAACGCCGACGAATACCCACGCGATGGACACCGCCATCCACGGATTCGTTCTCATCGTCGACCTCCCAGTATCCAGCCGCCTTCAGACGCACACGAAATTATACTAACTCAATGGAGTATATTTTGTTTATAAACTTTCTGGCGATGTTTGTCAACCTGAACCGGGCTGAGCGAAAGCAATTCATCCTTCAGCCCTCATCCTTCCTAGATTCCGCTTCCCTCGACGTGGATCCCACACTCCTTGTGATGATCGCCCTCGAGTTGGTTCTGCCAGCGCCAGCGCCCCGCGCGCTTGTCCTCGCCGGGCAGAGTTGGGGTCGAGCAAATGACGCAGCCGAAATTCTCGTAGCCTTGGTCATACAGCGGGTTGTGGGGGAGGCCGCGTTCGTCCATGTACGCGCGGATGTCCTGGTCGCTCCAGTCGACCAGCGGGCAGACTTTGATCAGGCGGCGGCCGTTGCGCACGAGCGTCGAGACTTTCGCCGACTTCTCGCGCGCCTTGGACTGCTCGCGCCTCAACCCCGTGATCCATACGTCGACGGTTTCCAACGCGCGCTCGTTCGGCTCGACCTTGCGAATCCGGCAGCAAAGCTCCTGCTTGCCGCGGCTATCGAAGAATAGGTACTCGCCATGATCGGCCACCATGTTCGCCACGCGCTGCGGGTCCGGCTGGAAGCGCTCGATCTGGATTCCGTAGCGGCGTTCGAGCGTCTCCATGAACGCATACGTTTCCGGATGCAGGCGCATCGTGTCCACGGTCACGACGCGAAGTCCGGGTGCGACGCGTTGCGCCATGTCGATCATCACGCATCCCGTGTTCTGAAAACTCGTGAAGATCGCCGCCCGGTCACGGTGTACGCCGTATGCCCATTCGAGCAGACCTTCCGGACTCAATTCCTCCAGCGATTCTGGTAACGCCACCTCAGTTATCGCGCTCATCGTCTTCTCCTTCCAGCCTTGCGCCCTAATTATAAGTATCACGATAATCTTAGTGATGATTATAACACGTTGCAATGCTGTTGTCAAGAGGCACGGATTGCCTCTCTTAAGCCATTCTCGTGAAATGATTGCGATAAGAATTCCAGTCCGTCCTCGGACGAAATCGTCGATTAATGATTATCGAACTCATGTATTTGGCGATAGGTTGAAAGCCGAGCTTGTTTCGTCGAGACCAATTGCGTTACTGAGCAGCCTCCCAGAAAGTGCGGTTTGGGCATCCCTTTTGGACTGCGCCGATCCTTCGGCGCTTTGGCCAGGTCTTCGGCGTTACGGTGTTATCGCTTTCAAGCACTGCACGCAATTGTCTGCACGGACAAAGAGTGGTGCGGTTCCAGTTTGCTCCCCGGAGGCGATCCCACTAGAATCGACGGGCCATGAAGATCACGTGCTCAACGCATTGGGTGTGGCTGGCCTCGTTGCTGCTACTTTCGGGTTGCGACGCGGTTCATCGAGTCTCCAGTGCGAACGGCACGGATACGGTGGTCGAAGTAGCGGTCTTCGAGGGGGGCTACGGCATCCAGTGGCATCAGAAGGTCGCGCGCAAGTATTCCGAGCTTCACGCGGCCGAGGGGGTGCGCGTCGACCTTTGGGGCGACCCGCGCGTCGAGGACAAGATCAAACCGCGCATCCTCCGCGGCGACCCTCCGGATGTCATGGACGTCGGTGGGCTGCCGGTTTGGAAGCTCATCGCGGCGAACAAGCTCTGTTCGTTCACGCGGGCGCTGGACGGTCCCGCCTACGGTGCGGACACGCGCTGGCGCGACCTGTTTATCCCCGGCACGCTCGACACCTACATGAGTGACGGTCAAGCCTACGGGCTGCCGAGCGCGTTCGCGGCCTGGGCGTGCTGGTACGACGCGCGGATGTTCCGCGAACATGGGTGGAAACCGCCGGCTACCATGAAAGAGTTCGACGCGCTCTGCGCCCGGATCGCCGAAGCGGGCATCGCCCCGATCGCGTTTCAAGGCAAATACCCGCAGTATGCGTGGGATACCTTCATCTCGCTCGTGCAGCGTTGCGGCGGCCTGGCCGCGATCAACCGCATCAATGCCATGGACCCCGGCGCGTTCATGCAGCCCGAAGTCATTCGCGCCGCGCGCCTCTACCAGGACATGGCCGTCAAGCATTTCCAAAAAGGCGCGATGGCCATGACCCATACGGAGAGCCAGTTGCAGTTCGTCAACGGCAAGGCCGCGCTGATCTGGTGTGGCCTCTGGCTCGAAAACGAGATGAAGCGAAGCACGCCGCCGGGATTCGAAATGCGGTGTTTCAGCGTTCCCGGCGTCGAGGGCGGCAAAGGCAATCCCCAACTCTTCTGTGGCCAGGGCGCCGAGTGGATCTTTGTGCCGTCGGACGCGCGCCGCCCCGAGCGAGCCATCGACTTCTGCCGCTACATGGTCTCGCTCGAAAATGCGCCGGACATGGGATCGAGCATCGGCGTGATTTCGCCCCTGCGCGGCGGCACACCCAAGGACGCTGTGTCCCCGACGATGCAATCCGTGCTTGATATGATCAAGGACGCGCCGGGCATCTTCACGTGCCGCTTGCCGCTGCTGCTGCTCGAATGGAATACGCAGGTCGTGCAGCCGTGTCTCGCGGCGCTGATGCGCGGCGAGATAAGTCCCGAGACCTTCTGCAAGCGGCTCGACGACGGCGTTGCCGCGGAACGGGCCAAGCCCGGCGTCATCGTCCCGCCCAATGTGGCCTACGATCCCGCGGCCTTTGGAGAAGCGCCATGAAGATGCGCCGCGAACAGCGGATCTTTGCCGCCGTGTTTCTCGCGCCGGCGCTCATCCTGTTCACGGTCTTCGTGGCCATTCCCAGCGTGCGCGCGCTGGCGTACAGCCTGCGCCGCTGGGACGGACTCTCCGCGCCGCAGTGGGTTGGGCTGGACAACTTCAAAGACCTGTTCCGCGACAGCGACATGTTCCTGGTCGCGCTCCGGCACAACGTGTTCCTGATGGTAGCCGGCGGCCTTGCGACGCTCGCGTTATCGCTCTTTTTCGCCGCGGTATTGCACCGTCGCATTCGCGGCGCCTCGTTGTTCCGCGTGGCGTTCTTCTTTCCGAACGTGATCTCGTCCGTGGCGATCGCGCTCCTGTGGGTGCTGCTCTACAGCACCACGAATTTCGGCGTGATCAACAGCCTGCTCGAACACGCGCGCCACCTCTTCCAGATCGTGGGCGTCCCGTGGCCCGGCCCCGATCTCCCGTTCCCGTTCATCGATTCGCGAAACACGATCTACTCGATTGTTCCCATGATGGTGTGGACCGCCGTGGGCTTCTACATGGTCCTGTTCCTCGCGGCCATGGAGAATATCCCCGAGACCTTCTACGAAGCGGCCACGCTCGACGGCGCGTCCGAGTTCGCGCAGTTCCGTTACGTCACGTTTCCGTTAATTCGCGAAGTGTTCACGGTCGGTCTGGTGTTTCTCGTGATCGGATGCCTCAAGTTCTTCGACGCGATCTGGGTCATGGAAAACCAATGGCCCACGAAAGACTCGCACGTGCTCGCGACGCTCCTTTATCAGAAAGTGTTCACCGAATATAACGTCGGCTACGGCTCCGCCGTGGCCGTGCTGTTGTTCGCACTCGTGTTCCTGGCAACGCTATTGACACTAAGACTATCGAGGAAGGAAGCCCTCGAATACTGATGGCGACAAGGATTCGAAACCTCGCGCTGTACGCCGTCCTGCTGGCATGGCTGCTGGCGGTCGTGCTGCCGCTCGCGTGGGTCTTTCTGAATTCGTTGCGCAGTTCGCAAGAGATCTTTGAGAACCCGTTCGGCATTCCGTGGTTGCTGACCGGTTCGCCGCACGCGGGCACGCCGGGAGTCCCGGCGCCGTGGGATGCCGCCAAACAGAACTTCCTCGCGGCGTGGGTCAAATCGAATTTCAGCCGCTATTTCCTCAACAGTATGATCGTCACCGCCGCGTCGCTCGCGGGCATCCTATCAGTCTCTGCCATGGCCTCGTACGTTCTGGCTCGATTCCCATTCCGAGGAAGCCGCGCGATCTTTCTCTACTTCCTAAGCGGCATGATGATCCCGGCGCAACTCGTGCTTGTACCGTTGTTCTTCCAGTTCACGGAGATGTCGCGGCTCCTCTCGCGATTGCTCGCGCCGTTTGGCTACGAGGTCCAGCTTCACGATTCGCTCTCGGGCCTGATCACGCTGTACATCGCATTGAGCCTGCCGTTCACGATCCTTATCCTCACGGGGTTCTTCAAGTCGCTTCCAGGCGAACTTCGCGAAGCAGGGATCATCGACGGATGCGGCGAGTATCGCGTGTTCTGGCAGATCATGTTGCCGCTCGCGAAACCCGGATTGGTGACCGCGGCGATCTTCAATTTCCTCGGCATCTGGAACGAGTACCTGTTCGCGCTGGTTTTTGTGAACGCATCGGCGAAGAAGACGCTGCCCTTGGGTCTCGCGAGCGTGAGCATCCAAGCGCAATACAAAACGGATTTCGGATTGATGTTCGCCGGACTCGTGATCGTCATGCTCCCGACGCTCGCGGTGTATATGCTGTTGCAGCGCCAGTTGACGCGCGGAATCACGGTTGGCGCGTTGAAAGGCTAGCCCTTGTTCTTCACACTTCCGTGGTGTCATTGCGAGCGTTCACCCGTCTTCGCGGGGCTACCATGCAAAGAAACATGAGGACACCGTCTTCAAGGCGATGGCTGTTTTGTGATCCTTGTGATCTCTGTGGTTGAATTGGGATCGGTCGCAATAAAAGCAGCCACAAAGTGCACAAAGATCGCAAAGTGCGTCTTGATGCGTGATAAGAGTGAGTTCGCGCTAAGTTCAGGGTCAGGAAGGTTTCGCTGACCAAGTGTTAGCCTCCTGAGAGCAAGACAAAGTGTGAACAATCTTAGCAGTCTTGGGAAAACCAAGGAGAATGGTATGACGAAGGAGGCGCGGATCATGGTGGGAACGGTGGCAACATTGCTTGCGACGATGACGCTCGCGGCGGACGCGGCTGACGACCTCGTTATGTGGTACCGGCAGCCTGCGAGCGTCTGGCTCGAGGCGCTGCCCATCGGCAACGGACGCCTCGGCGCGATGGTATTCGGCGGCGTGGGGCATGAACGCGTCCAACTTAACGAAGACAGCCTCTGGTCAGGCGGCCCGCAGGACGCGGATAACCCCGAGGCCTTCGAGAATCTCGGGAAGATTCGCGAGTTGCTCGCTGAACACAAGTACGTCGAAGCCCAGAATCTCGCCATCAAGAAGATGATCTGCAAGGGCCTGGGTTCCCATCAGGGCAGTTCGGCGTACGACGCGTACGGGTGCTATCAATCGCTCGGCGATCTCCGGTTTGTATTCGACCATGGCACGGCGGAACCCGATACCTATCGCCGCGATCTCGACCTCGATTCGGCGATCGCCTCGGTCAAATATCGCATCGACGGCGTAACGTACACGCGCGAGATCTTCTCCAGTGCGCCGGACCAGGTCATCGTCATCCGCATCACGAGCGACAGGCCCGGCAAGGTATCGTTCTCGGCACGCCTCGATCGCGATGCGCTGAGTTGTTCGCCGTCATGGAAGAACTCGTCGCGGCTCGAACCCGCCGACACAACCGCCGAGAAGGAACCAGCCGTGCGCGCCGTTGCGGACGACGATCGCGATCTGGTCATGAGCGGCCGCGCGTGGAGCGGCAAGGGCATGCGCTTCGAGTCGCGGTTGCGAGCGCTGAACGATGGCGGCCTGGCGCGGTGCGAGGACGGCGCACTCGTGGTTCGCGAGGCGAACTCGGTCACGCTGCTGCTGGCCGCCGCGACCGATTATCGCGGCAAGGACCCCGCCGCGACGTGTAAGGAACAAGTTGACGCCGCGTCGAAGAAGAGTTTCGCCGAGTTGCGCGACGCCCACATCGCGGACTATCAACGCCTGTTTCACCGCGTGAGTCTGGACCTCGGACGCACGAAAACGGCGGACTTGCCAACGGACGAACGCCTCGAAACGATGAAGACCTCACCGGATGACGCGGCGCTGATGGCGCTGTATTTCCAATTTGGCCGGTATCTACTGATATCGAGTTCGCGTCCCGGCGGCATGCCCGCGAACTTGCAGGGCCTCTGGTGCGACAACATCCAATCGCCGTGGAATTGCGACTATCACCACAACATCAACGACCAGATGAATTATTGGCCGGTCGAGACCACCAACCTTGCCGAATGCCACCTGCCGTTCCTCGAATACATCGACTCCTTGCGCGCGCCGGGACGCAAGACCGCGAAGGTCCATTACGGCGCTCGCGGCTGGGTCGTGCACACGATCTCGAACGTGTGGGGTTTCACCTCGCCGGGCGAGCATCCGGGATGGGGCCAATTCACGTGCGCGGGCGCGTGGCTGTGCCAGGATTTCTGGGAGCACTATGCGTTCAATCCTGACCGCAAGTTCCTCGAATACGCGTATCCGATTATGAAAGAGTCGGCGGAGTTCTATCTCGACTTCCTGATCGAGGACAAGGAGCACGGCTGGCTCGTGACGAGTCCGTCGAATTCGCCCGAAAACGCCTTCCGCACGAGCGACGGACAAGTGGCGAACGTCTGCGCGGGGCCGACGATGGATATGGAAATCCTGTGGGACCTCTTCACGCACTGCATCGAGGCCAGCGCGATACTGGGCGTGGACGAGGACTTTCGCGCGAAGCTCGAATCGGCGCGCGGACGGCTCGCGCCGCTGCAGATCGGCAAGCACGGTCAGCTTCAGGAATGGATGGAGGACTTCGACGAACCCGAGCCGGGGCACCGCCACATGTCGCATCTCTTCGCGCTGCATCCCGGCAACGAGATCACGATGCGCGGCACGCCGGAACTCGCCAAGGCCGCGCGCGTGAGCCTCGAACGGCGTCTCGCGAACGGTGGCGGGCACACGGGCTGGAGTCGCGCGTGGATGATCAATTTCTGGGCGCGCCTCGAAGACGGCGACAAGGCGCACGAGAACATTCAGATGCTCCTCGCGAAATCCACCGTGCCGAACCTCTTTGACAACCATCCGCCGTTCCAGATCGACGGCAACTTCGGCGCGACGGCGGCGGTCGCCGAAATGCTCCTTCAAAGCCACGCGGGTGAGATCCATCTCCTGCCGGCGTTGCCGAAGGCATGGCCCACAGGTTCGGTCAAGGGCTTGCGCGCGCGCGGCGGTTTCGAGGTCGACATCGCATGGAAAGACGGCAAGCTCACCGAAGCGCGCGTCCGCAGTTCGCTCGGCGGCCCCTGCAAACTGCGCAGCGCTACGCCGATCAGCGTAAAGCCCGGCGACGCGAAGAGCGACAATGGCGTTGTTGAAGTCAAGACCGAGGCTGGGGCGGAGTATGTAGTGAACGCATTGTAGGTTGCGCTGTATGAATCATAGTAATATAGCATGATGTGTCACAAGGAGAAGAGGATAACACGCGATGGGAAACGAGAGCTTGTCGCAGACCGTGGCGTGAACTAAGCTACAATTTGTCTCGTGTCATTGCGAGGAGCGGCTTCAGCCCGACGAAGCAATGACACCTCGAGATCATAGACATTATGGACTAGAAGTCGCGGTTGAAGCCGCAGGTCCATCCGCCGTCGACGACTAGGTTGTGTCCATTGACATAGGATGCCGCGTCGGACGCCAAGAAGACGACGGCATCGGCAATCTCGCAGGTCTCGCCGGGACGCCGCAACGGCATGAACGACAGCACGTGATCGGCGCGGGCCTTGTCGTTATAGAACAACTCGCGCGTGCCGTCGGTCAGGATCGATCCGGGCGAAACCGCATTGACACGGATACCGCGCGGGCCGAGTTCGCAAGCCATCGCCTCGGTGATTTTGAGAACGGCGGCCTTCGCGGCGACGTAGCCGATTTGCAGGCGCAACGCAACCACGCCGGCCACGGACGCGATGTTCACAATCGACCCCGCGCCCTGTTCGATCATCCGCCTCGCCGCGGCTTGGCATCCGAAGAACGTCCCGTTGAGGTCCACTTCGATGATCTTGTGCCAGGTCTCGATGGGATAGGCATCTGCGGTCACGCGGTCTTCGGGACGGTTCGAGTTGATGCCCGCGTTGTTCACCATCACGTCAACACGGCCGTACTGCGCGACGACGCCGTCCACGAGCGCGGCGACTTGCTCGGCGTCCGACACGTCACATGCTACGAAGCGTGCGCCGTGTCCGAGGCCCGCGGCGACGGCCTCGCCCTGATCGACGCGCAGGTCTGACACGACGACCGTCGCGCCGTTGCCCGCGAGCGACTCGGCGATACTCTTGCCGATGCCCTGCGCCGCGCCGGTCACGATGGCAATCTTGCCGTTGAGATCAACGCCGATCATGTTTCGCTCCGTTTGGCGTCGTACTCGGCGAGCAAGGCGTCAACGTCCACGGTTTCGCCAGCGTCCGCGATGATGCCGATGGGTTCAAGACACGGCAACTCGCCGTCGTCCGGGGTCGCGAGGATTTTAATCAGCACGCCGTCATAATCGGACTCGACCTCGACGGTGGCCTTGTCGGACTGAATCGAGAGCAGGATCTCGCCCTTGCGGACCGAGTCGCCCTCCTGTTTCATCCACTCGACAATCGAGCCTTCCTCCATGGTCTGTCCGGTCCGCGGCATGACTACAATGTGCGCCATAGTGTCCTTCCTCCCCGTTTTCCACGCGGCCATCCTGGAAACGCGGCCGTCGCCATTTATCATAGAAGGCAGCCGTAGCGCGCGCAACTTGTGGTACCCTGACTGCTCGTCATCAAGGAGGCCGTGCCATGTTTGTCATTTCGGGACGTATCATTCTGCTCATTGCGTTGGGGTGTTTGATCACAGGTCTTGCACGCAACGCCTTGGCCTCCGAGCCGGTCGTGGATTGCTACACGCCGATCGACGGCGGATGGCAGATCGCCATCACGGACGATCCGGCCGCGCCGCGCCTGGAGCCCGGATCGCAGATCGGCGTCGTCGAGCGTGGGAAGGGCGTCTATGCGGAAGGCCACGCGTGGGCGGCGCCGGCTTCGGACGACAATCCGCGTCTGCACCGCAGGCCGCTGTATCCACCCGCGGACAAGGACATGGTCTGGAGCGCGGAGGAACAGGCGAAGTTCCCGAATTGCAGTTTCCGTCCGATGGTGCTGGCGTATAACGAGCCGCGCTTTCTTTTCGACTATCACGGCGCGGGCGGCCTGCTTGGCCATCTCGTTGTCGGCATGACGGGCGCGGACGGCGCGAGCAAGTGGTTCCATCAATGGAGCGCAATCGAAGTCCGCTACGTCGACGGGCGCATGGAGTACACCTTGCGTGACCCGGCGTTTCCCGGCGTGACGGCGCACATAGCCGCCGCCGCAACCGCGGACTGCATCGGTGTCGTGCTCAAGGTGAAGGTCGAAGGTCTGCGAGGCCCGGCCCAACTCGTGTGGGCTTACGGCGGCGCGTCCGCCTACTTCACCTGTTACGCGTTCACGGCGCCGGAATTCACGTACGCGCCGGAGCAATGCGCGAAAGATCGCTACACGTGGGACGGCAACGCATTCGCGTTGCATCGCGCGTTCGCCAAGCCGGACGTCATTCTGGAACAGCCGTTTGCGGCGGCGCGATTCCTGCCCGATTGGCAGGCGACGATTTGCGGCGGCAGTTCGTGGAAAGGCACGCGCGGCTTCGGGCGTCCCGAGGCCTTCATGAAGACGCCAGCCGAGTTGTGCGGCGCGACGGATTGGACGGAGGGCGATACGGCGGAACGAACGAACTGCGTTGTTGTCGAACGCGCCGGCCTCGATGTTGCCAACGAGGGCGGGATCGTCGTCGGCATGGGCGGACAGATCCGGAAGGCAATCCGGCGGCCACGACAGGCATTCAAGGCCGCGCTCGAACGCAACGCGGAGATCGCGTCGCGTATCGTGACGCATACGCCGGACCCGTATCTCGACGCGGCGGTCCGCATGATGGCGTTTGCGACCGAAGGCACGTGGGGCGCGGCGGCCTACGTGCACGGCGGCTGGTCGTGGCGGTTCGCATATCTCGGCTGGCGCATCTGGTATGGGCCGGATTGCTACGGCTGGACAGACCGGGTGCGCGCGTCCATTCAGAATCACATTAAGTACGGACTGATCAAGCAGGGCGACGACGCCGGCGCGCTCAGCAGCCTGATCGACACGCCCGGCGGCGTGTATTACAACATGAACGAGGTCTTCCTCGATCACGTGCGCCACTACTTCGACTACACGAACGACCTCGATCTGATGCGCGAGATCTTCCCCGTTCTCGTGGGCATCGTCGAGTGGGAAAGCAGGCGCTTGCAGCCGGGCGACGCGTGCCTCTACGAAAGCGCGCTCGACACGTGGATTAGCGATTCGCATTGGTATATCCAGGGCCAATGCACGCAGGCGTCAGCATACATGCTCGACGCGTACCGGCTGCTCGCGGACCTCGCGCAGCGCCTCGGACAGGACCCCGCGCCGTTCAAAGCGCGCGCGGATTGTATCCACGAGGCGATGCAGAAGACGCTGTGGATGCCGCGCGCGGGCGTGTTTGCCGAATACAGAGACACGCGCGGGTATCGGCTGTTGCATACGGAGCCGGAACTGCCGACGCTGTACCACTCGGCGGAATTCGGCGCGGCCGATCCGCTGCAGATCTATTCGATGACCCACTGGGCGGACACGCACTTGCGTACCGCGGCGACACCCGGCGGCGGCATGGCCTACTGGAGTTCGAATTGGTTCCCGAACAACGGCCGTAACTACACGCACAGCACCTACGAACTCGCGTACGGCGAGGAAATGAATTTCGCCCTGACGCAGTATCTGGCGGGGCGCGCGGACCAAGGCTATGCGCTATTGCGCGCGTCACTTTGCGGTGTCTTCAACGGCCCGACGCCGGGCGGGCTCGCGTGCCACATGCGAACCGACGGACGCCAGCGCGCGAACGACGAATTCGCGGATGCATCGAGCATGTGGGCGCGCGCGGTCGTCGAGGGCCTGTTCGGAATCGCGCCCAAACGCCCGCAGGGCTACGTCGCGCTAACGCCGCAGCTTCCTTCGGACTGGCCCGAGGCCTCGATCGACACGCCAGCGTTTTCCTACAAAATGAAACGCGAGGCCGGTTCGGTGAGCATCGCGTGGAAGTCACCGGTCGAGACTTCGGTGCATCTGCGATTGCCCGTGCAGGCCGCGTCGATAGACGCGATTACTTCGGATGGCACAGCGTTGCCATTTCATGGGGAAGCGGGCGCAGGGCTGACATGGGTCGTTGCCGAGACGCCCGTTGCGTCACACGGCGCGATACGCATTAGTGTCTCGGGGACAACGCAGGCAATCCCCGGCACGCTGCATCTCAAACAGGGAGATCGGCTGGACGTTTCCATCGACTCCCTTCGATCGGTCGAGGATCCGGAAGGTGTTTTGAAAGACGCGCATGTTGGCGATGGCCGACTGATGGGAACCGTCCAAGGCGATCCCGGCCCGGTGCTCGTCTTCGCGGGAGCCGGAACCGCGGCTTGTCCGGTCTGGCTTCCCGTGCGCATCGAGATTGAACCGGAACAACCCAAGACACCGCCGCGCGTATGGAAAGCGCCCGAGGTCCCTGCGCACGATCTTGCGCCTTGGACCGTCGTCGATCTGCAATCGACGTTCAATACGACCATCGCTGACGCGCTCGACAAAGTGTCGAAAGAAGCAACGCCACCGCCACCCGGCGCGAGCCAGGTAGGATTCGGCTACTGGAAGAGCCACATGGGCGACCGCTATCACGGCACGCCAACCCAAGTCACGAGCGACGCGGCGTGGCGCGCGAAAGTGGGCGACGATGGCGTCGCTTGGACGACGGACGGCATTCCGTTCAAGACCGCGAAAGAAGGCCCGAACATCGGCGTCGTCACGCAGACCGGCCCGTTTGCAACGCGCCTCGAATTCCCCGTGAAGGCCTCGGGCAAGACCCTCTACCTGATGCTGAGCGGGATCACCTTTCCGACGCAGAGCCACGTCACGCAACTGCGCGTCACGTTGCGATACGCAAGCGGCGCGGTGGACAGCAAGGATCTCATGAGTCCAACCGACATCGGCGATTGCTGGAGCACGTGGTGCGGACGCTGGCACGACACGGCGGCCAACGGCTTCGAGAATCTGGGCGGCCGCTCAGGGCCCGCGGGATCGTCTCAGGTGGAAGACATGACGAAGCCGGTGAGCGTGGACACCGAAGCGCATCTCGTGCCGTTTGCGCTTCGCCCCGAGAAACTCGATGTTGTGCGTATCGAGGCCGTCGCCAACGACGTCATCTTCGGCGTAATGGGCGCGACGATCTTGAATTGATGCTCATCACGGCGTCGCAGGCCGGAGCCGCTGTAGCTCCTTCCGCGCGCCTTGATGATTGGGATCGATCTGGAGGAGTTTGTCGAACACGTCCGCGGCTTGGTCGAAGCTCTGTTGTTTCTCGAACGCGAGGCCGAGCAAATACGCCGCCTCGGTATAATCCGGTTTCGCTCGAAGCGCCTGATAACACGCCTGGACCGCCTTGGCCGCTTTGCCCTGCTTGAAATACGCGAGCGCCAGATTGTACTGGGCGGCGGCGTTCTCCGGACTGCGCCCCGCCACGTTCTCGAGCCACATGACCGCGTCGTCCAACTGGCCCTGCGCGGTCAGCGCGACACCGAGGTTGAGTTGCGTGTTGAGGCGGTCGGGACTCAACGCGAGCGCCGCGTGGTAGAAAGGAATCGCCTCGCCGTACCGTCCCATGGCGCTAAGCGCTACGCCGAGATTGGACAACGTCTCGACGTTGCTGGGGTCCGCCTCCATTGCGGCGCGGAATTCCGTGTCGGCGTCCTCGTACTTGCCCTCGTCCAAATACGCGGTTCCCAGATTGTAATGCGCGAAGTTGTTGTCACGCGTTACGCGAATGGTGTGGCGCATGAGCGTCTTCGTGTCGTGCCAATAGCCCACTTGCACGAACGACGCTACGCTCAGCGCCGCAAGTAGAACTCCGCAGACCACGGCCACGGCATAGCGCGGGATCCCGCGTTTCATCGCCACATCGCGAACGCCGTAGACGGCAATGATGAACAAGCCGATCAGCGGCACGTAGGTGTACCGGTCGGCCATGATGACGTTGCCCTTTTGCACGATGCCGCTTGCTGGGAAGAGAACGCCCGCGAACCACAGCCATCCCACAAGCACGTACGGTCGCTTCCGCCATTGTGCCACGGCGAACGCCGATACGAGCGCGAGGACTGCGGCCGCGGCCAGCGGCTGCCATAGCGGCAAGGGATCTTTCGGGTAGGGATAGTACGCCGCCAGACCGAAGGGCCAGAGAGTTTGTTTCACGTAGCTGGCGTACGCAACCAATGTGAAGCCGATGCGTTCGAGCAACGAGTATTGCTGCGGTGTTTTGAGACGCATCGCCATCCACGCCGCGCCGAACGTCAACGCGAACAGCGGGATCTTCTCGGCCACACGCCAAGGCCAGACCCGCCGGTTGTCTTCGGAAGCGAGTCGTTCCAGCGGCCAGTAATCAAGCAGTAACAAAAGACACGGAAGGAACACAAGCATCGATTTCGCCATCAGCGAACATGCAAAGAACACGGCCACCAGACTCAGTCGTCCGACACCCGGACGCCGCGCATAGCCGACGTAGGCGAGGATTGCGAGGAGGCCGAAAAACGTACTGAGCACGTCCTTGCGCTCGGCCACCCACGCAACCGATTCGACGTGGAGGGGATGGATGGCGAACAGCGCCGCCATGGCCGCGCTCGCGCCGAGCCAAGAGCCTTCCTTGCCGCGCATCGCGCGACGAAAGATCTCGAATACGAGCAGGGTGTTCAAGATATGGAGCGCGACGTTGACGAGATGGTGCGCGCCGGCGCGCAGTCCGAACAGGCTGTAATCGAGTTTGTGGGACAACAACGTAAGCGGATACCAGTTATTGGTGTCCACGGACGTGAAAGCCCAGCGAAGCGTGTCGAGCGAAAAAGGCCCAACGATCCTGGGGTTGTCGTACACGTAGAGGCCGTCGTCGTAGTTCGTGAATCCGAACCAAGCGGCCTGTACATAGACGGCGAGGACAAGCGCGATCAGCAAGGCGTGGATTAGCCAGACCGTTCTTCGCTTGGGGGCGTCTTCAAGCATAACGTTCACGCAGGTAGGTTTCGAGCGACTTAAGCCGGCAGGCGTGCGTGTGCCGCGACGCGATGCGCTGCTGCGCGCGCTCGACGATCACGACGCGCTCGTCCGGATGGCGGAGGTAATACGCGGTCTTGTCTTCGAGTTCGTCGAGCGTCGCGTACGTAACCATCTCGGACACGCACTCGAAGAGGTCATCGAGGTCCGCCTGCCCGTCCGTGATCAAGAACCCTCCGGAGGCCGGGCAATCGAACACGCGCTGATTGACCGCCGTCTTCATTTGCAGGCTGGTCGAGTTCAGGTTAATCAGCGTGTCGCGATAGTACGGGGCGAGGTCTGTGAAATAGCCGACTGAACCGTCGGCCCTCGGCGTGAGGTGTTTCCAATGGGGATCGCCTCGGACCTCGACGCCGCACGGTTCGAGCCTCATGACCAAGTCCGCGCGTTGCCGCCGCGTGGCCTCGTAGATGATACACAGCTCGATATGGCGCAACTCGCTCGCGGTCCGGTCCTGCAGGAGTTCGGGCGGCACGATTGCGCCGATGCCTTCGGCGAAGGCCTCGCGCGTGATTGTTCCTTGCGCGAAGGCCGCCAGCAACGCGCGCGCGACCTCCGGCAGGTGATCGAATTTCTCCCATGCCTCGTTGGCCTGCTCGATCATCGACGTGCCTACGAACGCGAGCCGCCGGTCGCAGTTGTCGCGCGCCGCGCCATGAAAGATCTCCGGATCCGTCGCGAGCGGCATGTAGAACACGTGCTCGAAACCGAGTTTCTGGAAATGCCCCACGTACGCGCGTTCCCACGTCGCCGCGACCGAGAAAGGCGAGGCGTGGATCTTCCGGTCGTAGAGGATCATCCGCGGCGTGTCGGTGAACCAACTGACGTACGGAATGCGCGCGTCCTCGAAGAATCGCGAGAACATGCCTTCCGAATCCATGCCCGCGTAGTTGGACGCGAGGATGAAATCGGGTCTGAACTCGGCGACGGCCAGGAACAGCTTGTGCACGTCGTCGCGCGTGAGGCTGCCGACCATCGCCGACGGCACACCCTCCGACTTCCATCCGAGCGATTGTGCAGCGCGATGCCAGCTTCGCTCGAAGAAGTAGTCCGTTTCGAGGACGAGCATCCGGACCGGTCCTCGGAACTTCGGGTAGTCGAGGAACGTGCGCATGCCGGGCGAGATCGTGAGGCGTGGGCCATCCATGCGCGTATCGTAACGAGGGGGGCGTGGGGGATCAACCCGGCGGTCAATGTTGCTCAGTGCTCCCAAGTCTCGTGATCGTAGTCGTAGTCGTGATCGTAATCGTAATCGAATGAACGAGGAAAGGTCATATTCCAAACAGAACAGGTGTCTTCCCGCAGGTTGTGGTTGCTGGCTGCAATCGATTACGCGCGATCCGATTACGATCACGATCACGATCACGAAGTATGAAGGGTTGGAGCCAAGCAGAGATCGATGAGCAGTGCGTCAGGGCTTCGCGGGCGCACTCGCGCCCATGCGGGCGAGTTCTTTGCGCGCGCCACTGTGATCGGGATTGACTTGCAGGATCTTTGTGAAGATGTCCGCTGCCTCATTGAATCGCTGCTGCTTTTCGTAACACAACCCGAGGCAATACGCCGCTTCAAGGTACGACGGACGCAGGCGCAGAGCTTCGATGCACTCTTTGATTGCGGGGTCGAGTGCATCCTGTTTGAAGTACGCGAGCGCGAGGTTGTAATGCGCGTCGGCATTGTCCGGACTGAGCCGGACCGCGCTCGACAACTGGGCGACGGCCTCGTCGAGACGGCCCAGGGCGGTCAGCGCGACCCCGCGGTTCAGTTGTGCCGTGAGATGTTCCGGGTCCATCGCAAGCGCCGCGTCGAACGACGGCAGGGCGTCGGTATAACGCCCGAGCGCGCTCAGCGCCACGCCTTGATTCGCCAGGAGATTGGCGAGCAGCGTGTCGTCGTTCGCGTCGGTACGAAGCGCGGCTTGGAATCGATCGAGGGCCGCGTCGTACCGGCCTTCGTTCAGATCCATCATACCGAGGTCGTAGAGCGCGAGGCAGTTGTTGCTTGTCACGCGGACGGCGTGGCTCATCAGCGGCCGCATATCGCGCCAGTAATGCGTCTGCACGGCGCTCGCCGCGGCAAGCCCCGCAATCCATAGGCCGGCCAGCGCGGCTATGGCGCGCGGCGGGATGCGCATACGCGCGAGCGCGTCTCCCACTCCCCACGCCGCCGCGATGCACAGGCCGATCAGCGGGACGTAGGTATAGCGGTCGGCCATCATATGATTGCCGACCTGGACAATGCCGCTTGCCGGCAGCAACGTTCCCACGAACCAGAACCAGCCCATCGTCAAGTGAGGCCGTCTTCGCCATTGAGCCAATGCCAGCGCCGAGATCGCGATAAGCAGCGTGGCCGCGGAGAGAGGCTTCCATAAAGGGAGCGCGCCGTGAGGAAACGGATAGTGGGCCGCGAGTCCGAAAGGCCAGATCGCTTTCGCGAGATAGCTCGCGTACGACACGAGCGTGAAGACGACGCGGTCGTGCCACGCGAATTGCTGATCGCTTTTGAGATGCATGGCGATAAGGCTGGCCGCGATCGCGACGGCGAAAAAGGGAATCTTTTCGGCTATGCGTCGAAGAACGGTGCGCCACACCAGAGGTTGTCCCAAGCGCTGCAAAGGCCAGTAATCGAGCAGAAGCAAGACGCACGGCAAGGTGACCAGCATCGATTTCGACATGACGGAGAGCGCGAAGCACGCGAGCGCAATCAAGTAGAAAACGACGCGCGGTCGTTTCGCGAAACCGATATACGCGAGCAGCGCCAGGAGACCGAAGAATGTGCTCAATACGTCTTTGCGTTCGGAGATCCACGCCACCGATTCGACGTGCAGGGGATGGACGGCGAACAGCGCCGCCACAACCGCGGATTTCCAGATCGCCTCTCGCCCTGCGGCGCGCCGAAGTATCTCGAACAGGAGAAGCGTGTTGAGCAGGTGAAACAACAGATTGACGGCGTGATGCGCGCCGGGACGCAAGCCGAAGAGATTGTAATCGAGCTTGTGCGAGAGCCACGCTAGCGGGTGCCAGTTGTTGTACTGGCCCGAAGCGAACGCCCAGCGCACCGTCTCGACGGAGAACGGCGACATCACGTTCGGGTTCTCGTAGACGTACTCGTTGTCGTCGAAATGCAGGAACCCGAACTGGGCGACCTGCGCGAACGGAATCAGCGTGACGGCCACAAGCGCGATGCGGATGCCCCAGCAAGTCTTGGCGGACGCCTCCATGGCTAGGTCCCCGGCCTGGAAGCGCGAAGCGCATCTCGAACGCGTTCGAGACCTGCACGCGCGCCCTCGTCCTTGGGATCGATCTCGAGGGCCGCTTCGAATTCGCGCCTCGCGTTTTCGAAATCGCCACGCCGGGCGAAGAGCGATGCGAGATTGACATGCGCCTGGACGTAGGCCGGATCGGCCGCGAGCGCCGACTGCAAGTCGCTCATGGCGGCCGTATCGTTGCCCTGTTGCAGGCGGCACACGGCTCGGTTATTCAGGGCCATCGCGTCGCGCGGATTGAGTTCGAGCGCGCGGTCGAAATCCCGGATTGCCTCGCCGGTCTTTCCGAGGCCAGCGTTTGCGAGACCGAGCGCGCCATGGACCAGCGGGTCGCCCGGATCGATTTGTAAGGCATCGGCGAGCGGCGGCATTGCCTCGGCCTGTTTGCCCTGGTTGATCAAACGCATCGCCACGGCGACCTGCGCCCGCGCATGCGCCGGATTCATTCCGATGCTAATGTCCGGGCACGCTGTCTCGCCCAGTTTCCAGTCGCGTTTGGCAAGCACCAGGAAGCCTGTATCGACGTTCTGCTCGATGCCGGGGATGTCTTGGATACTCGCGCGCGGCGCCTCGAAGGAGGCGATGATGCGGTACTCCGTATCGATCCATGTCCGTTCAAACGAATCCTGGTACTCGCGGTAGCGCAGCGCGAGGAAATCCGGCTTGAAGAATTCGAGCATATCCATCAGCGAGCGGCCTTGCGGATGCGTCCGGCTATACTCGACGACCTTCCGATTGGCGAGTCCGGGCCAGTCGAGCACGGTCCGGCGCGAATAGTAGGCGACATAGCCCAGCGGCTCGCAGCCGACGGTCTGATCCGGCTGCATGACGCATCCGAGAAACGTGCCCATGCGCTTGCGGACGACGTCCTCGACATCGCGCTGAATGCGCTTCTCCGCCGCGAAGGTTGTAGGCAGCACGACAACGAAACATGCGACGTAGCCCGCGGCGATGGCCGACAGCAAGGCCGTGCGAACGCGCGGCGCGCGTATCAGTCCGCCCAGCGCCGCGATGCCGCGAAGGCTCAACAGGAGCGCCATGGCGGCGAACGGCACCACGTACCAGCCGAAGATCACGGCAACGAAGAACACGTAGTACACGCCGTAGACGAGCACGAATCCGGCCACCGGGATCAGGGGCCGCTCGCGGCGGATCAGCACGACGGCCATGCCCACAAGCGCGAGGGCCATCATTGCCATACCGAGCGCGCCATGCGTGTCCCACAGCGGCCGGAAGCCGTTGCCCTGGCCCCCGAAACACGGACCCAGCGGTTGAAAGAGCGCGCCCGCCGAGTACGGATTGAACAACGATACCGCGGCTCTGCGGAGTATGCCCATCCACGTCAAACCGGGCGCGTGAATCCACAAGGGATATCCGAGCCCTTTGGCCACGATGGTATTCGGCAGCGGCGAACCGTAGTAGAGCGTCGTGAAGATGATCCACGGCGCGTAGACCGACAGCGCCGGGAGGACAACTTTGGGTAGCGCGCGCCAATTCCACACCAGCACACAGAGGCCGGCGATCACGGTCCAAAACGCGAAATCGGGACGCGCGAGCATGCAGCACCCCAGCGAGACGCCCAGCGCGATGGGGGCCATCGCGTTCAGGTAATACACGGACATGATCAACACGAGCGTGACGACCTGCGTTTCCATGCCCGCCATGCCCCAGAGAATCTGATGGTGCTCGAATGCCAAGTAGCCCATGGCCATGAACGCCAGCGGCACGGGAAGCTTGACCTTGGGATGAATCGCGATGGCCATCGCGTACAGGACCGTCAGCCCGCCCGCGAACGCGGACACGAGTTTGATGAGCGACAATCCGAACCCCGGTCTGAACAAGTCCCCCACAAGGGGAATGAGCACGCTGAACGGGCTTGTGAATCCGTGCAGCGGAAGTTCGCCTGCGCGATAGTGGGTCAGCCCGAGGCCCCTCACGAAGTTTTCGGAATGGAGGACGGTGATGAGCGCGTCTTCCCAGTTCCGGCCCGTGTACGCCCAGAAGAATAGGCGGATCGCGACAGCGCACGCCGCAAGCCACAATCCGGCACGCACGACGCCCGGATGGTCGTCCAGCGAGCCGGCATCGAAACGTAGGAATTTAGATAGGAACGTTTTCATGCAACCACGGTTTTGGCAAGGATCTTCGATCCGAAGAGTTCGGCGGCGAGTGTACCATCGGATGCCGCCGTGTGTCACACGAAGCGCTACGGCGCGCGGCCTTGAAGCTGTTCGAGAGCGCTCCTCGCGCCTTTGTCGCCCGGGCGGCATCGCAGCGTTTCCTTGAACTGCTCCACCGCCTCGGGGAGATGGCCTTGTTGCGCCAGAGCAACGCCGAGATTGAAATGCGCGTCGGCATCGTCGGGAGACGCGGCCACCGCCTTCTTCAGCCACGCCGCGCCGTCAGCAAGCGCGCCCTTTTCACACAACGCCATCCCGAGATTGGCCTGCGCGTCGGCGTAGCCGGGCTGGATCGCGAGCGCGGCCTGATACAGGCCGATGGCCTCGTCCGTCTTGCCCAGCGAACGCAGCGACGTGCCCAGCCGCGTCATCGCGCCGAAGTGATTCGGGTCAATCGCCAGGACGGCGCGGAACTGCTCGGCGGCTTCAGCGTAATGCTGCCGTTTGAGATAGGCGCGGCCAAGGAAGTTGTGCGCCTGGACGTTGTCTGGAACCGCATCAATCGCGTGGCCAAACAGCGTGTACACGTTCCGCCAATAAGGAAGCTGGATCCACGTGACCGCGCTGCATGCGATCAGCGCGCAGGCCGCCATGGCGGACAGTACGACGCCCCGGCGAGGCGTCTTCGGAATCCATTCGGCGACGCCCCAGGTCACCGCGATGAACACGCCGACCAAGGGTAGATACGTGTAGCGATCCGCCATTCCTTGCTCGCCGACCTGCACGATGCCGATAACCGGAACGAGCGTGCCGAGGAACCAGAGCCATCCCACGGGGAGATACGGCGCGCGGCGTCTCAGGACAAGCGTGATCGCCGTGATCGCGATCAGTAACGCGGAAGCGCCGAGCACCGGCGCAAGGGCCCAATGCGTGCCGGGGTGCGGATAGAACACGGCGAGCGGATGCGGGTAGAACGTCTTGGCGAGATACGACGCATAGGCGATGGGCACGTTCGCGAGGCGCGCGGCAAGAGGCACACGCTCGAAGTCCATCACCGACCCGCCGGACTGCTGCACGAGAAACGTGATCGCGGAGGAGATGCCCGCCAGGAAGAACAACGGGACTTTCTCCGCGACGAGCCGTCCGATGCGCGCGTCTTCGCGCCGCAACGGCCAGTAATCGAGCAACAACAAGACGCACGGTAGCGTCACGATCATCGGCTTCGACAGCAAGCCCAGTACGAAGCACACCACAAGCGCCGCGTACGAACCAAGCCGCGGGCGGCGCGCGTACGAGGCGTAGGCGAGCAGGCACAGCATCCAGAACAGGCCGCACAAGACGTCCTTGCGCTCCGCAATCCACGCGACGGATTCCACGTGCAGCGGATGCAGCGCGAACAGCGCGGCCACTACGAAACTCGCGCCGTGCCGTCCCGTGGCGTTGCGCAGAAAGAGGCACAGCGCCAGCGTGGCCGCAAGATGGATCAGAAGGTTCGTAAGGTGGTGGCCCCACGGTTGCAGGCCAAAGACCTGGCAGTCGGCCATATGCGACAGCCACGCCAGCGGGTGCCAGTTGTTGGCGTAGCCGGTCGTGAACGCCCATTCGACATTCGGAAGTGTCAGGCCGGATTGGACGCGCGGGTTCTCGGTGATGTACATGCCGTCGTCGTAACCGACGAAGTCATGCGTCAAGACCGGGGCGTAGACAGCCAGCGTCAGCGCGGCAAGCAGGACCATGCAGAGCGCGCCGGTCCCGTCCCACGAATCGGACCTGTCCGACCTGTCCGACGTGTCCACCATATCCAATCAATCCTGCGAAGAGTCGACGCACACGACGCGGTTATTCGCATCCACGTGAACAATCGTTGGCACGTGGCTCCGGGCCTCGCGCTCGTCCATGACGGCATAGGTGATCGCGATGATCAAGTCGCCGGGCTGGCCCAGACGCGCGGCCGCGCCGTTGAGGCACACCGTGCCGCTGCCGCGCTCGCCCGGGATGATGTACGTCTCGAACCGGTCGCCGGTATTGATATTCACCACCTGGACGCGTTCGTTGACCAGCAGCTTCCCGGCTTCCATTAACAGCGGATCGAGCGTCAGGCTGCCGGCATAGTGGAGATCGGCCTCGGTAATGGTCGCGCGATGAATCTTGCTTTTGAGCATCGTGAGAAGCATGGGCGGTATCCAATCTCCCTTCTCAAACTGCGGCAAACTTGATGTTGTCGATAAGGCGCGTCTTGCCGACAAACGCGGCGACGGCCAGCACAATAGTCTTCTCGACGGCGGCCACGGGTTCGAAAGTCTCCGCATCCACCAACTCGACGTAATCGATATCCACGCCGCTCATGCCGGCGCGCACCGACTCTACGATTGCGCCCGCGTTGCGCTCACCCGCTTCGAGCATGCTCCGGGCCTCGAACAGCGACCGCGACAGGCACAAAGCTCGCTGCCGTTCCTCGGGGCTCAGATAGGTGTTTCGCGAACTCATTGCCAGGCCGTCCGGCTCGCGCACGATCGGCATCTCGACCACCTCGACGCCCATGTCCAGGTCAAGCGCCATCCGGCGGACCACCGCGTACTGTTGCGCGTCCTTCTGGCCAAAATACGCGCGGTGCGGCAGCACGGCGTTGAACAGTTTCGTGACGACGGTCGTGACGCCGCGGAAGAAGACCGGGCGCGACGCCCCGCACAATCCCTTGGTGAGCCGCTCGACGTTGACGTAGGTCGCGTACCCTTCCGGGTACATCGTCCGTCCGTCGGGCGCGTAGATCACGTGCATCCCGCAGTCCTTGGCCATGGCCGAATCCGCATCGAAGGTCCGCGGGTAGCGACTGAAATCTTCGTGCGGCGCGAACTGCGTCGGATTGACGAAGATGCTGACGACGCGCGCGGTGTCGCGCCGCGCGGCTTCGCGCATGAGGCTCGCGTGCCCTTCGTGCAACGCGCCCATCGTCGGGACGAACCCGATGGTTATGCCCGCGGCGCGCTGCTCGAACGACCACGCGCGCATGGCCTCGACGGTTTCGATGATCTTCACTTGAACTCATGCTCCTTTCCGGGAAACGATCCGTCGCGCACGGCCGCGGCGTAATCCTGGCACGCCTGCCGCATCAACGAACGCGCGTCGCCGAAGGTCTTGCAGAACTTCATCGTGCCCCAGCCCAGCATGTCGTGCAGGACAAGCACCTGTCCGTCGCACCCGGCGCCCGCGCCTATGCCGATCGTCGGGATCGAGACCAGCGCCGTGATCTCCGTCGCGAGATCCGCGGGGATGCATTCGAGCACCAGCGCGAAACAGCCAATCCGATCGAGGCCTTGCGCTTCCTCCTTGAGGCGGATGCGGCTGTCGGGCGAACGCCCCTGTACCTTGTACCCGCCGATTTGATGCACCGACTGCGGTGTCAGGCCGATGTGCCCCATCACGGGGATGCCCGCGCGCAGAATCGCCTCGATGGCCGGGCCGAACTTGTCGACCGGCCCTTCGAGCTTGACCGCATGCGCGCCGCCCTCGGCCACGAGCCGGCCCGCGTTGCGCAACGCTTCCTCGGGTGAGATTTGGTAGGACAGGAACGGCATGTCGGCGACGACGAGCGCCTTGCGCACCGCGCGCGACACCATGCGCGTGTGATGCACCATGTCGTCCATCGTCACGCCGAGCGTGTCTTCGTAGCCCATGACCGCCATGCCGCACGAATCGCCGACGAGTACGATGTCGATGCCGGCCTCGTCGAGGACTTGCGCGGATGGATAGTCGTACGCGGTGAGCATGGCGATCTTGCCGCCCGCGTTTCCAGTGGATTTTCGCTCCTTGAGCGAGAGGGTTGTAATGCGTGCCACGATACGTTCCTCCTGAACCGTGACGTGCACACTTCGCGCGTAAGCCGTCCCGGTCCCGTTGGGGCTCCAAGCGGAGTGGTTCAGGTGGATTCCGGACCGTCAACCGGCGCGAGAGCCGGCATCGGGCCGCCAAAATCCGGGAGTTTCGCGACGCTGCCTTGCGCCTCGGGCCGGCTCGCCAGCGCTTTGACCGTCAACCCCGTAACCGGGTCGACCGCCTCAGGCGCGATCTCGGCGAGCGGAACGAGCACGAATGCCCGGTTCCGAAACTCCCTATGCGGCAGGGTTAGGCGTTCCGTCTCGATGACCCGCGAGCCCCATAACACAAGATCGATATCGATCTCGCGGGGCCCCCAGCGCCTCGAAGCGCGCCGTCCCAACCGCGTCTCAACTGTCTTGACCACATTCAGGAGTTCAAGCGGCTCGCATGCCGTCTCAATCTCTGCGGCCAAATTGATGAATCCAGGCTGATCCGTATCGCCGACTGGTTCCGTCTCATAGCCCGCCGAAACCCGCGCCACCCGAATGCCGTCCGTCGCAGCCAGCGCCTCGATCGCGTCGCGAAGGTTTCGCGCGCGGTCGCCGACATTGCTGCCCAGACTCAGGTAAACACGTTCCCACGGGCCCATAACGATTCCAGACGGCGATCAACCGCCTACATTCAACTCTATACATAATTTTAGCCCATTTCGCTAAGTAATTCAACGGCCGGCCTGCTTCCTGACGCAGGCCCCCTGCTTCCATCAGTTCTGAATAGACGCTTGGATGATCTGGGCCTCGACACTTTCGTTCTGCTCCTGTTGCACTCCGAGTTTCAATCCGCCTCATGCTTTTGACTGGAATCGCAACGTTCCTTTGGCCTATGGTGGCTAGACAGACAATACGCTCCCCGCCAGTGGGACGCACTGAGTGGGACGACGGACCCGACCTCGGTCATGAAGCAGGATTTCGTCAAGGTGGACGGCCGTCCGGTTCGTTTCGTTCCAGATTCGGAGGAACGCGATGATTGACTTCTTTCATGCGCACATTCACTGGACGCTGCCGATTCTTATCTTCTGCGCGCGGGTGGTAGATGTTTCCGTGGGCACAATGCGTATTATATTCCTGTCGCGCGGATCGAGACTGCTCGCGCCGCTCTGCGGTTTCTTTGAAGTGTTGGTTTGGGTGGCGGTGATGGGAGCCGTCATGAACTCCATCAATTCATGGGTGAATTATCTGGCGTTTGCCGCGGGATTCGCGACGGGCAACTACGTGGGCCTCAGCATCGAGAACCGTCTGGCAATGGGCCTCCAGGCCCTTTGGATCGTCACAAAAGAAGACAAGTCCGACCTGATTGACCACATGAAGGAAGCGCGGTACGGACTGACCATGCTTGAAGCCCGAGGTGTGGAAGGCGCCGTCCGGATCATGATAATGGTCATCCGCCGAAAGAACCAAACGGCCATCATGCGCCTGCTACGCGAGCACGTCCCGGGCGCATTTGTCTCGGTTCAGGACATACGGTCCGTGTCAGGCGGTGTGTTTCCCGTCAAAGCGATGAGTGCGCATGCGCCGACCCTCGTCGAACGTCCCGGAAAATAGGCTGGCGAAGGGACAGTGGATAGAGGACGGCCTGGAAGGAATGGATGAAGAAAGTGGCCCAAAGTCACTTGGTACTTCAGACCAAGGCACATGGAACGGCGCGCGATCCAGTAAGTCCGTGAAACACGATGGCTCGCTTCGCTCCGGCATTGGCCATCTGAGCGAGCATTCGTCAGGCCGATTCCGCCCGTCAAGTCGCTGAACTACGGGATCTCAAGTATGGCGTCCGCGGAACTCGCCCGCCTCAACCTTTACCCTTGTCCTCGTCCACGGCAACGAACACGGCATTGACATACTTGTCGCCGTCCATCACTACGTGGCCGGGGACGACGCTGCCAATTACATCGCCCTCCCAATGGTCAAACACGTAGCCGGTGAACGGCGTGGGCGTCAGGGCGACAACCGTCAGGGCCGGATACAGGCCGCACCAGGGGCCGCCTATACCGTCCTCGCAGGGGCCTGAGGGGTCGGGGCTTGCCGCTATCGACCCATGGACGTATTCCGGACTCACGGTCCCGAGACCTAGCCTGAGTTTGAAGACCTCGCTTGGCCCTGTCACGGTTACCGTACCGGTGACCGTGTCGGAAGATAGCGATCCGCGCACCTGCAACGTGACCGTATAGGTGTCCGGCTCGGCGTACACATGCATGGGATTCTGCGCAACGCTCATGCCGCCGTCGCCGAAGTCCCAGTTCCAGCTCTTGATGCCGCACAAGCCCGGCGTCGAAGTGTCCGTAAACGCCACCGTAAGCGGCGCGCTCCCGGAAGTGGGCGATGCCTCGAAACCCGCCACCGGACACAGCGGGCAACCGACGAAGGACAGCGCCACTCCAGTGATAGCCCCCAACACAAAGATTGCGCGCGCGTGTCTCATTGAAGTTTCCTCCCATTCCGCAGTACCCAATCACTGCGCCCACACCGAGTTCATCTATTAGACTATAGGCCCTTCCAGTGGACTTGTCAACGGCACGGACCAGAGGTGTCAATGCGCGAGGTCAAGGGATCTTTCTTGGCATTCGGGTTCAGTCGACGAAGGAACGGCGACGATCTCAGAGCTTGTGAAGAAATTGTGAAACGCGGGCGCTTTGCCTCTTGACTACGTATTGCCTGTCATCCTGAGCGCAGCGAAGGATCTCGCTATGTGCATAGGCCTCTAATGCTTATGAGATCCTTCGCTGCGCTCAGGATGACAGAAGGGGCGAAGCCAACAAAGGAAAGCGCAAGACCTTGGTATTCCTTCACACGCTCTCAGTGTGTCCCGGAGGCCCTGAGTGTAGCGAGCTTCACTGATTTGTAGATACCGCACGGGGAGCGCCCATCCGTCAGTATGGGAACGACAACTACGTTGTCGTGTCTGAACTTGGCGTGCGCGGTGAAATCGACAATCAGGACACTGCTTTCCACGGCATAGTCGCACCATTGGCCATTCACCCAAACGTGGCGTGCGGACACGCCGCCAAAAAGCAGACAGACGTGATTGCCCTCGACAGTTTTCGGAACGTCGAAGGAGCAGCGATACCAGGCGATTCCCCGAAACCGTTTGCCCCGCTGCTGGAGATACTCGCCGACCTCAATCGAACCCCAGTTTGAAACATCCGTCTGCGGATCGGTGAAGCCGAGATTGAAGCCGAGGGCCTCCTCGTCGGCCAGGAACTTCCATGTTGCTGGCAGGCTAGCGACGATTTCATAACGGCCGTTGAGAGGAGCGTAGGTTGCCTCGTCGCCGTAGTCGGGAAGGTCCTTGGCGCTGCAGGGGACAGGCAACTGCTCCAGACCGCCATCGTCCCTGCCTGTGTCGAGGTCGCGAGGATCGCGAGCCTTCGCCATGGCGTCGAGATACGCTTCTGGCACGTTAGGCGTGACAGCCGGATCGGACGTCGTGTTCCAAAATACCGCGCCGCCCAACTCATTCCAGATCCACACGTACCGATCCGAATGGAGCAAGCCGAAGTAAAGCGCATTGCCGAAATCCACTGGCGTGAAATGGTTGGAACCGAAGCTCTCCGCGAGCGTGTTCCAGCCTCGCATGCCGTGCTCGAAATCCAGCATGATGCCGAAACCGGCTTTCGTCTTTTCCCTGTAAAGCCCGGGTAGTGCGCTCACCTCTGCCGCCTCTTGAATTCTCTTACGGGCTTGGGCAAAACGGTTGTTCAGCGTATACGGGTACGAGTCCTCGAATCCGTCAACAACGGTGGCCGAAGGTGCCGCGCCTTCCAACAGCCCATCGCCGAACGCCGCCAGCAAGCCGTAATCGCTGCTCGCCAGTCCTTCGAGGGGTTCGTCCGGGCAGGAATGCTGCCCTTTGCCGACGCGCGCTCTGGCCATCTGGTGCAGGCCTGGAATCACAATCAGCGTGATGCCGGGGTAAACGGCGCACATCGCCTTCATCATTTCGGTTCCGCGCTTGCGGGCGCCCTCTTCGAACTCGGCCCAAGTGTGAACGCGCTCAATCAGACCGCGCGATAACATCGCCTTTTCCTGGGCATGCGCGTTCGGATAATCGAACCGCATCATGTACGGGCTCCACGCCATCCCCCCGTACTGCTCGACATCCAGGAACAGCCCCTTGATCCCGCTGTCTCGAGCGGCTCGCGCGGCAAGCGCCATGTTCGCCGTGATCGTGTCGAAGGCTGGGTCGTCCCACCAACCCGGCGCCCGCGCGTGTTGGCTCTGACTGGACAACCAGAGGAAGTTGTCGGTGAACTTGTCGAATCGAGTCGCCTTCAGATTCTCGACCGTCGGTTGGAGCCAGGTGTCAGGCATGACGTCCGGAGCCCACCAGCGGAGCCAAAGCCGTTCCTTCTTGCCGTCGATTTCCGCGGCCGGGTCGATGACAATGCCGTCGAAAGGCAGCCGCTCCATCTCTCCGATATGCCCGCGCACGTAAACCGCGTCCGGCATGTCCTGGCCCGCCTTGATGACCTTCTTCTCCGGGCCGATACGAGGTCCCATTTCCGCGAACCCAGTGAACCCAAAGGCCAGAGAGAGCAGAACGGTGGCGGGTGCGCATCTAGCGAATCCGCGAAACACAGAAGGCCACTCCCTTTCGACTATGTTCATTTCCGCGAGTATTCGCGAGTTCAACCTGGCCTTTCAAGTGGCTGAATCGAAAGAGAGTGGGGGGGGACACACTAAACTGACAACATGTGATCAAATGGCCGGGATCTCCATGTGAGGTCTGGCCGTGCCTGTCATTCTGAGCAACGCGAAGAATCTCCCTGCAAGCAGAAGCTTCGATGCACATGCGATTCTTCGCGTTGCTCAGAATGACAGGCAATATATGGCTGAATGCTAAAGAGTCCGCGTCTGGCGATTCCTTCACAAGCTCTGGGTGTCTCGATCACAAGGGGTCAGGGGTTCGGTTTGGGTCGCAACAACAACCTGAATGCATCCACCAGGATCCCTATTCCCGTGATCACGCAAACCAACAGGACGATCAGACTCACGCGCTGGATGCGTTCATGTTCGTGGAAGACGCCAATGGTGATTGCGCCTCCCACGGAACACCATAGGAACCGGAAGAGCGCGCGCGACAAGACGTTCCTCGGCCTTTCAAGCGGAACCGCCTTCCACAGTAACCGGATGCTCATATCTGCTCCTTGTGGGCGCGCTTCGCGGCGGCGACGGCCAGGCAACGAAGTCGTCCACCGGCAGTTGTTTCGCAAAGGAAATCACCCGTTAACTCTATGGTTCATTATACAAGAAGACTCGGCAACAGGCACCGTCACTCCTTTTTCGGTAGTGGGTCAGTTTGAAATTGCCACCCGTTGACGTGGTGTAGTGTTGCGTGTGACAATAAGACATGGAAAGACGTATACAACGCTCGCGCGATCCGAATCAGCTTGCGAAGCTTATATGCGATATCTCCACTGGACAGATACAGGATAGCGCCGATGACGGAAAAGATGTAGCGGCATCCTATTTGGGAAAGAAAGGCGGCGAGGTCCGCGCTAAGAATCTTTCAGCGGAACAACGTCGTGATATTGCACGCATAGCAGCCGAAGCTAGGTGGAAGAAGAAGGATTAGACTCCGACCTCTTCCTCTTCCAGCTCAAGAGAAGCCAGGCGAATCTCAACGTCAAGTGTTAAATCCATAGGGATGTGGACCTGATCTGCTTCATCGGGATGCATGGCGTTCCAATGATCAAGATCGAGTGACAGCTGAACGCCATCGTCAACCATTTGTTCCCGCCGCCTGACGGCAGACTTGCGAAAATTCCGTGGGGTCGTATTGGGGTCGTCAATGTCTATCCACCAAAACGATAGTTGCCCCGTCTGATCTTCTACGGGCACCGCATGATACCCGCGATAAGGGTGGTTTGTTGTCGAGTCTCTCCTAATTTCTTGCCTTGCAGCATCTGTGAATTGTTTGGCGAGCAAGTCAACAGGATCGGAAGGCCGTGGAAGGGGCCAGCCTTTCTTAATGGCGAACACGGCCACTTTGTGCATATCAATTTCCGTTTCTCCGGTCATCTCCATATAGTACCGGATGAATTGCTGACGTTCTGAAACCTTTGCCATATCAGTATTCTCCTATTGCCCAAGTGGATAGATATCACCCCATCCATCCGTAGCCGCGTTAGGGGTTACAAATGAACGAACCTTAGAAAGGTACTGGCGAAATCTGTCGTACCTTTCCGTCTTATGCTGTATTTGTCCGGCAATGACGCCAGGATGAACGCCTAGCAACTTAGCAAAACCCAATAAGTCACGCTCTGAAAAAAGCGGTGCTTTCCCGGCGATAAAGGCCCTTAGTTTGTCCTGTGGAACGCAAAAATCGGCGGCTGCCTCATTGGCCATTATTTCTTCTGGGATGACCGGATCTAATGATGGTCGTTCCCCTTCCAGATCCATATCGAGAACCATTGCTTGTTTTCCATGCTCTTGCAGCACGTGCTCAATCTCATGCCGTAGAACAAACCAGAAGTTATCAATTCTGTCGTGACGTAGCGTTACGCCGATTACCGGAGACTTCTCGTTCAGCCAAAAACAGACACCATCGATCTTTGCGGTCGGCAATGTTTCAACGATGACGAAACGAACTCCACATTCGGCCAATAACCGAGGAACATTTCTCGCTTCCTCGGGGGCGCACATGAATCTCTTCAACCTAGGAATAGCCGCGCGAAGAGCACTGGGCGAATAAGGAGGTACAAGTACTTCCTCGGCTATCGCCTTGACGCGATATAGCCATGCCAGTTGAGCGGGTGTCGTTTCCATATTGACCATCGTTTTTCGCGCTGCGTGAGGAAGAATCTCAATTTCATTTAGCGATGAAACACCAAAGAAACGAGTCAAGGCCTTTTCCACTTGTTCTATATTGTGCGGATTATCCGCTGAAAGCCATCCACGTTTAACCATCTCTGGTATAGGAAGGCCAGTATACAAATAGGCACGCTGCGCTCGTGCGGGGTCTGGATTTGAAGATAGACGGGCCACTGCAAGTTCGTAGCCCCTCTGAAGCGCAAGAAACCTGTCGGCGGGTACCTCAAATATCTCTTCTAGCAATAATGCCGTTCTAACATCAACGGGTTGTTTTCCGGCAATGATTTTGTTTATTGTGCTCTCGCCCTTTTCCATGACAATGGAAAGTGTACGTTTGCTCCACCCTCTTCTTTCCAAGAGTTCTTCGATCAGTTGTCCGGGCATTTTGTGGTCGCTCATAACCTTCTCCCCTACATCTGGTAAACATAATATCATAACTTGCGCCAAAAAGCAAACTGATTTTGTATGCTTGACACTAAGCACAAAAAGATGATATCATATTGCATGAACAGATTGGCCGAACAAACGCAGTTTCACAAGAGGTATTCGAGATGAACAGGCTGACGCTGGAGAAAAGAACTCAAATCCTTCGCCTCTTAGTCGAGGGCAACTCCATCCGCGCCATTACTCGGATTAGGGATGTCTCCAAGAACACCGTAACGAAGCTACTTTGCAGTATTGGCTCAAAATGCTTGGAGTATCAGGACGAAGCTCTTAGGGATCTGCCCTGCAAGCGACTTCAATGCGATGAGATTTGGAGTTTCTGCTATGCCAAGGAGAAGAATGTTCCGCCAGAGTTGCGCGGTCAATTTGGCTTTGGTGATGTCTGGACATGGACGGCAATTTGTGCCCACACGAAGCTTATCCCGTGCTGGCAAATCGGAACACGTTCGACGGAAGACGCCGAAGTGTTCATGACCGATTTGGCGGGGCGTCTCAAGAATCGCGTTCAACTTACGACTGACGGCCACAAGGCGTATCTGACGGCTGTCGAGAACGCGTTCAGTTCCGAAATTGACTACGCCCAACTTCTGAAGATCTACGGGCCTTCAAGGGATAGCGAACGGAGATACAGTCCTTCTGAATGCCTAGGGACAGAGACTATAGTAATAACTGGCAAACCCGAAAGAAAACACGTTTCAACAAGCTTTGTGGAAAGAGGCAATCTACCCATGAGAATGAGCATGAGACGATTCGCGCGATTGACTAATGCGTTCTCAAAGAAAGTTGAGAACCTTGCCCACGCCGTAAGCCTGCATTTCATGTACTACAACTTCGCCCGGATTCACCAAACCTTGCGCATTACGCCCGCTATGGCCGCTGGAGTAACAACTCATTTGTGGGACATGGAAGAGATTGCGGCGCTTGAGGATTCAAACTGACCCACTACCTTCTTTCGCCTTTCCCTGGGGATTGGCATGGTGGCGCTGTCTAAATCACTTCACAATCGTCGCGTATCGTGGGCGCACGGAAGTCGGAGATTGGGCTTGGCGGATACGCCAAGAGGGTGGGAATCTTCCGCAGGAATAACGGCGCTTTGCGGTGTGTTCTTCGTGGTGGTGGGCTCTACAATGATGTTGGCGCGGATGGAGCACGGAGGCGCCTCCCGCGGGTGAATGCAGGTCAAGGTTGGGACTCAAGTGATGCGAAAGCATACGAGAACGGCCCTGCTGGCATGCGTTATGGGAGGCCTGTTGGCTTCCTGCCCGCAAACTCCCGGAGGCGTGTCTTCGGCGCCGTTGTACAAGCGCGACGTGTCGGCTGGTCTATACGACATTACGCCCGTGCGGGGGGCGGTGCGGCCCTTGCGTCTTCATCGGGATGGCGACGAATACGAGTGCACAGCCTGTCATGACAGTTTCGACGGAACGCAGGGGGAAGCCGCCCTCAAGGATGAACACAAAGACATCGTGTTCCAACATGGTCTCAACCAGCGCTGCCTGAATTGCCACAACGCGAAGAACAGCATGGCCTACGCCGCGTACGACGGCAGCGAGATTCCCCCTGAACAGCCGACGCGCCTTTGCGCGAAATGTCACGGCCCGTTGTTCCACGAATGGCAGTTGGGCATTCACGGCCGGGTCAATGGACATTGGGACCCGAAGCAAGGCGAGCACAGCAAGCTCGAATGTATTCAGTGTCATAACCCGCACCACCCGAAATTCGAGCCGATGACCCCGCTGCCGCCGCCGGTACTGACGCGATTTGACCTGCGGCCCCCAACTGGAGACGCCTCTCATGGCCAATCAGGACCCTGACGAAGAACGCCAAGAACAGAGCCCCGTTCCCGGAGAGGAGCAGGCGACTCCGAGCCGGCGCGGTTTCCTGAAGGCGGGCATTGGAACCATGGCGGCGGGGGCTTGTGCGGCGGCCATGCTGGAACCGTTGCGCGGACTCAAGGACGGCCCGTCGATGGGGCAGTTCCTGCAGGAGCACTACACGCGGCTTACGCCGGAGATGATGGAACAGATTCTCAAGCGCGTCGAGGCGGAAATTGCGCGGGACTACGGGGCGGACGTGGAGGTCAAGGATTACAAGCCGCAGCCAGGCGTCGAGTTTGCCTATGCCCTTAATCTGGGCCGGTGCAACGGGTCGCGCCGGTGCGTCTATGCCTGCATGAAAGAGAACAACATCCCTCTGGATCACCCCGAGATGGCCTACATCCGCGTGATAGAGATGGACATCGATTCGCTTGATCTCGAGGAAGGCGACGTGCTGTATACGACCAATCCGGTGCCCAAGGAAGGCAAGTACTATATGCCGATTCAATGCCACCAATGCCGGAAGCCGCCGTGTACCAAGGTGTGTCCCGTGCAGGCCACGTGGACCGAACCCGACGGGATCACGGTGGTGGACTACAACTGGTGCATCGGGTGCCGGTACTGTATGGCAGGGTGTCCGTACGAGGCCCGGCGCTTCAATTGGCAGAGGCCGGCGCTACCGGCCGAGGCGATCAATCCGAAGATGGGCTACCTGGGCAACCGGATCCGGCCGAGGGGCGTGGTGGAGAAATGCCATTTCTGTAATCAGCGGACGCGGCAGGGCCTGAATCCCGCGTGTGTCGAGGCGTGCCCGACGGGGTCGCGCATTTTCGGCAATGTCCTCGATCCTGACGGCAAAATCCAATTCATCTTGAAGCACAAGCGGGTCTATATCCTGAAAGCGGATGCGGGAACCATCCCGCGCTTCTATTACTTCTACGAGACGTGAGAAAGGCACGCGGGCCCAAGTATGCTTCGCAACTATCTGGTGTTTCTGAAGCGGGCATTTGTCCTGAGTTTCTCGGGCAGTCCCCGGTTCTATGCGTGGATGACCTTCCTGACCTTCCTTGCCGTGCTTGGCGGCCGCGCCTTTTGCCAGCAGCTCGTGGACGGCCTGGCGATCACCGGCATGACGGACCAGATCTCCTGGGGCATCTACATCGCCAACTTCACGTTCCTGGTCGGCCTGGCGGCGGCGGCGGTGATGCTGGTTATCCCGGCCTACATCTATCGCAACCAAGAGATGCACGACGTCGTCCTCTTGGGCGAACTGCTCGCCATCGCCGCCATCGTCATGTGCCAGTGTTTCGTGTTGGCCGACCTTGGCCGTCCGGACCGCTTCTGGCACCTCATACCGGTTCTTGGCAGGCTCAACTTCCCGAGATCGATGTTGGCGTGGGATGTAATCGTGCTGATGGGCTATCTTCTTGTGAACCTGCACATCTGCGGGTATCTCCTTTACATGAAATACCTGGGCCGCGCGCCGACGGCCTTGTTCTACATGCCGTTCGTGATTCTGTCCATCGCGTGGGCGATCAGCGTTCACACCGTGACCGCCTTCCTGTTCGTGGGGCTGGTGGGCAGACCGTTCTGGAACACGGCGATTGTGGCGCCGCGATTCCTGGGGTCGGCATTCACAGCGGGCCCCGGCATTCTTATCATCGCGCTTCAGGTCATCCGGCACTACTCCGACTACAAGATTAGCGACAAGGTCTTCTATGTCTTGCGCAACATTGTCACCGCATCCCTGCTCATCAATCTATTCCTCCTCGCATGCGACGCATTCAAAGAGTTCTACGCGGCTTCCGCCCACAGCAGTTCGGCACAGTTCCTGTTCTTCGGGCTGGATCACAACGGCCGGCATTACGGCAATCTAGTCCCGTGGGTCTGGTCAGCGGTGGGTATGGAAGCCGTCGCGGGAATCCTTCTGATCATTCCCCCATTGGCGCGGCGGCTGTTGTTCCTCAATGTGGCGTGCATCCTTGCCAACATCGGCATCTGGCTTGAAAAGGGAATCGGGATGGTGGTGCCCGGATTTATACCGACGCCCCAGGGCACGGTGGTCGAATATGTACCCACGGCGACCGAGGGGATCGTCTGCATGGGCATATGGGCCTTCGGGCTGCTGCTGTTCTCTTGGATGCTGCACCTCGCGATCCCGATCCTTAGCGGCAAATTCCGGATTGCCAAAGCGGCCTCGGCGGCCTAACTCACTAGCCCACTGCGAACGGAGTATCGCCAGAGGTCGGGCATTACGTTGCGGTATACGGAGAGCATGCGCTGCCGGACGTTTATCGTCTACTGTCCTCTTTCGCTTTTCGAACGATATAGCTGCTGAGTGCGCGGCTGAGCCATCCGATTCGCCCTTCGCGTAGCGCCGAGCGTATCCCTGTTGCCAAGGCGTCACCGCCGGGAATGTCGCGGCCTTTAGCGTGCCCGCTGGCGATGGCGTCACAGGCTTCCCGCGCTTCCTCCTCGATCGAGGCGAGCGTTTCCGGCGGGGGCGTAGCCGTGAACCCTGTGACGTTCGTATCGAGCCCCATTGCGAAGACGCGCAATCCGTACGGCCCGAGCGCAAAGGATGCGGCAAGTTCGCCGGACACGGGCTGGCCGCTGGCCGCGTCGGTCACCGCCTCCGGAACCGCGCTGAACTTCAGCCGCAGGTCCACCGGACAAGGCACGCGATTGACGGCGTACACGTAGCGCTTGCCCTGCCACGCCAGCGTACGCACCGCGACGGGATCGGTCGTGCCGCCCACCGTCTCAAATTTCACGCGCGGCAACGAGCGATAGGCGCGGGCAAACTCCTGGACGGCGTCCGTGTGCGCCTTGTCCAGAAACAGGCCTCCGCGCGATATGCGGCAGGCGTCGAATTCGGCAAGCGCGAGAGCATACGGCTCCAAGAAATGCAGTCCCGTCGGAAACGCCGGGGTAATGCGCAACTGCGAGTCCCACCAGAAACCGTCTTTCGGATATTCCGAATTGATCCGGAGGATGCCTTCGACGCGCTCGCCGTCCATAACGGAGAACTCCGCGACATTCGGGTCGCCGTCTTTCGGACAAAACCACACGTGGCGTCCCCAGGCTTCCACCCAGCAGTTGAAAATGAACGCGCCCGGAGAAGCGTGGCGTCGGAACGCCGCCAAGGCCGGTTCGTCCAATGCGTCGAAGTCGCGGTACATCGTTTGCGCTTCGATCGGAAGGCTCGTGCCGCCGCACGGATTGGCGCCGTGGCCGCCCCTGTCGCGTCCGTTGCCCATGCCGCGATCCACTTCAAGGCCCGGCTCGTCGCCATAGAGGTCGAGGTCTATGCCCGCGTCGCGATAGAACTCGAGCATGCTCGGGCGCGCCCCCCATTGAAGCGCTGCCGACGGCTGGCCCAGCACGCTGGGAACAGTGGTCTCGTCCCATAACGTGACAACAAGGCGCAGGTCCGGGCGCGCGGCGGCGAGCGTCTCACGTAGTTTGCCGAACAACTGGCGGATCATCTTGCAGCGCCACTCGACCCATGCGGGGCGGCATGTCGTCGTTAGATACGCGTATCGTTGCGAAAACCGATCCGGCGTTTTGGGATCGACGGGCACGTGGATGCTGGTGTGCTTTTCGAACAGCCCAATCGAGTAGTCGTCGTAGCCCGAGTGGATCGATCCGAACCACGGCATGGCGCTGGCGAACATGTTGAACGAGATCCCGCGAAATGCGTGGTATTTTGCATATCGCATTCCGATCTCTTGGACGAATCCAACGAGCGCTTCCTGAACCACGGGATGCAGCGGGTTGAACATAGGCCCCATGTGGACGCCGGGGACGGCGCGTTCCCCGTACGCCCACTCTTTCAGAATGCTCCAAGGCTCCATGGGCTCGGACTGGCTTTTCAGGATCTCGGCGATGCGGTTGAAATTGCGCGCGTTGTAGATAGGCGTCCAATCCTGCGTGCTGGATTGGACTTGGTCGTTCCACAGCATGTTGTTGAACGTATCCGCCCCGCCGCGGATCGCCTCGAGATCGATATTCATCCGTTCGAGAAGGCTGCCCAGGCGGAGCAACGTAAGCGCTCCCTGAAAGCCGATGCCTTCCCGCTCGAATCGTTCAAAAAGTCCCGCGTACCAGTCCACCGGATGCGTGGTCCATCGCGAGTACTGCTTCCGGTCGTGCGCCACCACCATGCCGAACCCGTCGGCGGGTTCGCGCTCCGAGGGGAACTGCGGCCCGTGGTACCACGCCATCGGATAGACCAAGAGATTCTGGCCGCTGTGTTTTGCGTAACGGACCAGGTGGTCGATCCACGCTTCCCGTGTCAACGCGCCTTCCGACGCGCAGCACCCGCACGGGTCTTCATACTGGATGCCCAACTCGCGGCGCGAACCGTCGCAGGGATCCCCCGGCGTATCCAACGCCGGCAAATCGTCCAACGCCCATATCTCCACGGATGCCACTGCCGCCGGTTCGCCTTCGCTCCACGTCATGAATACGATGCTGTTCTCTTCCCAGCGCGGCCAGAAGACTTGCCGAAGTTCGAGCATCTGTCCGGTCAGTGGATGCTCCCAGCCGGTGAAGACGCCCGTGGTCAGATCGTAGCTCGTGCCGTCCATAATGCACATGAAGCGCCGCTTGTCGTCCGGATAGCGAATCACCGCGACGTGCGGCCGCCCGACATCGCGTATCGAAAAACGGTAGCCGAACCGCGAAAGCGGCTTTGCCTCGGCTTCGCGATAGCGGCCCGCGGACGACTCCACCACCTTAACGTCCCCGTATTCGAAATACTTCTCCGAGGGAGCGTCCAAAGTGCAATCGATGCGTTCTACGAGATTGTCCCCGATCATTTCGGTGTCTCCCGTCGGCTGCTTTCCCGTTGGGTCTTTGCCATCAGCGCTGCCGGCTTCAGAAGCCGCCGAACCTGCCAGAAACGTAAACGCAGGCAATGTCTTGAGAAACGTTCTGCGTTGCACTCTATCAATGCTCCATCGGTCTTTTTGCTGACCTATTGTACGTAGCGCAATTCCGCCTGGCCTTCGATGGGATCGAGTATAAGTGGAGCCAAACGGGTACGGCAAACGCACGCGTCGCACGCAGATTGGAGCCATCAGACTTCCTGAAAGCGGGAAGCGACTGCAAAGACGTGCGAGTTACTAAGCACATCTGGTCTTCCGGCACAAGACCTCGCCGGTCCGAGCGCCATGCTTCTTCGTGAAAGGCGCCTCCGTCATGTTTGGCGTTGCCCAGAAATCGGCGGCATGAGTGGCTGGCGCGGCAAATGGATCGCTGCGGATTACCGCCGCCATTCCTTCTGCCTACAAGGCTGCATTCAGACAACTCACGAGCATCGCCGCATGGAAATCTTCGCCAAAGTACCAGATTCGAGTGGGTAGCGGTCCAGACGCGCAGAGATTCGCGGAGGGTCTTCTTTGTCCGTGTCGACTGAACGGCTGTTGCCACGGGTACTACAGATCAATCCTCATCATCGATAGCCGTTGCATCAACGGTCTTGCTGATCTTCTCTTCCTCTTCATCCTCTGTGACTCTACATTGGCTTGTTTCTGATACTGTGGCGTTGGGTTCGGTGATGGGTACCGGTTCCACCGTGGCGGCATTGTCTTCGACAGACTCGGGGGCAATGGCAGCTGGACATTCACGGAGGCCGCGGCGATAGAGGATAACGCCAGCGAGGGCCATGAGGACGAGAAGGGTGAGGAGCGCAATGCCGTTCCAGCGGGCGTAGGGTTCGGGAGTGCGGACCATGTTGGCGGCCTCGTCGAGCACCGGGCCCGCAAAGCAGGCGACGGCGTAGGCGGGGACATTCTCGCGTCCGATCCATCGCGCGAAAGCGACGACGAGTGCGATCGAGATGGGCAGGCCGATGGCCGCGGCGGCGAATGTCTCGAATCCTTCGCGCCAGGTTTCGGACTCGTGGACCGCGCCAAACGCCGCGATTACGATGACGGGAATCATGACCAGGTAGGGCTTGCGGATGAAACGGCGGTATACAGAGGCGAGAATGACGAGTCCCATGCAACCGAGCATGCCGTATTGGAGGCCGTCAAATAACGTCGCGGCCGCGGGCACATAGGAATCGTATCCCCCCAAAGCATCAAGGTCCGGAGCGCTGTCGTAGATCGTGGGCGTGGTTTCGAGGTAGGTGTCTTGTTCGGACTGAACGCGGCCAAGCGCGGACAGGCCCATCCCGAGGACAGCGATGCCGATGCCGACGATCAGGGCTTGGCCCCAGACGGCCCGGTAGGGCAGCGTTGTAGGGTTGACGGGGGCGTGCGGGTCGTCGCGATAGAACCGCTCGAGGCCAAACCAGCACCCAAGCGGATGGCGGTGCGGAAACGCCATGCGATACAGACCGTCGGCCAGCATGACGACAAACGCGGTCGCCACGAATACGCCTCCAGGAATAAGCACGAATTTCTTGAGTATCCACGCGGCAACGTAAGCGATGGGTGACGAACTGGGGTCGTAGCTACCCCAGAAAGTGGCCAGATCGTCAATCCCAAGGAGTACCTCAAGCAGCGCGGAGACCGCGGCGAACGCAAGCGCCACGCGCACCACCATCAAGCGGTTTCGAAGGAGCGCATGGAACACGACGCCGATGGCGATCATCAATACGACGCCGATCATGCCGGCCACGATCGTCTCGACGATGTCTTTAATCCGCTGTTCGCCGCGCAGGCGCGACCATTCGTCGGGCACTTTGACGAACGGCAAGTATCCCATGGGTTCGTCGCCCTGCACCTTGATGCGTATGCGGACAGTCGCCTCGCCGAGGGTCTCCTCCGTGTCCTCCCAGGTGAACCAATGATCGGTCCGCGACGCGTATGCGTGGGTCGAGGCGTCGACAAGACGGTAGCCGTCCAAATCGATCCCTTTCTCGTCGCGGAGATATCGTTCCGCTATCGCCTTCGCATCGTCTTGCGAAAGCTGCGCGCCCGGTTTCTCCTCCTCGAGTTCGTGCCAGTAGTAGGCAACACTCCCGTCGGGATTCAGCGAAACCGCGTATTGCTCGATCTGATACGGAACAAAGTAACGCACCTCGGTCTGGCGCGTCCCGAGTCGCCGTTCGCGAAACACGCGGTTGAGCATTTCGACGCCGCCTTGCTGCCAGAGGTAATCGGCGGATTCGTCGACGTCGTTCCCGCAGGAAATCTCCCTCCGATACTTGGAGACGTCAATTCCGCGCGAAGCAAGATAGGCGTCGGCAATCGTCTCGGCGCGCCACCGATTGAAGGTCACGCGCACGAAATCGCCGAAGCTCTCGGGGCGCGGTATCACTAAATACCCGATAGCCGCCGCGATAGCCAGCGAAAGGAGCCATCGCAGGGGGCGGCGCGCTATGGGCAGGAACGGCGCGTATCGTTCGATGCGCGAAACCGGCACGACTTCCGCGCCCGAATCGTAGCGACGGGGAACGTAGGAGGCTTCTTCGGCTGTCGCGAGCGGCTTGCCGCGAAGGACGCGCAACGCCGCAGGCAGCAGCAACAGCACTGCAAAGCCCGACGCCACGATGCCCGATGCCTTCAGTGCCGGGTCCGAGGTCAGGAAGAGGACCGTCCCCGTGGACAACGCGTTGTACGTGTAGTGCGAGACCAACGTCGCGACAATCCCGTACCGGACGAAGACGCTGCCGTACACCACGCCCACGATCGTGAGTTCGAGCGCGCGGATGAAGACGGGTTCCTGCGGATAGTTGCTGTGCAGGAGCGCCCACGCGATCGCGGGAAGGAGTATGGCCAGCCAGCGCCGACGGGTCAGCCGTAGCAGGAACGAAATGGCGAACAGGCGAAAGAAGACCTCTTCGGTCAGCGCGGCCCACAGGCCGATACTCGCCGGTTCCCACCCGGGCACAGGCGTCGCGAACAGGTTCAGGGGCGGCGGCTCGATCGGACACCAGACTCCGGCGCGCGTACCGGCGAGGTAGAACGCGCTGTAGTACGCCGTGTGGCAGAGGGCAAGGCACAGTCCTACGAACACGGCGAGCGCCACGTCTCCGGAGCGCCAGAATTTGCGCGTCCAAATACGGGACAACGGGACGTGGCGCGGAAAGGCATCGCGGCCGGCCGCATCGGCGATGGCCGCGAGCGACAGCATTGCGGTTACCGTCAAGAAGAGTCTGGGGAGGTATTCCTGGACCAGACCGCCGTAGAACGCGCCGACCGAATCGGTGGTGTTGTAGGCGAGCCATGCGCCAGGCAATTCGTTGAACCATGAAGCCAGCCCTACAAGGCCCAATAGCAATCCAAGACCGGCGCCGCTCAACGAGCGAAGATCGCGCTGGCGCGTCTTGACAATGAGCATCGCGATCAATCCCAGCACGAGCGCCGCCGAGAGGACCAGACCCATCGCACTGAGCAATCTGCGTTGCGACCCCTTGCGCGTCTCCTCGCCAACCCAGGACTCTGGAACGTGCAACTCCTCCCAGTAGAACGCCACCGCCCCGCCATCGACGTTGACCCGGACTCGGTACTTCGCTCCCTTGATGTCGAAGTCCTTGCGTTCCCACGTGAAGGACCGGGACATGCGCTCGGGCAGCTTCTTCTCCGTCGCGCCGGTCTCGGTATACCCAGCGCGATCCAGGCGCGCATCGGTATCGAGGAATGCCTCCGCTACCGTGCGCGCCTCGCTTTCGTCGAGCGACGCCCCAGGGTCGGCCTCGGGTATCAGGTGGTGGTACAGGACCAGGCGTCCGTCGGGAGCGAATCCTACGGCATACTCCTCCTCCTGGCCCGGCTTGAACCAGCGTACAAACCAGTACCACGCGCGCACCTCGTGCCGCATAAGGCGAGCCGCCTCGTCAAGGCCGATTTCCTTCTCGAGGAACTTCTCAGTGGTTCCGTCGGCAACGAAGGCGATCGCGTGGCGGCAATCGGAGAGGTCAAAGCCCTGGCCTTCGAGGAAGGCCTTCGATTGGGCCACGGCATCGTCGCGGCCGAACGTCAGATCGATCGCGGCCTCGGGATGCGCTCGATGGTACGTGGCCGCGTAGAAGACTGCGGCAGCAACGCCGGTCGCAAACCAAAGCGCTACCGCAAGCCGGACGCCCCGGCGCGGTCTTGCATCGCCACCATCGATGAGGTCAGAAGTCACGGCGCATTATGCTCCTGGATGGTCCCAACACATGTCCAAGCGGGCGGCGGTTCAACGCATGAGTTGCCAGCGCGGGTTCTTGCTCGACATGTCGACCGTGTAAGGCATCCCCGCGAGGTGGTCCCACGGCCGGCCCAGAAATTCGAGCAAGTGCCGCGAGATCCATTTCTCGAGCTTCAAGACGGTCATCTTGTGCCGCAGCCGGCCCTGCATGTCGCGGTTCAGGATACTCGGGATCGTGTTGGTCGTAACGATTTCGTCGAGCGCCGGGTCATTCAGATTCTCCCGGACTTCGGCCGAGCCGTAGAAGTGCGTCACGAAAAAGACCATGCGCGCGGCCCCGGCCTGTTTCAACAGACGGCACGCCTCTTTGATCGTGCCGCCCGTCCGGACCATATCGTCCAGGATGATCACGTCTTTTCCGGCGATGGCCTCCATCGGGCTGGGCGACTCCGCATCGACCAGGCTCGACACGCTGCGCTCGCCGGTCCGCTGTTTGGCGAGATAGAGCAACTGGGATCCGGCGCCGAGGCCTTGATGCACTTCGGTCGCGAACTTCCGCGCGCCCTTATCCGGCGCACACACAAGGATGCCTTTGCCGGAATGCAGGCTGGGCGCGACGTCCGAGGTCCGCGTGTAGTGCGCAAAGACCTCGGCGGGGCTGAGGTTCTGGAACGCGTCGCGCATCTGCTGCCTGAAGAGCTTCTGCACCGACATCGAATGGTTGTGCACGGTGATCACCGCATCGACGCCCGCGAGCCCGAGGCTCTGGGCATACAGCAGGCTCGAAAAGGGCTGGCCGTCGAATTTCTTGTAATCGGTCAGGTCGCGTTCGTGATCCGTTTCGCCGTGTTCCGGAAGCGGCCCGCGGTCCTGCGCGCTGAAAAACAAGTCCGGTTCGACCAACACGACGCGGGCGGCGGCGTTGTCCTTCGCGCCGCGCGCGATCAGAAGATTGCGCCATGCAAGCTCGTTGCGCGATGCGGCATTCGAGGCCGTCGACACAATGACCACAATCCTATCGCGCAACTTCTTGCCAATCTCGGTCAAGTCGTTTTCGTCGCTGATGAATCGCGGGCAAAACTCGCTGTTGGCGAAGGTCTTCAGCGACAGAATATCGGCAATATCCGTGCCTTGGCGGCAGTAGACGCCGATGTCGATCGCAAAAGGATTATCCGATTCGGTCCCAACAATCAGCAACGGCTTCGCATCGGTCTTCATTATGCAGCCCCTCTCCGTGGTTTGGCTCCGGATGCGCCGTCACTGTAGCATTCCCGCTTCATCCGGGACAACCGAGGCGCTCGAAGACGCATGCGAACCCGAAGATGTCCCAGCAAAATCGTCGTGTGTTCCCGGCTTATGTTGTGCTATAGTAAGGTTATTGGGCGCGCATGGGTGTGGCACGCGCGTCCGTGGGTGCCAAGCCATGGCCGGGAGGATCGTTTATGCGTCACAATGGGTGCCTTTGGGGGATGTTGGTTCTGGTGGTGGGGTTAAGCTGCAATGCCTCGGCGGCGGTTTGGTACGTCAACGCGGCCAACAGCTCCGGCACAGAGGATGGCTTGAGTTGGGACACTGCCTTCACCACGATTCAGCAAGGCGTGGATGCCGCGTCGAACGCGTTGGGCGGAGAAGTCTGGGTAGCCGCGGGCGGGTACTCCAGTCCTACCAGCCCCGTGGTCCGGCTGCGGAGCAATGTCGAGTTATACGGCGGGTTCAACGGTACGGAAACCGATCGGAGCCAGCGCGATCCAGGTTCCAACACGGTGGTGATCGACGCCTCTGGAGCGCCTGCGCCATCCCGTGGCGTCAACATGAACAACCTCACGGGCGCGCGGCTTGACGGCTTCACGATTGTCAACGGCGACGCCAACGGAACGGCCTTCCCCCAGGACAGCGGCGGGGGCATTCTCTGCTGGAATGCCGATTCGAGCAACACCATCGCGAATACCACCCTCTTTGCGAATCATGCGTACAATGGCGGGGCCATCCGGTGCCATCGCGCCGCTCCGGTCATCGAGAATTGCATTGTGGGCCTCAATAGCGCCGACAATCAGGGCGGTGCCATCATGATAGCGTTCGCCGAATCCACGCCGCACATCACGGGCTTGACGTTTGCGCTCAACTCCGCCCCGCTCGGAGGCGCCGTCTTTGCGTATAGCGGCGCCGCGCCGGTATTTGACCATTGCATGCTCGTGTCGAACACGGCGAGCGAAAGCGGCGGCGCGTTCAATTTCGACACGAACGTCGCGGCGACGTTAACGGCATGCACCATCAGCGGCAATCAGGCATCGAACAACAACGGCGGCGCGTTGGTCTGTTCCAGAGGGTCGGATGTCACGGTGATCAATTCGGTTATCACCGGGAATTCGGCGCACAACGTCGGCGGCGCCTTGTATGCCTCGCTTTCGGCGCCCTCGATGATCAATTGCACGGTTGTGGGGAACCAAGCGGGACGGGGCGGCGGCCTTGCGTGCAAACTGAATGCAAACGTGGTATTGACCAATACGCTCTTCCGCAACAACCCCGCGTACGCGGTCTACGAACTCGACACGACCTCGGATCCGGTTATTACGAACTGCCTTTTCCAGAACAACTCCAGTGGCGATTACCTCGACGAAAACACGACGCCTCTCACAGGCGCGGCGGCGATCAATGCGCTGCCGGGAAACAGCGGCAGCGTTACGGGAGAACCCTCATTTGTCATGTCGGGTCCGCAAGGCATCACCGGCACGTGGATCTCGCCGCCCGTGTATTCCCCGGATGAGTTTCTGACCTACCTCGAGGCGGCGCCGGGAACGTTCGAGCCGGACGCTATCACAGGCTCTGTCATCAACGTGGACCTGAGCCAGCGCCTCCAGCACTTCATTGCGGGAAACACCGATTCGCTGGTCGTCGTTTTTGGCGACGTTACGTCGATCGCCCAGCAGGGCGATACGTTCAAAGTTGCGAATTACCGGCTCAGTAGCGGTTCTGCCGCTATCGATGTCGGCGCGGCAACCGGAGCGCCGAGTACAGACCTCGATGGCAATCCGCGTCCGGTCGATGTGCCCGGGCAAGGCGCGGACGGGACGGGAACGGAGTACGACATTGGCGCGTATGAAGTTCAGAGCAGTGGCGGCGTTCCGCCGACCGTGACGTTGTCGTGCTCTGATCCGGACCCGACTCACGCGGCGATCACCGTGACGGCCACGCTGAGCGAACCTAGTGTGACCTTCACTTCATCGTCGCTGACGCTGACCAATGCCTCCGTCGACTCTTTCACCGGAAGCGGGGCTTCCTATACCGTCGTGTTGTCGGCGGTGGACCAGGGCGTAGTCTCGTGCGTAGTCAACGCGGGCGCCTTCACGAGCCTGGCCGGCCTGGCCAACGTGGCCCCGTCGAACACGGTCGAGCGGACCTTCGATTCGATAGCGCCGACGGCGGCCATGGATTCGGCCACCTCGGACCCGACGAACGTGAGTCCCATTCCCATCAGGGTGCTCTTCAGCGAGCCGGTAGCGGACTTCACGGTCTCGGACGTTACCGCCACGACGGGCACGATCACGAATTTCGCGGGTTCGGGAACGGCCTATACGTTCGACTTGGTCGTGACATCGCAAGGGCTGGTTACGGTGACTGTGCCGGACGGCGCCGCGCACGACAGCGCGGGCAACGGCAACGCACTAGCCACGCTCAGCCGCACGCTCGACACCGTGGCGCCCACCCCCGTGATTTCCGGAGCCACGACGCTGACGAACAGCGCACGGACCTTGACGATCGATTTCGGCGAGACGGTGAGCGATTTCACGTCGAGCGGAGTCTCAGTTATAAACGGCAGCGTAGTCGATGTCCAGCCGGGCGGACTCGCATCGTCGTTCACGGCGAGTATCCTGGGATCGGGCCAAGCGACAGTGTCGGTAACGATTCCTGCCGGAGTGGCTCTGGATACAGCAGGGAATGCCAACGCCGCCTCCACGGCGTTCGAGTATCCGTTCGATGGCGTGCCGCCCAACCCCGTCATCACCCTGGCCGGCTCCAGTCCGTCTACAGCGGATTCCGTGGCCTTCAACGTGCATTTCAACGAGGACTTGGCGGAACCGCTGGGACCCTCCGGTGTCATTTTGACGCCCGGATCGCTGGCGGGCAGCATCGCCCTGGCAGGGAGTCCGCCGAATTACACCGCAACCGTGACGCTCGACGATCCCGACGCGGACGGCACGGTGGGTATTACCATTCCCGCCGATATGGTGTCCGATGAGGCCACGAACACCAACGCGGAAACGGTGTCGCCGCTTTACACGATTCACAACTGGCACGGATTCACGCTACAGCCGCTGGGAGCGCAACTGTATACGGGTGAAGACTGGGCGCTCTATGTTGACGCCAACTACGGCCCGATCGTCCCGACATTCCGATGGAAATGGGACGATGGACTGAAGACCGTTCACGATGGGCCGACGACCGCGTCCTGGGTGCTGACCAACGTGACCCCCGCGCGGAACGGCGTTTACTCATGCGTCGTGACCTATGACGGCGTGCAGCATGTCTCGGATGCGGCCGAGTTGTACATCGAAGACCACCTTGCCATTACGATCCCGCCGGAAGGCGGAAGGGAGCCGCTCGAAGGTTCCCACACGTTCTTCATCCAGACCACCGGCGGGTTCCAGCCGCTGACGTACTTCTGGAAGAAGGACGGTGTGACCATTCCAGGAGCGACAGAGTCCTCGTACACAAGGTCTGACTTGACGAACGAGGACGCGGGCGTATACACGGTGGAAGTGACCGACGACAATTCGGACACGGTAACGGCTTCCGCGGAACTCGTCGTGGGTGCGCCGGTGCCTGTGGCGGGCGTGGCCGGCACCCTGGCGCTCGCCGGCATCTTGGCGTTGTACGGTGTAGCGCGCAACCGGAAACGTTAGTGGAGTGAGTCATGCCGATCGCGTCTTATCTTTGGGCGCGAAGGCCGCGAAAAGCAGGACAATCAGGGACAGACACGCTTATTGGCAGTCTGAAAAGCGAGTCAGTCCCTGATTTTCGTTTCGTAGGCCCGGGAAGCTTACGCGGGCTGGGGCTGGCGCACCGGGGCGGCGAGCTTGAGCACGAGCAACTCGAGCGCTAGCGAAGCGTCGACGCCTGTCGATCGAATCATGAAGTGCGTGTCGGTGCAGAGGATGAAGGCGTCGCGCAACTTCTTCACGCCCAGTTTCGCGGCAAGCGGGCTCACCTTCTTGGCGACGTAGGCATTAATCGTGGGCGGGCTCTTGTCGGCTACGGCCACGGCATAGGCGCTCTTGAGCAGCCAATTGACGGTGCCTATCAATTCGTTCTCTTCACGCCCGAGGTCCAGAAGCCTGCGCAATGCGATCAACGCCTTGCCCGGCTCGGAACTCGCGATGGCGTCCGTCAGCGCCCAGACCTCTTCCTCGGCCACGTCCGCGCACGCCGCGACGACGTCGGCGTCGCGCACCAAGGGCGCATCGCCCACGTAGCCCATCACGTTTGTAATCGCGTTGTTGACGTCGCTCAGATGCGTGCCCGCGCGCCGGACGATCTCCTGGACCGCGGCAGTCTCGATCTTCTTGCCTCGTTTCTCGACTTGAAGGCGCGTCCAATGTTCCACTTCGGCTTTGGGAAGTTCAGGGCACTCGACGACACAGCCGGTCTTCTCGATGAGTTTGAAAAACCGCGTGCGCTTGTCGATCTGCGACGCGATCAGCATCAAGATCGTCTCGGCGCAGGGCGCTTCGAGGTATCCCATCAGAGGACCCGCGCTCGCGTCGGACCCGAACCGCTCAGCGTTGCGCACGAGCACCACGCGGCGCTCGGCAAGAAAGGGGACCGTCTGCGCTTCGAGCACGACTTCGGAAGCCTTCGTTTCGTCAGCATAGTAGGCCGTGTACGCCAAGTCCTTCATGCCGGGATCGACATACGTTTCCACCACACGGTCGACGGCCTCCTCGGCCAGGTAGGGTTCGAAGGTAGCTTCGCGCGCTTTCGGGGCTTTCGCCGCGCAAAACAGCAACACGGGAGGAGGCGTGGATTTGCCGATAGACCGGATGAATTCCTGTACGTTCACGTCCGCTACCAGGGTTCGATGGTGCGATACAAGATATCCGAAGCCAGTTGTTCGAGCGCCTCGGAAGCCCCGCGGTTCTCTTCATCCGACGGGAACGACCGCACGCTTGGCAGGAATGCCTGCGCGTTGCCTCGCAACCGGTCCGAAGACTGGCCCAGCGCGCGCGTGTAGAAGCTCGTTTCGGAAACCATTTTCGGGTCTTCCCAGAGCGGCTTGCCCGTAGAGCGGTCCGTCACGCGCACGCGCGCCGTGATCGTGCAGACGAACTGCGTGACCTCGTCGTGCCGGTCGTAGATGAGACCGTGAAGTCTGTAATCGGTAATCGTGCCCTCGATCAGGAGATCGCCGCTGCCCGGATCCACGACTTCAAGGCGGCCGTCCGTGATGAACTTGCGGATGACAGTATTCGTCAGGGGCGCTTGAAGGTCATACTGCCGGCTCTGATTCTGGAAAGCCGCGACGCCGACCGTGTGGTACTTGGGATCGAGCGAACTCTTGGTGGTGTATCCGCATCCCGCGAGCAACGCGAGCATCACGACACATCCCAGTCCTCGACCGAAGCGGCTCATGACGCCTTTTGCTTCCCTTGGAGTGCCCGTTCCGACGCGGATACTTCGCCAACCGGGTTCTTGGAAAGCCAGTCCTGCGCTTTTCCGGCGGCGGACGTTTCGCTGAAGTCCTTCGCTACGATTTCGTAATACACGCGCGCGGACGGGAAGTTGCGGCGTTTCGCATAGAACTTGGCCGTGGCGAGGCGTTGCCCGGCGATCCGCTCGCGCATTTCCTTGCGGCGCTCGTCGAGCGAGGCGGCGCGCGAATCGTTCGGGAATCGCTGCTTGAAATCGTCAATCGCGTTGACCGCAAGCTGGCCCGGTTTCTGATCGTATTCGGACGGCCGCGACGCGTCGCAGTAACATTGGGCCAGCCCGAAGCAGGCGTCGTCGACCCACTCGCTCGTCGAGTAGTCTTCGATCACGCGCCGGTACTCGAACGCCGCTTCGACGTACTCCTTGCGCACATAATGGCACAGGCCCACTTTGTACTGCGCTTCCGCGGCGGCGTCGGTGAACGGCTGGTTGTCAATCACCATCGCGTAGACTTCGATGGCGCTCTTCAACGGTTTCTTGCGGAAGAGCCGCCACTTCTTGTGGAGGTTGGCCTGGCCCTTCTCGTACAGCTTGTCGCCGATCTCGTACTGCTTCTTGATCACGTCGTTGTACAAGGAGGTGCTGGGATAGCGGCTCACCACCTGCTGATACTCCTTGGCGGCCTCGACCAGCTTGCCCTGGGCCAGTTTGATCTCGCCGCGCAGGAACTGGTTTTGATCCGCAAGCGGACTGTCCGAGAAATAGGTCGAGAACTTGGTGGTTTCATGCAACGCGCGTTTGTAGTCGCCTTTGAGCATCAGGCTCCGCGCGAACTCGACCTGCAACTCCGGCGTCTCTCGAGGCTGCTTCTTGAGATTGACGAACCGGCCCGTCTGGGGCGTCCATGTCCACTGCGCGTGGGCCATCACCGGGATGCTGGCCGCAAGTATCACGGCCACGGCCATCCAACCTATCCGCTTATGCATTGTCATGCCTCCGGAGAATATCGTCTATGCAATGCCGCCTCACCCACCGCGGCGCGCTCATACTAGCAGGAGTACCCGAACCAACTCAATAGGGGCAGGGACCCTCCTCAGTTATCCCCAGTTTCTATGTAGCTCCGTCTCTTCTTGCTCTTGCTCGTGCTCTTGCTCTTGCTCGTGCTCGTGCTCGTAATCGTGCTCGTAATCGTGCTCGTAATCGTGCTCGTGCTCGTGCTCGTAATCGTGCTCGTAATCGTGCTCGTAATCGAGTTGCTCGCGGCCGAGTGTCGGCAGCGGTCACAACTTCTGGGGAAATGGCTGCTCTGTTGAAGCTACAGCCCTTCGATCTTCGATCGATTACGAGCACGAGCACGGATCTTCACGAAACTGGGGATACATGAGGGGACCCTCCGCAACCCAAGGCGGTATTGTAGGGACTGCCCTATGCCCGGCGCAACTCGCCGCCGACTGGAACATCACGGGCGCTTTTCTTTAGAATACGGACTTGGTACGTGCAAGGGGGAATAGGAAGGTTCGTTGCATGGACGACAAGATGAAGTTGGTTATCTTTCTGATCGTGCTGGTTGTCTTGGGCTTGCCTCTGCTGGGCAAGCTGGGCGGCAGCACGGAAACCGCCCCGGCCGCGCCCGAGGCCACAGACGCGTCGTCGAAAGCGCCTGCTGCCACGACCCCGCCGCCTCCTCCGGTACCCACGCAGGCCATGCAGCAACAAATTCCGCAGCCGCCGCCCCAGCAACCGCCGCCCCAACAGCGCATGAGGCCCCAGGCGCCGCCGCGTCCCGCGGGACCTCCGCCGCCCATGGACCTCTCCGGCACGGCCTGGACAATTAGCCATCCTCAGTACGGCAACATCACGATCCAGCTCTTCTCGAACGGGACCGCCGTGGCTCAGAGCGATAAGGCGCCGATGCAGGCCCAAGGAACGTGGAGCCAGAATGGAAACTCGCTGACCGTGTCCGCGATGGGCCAGACCATTTCGGCGCAGGTCCAAGGCGACTCGATCTCGGCTTACGGGTATACCGCAAGACGGCTGCGATAGTGTCCTTGTTCAGCCAGCGATTCGAGCCTGACTTGAATCTCCCTCTGCCTATCGCGTCTTATAGTGCGCGCACGAATCCCAGCATCCGTGGGGAACAACCATTTTGAGCGGCCATGTCGAGATTAGCAAGCGGTTGATGTTTATCAACTCGCTGAGTTTTGTGGGGACGCGGCTGCTCAACCTGATTGTCCTGCTGTGGCTCCAACAGTACTTGCTCAAACGCATCTCCACCGAAGAGTACAGTCTCTATCCTGTACTGATTGCCGCCATCATCTTCCTGCCCATCTTCGTAACCGTCCTCACCAAAGGCCTCGGCCGCTATCCAGTCGAAGCCTACGCGCGCGGCGACGACGACGGCGTCACGCATATCGTGTCGACCATGTTCCCCTTGCTGGCCCTTGCCAGCGTCGTGTTCCTTGCGCTCGGGTGGACGTTTGCCTGGTACGTGGACCGTATCCTGACCATTCCCCCAGACCGTGTCTGGGATGCCCGGATCATGATGGCCCTGCTTTTTGTGCCGGTCATCGTCTGGCTCCCCCTGGCGCCGTTTTCCGTGGGCCTCGAGATGCGCCAGCGATACGTTATCGTCAATGCCATCGATGTCAGCAAGCAAGTGCTGCGTTTGGCGCTGCTGTTCACGCTGCTGTTCGGCGTCAGCACCCGCGTGATGTGGGTCGTGGTTGCGTCCGTGACCTCAGAAGCCACCGGAACGATCGTCACGCTCTTCGTATCGCGCCACATGGTCAAGAGCCTGCGCTACCGCCCGTGCAAGATCGATTGGCCCCTCGCGCGGAAACTCATGTCGTTCGGAGGCTGGAATGTCGTCGCTCAATTGGCCGACGCCATTCGCACCACGGCCGACCCGATCGTCCTCAATAAACTCGCGACCCCGCTCGATGTCACCTGCTTCAGTCTCGGCGCGATGCCGTTGCGCAATCTCCACGCCATGGCCATGCAGACCATCGGTTCGCTCCAGACGCCGCTGACCGCCCTGCACACCCTTGACGAGAAGGAACGCCTGGCCGGTATGTACTTGCGCGGATGCCGCACGGCCCTTTGGACGATCCTCCTTCCGGCGGTCCCGCTGATGATTTACTCGCACGAACTCATCATGATCTACGTGGGCGCCGAGTATATTCTGGCCGCGCCCGTCATGACGGTGCTGCTCGTGTCGATCCTGTTCGAGTACGTCAACATCATGATGGGCGTGGTCGCCATGGCTCGCGCCCGCGTCGGCGGATGGGCCACGCGCGCCATGATCGTCCAACTCATCAACCTGGCCATGACGTTCTGTTTCGTCGGCGGGTTCCGATGGGGCGCTATCGGTTCCGCTTCGGCTACGCTGCTCTCGATGGCATTGACCTATCCGCTCATCATGTGGCCCCTCGCGCTGAGAAACGCGGGCCTGGGCTGGGCGCGCTGGTTCGGACAGACCGTCTACCCCGGCCTGACGCCCGCTGTGTGCGGCGCGGTGGCATGGTTCATCCTGAAGTTCGCGGTGCACCCGAACAGTTGGTTTACCCTTGGCGCATGCACGGCTTTCGGATCGCTCGGCTATCTCGCCGCGCTCTTCGGTTTCTGCATGCAAGCCGACGACCGCGAAGATTTCCGCCGGGTAGTCGCCAAGTTCGCTTCCCAGTTCAAGGCCCGCTAGACCGTCCCCGCTGAAGCACGAAGGAGAGGGCCAACTCTCCCATTCCTCATCCTGGTCGTGATCGTGATCGTAGTCGTAATCGTAGTCGTAGTCGTAATCGTAATCGTCATCTCGTTCCCAAGCTGTGCTTGGGAACGCACCTGATCACGAAGTTGTACTTCGTGGTCCGCGAAGCGGAGCTTCGCGAACAAGTGGGTTCCCAAGCACAGCTTGGGAGCCAATCAGAACTCGATCACGACCACGACCACAATCGCGCCGTTCGTCCGAAAAAGAAAATCGGGTTTGGTCTGAAGGCTGAACCTCCGCCAAACCCGAAACCCGAGACCCGAAACCCTATTCCCCGGCCGCGCGCGCCTTTTCGTAGGCCGCGATAATGCCTTGCGCGACGTGTTCGGGGACTTCATCGTAATGGCTGAACCGGAGCGCGTAGCTGCCGCGCCCGCCCGTCATACTGCGCAGATCCGTCGAGTAGCGAAGGACGTCCGATTCGGGGACGTTCGCACGGATGCACTGCTTGCCCGGGCCAGCCGATTCCATGCCCAGGATGCGCCCGCGGCGGCTGTTGAGGTCGCCGGTGATATCGCCCATGAAGTCGTCCGGCACGGTCACGGCGATTTCCATGATCGGCTCGAGCAGGCACGGGCGCGCTTCCCTAACGCCCTTCTGGATCGCCATCGACGCGGCGATCTTGAACGCCATTTCCGACGAGTCGACTTCGTGATACGAACCGAAGAACAACTCGACGATGACATCGACCACCGGATACCCGGCGATCACGCCGCGCAGCAGCGCTTCCTGGCAGCCCTTGTCCACGTGCGGGATGTACTGGCGCGGCACGACGCCGCCAACGATACTGTCGACGAACTGGTAGCCCGCGCCTCGTTCGTTCGGAGCGAGCCGCAGATGCACGTCGCCATACTGGCCGTGGCCGCCGGTCTGTTTCTTGTGCTTGCCCTGAACTTCCGACTTCGAACGGATCGTCTCTTTCAACGCGACCTTCGGCGTGCGCGTTTCGCACTCGACGTTGTATTTGCGCTTCATGCGATCGAGCAGGATTTCGAGCTGGAGATCGCCCATGCCCTTGATTACATGCTCATTCGTGTCCTTATCGCGATAATGATGGAACGTCGGATCCTCTTCCGCGATCCGGTTCAACGCTTCGCCGATCTTGTCGTCGTCGGCGCGCGACTTCGGCTCGATGGCCAGCTTCACCATCGACTCCGGCAACACGATCTTCGGCATCTCGAACTTCACGCCCTGAACCGAAATCGTATCGCCGAAATGCGTGTTCTTGAGTTTCGTCATCGCGGCGAGATCGCCCGGGCCGGCCTCGGCCGCCTGAGACTGCTCCTTGCCGCAAAGGAAGAAGATCTTGCCCGTGCGCTCTTTGGTCTGCGTTGTGACGTTGTAGAATTCCGAGTCCGAGCGGAGCGTGCCGCTGATAACGCGGAACAGCGTCAATTGGCCGACGAACGGGTCGACGATGCTGCGGAACACCTGCGCGACGAACTGGCCGTCCGCCGACACGGGAATCTCGACATCGGAACCGTCTGGGGTCTTTGCGACGAACTTGCGTTTGAGTGGCGACGGGAACGAGTTCGCAATCACGTCGAGCAACTCGTCGATGCCGATGGCCTTTTCGGCGCTGCCCGCAAGGATCGGGACGATCTTGCCCGAGGTGATGCCCTGCTGAAGGCCGCGCGTGAATTGTTCGGGCGTCAGTTCGCCGCTTTCAAGGTACGACTCGAGGAGGGCGTCGTCGGACTCGGCGACCACGTCGACCATGCTGGCCTTCAACATGGCGATCTGATCCGCGATTTCCGCGTTCTCGCCGGTCAGGATGTTGACAACGCCGCTCAATTGCGAGGACTGCCCGATCGGGATAACCAGCGGCACGCATTGCGTGCCGTAGTACTTCTGGATTTCCGCGACGGTCTCATCGAAGTCCGCGTGTTCGCGGTCCAGCTTGTTGACGAAGAACGCGCGCGGCGTCTGATGCATCTCGGCGTAGCGATAGGCGTTGTCCGTGCCAACCTGGACGCCCGTCGTCGCGTCGACCACGATGACCAGGCCGTCGAGCAGCGGCGTCGATGCGGCGACCTCGCCGATGAAATCGACGTAGCCGGGGTGGTCGACCAGGTGGATGCGCGACCCCTTCCAATCGAGCGTCATCAGCTTCATACAGATCGTCTGCTGGCGTTCCTTTTCCTCGTCGAGATAGTCGCCCACCGTGTTGCCATCGGCGATCTTCCCCACGCGGCTGGTCTTGCCCGCCTTGTGCAGGATGTTCTCGATCAGCATGGTCTTCCCAGAACCGCCATGCCCCAAGATACCGACATTCCGTACTTTACTGGCATCCACACTCGCCATTTCGTAACCTCCGCTACTTGCATACCATGTGCGTCGCAACAAGAAAAAGGAAATCGCAGGACGGCTCCGCAATCAAAGCGAGAACTATACAACATTTCCGGTGCCGCGCTCAAACGGATCGCGCGCGCAAGCCGTAGGATGCCGGGTCCGCTTCAGGGCTTGACGGGTAGTAGCAGCGTGCTGGGGCGGTCCTTGCCCGCGTGGACTACGTTGTGAGCGATGCGGAGGTTACCCTCCTGCGGGAAATCCTCGCCCGTGTTCGGATTGATTTCGAAGCGTGGATAGTTGCTGCTGGACACGTGCAGGCCGATGCGGTGGCCCGTGTTAAATACCCAACTGATGCTCCAAAGGTCCACCGCGACCTCGACCACCTCGTCAGGCGAAGCCAGCAATGGCGCGGGCTGGCTGAATCCGTTGCGCAGCTTGACGCGCTGGACGCCGTCCAGCATCAGGATCTCGCGCTCGTCCCCGGCCGGGTAGACGTCTACGAGTTTGGCCGTGAAGTCCGTGTCCGGGGCGTCCGTCGAGACGAAAAGCTTCACGGAGATCCGGCCCGCAATTTCAATCGGCGTTTCGAGGGGCGCGGAAGCGAAGACCAGAATATCCTTGCGTCCGTCGCGCACGCTGCGCTGATCGAACGGTCCCGTCGGGAGAAACAGATTCTGTCCGCCATGCGTGGGGACGGGGTTATTGGGGTCGAATGCAAATGTGTAGCTCAATGCTTCGGCGGGCGGCTCGGCGCCCAGCGCGCCTTGCGCTCCAAGATAGTACGCCGTTTCCCGCGCCTCATAGGGCGGCCATGTAGCGGCGTTTCGCCATTCGTTGCCGGGCGCGGCCGGGTCGGTGTCATCGCCCATGACGTAGTAATACACGGGCGGGCGCTTCATGATGTCGCTCGCTTGGCCTTTGAGCCAGTACCCGATGAACTCGCGCTCGAGCTTGCCCGTGCTGACGTCGCGGGTCTTTTTGGAGTAGCGATAGTCGCCGTGGTAACCGACGTGCGAACCGCCGTGCATGATAAGCACCTGGCTGCCTTTGGCGCCGGGCCCGCCGTTGTTTTGGCGCGTCACAAAGTTGTCGATCGATCCCTGCTGAAAGATGTCGTACCAGCCGCCGATATGAATGGCCGGCAGCGTAATCTCGGGCGCCTTGGCGTTGGCGTTGTAGAAAGTCCAGAAGGTGTCGTAGTACGGGTGCGCCTTGTACAGGTGTATCGTGTCTCGAAGGCCCATGAGCGTAAGCCACGTCTCGTCGAGATTCTTGCACCACACGCCGCCCCGGTAGGCGAGATTGTTGTAGAAGTCCGAAGGGGCGAGCTTGATGTCCTGGCAGGTTGCGCGAGACATTACCGGTCCGCCAAGGACCTGCGTGATACCGAGCGCCGATTCGCCGTACGTGGCGATCTTGCCGTTGCACCAAGGCTGATCCATTACCCAGGCGATGGCGTCCGCGCCGTCCCGCAACCCCTCGCGCCAGCCGTCCGCGTAGAAGATGTTGCGTTCGCCCTCGCTTGCGCACGTGCCACGGAGTTCCTGGATGACGCACGCATAACCGTCGTTCGTCCAGCCTTCGGCGTTCTTGCCGACGACGATACGCGGGTACGCGGTACGGGCCAGCACAACAGGCCACTTCGGGCCGCCTTCAGAGGGAAGGTAGTAATCGGTTGCCAGCGCGGTCCCGTCGGACATCTTCACCATGACCTTGGTGGCCGGGCTGGATGTCGCGAACGCGTACGCCGCGCACGCGATCACGTGCAGAAACACCACTCCACGCATTGCAGGATTGGCTTGCCGCCCCAGTCGAGCCATCGCCGCGCACTCCTTCGATACTACTACCCCGGACAGGCTGTCGAGAAACCATAACGCACGCGCCACGCGGATTCAACCCTGGAGTGGGAGGGGGGGCTTTGCCTTGCCGATAGCGTCTACAGCAAGGGGACCTATCTAAGCGAAAAACAGGGACTGACTCGCTTTTCGGCAGTTTGAAAAGCGTGTCTGTCCCTGCTTTTCGCGGAAAAGCAAATTTGTCCTGTTCTTCGCAGCACTTGCACCCAACGACAAGTCGCCGGCTGCGCGAATCGCTACACTAGCGCTTCGCAGACCGGCGCAACTTGCGCGCGCCTATAATCACGCAAACGCCTAGCGCCGCGCAGAGGCCGAAGGCGCTCAGCGCCGGCAGGCTGCCCACGGGGAAGACTTGGATCAGCACCGGGACGCTCGTGTACGTTGCCTTGGATTCGTCGGTGACGCGGCAACTGTACCAGCCCTGGTCCTCGAGAATCAGGCTGTCAATGGAGAGCGTGGCATCGGTCGCGCCGGCGATGTCTTCGCCGTCTTTGACCCACTGATAGGCGACGTTGCCGAAGACGCCGTCCACGCGCACGCCGAGATTCAGCGCGCCGCCAACCTCATTCCAGCTTCCGTGCGGCACTTCGAGCCATTCGAACTCGGCCACGCGCAACGTGAACGCGCGCGAGGCGCTTTGCTGCGGGACCCCGGAGTCTTTGGCATTGATCGTGAACGAGAAATCGCCCTTTTCGAAGGTCGTGCCTTCAATGACGCCTGTCGATAGGAACGAAAGACCGGGCGGCAGCACCGTCGGCGGCGTAAAGAGCGAGGTTTGGTTGGGGCCGATGGTTGCCCAGCCGTTGCGCTGCGACAAGGTGAAGTACGCGCCATTGCCCGACGAGATGCCGATGGTCGGATCCAGGCCGTAATGCGACGCCCCATAATCGAAGCGGATATTGCCGTTCCGGTACAGAATCACTTCGGCGTTGATCGGATAGAATCCGGTGAACGTAAGCGCGGACCAGCGGATGACCACGTAGTCGGCGGCCTGGGTGACAAAGATGTCGTCGGACGTCGCCTGGGTGGTCAGATCTTGCCACAACACGGCGATGCGCACGTTCGACTTCAGGCCCTCGTCGGAATTCAGATAGTCGGAGTACGTACTGGCGAAGTCGAGATAGCCGTTGCTGCACACGTTCACCGTCGTGTAATCCTCGCCGTAGAACGTGAACGGCCACGGCAGCGTCAGCGGCCACATGCCGTCGTCATCATGCCAGCCCTGTGCCGCTCCGCCGCCGACCCAGTTGGTTCCGCTCGTGTCCTCCGTGTAGTTCCCGCTGACGGCGAGCTTCCACGAGGCCGGGGCCGTGCCGCCGGTGCTGGCCAGCTCGGCGTGATACGGATGTCCGTACACGGCGGTGGGCAGCGCCGAGGGGGTCGTGATCGAGAACCGGTTGACCACGCTGAGGTGGAACTCCTTCGACACAATCGTGTGCAGCAGGTCCTCCACTTCGATTGTGACGTTGCTCGCTCCCGGCGTGGTTGGAGTCCCGACGATTCGATGCGCGCTCGCGTCGAACGAAAGGCCGTCCGGCAGCGTGCCGGAAGCCAGACGCCACGTGTACGGGGCCACGCCCGAGATGGCCGTGACGGCCGCGCTGTACGATTCGCCGGTGTAGGCCATCGGAAGCGTGGCATTTGTGGTAATGGAAAGGCCGCCCGGTCCAAACAACGAGACCGTCGGGTCGCCGAAGACATGGTAGATTGTAGAGTAATACTGACCCGAAGCAGGATACAACGCGTTGACGCGCATGAGGCCGTACTCGACCGCGTTGCCCAGGGCAAGGCCCTGGGTGTCTTTCATGGCCTGGAACTCCTGGCGTTCGAGCAAGTCGTCTTCGTCCCAGTACGTATTGTTGCTCGCGCCTACATAGGCAACGCCCCGCGCGGTGGTTTCCAGCCACGCCTCGGCGAAGCACGTGGGCAGCGCGAACGACCCGGTGACGCAGCAATGGCCAAACACCACTGGCGCGTCAAAGTCGTTGACGAGCGTCGTGAGCGCCGTCAGGCCGTAGCCGTATCCTTGCCAGCCGTACTCGCTCCCGTGGCCCGAATAGGCGATGCCGTCGGTTCCGGCATTGATGTGGGCGCTGACATCCGCGGCCGTTCCGACGCCCTGATAGAAGGTCTGATTGGTATATCCGTCGGGCAGCGCATTGGCGATGACCCAGTTGTGGGTGCCTTCGGCGATGGCGTACTGCGAGGGGTCGTTGCCGTTGGAGATCCACGTCATGTCCCGGTGCTTCGCCCCGGCGTCGAACGCGGCCAATTTGCCCGTGTAATTCGACACGACCGCGCCGGTATCGACCGAAACGCGGCCGACGATCAGGTCCTTGCCCAAGTAGTTCACAAACGTCTCGCCCACATCCATCAGCGCGTAGAGCAAATCCGAAGCGCTGCCGTCGGTGGCCGTGAACGTCGGCACGCTGGACGTGTCCCCGAGGATAATCGCGTAGTCCGGGTGATACGCGTTATACACGTTGCGGATCTGCGTGCGGACCGTGTCGGCGGAGGCGCCCGTCGTTACGGGAACGTTGTACACCTCGAAACCTTCCGAGACTTTCTGCGACCGGAACTCCGCGGCGGCCGTGTCCATGGCCGTGTTCGCGACCAGTACGATAGAGCCGTGGGCAGTCGAACTGGGCGTCATCGCGACATCCAGGCGAGCCGCGCCGCCAGAAGAGACCACTACGCCTTCCACGGTCTTGGATAGATAGCCGGGCGCGGAGAAAATGAGTGCGTACGTGCCGGGAAGCAGCGGACGGTGGTAGTCGCCCACATCAGGGTCCGTGTAGACCATGTGCTCGATTCCGACAGGTTTGACCGAGGCCGAAGCGGGCAGGCCGGTCACGGCGTCGGTCACGATCCCGCGCACGCCCATGTCGACCGACTCGAGATAGGACAGCATGGATTCCTCGTTGTCGCTCCAGAACGTGGGAAGCTCGGAGGCCGAGGGCTCTTTGTTGTTCGAGAGTTCGATGGTCATCTCGTTGCAGCCCATGTAGCGGTACTGCCAGTCCTGCATGCCGCCGATCAGCGTGTACCAGGCGGCCCCGTTGGTAACGCCGTCAACAAAGACCAGGCTGTTCCACATGGGAAGGTTGTGGACCGAGTAGATGCGCGACACCGTCGCGAACAGCGTTTCGTCGGGGCTGGGCGAGAAGACGCTGCCCAAGCCATCGTTGTCGAACGGATAGTTGACCACGAGCGAGCCGCCGTGGAAATTGGCCGAGACGACGAACCGGTGCGCGGCGCTCCACTGCATCATGTGGACGACTTCGACCGGGAGGCCGAGCGTGTTCATGGAGGGGCCATAGAGGGTATTCCCGATGTACGTCTCCGCGCCGTCGGGAAACGAGCGGTTCAAGTCGACGCCCGAGGCGTTATAACGCGTATTCGCTTCGAGGCCGTCCGGATTCATCGATGGGACAATCCAGATCTCATCGTTATCGACCAGATCGGTGATACGTTGCGTCGTCCCGTAGTCGCTCAGCAACAGGTCGATGAAGTACATGCACATTTCAAGGCCGACGGGTTCGTCCCCGTGGATATTCGCCACGTACTTAATCTCGGGCTCGTCTTCTTCGACGTCTGGGTTGTCGGTGATCTTCATCGCCCAGAGCTGTCGGCCCTGGACCGACGCGCCGAGCGAACTCAGGCGGCAGATGGATGGATAGGCCGCCGCATACGCCTGCAAGTCGCTGGTCAGCGTCGCGTACGTGTGATAGACCCCGAGGGCCTTGGCCCCGGACTCACTCTTTGGCGCCGTAGGGCGCGGCTGCTGTTCGATGACCTTCGGCGCATAGCCCTTCTGGCGCAATGCTTCGAGTTCCCCGTCGGTCACGTACAACGTGGCCACGTTGCCCTGGCGGTTCGAGATGTCGAACCCTTCCCGGGTCAGCGCGTCGAGTTCGGCGAGATTGCCCAGCGTGATTTCGACGACACTGATTGTGCCCGTACGCGGCCCGGCGGCCTTCGGAAGCGGGTTGACCGTCCAGGCGATGTCGAGTTGCACCTGCCCAGGCGATTGCAGCACGCCCTTGACCGGGTCGTAGGCGAATGGACGGACGAGGATATTGAGGTACTCGTGGCCTCGTTTCTTATAGGCGGTCACGACCGGCTCGCCGCCGTTCAACGATTTCTGCATACCGGCGGCCTTCGCGCCCGTATAGTAGTCCAGGTCGATGACAAAAGGCGGGTCGCCCGCCGGGCCCGAGACCTTTGGGACGGGGGGCTGATGGGGGTACACCCATGGGGCCACGTTCTGATCGGAGAGGTTCAAGGCCTGGGCGGTAACCGTCGCCTGGGCGCCCCAGGGCACCTCGACCGTGTGGCTTATGACGGGGAGCGCCGGCCGTCCCACGGCGTTATCGCTACCGCACCCCTTCAAACCGACCTTGGTGTAGGATTTGCCGTCTTTCGCGTTAACCACGTTCAATTCGGGAGGCGCGATTGAGAGCGCAACCTGCATACCGTCTGCCGTGGACTGGGTGGAGAGCACACTTACCGCGCCCTGAGGCTCGGCTGCGGATCCAAAGGCGCCCAGCGCCACGATCGCCAGAACAAGACACGAGGCGATGCCGCCCCCGCGGAATAGTACCATGATTAACCTCCAGGGAAGAAGCCTCCTTCCCCAGTAACCATCATCAGCAGGGGCCGGACCACGTCTGCCACGTGCCTGTCTCGCCGCTCCCTGGCCTTTATCGTAATGCTACCATAGCCCTGCCATCCTGACAAGTTGGAAGGGGGTTTTATGCCCAAGCGCCCCCCGGCAGGACCATCTTTGCGGAGCGCGCCGACGCTCAGCCCCTTTGATTGCGCTTTCAGGATTGTGGGCTTGGCTCCAGCCAAAGCGGCCAAAAACGTCGCACGCCGAAGCGGCAAGTTGACACAGACCGTTTTGGAATCTACAATACGCACACATCCGCGTGGGGATGATAGTGTCTGTCGCGCGGCGGGAGTCATGCATGAAATATTCGCTCGTTGACCTTGTAGATGTCATTATCCGGAGGATCCAGGAGCGGCCGGAAGCGCCGCCCTCGGAACAGGGCCTCCGGTCGTGGCTCACGCGCCAAGGCTATGCCAAGCGCGATATCGATGCCGCGATGAAGCTGGTCCGGCCACGCTTTACGTCGACCCTCGAGGCGGCGAAGCCGTCGCAGAACACCGTGCGCCTGTTGTCCATCTACGAGGAATACAAGCTTACGCCCGAAGCCCGCAACGTCTTGGCGCGGCTGGAAATGTACGGGATGCTCGACGCGTACGAACGCGAAATGATCCTCGATTATCTGAACCATTTCGAGGGCGAAGTCGGCCTCGAGGAACTGGACTATCTGCTGTCCTGGATGGTGTGCACCGGCCGCGACGTCGGCTATCAGCAAACGCTGTACGGCGTGTTCGAGGGCCGGAAAGAAACGCTGCACTGAGGGCTGAGGAAACTGCGCAGGGCGCCCGCTCCGCAAGGAGTGCGGCGTCGTTGTGTTGTTAAAGGAGCTACACGTTATGGCCAAGAGTCTGGTGATCGTCGAGTCGCCCGCCAAGGCGAAGACGATCAATAAATTCCTGGGGTCGGCGTACGCCGTGAAGGCCTGTAACGGCCACGTCCGCGACCTGCCCAAGAATGAAATGGGCGTCGACCTCCAGAACGATTTCGCCCCCACGTACGTCGCCTTGCGCGAGGCCTCGCGGCCCATCAAGGAACTCAAAGAGGCCGCGAAGAAGGTCGACCAGATCCTGCTGGCATCCGACCCTGACCGCGAAGGCGAGGCCATCGGATGGCACGTGTCGGAACTGCTAAAATCCTGCAACAAGCCCATCCAGCGAATCGTGTTCAACGCGATCACGAAGCGGAGCGTGCTCGAAGCCACGCAGCACCCGCGCCCGATCGACGAGAACCTGGTCAACGCCCAGCAGGCGCGCCGCATTCTCGACCGCCTCGTGGGCTACAAGCTCAGCCCGCTGCTTCAATTCAGCGTGCGCAAGGGACTGAGCGCCGGCCGAGTGCAGTCCGTCGCCGTACGGATGGTGTGCGACCGCGAGGCCGAGATCCGCGCGTTTATCGTCGAGGAGTACTGGACGCTCGACGCGCTGTTGTTCAAGGCCGACGGCCAGAACTTCACCGCGCGGCTGTTCCGCGTCGCCGAAGAGAAACCGCAGATCGCCAGCGAGGCTTCGGTCCAGGAGATCCTGCGCGACCTCGAAGGCGCGTCGTACGCGGTGTCGAAGGTCGAACGCAAAGACGTCAAGCGGAATCCGTACCCGCCGTTCATCACGAGTTCGTTGCAGCAGGAAGCCTCGCGCAAGCTCGGTTTCAATCCGCGCAAGACGATGCGTATCGCGCAGAGCCTCTACGAAGGCGTGTCGCTCGGACCCGAGGGCAGCACGGGCGTCATCACCTATATGCGTACCGACTCGACGCGCATCGACGGCGAAGCCATTGCCGACGTGCGCCGGTATATCGCGGGGCATTTCGACGCGGCCATGCTGCCTGAGAAACCGAATTTCTACGCGAGCAAGAAGGGCGCGCAGGACGCCCACGAGGCCATCCGCCCGACGTCGGCCGCGCGCACGCCCGAGAGCGTCCAACAGTATCTCGACAATGACCAGTTCCGGCTGTATACGCTGATCTGGAAGCGGTTCGTAGCCAGCCAGATGGCGCCGGCCATCCTTGACCAGATGACCATCGATGTCCAGGCAAAGCAGTACGGGTTCCGGGCCGTCGGCACGCTGGTCAAGTTCCCGGGGTTTACGAAACTTTACGAGGAGACCTCGGACGACAATAACAACGAGGATGGCGTTCAGCCGCTTCCCGACGTAGCCATCGGCGAACCGCTCACCGCGCGCGAACTCAAGCCGGAACAGCATTTCACGAAACCGCCGCCGCGCTATACCGAGGCGTCGCTCATCCGCGCGCTCGAAGAGAACGGCATCGGCCGGCCCAGCACCTACGCGCCGACCGTCAACACCATCCAGGAACGCGGCTACGTCGAGCGCGAGAAGAATCGGCTGAAACCCACGCAGTTGGGCGAAGACGTGAACGTGCTGCTCGTGGCCAACTTCCCCGATATCCTCGACCTGAGTTTCACCGCCCAGCTCGAACAGGAACTGGACCGCGTCGAAGACGGCCAGTGCGAATGGCACCACCTCCTGCGCGATTTCTACGCGAAGTTCCTCACGGACCTCGAGGCCGCGCAACGCCGCATGGTCGAGAACGTCCTCGGGAACGAGACCTCGTGTCCCGAATGCGGCTCGCCGTTTGAGGTGCGCGAAGGACGCTTCGGCCTATTCATCGCGTGCCGCAAGTATCCCGAATGCAAGACCACGCGCCGGATCACGCGCCAGTCCGCGGCCGAACCTACCGACGAAGTCTGCGACAAGTGCGGCGCGCCGATGGTCATTCGCGAAGGGCGCTTCGGGAAGTTCATGGCGTGCTCGACCTATCCCAAGTGCAAGAACACGCACAATCTCGACAAAGATGGCAAGAAAGTCGCGCGCGTCCCGAAGGAACCGCCGAAGAAAACCGATCAGGTCTGCCCGAAGTGCGGCGCGTTTCTCGTGATTCGCAAGAGCCGGACCGGCGAGGAATTCTACGGATGCGAGAAGTATCCGAAATGCCGGTTCGCAAAGCCCAAGGAACTCGAGTTGAAATGCGTGCGGCCCGGATGCGAAGGCAACCTGGTCAGTAAACTGGCGAAACGCCGCCGCTTCGTCGGATGCGACAAGTATCCCGAGTGCGACTTCACCGTGTCGGGCCAGATCGACAAGACTGTGCCGTGCCCCATGTGCTCCAATTCGTGGACGGTCGTGCAGAAGCAACGCAGCAAGGGCGCCACGCGCAAGTGCCCCGTACCGTCCTGCGGTTATCAAGAGACGCTCGAGGAAGAGAGCGAGTAAGATCCCTACTCGAAAACCTCCCTTACCTGTCATTCTGAGCGAAGCGAAGAATCTCATGGCAGTCTGGACTTCTATCCTAAGCGAGATTCTTCGCTTCGCTCAGAGCTTGTGAAGGAATTGCGAAACGCGGGCGCTTTGCCTCTTGACTGCGTATTGCCTGTCATCCTGAGCGCAGCGAAGGATCTCATAAACATCAGAGGCCTATGCACATAGCGAGATCCTTCGCTGCGCTCAGGATGACAGAAAGGGCGGAGCCGACAAACGAAAGCGCTCGACCTTGACATTTCTTCACAAGCTCTCAGAATGACAGGTGGCCGGGCTGCTACTTGAAGGGCAGCGCGAACAGGAAGAAAAATAGAGACCCGCTACACCGGACTACTCGACGACTTCCCAGCGCCGCAGGCCCATCCGCGACAGATACGTCGGGATGACCTGGAACGACGGGTCGAGCGACGGCAGCGCGTTCATGAACGCGCGTTTGCGCTCGCCTTCCGGTGGACACAGAATCGAGAGCGATCCGCCTTCGCCCCCCGCGCCGTTCACCTTCCAGCCGAGCGCGCCGTGCTCCTTCGCCAGCGCGATAACGTCGCGCGCGGCTTGCGATACGAGCGCCGGATGCAGTGCTGCCTGCGCCTCGGTGTTGTCGATCATGCACTGGCCCAGCGTGCGCAGGTCGCCCGCGTAGATGGCTTCCTTGCCGCGCTTCGCCGCGCGGCGCAACGGTTCGAGGGCGGACTTGTCCGCGTCCTTGCGGTCAAGGCGGTCGATGACCTGCCCGTGCACGGCGCTCGACGAATGCGTGCGGCCGAGATAGACGAGCAGCATCCGCCGTTCAAGTTCCCACCAGACGCTGTTCGGGATGTTCATCTGCGAGACGCTCGCGTAAGGGTAACGGAACATCTCGATGAAACAGATGCCCCCGTAAGCCGAGCAAAGCTGGTCCTGGATGCCGCATTGCAGCTTGAGCTTTTCCGTCTCGACGCGGTGCGCGAGGATCGCGATCTCGTGCGGCGTCCGCTGGCCCGGCGTGAGCAGATCGAGCGCGCCAAGCAACGCGACCGTGACCGCCGCCGAGGTGCCCGTCGAGCAGCCCGCAGGCGCGGACGAGAAGAGGTTGACCTCGAACGAAAGGTCCTCCGGCAAGTCCATGATATCGATCGACGCTTCGAGCAGCGGATGGCGGTCATACTCAATCGACGACGAATCGATATAGTACCGGTCGCCGAAGTTCTCGACGTGGATCGTGATACGCCCGTGTTCCGATGCCGGCTTGCGGTCCGCGTGCTTGCTCACATAGATCTGGACCTCCGCATACGGATACACGCCGATGTTCAGCACCGCCCCCGTTTCCGCGAACCACGTATCCGTCCACCCGCCCAAGTCGCAAATCCGAATAGGCGCAACCGCGTTGATCACACGCCGTCCCGTCGAGCCGCTCATAGCCGTCCCTCCTTCGATGACACCGTAGCAAACCACATCCTGCCGAACGGGATCAAGGCGTAGCACCGCAAGAAAAGGGGATAGGCTGTATGGCTGCAAATACTACATGCACATAAGTCCATATCTAAGCGAAAAACAGGGACTGACTCGCTTTTCGGCAGTCTGAAAAGCGTGTCTGTCCCTGCTTTTCGCGGCTTTCGCCCTCAAAGATTGGATGTCATCGGTATGAATCACTACACTAGCCAGTGTGGCAGCACGTCCGTTTCGCCCAAAATAGAAAGACGGGCTATCGTTGCATTAACCGTGAAGGAGATACGTCATGCTCAAGTGGGGTCCGATTGGGTGTTTGTTTGTGGCCGTAGCGATTGCTTCGACGGCCTGCGGCGCGGAAGCAGGCGGGATGTCGCTGTCGATTCGCGATGCGTATCTGACGGAGAAGGAGTTCCCCACGCCTATCGAGGGGCTCAAGCGCCTTGGGCTGGACGCCGTCGAGATCAATCTCTCGCGCGAATACACGGTCGGATCGCTCGACAGCAAGGATCGGGTCTCGGTGCGGACGGACGACGAGGCGAAGGCGTATCGCGAGAAGGCGGAGAAGCTGGCCGTTCGCATCTGCGGGGTGATGACCGCGTGCGATTTCAGCGCCGGGTCGATGGAGGAGAATATCGCGTTCATCGCGCGGGCGATCGAGATCGCCGGGCTATTGGGCGCGCCATGCGTGCGGATCGATTCGGCGATGTCAAAGGAGAAACAGCTCGATTTCGATACGCGGGTGAACTTGTTTGTCGAAGGACTCGGCGGCGCGCTCAAGAAGACGGCGGACCCGAACGTGACGCTGGGCATCGAGAATCACGGGTTCCAGGGGAACAACCTGGCATTCCTGCTGAACGTCTTCCAGCAAGTCGGTTCGCCGCGCCTGGGATCGACACTCGACCTCGGCAACTTCTACTGGCGCGGGTATCCGCTTTCCGAGGTGTACGGCATCCTCCGCGTGCTCGCGCCATACGCCAAGCACACGCACGTCAAGAGCATCGGTTACCCCGAAGACCAGCGCGAGGTCATGCGCGAGGCCGGCTGGAAGTACGGCGAGTACGCGTGCCCTCTGGACGAAGGCGATATCGATTTCGCCAAGGTGGTCGATATCCTCGCGAAGGCCGGGTATCAAGGCGACTTGTGCATCGAAGACGAGTCCGTCGGCAAGCTTAAGACGCCCGAAGAACGCGCGGCGGTCCTGCAGCGCGATGTGGCGTATCTGCGGGGGATTCTGCAGAAAGTGAAGTGAACTGTGACGTGGTCCGAACCTATTGCCCGTATATGAAACCACCGATGAACACCGATGAACACCGATAGACCTTTCAAGAGAGTGTTGGGCCAATGACTTACGGCCCTTGGGCGATGTCTTCCAAGGGATATTTGAGAGTGCTCGGAAGGTCAAGAGTCCCTCTCCGCCAGACGTGGCCATCGGTGTGCATCGGTGTTCATCGGTGGTAAAACGATTTCCAGCCTGAATAATCCCCGCCCGTTCTCGTCTACTTCGTGGTAAGAAGGAGTGTCGGCGATGGGTGTTTCGCTGGACATAGCGTTCCTGTATGATATCTTCGTTGTGGATAGCGACGTGAAGAGAACGCAGGGACCAGTGCGCGAGGCTGCCGATGTCGAGTTGGTGGCGCGGGCGCAGACCGAGGATTTTGCGGCGTTCGAGGAACTGGTCCGCCGCTATCGCAACGACGTGTTTCGATTGGCGCAGTACTATGTGCACAATCGGGAAGAGGCGTGGGACCTGTCGCAGGAAGTCTTTATCAAGGCCCATAGCGCGTTGCGGCAGTTCCGCGGCGAGTCGAATTTCAAGACGTGGGTGTTGCGCATCACCGCAAACCAGTGCAAGGATTTTCTGAAGCGGCGGCGGCTGCCGACGGTGGCGTTCAACGAGGCGCTGGGCAACGATGACGCGCCGAGCGCGGCGCTCGAGCCGGACCGGGCGGTCGAAGCCGAAGAATTGGGACGGGCGATCGAGGCGGCGCTCGAACAGCTTCCGCACAAACACCGGACGGCGTTTATATTGCGCGAATTCGAGGGACTAACGTACGAACAGATGGCGCAGGTGATGCAATGCAACTTGGGGACGGTCATGAGCCGGCTGCATCACGCGCGTAAGAAGCTGCAACAGAACCTCATCCACATGGGGATGGTGGAGGGTCGTACCGATGAGTAAGTGTCGTTGGACCAAACAAGCCGAGGCGTGGGCCGACGGCGAGGCCGGGAATCCGGCGGCCGTCGAGGCGCACGTGGAGGCATGCGCGGCGTGCCGCGCGCACGTCGAAGGTTTGAGAATAGTGCGCGCGGGCGTGGCCGCCGTGCGCCGGAACGACGAGATTCGCGATCCGCAGCTTGCGGCGTTTGTGTCAGGAATTCGCGAGCGTCTCGAAGAACCGCCGCGGTCGCGGTCGCGGAGCCGGTTCTGGGCGTTGCTTTCGTTGAGCGCGGCGGCGCTGATTGTCGCGTTGTCGGCGTTCTTCATGATTACCAACGGGCTGGGCAAGGTGGACGCCACAGTGGTGGAATCGTGCGGCTCGGACCTTCAAGGCGCGACCGTGACATCGTACAGTTCCGACAACGGCGTGACGACGGTCTGGGTAACCGCGTCCGAGGACGACGTATGGTAGGGTTTCGGGTTTCGGGTTTTGGTTCTCGGGCGCTGGCGCTCGTTTGTGCGCTGGGCTGCATGGCTGCGGCATACGGTGATGAGGCCTCCGCGAAGCGTGACATGCCGGACGTGGCGCCCGTGAATCTGACGGTGGTGGCCGTTCACGCGACCCGTGAACACGCGGGCCGGAAACGGCTGGACCCGGGGCTCGATGTTGTGAAGACGGCCTTGGCCGACCTGGATTTCGACACCTATCACACGGTTAAGACAACGGAGTTGTCAGTGCGGATGCGGCAATCCGCCCGCGTGGAACTGAACACGAAATACACCCTCGACATCACCCCGAAAGAGCGCAACGCCGATAGGCACGTCCGGATGGACTTGCGTGTCGAGATGGTCCCAAAGCGCGCAGGCGCCCCCCCGGTCAATGCCATCACGACGACGGTCACCATGCCCCCCGACAAACAGGTCAAACTTCGCGGCCTCAAGATGGACGAGGGCGAACTCGTAGTTGTGATCTCGCTGAAGAAGTAATCATCCGGCCCTTCGGAAGAGAGACGCGCATCTCGCGAAGTCTACCAGAATACGTCTACCGGATAACGAGTAAGCACTCCATCGGCGCTGAGGATCGACGCGCCTTCCTGCAACGCCTGCGCGATAATCAGCCGGTCAAAAGGGTCTTTGTGAATAGGGGGAAGTTCAGCCAGCCTCATCACGTGTCTAAACTCTATGGGAAGCAACCGGACGCTATTGTCGCCACATTGCTTTTCCACAATCTCCGAAAGAGGACACAGCAGGGAGAGCCGGCGTCTTTGTATCTTGATCTGCATTTCCCAGACGCTCGCGACGCTGAGGAGCATCCGATTGGCGGGATCTTCACACATACGGACTATATTGGGTGGCAGCTTTGCCGGTTCGGTGGCCCACCAAAGAAAGACGTGGGTGTCCAGCAAGAGGATCATTCTTCGCCAAACCAGAACTCGTCAGGCAGTGGGTCATCGAAATCGTCGCGTATAATGGCCATTCCTTGGCTGAGCCCAGGTATCCTCTTCTTGAGGGGATTGTCCACGACCGTAAGGCGGACGAGCGGGACATCGTCGCGGGCAATGACGACGTCTTCTCCTGCGAGAACCGAATCCACGAGGTCCTTCAGATTCCCTGAGTAATCGGCGATTTCTATTGTCTTCGGCATTCGCATCACCTCTTTCCTGGGACGCACGGCCGTGAGGAGTGCCCCGACGGGCCTTACGTTCGCCATCTAAATGATAACACAACAGTTCTTGTCCCGCTACTACAGGCGTCAAGTAACCCGGCGCTGCTGCCGATGCTCCTCGTGAGTCTAGGTGGCTCGCGTAAGGCATTTCACGTCATTTCTCGCGGGGAATAATGGGGTCAGAATGTCGTGTTCCTCACGTAAGCTAAGGTCTATGGGTATGGGAACAAAACACGATACGAGCGGGAGCGCGAGCACGGTATCTGCCTCGGAGTACACCGGGAGCCGGATCGAGCAGAGCAACCGCGAACTCGAGCAACTCGCCAACCGCGAGTACAAGTTCGGCTGGGTTACGCCCATCGAGTCGGACACGCTGCCGCGCGGCTTGAACGAGGATACCATCCGGCTGATTTCCGAAAAGAAGGGCGAGCCGGACTGGATGCTGGAGTGGCGATTGAAGGCCTACCGCCATTGGCTCACGATGACGGAGCCGGCATGGGCCAATATCTGCTACCCGCCCATCGATTACCAGCAGCAGCGGTATTACTCCGCGCCGAAGAAGACGCCGTCCGGACCGAAGCGCATCGAGGACGTGGACAAGGAACTTCTCGAAACGTTCGAGAAACTGGGCGTGCCGCTCGAAGAACAGAAACTCCTCGCGGGCGTGGCGGTGGACGCCGTCTTCGACAGCGTTTCCGTTGCGACGACACACAAGGAAATCCTCGCGAAGAAGGGCATTATCTTCTGCTCGTTTTCCGAGGCGTTGCGTGAACATCCCGACTTGGTCCGGAAATATCTCGGAACCGTAGTGCCTGTGAACGACAATTTCTTCTCGGCGCTCAATTCGGCGGTGTTTAGCGACGGCTCGTTTTGCTTTGTCCCCAAGGGCGTGAAGTGCCCGATGGACCTATCGACGTATTTCCGCATCAACGCGGCGGAGACGGGCCAGTTCGAACGCACGTTGATCGTGGCCGAGGAAGGCGCCTCGGTCAATTACCTGGAAGGCTGCACGGCGCCGCGGCGCGACGAGAATCAATTGCACGCGGCGGTAGTGGAACTCGTCGCGCTGGACGACGCCCGCATCAATTACTCGACCGTGCAGAATTGGTATGCCGGCGACAAGGAAGGCAAAGGCGGCATCTACAACTTCGTGACAAAACGCGGCAAGTGTCTCGGCGCGCGTTCGCACATTTCGTGGACGCAGGTCGAGACCGGCTCAGCGATCACGTGGAAGTACCCCGGATGCCTGTTGATGGGCGACGATTCCGTCGGCGAATTCTACTCGGTCGCGCTGACGAATCACTTTCAGCAGGCCGATACCGGCACCAAGATGGTCCACATGGGACGCAACACGCGCAGCACGATCATCTCGAAGACGATCTCGGCGGGCCACGGGAACAGCAGCTATCGCGGGCTGGTCAAGATGATGCCGAAGGCGGCCCACGCGCGGAGCTACACGCAGTGCGATTCGCTGCTGATCGGCGGCCTGTGCGGGGCTCACACGTTCCCGTACATCGAAGTCCGCAATGCGACCTCGAACGTCGAACACGAGGCGTCGACTTCGAAGATCAGCGAGGACCAGTTGTTCTACTGCAAGCAGCGCGGATTGTCGCCGGAAGACGCCATATCGATGATTATCAACGGCTACTGCAAAGAAGTGTTCGACCACCTGCCTATGGAGTTTGCAGTGGAAGCCGTGAAGTTATTGAGCGTGAGTCTGGAAGGGAGCGTAGGATAGATGCTGGATATTCGGGGCATGCATGTTTCAGTCGAAGGCACGGAAATCCTCAAGGGGATTTCCCTTCGCGTACACTCCGGTGAGGTCCATGCGATCATGGGGCCGAACGGTTCGGGCAAGAGCACGCTTGCCCAGACCCTGGCGGGCCATGACGCGTACGATGTGACCTCGGGACAAGCCACGTTTCTGGATCGGGACTTGCTCGAATTGCCGCCCGAAGAACGCGCGCGGCTGGGCCTGTTCCTGGCATTCCAGTATCCGGTGGAAATTCCCGGGGTCAGCAACGCCTACTTCCTTCAAGCCGCGCTCAACGAAATTCGCAAGAGCCATGGCCTCGACGAACTCGATGCCCTGGATTTCCGTTCGTTGCTCGAAGCCAAGATGCGCGAGGTGCATATTGATCCGAAGTTCGCGGACCGCGCGGTCAACGAAGGGTTCTCGGGAGGCGAGAAGAAGCGCAACGAGATCCTGCAACTCGCCGTCCTCGAACCGAAACTCGCCATTCTCGACGAAACGGATTCGGGACTGGACATTGACGCGTTGCGCATCGTGGCCGATGGCGTCAACCGCCACCGCAGTCCCGAACGGTCGATGATTGTAGTGACGCACTACCAGCGCCTGCTCGACTACATCGTTCCGGATTTTGTCCACGTGATGTACGAAGGCGTGATCGTCAAATCCGGAGGCAAGGATCTGGCGCTCGAGCTCGAACGGAAAGGCTACGAATGGTTGCGCGAGCCGGAACCGTGCTTGGCGTAAATGAAATGGAATGACGTATGGCCGAGGCATTGAAGACATCCCCGAAACAACGGTACGCCACCGAACTTCGGGAACGGCGCGAAAACGGGTTCCCGGAGTGGTTTCGCGATCTACGCCGCGATGCCTTCGCGAAATTCGAAGGGACGGAGTTCCCGCATACCAAACAGGAAGCGTGGCGCTTCACCAACGTCGCCCCGATCCTGGAAACGCCGTTCCGATCGATCTCGGCCGAAAGCCACGAGAACGATCGTGACCTGGCGAAACCGTACTCGTTCGCCCCGGAGGGTTGGCCTGAACTCGTCTTTGTGAATGGGCGGCTTGCGCCAGGCCTGTCCGACTTGTCGGACCTGTCGGACCTGTCGGACTTGTCCGACCTGCGTTCTGCGCTGTCCTCGGGAAGGCCCGCCCTTCAAGATCACCTCGACCGCCACATCCAGGAGCGCGACGCCTTCACGGAGTTGAACGCGGCTCATCTAGGCGACGGCGCCTTCATTCACATCCGGCCGAACGCCGAAGTCGATCGGCCGATTCATGTGCTACACCTTACGACGCAGGACGCCGATTCCGCGGCTATCCATCCGCGCACGTTAATCGTGGCCGGCGCCAACAGCCGCGCAAGCGTGGTGGAAACGTACGCGTGTCTTTCGGAAGACGCGGTGTATTTCAATAATGCCGTGACCGAAGTTGTGTTGGAAGAAGGTGCGCAGCTCGATTACCTGAAAATGGCCAACGAAGGCCCGCGCGCGTTTCACCTGGCGACGGTTCAGGCCGTACAGCGCCGCGACAGCCGGTTCCGGTCGTGGACGATCACGTTGGATGGGCGCATCGTGCGCACGTCGCAGCCGGTGCTTCTGGAAGGCGAAGGCGCGGAATGCGCGTTGAACGGACTCTACTTAAACGACCGTGATCGGCTTATCGATAACGCGATCTTCATCGATCACGCCCGGCCGCACTGCACAAGCCGGATCGCGTATCGCGGCATCCTCGACGGAACGAGCAAGTCCGTGTTCACCGGCAAAGTCCTCGTGCGGCAGCAGGCGCAGCAGACCGACTCGAATCAACTCAGCGGCAACCTGCTGCTGTCGGACCAGGCGACAATCGACGCGCGGCCGCAATTACAGATCTACGCGGACGACGTGAAGTGTACGCACGGGGCTACCGTGGGCCAGCCGCCGAAGGACCTGTTCTTCTACTTCAAGGCTCGTGGCATCGACGAGGCGGTCGCGCGCCGCATCCTGACGTGCGGCTTTGCTGGGCAGATCGTCGACACCATCCCGATCCCCGTGTTGCGGGACCGGCTTGACAAGACGGTCTTCGCGAAGTACAACACACGGCACACCTAAGTGCAGGATCCCGGTATGGCGGCCGAACCAAAACCAGTCCACCTTCAGACGGCGCCCTTGACGGCGCGCGAGGTAGCGGCGATCCGCGAGCATTTCCCGATACTCGGCGTCCGCCGGAACGGGCGCCCGCTCGTCTACTTGGATAATGCCGCGACGAGCCAGAAGCCGCAGGCCGTGATTGACGCGCTCGACCGTTACTATGCGTCGCAGAACGCCAACGTCCATCGCGGCGTGCATTACTTGAGCGAACTGGCCACGGACCTTTACGAGGGCGCGCGCAAGAAGGCGCGGCGATTTCTCGGTGCGCGGCTGGCGTGCGAAATCGTGTTCACGCGCGGCGCGACGGAAGGCATCAATCTCGTCGCGCAGACCTACGGACGGAGGCATGTGCGCGAGGGCGACGAGGTCCTCGTGTCCGCGCTCGAACATCACTCGAACATCGTCCCGTGGCAGATGCTGTGCGAGGAGAAAGGCGCGAAGCTGCGCGTGATCCCTATGACGGACGACGGGGAATTGATCCTCGACGGACTCGATGGGCTGATCACGTCGAAGACGAAGCTCGTGGCGCTGACGCACGTGTCGAACGCGCTGGGCACGGTCAACCCCGTGCGGCGCGTTATCGAAGCGGCGCACGCCGTGAACGTGCCGGTCCTGGTCGACGGCGCGCAATCCGCGCCGCACCGTCCGATCGACGTCACGGCGATGGACTGCGACTGGTTCGTGTGCTCGGGACACAAGCTGCTCGGGCCGACCGGTATCGGCCTCCTCTACGGGCGCGCCGAACTCATGGAAGCCATGCCACCGTGGCAAGGCGGCGGCGAGATGATACTTTCGGTCACCTTTGAGAAGACCACGTTCCGCGAGATCCCCGGGCGCTTCGAAGCGGGCACCCCGCCTATCGCGGGCGCGGTCGGGCTTGGCGCGGCCATCGACTATCTCGAGTCCGTGGGCATGGAGCGCATTGCGGCCTACGAGCGGGAGTTGCTCGACTACGGCACGAAGCGCCTCGATGCGATCGATGGCGTGCGCCTTGTGGGACGCGCCAAGGAAAAGGCGGCCGTATTGTCGTTCGTAATGGAGTGCGCGCACCCGCACGACATCGGCCAGATACTCGACGATGAGGGCATTGCCGTCCGTGCGGGACACCATTGCGCGCAGCCGGTCATGGAGCGCCTCGGACTCGCGGCGACGGCGCGCGCGTCGCTGGCGTTCTACAACACGCGCGAGGAACTGGACGCGCTGGCCGCCGCGATAGGCCGCGTGAACGAGGTGTTCGCATGAACCAGGACCGGCGCGCGCTATACGAGCAAGTGATCCTCGATCACAATCGCGCGCCGCGCAACTTCCACGAGATGCACGACGCAACCGCCCACGCGCGCGGCTACAACGCCCTGTGCGGCGATCAACTGACGGTCTATCTGAAGACGCAAGACGGGCGCATCACCGACGTGAGCTTCGAGGGCAACGGGTGCGCGATCTCGAAGTCCTCGGCGTCGATCATGAGCGAAGCCGTCAAGGGGAAGTCCCTCGAAGAGGCGGAAGCGCTCTTCGTCGAGTTCCACCGCATGGTCACAGCCGAGCCCGACGCGCCCGTGCCGGACACCCTCGGCAAGCTCGTGGCGTTTCGCGGCATCCGCGAGTACCCCGTCCGCGTCAAATGCGCCACCCTTCCATGGCACACGCTCATGGCCGCGATCGACGGCAAGGGCGATACCATCAGTACGGAATCGTCCTGAGCGGGGAGTTCTCCGTCGCCTTCGCGGGCGCCCATCCATCAACGCAACTGATGTCTCTTCACGACTTCGCCCTCTCAGGCGGCCGGCGCCAAACGGTCTCTGGCGCCAGCCGCCTTCCGAGCGATCGTTACTCAGGCATCGAATTGCCGCAGAGATCGCAGACCGCAACCTTGCTGAATGTCATCATGAGCCAAATCGGCGCCCAGAAGCCGAGCGTGCAGATCGAAAGGATCAGTTGTTTGCGGTGATTGATCTCAGGAGCCCGGAACGTCGAGTCTTTTCGGCAATACGCGCAGTAGTGTACGTCGGTCGTCTTATTCATGGTTCATTCCTCTGTTGAATGCGAGTGGGATATCGGTTATCGATTTCTCGGCGGCGTCCGCCAAGCGGATCGAAGGTGCGAGTGGGGGAGTAGCCCCGCCGCTACATCACAAGGAAGAGGGTGCGGCGTGAAACAAGAGAGATCCCGGCCGTGGTACTAGGGCCGTGGCGAGGCGGGACAATCTCAAATCAGAAGCTGGCGGCAAAGAAGAAAGGTGCTGGCCGCGCGGCACGCGCTGGGAGCGCATACGGCAAGGAGGATTGGCTTGGCGGATGCCGGGCGCGCTTCGACCGGCTGGCAGCCTGCCGGGGCGGCAAGGCCCGTGCGCGCAGATTCCGCGCCGCCGCACCCTGTGCCAATGGGCGCCCACATGAGACGGTCGCACTGCGCTGCGTTAGAGAACGTGCTGTACGGCGTCCCGGAGATCTCCGGGACGAGGTGGATCGTCTGCGTAGCCAGGCTTATCGCCAGCACGAGAATCAGCGTCACGCGCGCCGCAAGCGCCCGCGCGCCGTAGGATCCTCTCATCCTCTTGACCATGCGCGGAATTGTACACACAGCCCGGCATGCATCGCAATGAAAGCGCCGATTGGCTTGTCATTCTGAGAGCGTGTGAAGAAATACCAAGGTCTTGCGCTTTCCTTTGTTGGCTTCGCCCTTTCTGTCATCCTGAGAGCGTGTGAAGAATTACCAAGGTCTTGTGCTTTCTTCCGTTGCTCCGCCCTTTCTGTCATCCTGAGAGCGTGTGAAGAAATACCAAGGTCTTGTGCTTTCTTCCGTTGCTCCGCCCTTTCAGTCATCCTGAGAGCGTGTGAAGAAATATCAAGGTCTTGTGCTTTCTTCCGTTGCTTCGCCCTTTCTGTCATCCTGAGACCGTGTGAAGAAATACCAAGGTCTTGTGCCTTCTTCCGTTGCTTCGCCCTTTCTGTCATCCTGAGAGCGTGTGAAGAAATATCAAGGTCTTGCGCTTTCTTCCGTTGCTCCGCCCTTTCTGTCATTCTGAGAGCGTGTGAAGAAATACCAAGGTCTTGCGCTTTCCTTTGTCGGCTCCGTCCTCTCTGTCATCCTGAGCGCAGCGAAGGATCTCGCTATGCGTATAGGCCTCTTATGCT
>CAYOCT010000027.1:60349-83273 GCA_964402555.1 uncultured Nitrospiraceae bacterium | reverse complement strand
TTTTATCGTGGGCGAGATTCTTCGCGTTGCTCAGAATGACAGGAGGTCGGGTTTCCATTTTCGAGGTAGCACGATTACGAACACGATTACGAGCACGAGCACGAGCACGAGCACGATCCTCAAACCGCAGTATGTGCCGAGATTCGTGAGACGCGGTAGCCCCGTGTGCTACACTTCGACGCGTTGGCAAGGAAAGGGACGGTTCGAATGGAAGATACGATGGATACCGGCGGGATCTCGAACGAGGCCCCGGAGGGAGAACGGCGCGTGCGCGCGCTGAATCCGCCCGGCGCGTTTATGGCGTTCCTTGGCATGGCCGGGCTGGGCTACCTCGGGATGCTCGCGTTCGTGTTCGCGTTCGGCCTGTACGGCGAATCGTTGACTTCCGGGATCGACCTGGCCTGCGCCGAGGCCGCGTTTCAAAGCGGCAAGCAGGTCGAGGAAAAGGGCAACTACGACCTGGCCATTCAACGGTACCGCCAGGCGCTGCAAGGGCATTTCGCGGACAAGAACCGCGAGTACGAATGTGCGCGTTCGATTGGCGAGGTGATGGTCCGCCTCGGCCGTTTCGAGGAAGCCGTGGATGCCTACAAGGCGCTCTCGCCCGACGCGTTCACGTTGCCGGGGCACTTGACGGGCTACGTGACCGCCCTGTTCCGTTCGGATCAGCTCGACGAGGCCGCGCGCGTTGGAGGCGATTGGCTGGCTAAAGCGCAAGCCGCCAACGATCAGAAACAAATGGTGTGGGCACATACGACCCTGGGCCAGGTGGCCGAGAAACTGAACCGTCCCGACGAGGCGATGAACCACTACCGCGCCGCTTTCGCGCTCGATCCCGAAAACGAGTCCGGTTTGCTGGCCGCGCGCCTGCTGGAGCGCCAGGGCAAGCGAGACGAAGCGATAGCGCAGGCGGAAGCCGTCCTTGCGGCGGTCAAGACCGGCCCGGTCCGCGACGATGCGCAACGGTTCCACGACGAGTTGACCGCGCCCGCGGCGTCGCAATGAGCGCGCATGGCGGCGGTTTCTTCTCCGCGTCTTTATTCCTCCAGCCTTGTAGGAGCCGTTCGTGTCGCGTAGTGTGAAATTCCGCCTCTCGCTCATGATGTTCCTCGAGTACTTCGTGCCGGGGGCCACCGTGCCGATCATGAGCCTCTATCTGAAAAACCATCTGCACTTCGAGCCGTATCAAGTCGGCGAAATCCTCTCGATGCCGGCGCTGGCTGGACTCTGCGCTCCGTTCATCATGTCCCACATCGCCGACCGCTGGGTCAGTTCGGAGCGGCTTCTCGGCCTGTGTCATCTGCTTGCCGCCTGCGTGATGATCGCGCTGTCGCGCCAGGATCAGTTCTGGCCGTTCCTGGTTCTGTTCTTCATCCACGGCCTGCTCTTCACGCCGTCGTTCGGCCTTACCAATGCGATTGCGCTCCACCATGTCACGGATGCCAAGCGTGACTTCGGCGGCATTCGCATGTGGGGCACCGCGGGATGGGTTGTGGTCGCGTGGGTTTTCGGCTACTTCTGGCTGCGGGGCGGCGCTACGACCACAAGCCGCCTGCCGCACGCGCTCTACGTCAGCGCGTTGACCTCGTGTGTCCTGGCCGCGTATTCGATGACCCTCCCGAGATCCTACGTCCGCGCGACGGACCGCTCGACCATCATGTACTGGAAGGCGCTCAAGGTGTTCGCGCAGCCGGGCCTGATACTCCTATGCGTGCTGACCTTCGTCAACAGCATGGTCCATCAATTCTACTACTTCGGCATGAGCCCGTTCTTGAACCAGATAGGGTTTCACAGCGAGCACATCATGCCCTCAATGAGCCTCGGACAGTTCTCCGAGGTCATCGTATTGGGCCTCCTCGGATACTGCCTTGCTCGTTTGAGCATCAAGCAGGCCATGGTGATCGGCGCGCTCGCCCAAGCCGCGCGCTACGTGGCCTTTGCAGTAGGGTCCTCGACGGCGCTCATCCTTGCCGGCATCGGCATGCACGGCATCTGCTACGCGTTCTTCTTCACGGCGGGCTACCTGTACGTCGACCAGCATAGTACTCCGGAGACCCGCGCGGGCGCGCAACAGCTTTTCACGGTGGTCATCTCCGGCTTCGGCGTCATGTCCGGCTCGCTCGCCTCGGGCTATACGGGACAGTTCTTCACCCAGGCCGGGACGCGCCTGATCGACTATCATGCCTTCTGGCTCGTGCCCGCGGTGCTGGGGCTGGGTGTGGCCCTGGTTCTCGGGCTATGCTTCAAGGAGAGCCCCGCGAAAGAGGCTCGCACGCCGGTCTGATCGCGGCCGAAATCCTCGCGCATGACCCGTTCTATGCTATGATTATAACGGGCGTCTTGAAGGCGTCGAGGTTGAACCGAATAGAGCGCAAACGTGGCTATGGCCGAATACGTTCCAAGTCCTGTCGAACATGCGCGCACGAGGCCGCGCGAAGAAGTCGCGGAGCCGCCGCGCTGCCGTGTGCTGCTTCACAACGACCATTATACGACGATGGAATTCGTCGTGTACGTGCTACGCTCCGTCTTCAAGAAACCCTCGAAAGAAGCCGTCGAGATCATGATGCATGTGCACCGGCGCGGTGTTGGCACGGCGGGCGTTTACCCGGCCGAAATCGCGGAAACCAAAGTGCGCACCGTCCACGATCTCGCCCAGGAAAATGGATTTCCGCTCAAGTGTAGCGTCGAGCCGGAATAACCGTCCCGAGCGGAGAGTTTTGCTTTTCGGGTGCATTGGATACTGCCATGATAGGAAAGGAACTCGAGAAGACTTTGGGCGCCGCGCTCGAGACAGCGCGCAAGCGCCGCCATGAGTATCTCTGCGTCGAACACCTGCTTTATGCGATCCTTGACGACCCTTACGGGCGCGAGATTGTCGAGCAGTGCGGCGGCGACATCGGCCGGCTGAAACACTCCTTGGACCATTTCTTCGAGAAAGAACTCGATAAGGCCCCGCAGAAGACCGAGCCTGCCGCCCAGCAGACCCTCGCGTTCGAGCGCGTCATGCAGCGGGCCTTTCTGCACGTCAAATACTCGAACAAGCGGGAGGTCGATACCGGCGACATCCTCGCCTCGATCTTCGAGGAAAAGACCTGCCACGCGGCGTACCTTCTCGGCACGGAGGGCATCACCCGGCTCGACGTGCTCAACTACGTCTCGCACGGCGTCTCGAAACTGGCTCCTGACGCTGGCTATGGCGGGCCAGGCGCCGACGATGCCGATGAGCGGTCCGACAGGCCTGCGGCCGACCCTCTCGAAGCGTTCACGATCAACCTCTCGAAGCGCGCCGCCGAGGGCAAGATCGACCCGTTGATCGGCCGCGCCGACGAAATTCGGCGGACCATCCGGGTGCTTGCGCGCCGGCGGAAGAACAATCCGATTTTCGTGGGCGAACCGGGCGTCGGCAAAACGGCGCTCGCCGAGGGGCTGGCGCTGAAGATCCACGAAGGCGCCGTGCCCGATGCGCTCAAGAGCGAAGAGATCCTGATGCTGGACTTGGCGGCCCTGCTCGCGGGAACGAAGTTCAGGGGCGATTTCGAGGCGCGCCTCAAGGCGGTGATCACGGAACTCGTGAAGCGTTCCAACGCGATCCTGTTCATCGACGAGATTCATACGGTCGTCGGGGCGGGGTCGACGGTGGACAGCGCCATGGATGCCTCGACGATCCTCAAACCGGCGCTCGCTTCCGGCGAACTGCGCTGCATCGGCTCGACCACGTACGAGGAATATAAGAATCATTTCGACAAGGACCGGGCGCTCTCGCGCCGGTTCCAGAAGATCGAGATCGCCGAGCCGAGCGTCGAAGAGACCGTGCACATCCTGCGCGGTCTCAAGCCTCGCTACGAGCAGCATCACGGCATCCGCTACACGGATTCGGCGCTCGCAGCCGCGGCAGAGCTGTCCGCAAAGCACCTCAACGACCGCTTCTTGCCGGACAAGGCCATCGATGTGATAGACGAGGCGGGCGCGAGTCTGAAGCTGCTGCTCCCGGGCAAGAAGAACACGGTGCGCCCCAGAGACATCGAGCAGATTGTGGCCGAGATGGCCAAAATCCCGGCGCGGAGCGTGTCGTCCTCGGACAAAGAACAGCTTGGCGCGCTCGAAGACGAACTGAAAGGATCGGTTTTCGGCCAAGACGCCGCCTTGCATGTCCTCGCGACGGCCATCAAACGCTCGCGCGCGGGCCTGGGCCGGCCGGACAAACCCATTGGCAACTTCTTGTTTACGGGGCCTACCGGCGTGGGCAAGACCGAGGCCGCGCGCCAGCTTAGCCAGATTCTCGGGGTGCATTTCTCGCGCTACGACATGAGCGAGTACATGGAGAAGCATACCGTCGCGCGGCTTATCGGCGCGCCGCCGGGCTATGTCGGGTTCGACCAGGGCGGCCTGCTTACCGACGAAATCCGCCGCCACCCGTACAGCGTCTTGCTGCTCGACGAGATCGAGAAGGCGCATCCGGACCTGTTCAACATCCTTCTGCAGGTGATGGACCATGCGACGCTGACCGACAACAACGGCAAGAAGGCCGATTTCCGCAACGTAATTCTCATCATGACTTCGAACGCCGGAGCCCGCGAACTTGCCGCGAACGCCATCGGATTCCGCGCGGACGCCGAGGACGGCGGGGCCAAGGGCATGAAGGCCATCGAGAAGGCGTTCAGTCCCGAGTTCCGGAACCGGCTCGACGCCGTCATCGCGTTCAACGCCCTGCCCATGCCGGTCATCGAGCGCATTGTCGACAAGTTCATCGCCGAGATTCAGGCTCAGTTGGCCCCCAAGAAGGTCACGCTGGCCATCACGGACGCGGCCCGCATCTGGCTCGCCGAACACGGATTCGACCGGCATTACGGCGCGCGCCCGCTGGGCCGCCTGATCCAAGCCGAGGTCGCCGACAAACTCGCCGACGAACTGCTCTTCGGCCGTCTCGAAAGAGGCGGTAGGGTAACGCTCGACGTGAGCGACGGCTCGCTGGCCTTCGATTTTGGGGCTTCCGCGTTGTGACATCTGTCCTATACGTGTGAATTTTCGGGCCGTGCAATTGTGCATTTCGAATGCATAATTGCATGGCACTGTGCGGAGCCTTCCCGGCCAGGGCCGGGCTCATCGGTGGACTTCGTTTCGTTCTCTTGATATAATCATCCCGAAGGGTGGGTTGTGTCTGCCCACCGGTGGAGAACCAGGATCGGAAGGAGGTGAATTGGATGGCGGGAGACGTGAACGTCGAAGAAACCGTCAGGAAGATCGTTTGTGAGCGGCTCGACAAGAAGCCGGAAGAAGTCACGATGGAGGCCCGTTTTATCGAGGATCTGGGCGCCGATTCGCTGGATTTGACCGAGTTGTTGATGGCGTTGGAAGAGGAGTTCAACATCGATATCGACGACGAGGCCAACCAGATCGAAACGATGGCCGATGCCGTGAAGTATATTCAGGCGAAATTGTGAGAGAGGCCCGCGCTCGATGGAGCGCTGACTATAGATGGTTGGATATTCCGCCCGGTTCTGGACTACGGACCGGGCGGAATGCTAGAAAGCAGGCATTGCCTTAGTAACCGTTTATGCAGCACTAACGATATGAGGCCCGCACATGCTAGGACAAGCGGACATACGCCCTTGTCGAAACCATGGCGGGCCTTTCGTGTAGTTGGACGAGACCCCTTATGAGTATGGATGCGGAACGCGAAGACCATGTGCGGGCACTTTCGTACCGGCTTGGGCTGGATGTGCAGGACTGGCGTCTGCTCGATCGCGCCCTGACGCACGCGTCGGTGTTCTCGGACGGCCAAGGGCCGATCCGCGATTACGAATCGCTCGAATTCCTGGGCGACGCCGTGCTCGGCATGGCCGTCGCGCATTACCTCTACGAACATGTGCCCGACCGCACGCCGGGCGAATACAGCCGGATGCGGGCGGGCGTGGTCAACCGCCGCACGCTGGCGCGCATCGCCACCCAGCTCGATATCGGCCCGGCGATCCGCCTTGGGCGCGGCGAAGAGTCTTCGGGAGGCCGACAGCGGGTATCGCTGCTGGCCGACTGCCTCGAGGCCCTTATCGGCGCGTTGTATCTCGACCGAGGCTGGGATGCGGCGCGGGCGTTCGTGGCCGATACCCTTCGGGAAGAGCTGCGCCGCGAAGTGGCCAGCGACAAGGTGTGGGATTTCAAGTCGCGCCTGCAGAACCACTGCCAGGCGCTGCACATCGCCCTGCCCACGTTTATCGTAGTGCGTTCGGAAGGGCCGGACCATCGCAAGCAGTTTGAGGTCGAGGTGTGGGTGGAAGGCGAAGCCGTGGGCCGCGGGCGCGGTCTCACGAAGAAGGAAGCGGAACAGAACGCGGCTCGCGAGGCGCTCGAACACCGGGAAACGGCTTCGACGCAGACATCGCAGCGTGGCGAGGCGGCCGAATCCGGATCCCACGAACCGTGGTTGCGCGAAGACGAGGACTCGATGGGAGACGATACATGAACCGCTACGTGTGTGCCGTGTTGGGAATCGTCGCGATAAGCGCCGCGTGCTGGGGCGAAGCGCCTCGTGTTGAAGTCGTTGCCGAAGACGCCGCCTACACGTTCGTATCTCCGAACAACGGCTCGGGACCGTTGTGGTCGCACGGATGCACGCAGGTCGCGCGGCTGGGCGGCGACGTCTATATCAGCGAGATGCAGACCGGCGAGGGCGTGCCCCTCCTATGCAACACGCGCTGGCGCCTCCTGCACCGGAACGAATCGGGATGGCGGATGCTGGCCGAGGCGGACGGCTATCGCCAGCGCGAACCTTGTCCGCTGGCCGTGATTTCGGATCGGGACCTTGTCCTCAACGCGAACGACTCTACGCAGCCGGCGGGCACGAAGTACGGTCCCTGCGAGCCGAAGCTGCTGAAATTCCATTTCACGGGGCCGGAAGATTTCACGCGCACGGTACTCATGCCCTCGTGGATCGGCCATCCGAACTACACCGATCACTCGTACCGGGGCTACGCGGCGGACCGCGCGCGCGGCCAGTTGCTGATGCTGAACATCGACGCAAAGACGAGCGAGCAGCATGTGTGCCTGATGTCGAATGACGGCGTAACGCTGGGCAACTCCTCGATTGCATTCCCGATCCGCGCGTGCTATCCGGAAGTGGCCCTCGAAGGCGGCGCGGCCTATGTGGCCGCCATCGGCGACATTGTCGAGCCGGTCAAGGAGTGGCGCGAATACAAGTTCGAGCAGACCAAACAGACGTGGGACTACGTGTTTCGCATCCTGTTCTTCACTTGGTCGCCGGACGTTGCAAGCCAGGGATTCGCCTCGCCGATCGAAATCGCCAATGTCGACGCGACCGCGGGCTATATCGGCAGCCAGGACCTCTGGATAAGCCCGGGCGGAGAAGCGTATCTGATGTACACCGAACAGGAAGTCCAGAGCGCGCTGCTGCGCGACAAGTTCCTTCCTGGGAAATCCCTTATCCCGTCATTGCGCCTTGCGGTTATCAAGGATGGAAAGGTGGTATCGCGCCGTGTGCTGCTGGCGGGCACAGATGCGATGTCTCCGGGATGCGCACGTTTCCAGGTGGCCGAGAATGGGACCGTTTACGCCGTGATGTACGTCAGCGGCCCCGATGCGGGTAACAAACTCATGCAGGTCTATCCGCGAGTCGAGGACGCCCCGTTGATACCTATCCCGCTCAAGACGCCCATAAGCGCGTTCTGTCTGGCATCGGTGCGCGCGGGCAACGCGCCTTCGAACATCATCGACATGCACGGCAGCACGCAGGGCAACACCATGGGGTACGCCCAAGCCGTGATTAAGTGAGGGTCACGGGTTCACCGTGATCCGCCCGGCGTAGATCGAGTCCTCGTTCGGGGCATCGGGCTTCCGCTCGTGCTGCGAGTACCAACTGATGTAGAGCGATGGCGAAGACGAGTCAGCGGTTGCGGGATCGACGAGCAGCCCCGGATAGCCCGTGTCGCCATCGCTAGGCAGCGTGATCAGCGTCCGCACCTCGTCGCCCGTGAGTTCCCAGACGCGCGTGACGTAACGCGATCCTTCGCGCCCGCGTCCCGCGACAAAGCAACGGTCTTTCCATACGGCCATCACCGGCGAATGGATCAGCGCGTTGACATCCTTCCGAGTCCACTCCCGATGTGTTGCGTCGCTTCGTAATAGCATCGCATCGCCCGGCGCTACGCACGATCGCATTACCACTTCCATCGAGTTGTCCGGCAGCCAGCGCATGTCCGCCTCGTCCGGCATTCGGTCCTTCGTCATGGAACTGACGGCCGACCAATTCAAGGCGTCCTCCGACCGCAGCAGCCGGGCCTCTCCGGTGGCCGAAGCCGGCCAGGTCAATGTGTACGCCACGCTGTAGAAGGCATCGCCGTGCCTGCGCACGCGCCACAGCCACCAATCCGGTTCGTAGACGCCTTGAACCTTGGACCATTGCGTGCCATCGTTGCTCGACGCGAAATGCGAACGCAAGCGATGCCGTTCGGGGACCCCGTTGCCGCTTGCATGGGCGAGGTCCCATGTGCCAAAGAATACGTACAGGGCTGCGTCCGTTGCGGCGAAGTGCGGGTCGCGGTCGTCTCCGAACGTATCGAGCGTTCCACTGGATTCCCATGTCTTGAGGTCCGCGCTCTTCATTACGCGGATTTCGCCATCCATGGACAAATGCCCCGTTCCGTGGCGAAAACACAGGTAATACTGCCCGTGCCACAAGATCAGATCGGTGAAGGCGTTGTGCTGGCCGTCTCCGAAGGCCTTGACGGACCAGTCCAGCGTCGTTTCGGAGCGCACTTGCGCGCTTCCCAGCAATCCGCAGATTACGATGCCTGCCGCAACCATGCGTGAGAACATAGTGCCGTTCCTTCTCGTTATCAAACCCACGTGTCATTTGCCGGGAGGAACGCGTCCATCTCGAATCGCCTCTCGACAAGCGGTGGAGATTGCTTCGCTACGCTCGCAATGACACGCTGGAGTAAGCACTGGCCGAACGTAGTCAATTTGGATCGTTACCTTATCACAACGAGGCGGGGCGCTTAGAGCAGGTCGTCTAGCCATTCGTAGTTCTTGAGGTCCAGCAGGTCTTCGTTGAAGGGACTCGAGCCGCCTGTTGCGTCGCGGATGTCGCGGTCGATGTAGTACTCGTTGTGCGGTTTGAAGCCCGGAACCGTGATTACGTTGACGAACACGTCGATGCCGCGGTGTCCTGTGCCCGCCGGGATATACACAAACGATCCCGGTTCGAGAGGGTATTGCTCGAAGCGCGCCAGATCCGACAAGTCCGGAAACACGGTCAGAAAGGCCTGGCGTCCGTAAGGGTTCAGGTCATGGACGCGCGGGTCGAGGACCAGGTACATCTCGCATTGCGGCGCCCCGCCGCCGATGGGCGCCGCCGGATGAACGTGGGTGGGCGACGTCTCGCGCGCGATGTTTACCACGTGGCTGTTGAAGCAATTGATCCCGTCGTCTCGTTCGCCCGGCAGATTCATGTACCACGTCAGCGGCAACCGGCGAAAGGGATCGAAATCGAAATTGCATCCGCCGGAACTGTCGCGCAGGTAGCGCAGCCGCATCGCCGACGAGATGTGGCTCGTAATGCGGTCGCTCTTTTCGATGGTCAGACAATCGAAGGTCCCGCGGACCTGGAGCGACTCGTGGCCGGCTACGATCAGTTGATCGCCTGCCATAATCGGTTCGTAGGAGTCGACCGTCTTGACGGAATAGCCTCGGTCGCGATAGCCCAGGAAGAGCGAGCGCAACGCTTCCATCACCGCCGTGTCGCCGGTCCACGGTTCCGGCGTGTGATCGAGCTTCCACAAATCGTTGGCGTAATCGCCCACGTAGCTGCCGTCCCGGTTGCGTCCTACAATCGCGCGCACCGGACCTTCCGCCGACGCCGACAGCAAGGCTGTCGAACTCTTAAGAAAGGCAAGGGTATCCGCGAAATCCTGGTCTATCGGCTCGGGAATGTACTCCTTCGGCAGCGGCTGGCCGTCGCCCTCCTTGGTGCGATAGCCCTTTGACAGAAGAACCTCGCCCTGGCCACGGTAGATCCAGAGCGCTTTCATGCCTCCGAGGTCGGGCTTGAGACCTACGGCGTCGCCGCGAACTTCCAAACGCCCGAGCCGAAGGCCGGGATGGAGCGCCGCGAACTTATCGCAGAACGAGTCGAAGATGTTTCTGTCGTGCATGGAGGCTATCGTGATACTGCCCACGGCCGTCTCCTTCGATTCTTATTTGTGAGGTAAAGCCTACACGGCGGCGCATCGAATGGCAAGCGATGCTAGGACAAGATCTGCGCCACGTTTTCATGCGAGACAACGTTTCCTGTAGGTCTTGCTCGTGCTACCTCGAAAGTGGAAACCCGACCTCCTGTGATTCTGAGCAACGCGAAGAATCTCGCCCACGATAAGAGCCTCACCTGCCAGGAGATTCTTCGCGTTGCTCAGAATGACAGGAGGTCCAGCGTTCCTCTATGCATCGGAGCCACACACGACGCGCTGCATCTTCATCCTCCCGAGTGAAGCCGGACTTCATGACGACTCGTAATCGCAATCGTAATCGTAATCAAACGCCGGGCGAGAGATAGTGATCCAAAGAACACAGTAACTCATGCAAAGGCCGTAGCCATTGGCAACACGCAGTTGCGGCTGGTTCGATCACAATCACGATCACGAAAAGAACGGAGCTATGCAAAAACTGAGGGTCAGTCAGGGGACAAGATCTGCGCCACGGTGTCACGAAGGACCGGCAGGACTTCGGACTCGAACCAAGGGTTGTCGCGCAGCCAACGAAGATTCCGAAACGAAGGATGGGGGAGGGGCAGGTGCCGCGGCATGTATGCGCGCCATGCGTGTACCGTCTCGGTCAAGCTGGGTTTGGTACGGTCTCCGAGGTAGTGTTGCTGCGCATAGCCTCCTATCAGCAAGGTCAATCGAATTCCCTGTAGGTGTTCGAGCAGGCGGGGCAGCCAGATCTGGGCGCATTCCTTGCGCGGCGGGAGATCGCCTCCGCGCGCGTTGCGCCCCGGATAGCAGTAGCCCATGGGTATGATGGCGATGCGCGAATCGTCGTAGAAGCGATCGCGGTCGAGGCCCATCCAGGCGCGCAGCCGGTCCCCGCTGGGATCGTTCCACGGGATGCCCGTCGCGTGGACCTTGGTCCCCGGCGCCTGGCCGACGATCAAGATGCGCGCGGATACCTGCGCCCGCAAGGTGGGGCGCGGTCCCAGTGGCAATACGCCGGCACAGATGCGGCACGCGCGGACTTCCCGCAACAAGGCCTCCAAGGCACGCTGATGATCGCTCATCGTCGGCGCGCCCCGCGCATGTCTCGCAATCGGCTCGCGGAATACACTACGCTTGCCAGCAACGTGCATGTGGATATCGCGAGCCCAAGACGGAACGTCCATGGTCTGTATTCGAACTCGATGGTGTGGCGTCCTTCCGGGACGATGAGTCCGCGATACGCGTGGTACACGGGGAACACCGGCGTATCTTGTCCGTCGATCTGCGCGTGCCATCCGGGATAGTACGCGTCCGAAAGCACCAGCACCGCCTCTCCGGTGGCCTCGGCTTCGATCGAGACCCGCGTTGCCGTGCGCCGGATAACCTTCGCCGTGCCCATCGAAGCCAGGACTCCATTCTTGAAAGACTTCGGTGGCGGAACGTCCGTGAAGACTTGCCCGGCGGGATTCCAGCCGGGCTTGCCAAGCTGCTCGATCAACGCGTCGGTCGACGGAAGGACTTCGAGCGATCCGGCCAGGTAGGCGCGTGGCAGCGCTTTGCGATTGCGGTAAACGCCAATGCCGTCGTAGGTGGCTATCTTCTCGAAGTAACCCGGGCGGTCCACAGGGAACATCGGTTCGAAACGGGCGTCGTTCAAGTAGTACTCGCTTGCGTAGACCGGTTCGAATGCCTGCCACACGCTGGCCTTGAGCGCCTGCTGAAGCCGCATCATGCGCGCGGGATAGATGCCTTCGTAGCCCATGAGTTCCTCGATACCGTAGCACGAGAGAATGCCGGCGGGGATGCCCGCAAAGTCGCTGGTCACGCGCGCGGGTTGCGGCAACGCGCGCAGGTAATCCGTCAGCGCCGTGGGTGGATATAGGTACGATCGCGGCGAGGTGACCTCCAAGCCGCGCACCGCCATGACCAAGTCCACGGATAGAATCAGGCTCAGCGCCGCGACCGCGATTCGCGGACGCCACCACCGGCACGACGCCGCGAAGACCACTACTCCGAGCGCGGCCAAGATGGCCGCCATGCCAAGCGCGCGATGCACCTGATCGTCGATGCGGAGCGAGTGCATGAGTGGGGCGTCGAACCGATAGAACGCCGCGGCCAGAGCCACCACGGGCACGATAACGAGGAGGAGCCACGCCGTCTCGGCGAGTCTTCTACGTTGCGCAAACCAGCGATCGATGCCCAGCGCGCCGAGCAACGTAAGCGCGAACAGCGGGAACACGGCGAAGTAGACCGAGAAGGTCCATCGAAACACGGGCAGGTTCAGGAGCCATTCGAGGCTGGGGGGATGAAAGGGGATGAGCAGGCACGGCATCATAGCGGCGATCAGCGCCAGGGCACGCCGGCGATGGGCGAAGGGCTGCGTGAGTCTCGTAGCAAGCAGGCTAATCCCAAGCCAGGTCGCGAGCCCGATGTACATCATCGCGACGTAATAGGGGATAGGAAAACCCCACGTGCGGTTCGAAGCGCTCGTGAGGAAATAGCGCGGCGCCCAAAACGACAGCAGCGCGCGGAACGGCCAGTAGAACGCGTCGCCGTATTGGTTGTGCCACCCGAGCGTATAGCTGTTGCCGAGGTACTCGAAGAAGGGGAGGAGTTGTGCCGCGCATACCAGCAGTATCAACGTCCACGCAAGCGCCATCGAGCCGATCGGTTTCCAGCAGGGGCGGCCGTCCTGCCGGTCCAACACGAGACGCGCGAGAAAGTAGAGACCCAAGCCGAGTGACGCAGTGAAGGCCGTTTCGGGATGGCCGCCCAGCATCATCATGACGCCGCCCCCGGCGCAGGTGAAGAACCCCTTGCGATATGCGCCTCCCAACGCGAACTCGATGGCCATGAACATAACGGGCAGCCACGCCGTGATGTCCGTCAACGGCCAGTAGCTCCACAATAGGTTATAGCTGCCCAGCATCCACGCGAGCGAGAAAAACCGCGAGACTCCGGGCGACAGCCGGATCGTACGCGCGCAAAGGTACGCCGTCATGCCGCAGAGCCACAGGCGCAACAGGATGCGGAGCGTGATCGCCCACGGCAAATCCATCCACAAGTGCAGCAGGTGCGGCGGATACAGCACGGCGCTCTGGTAGTTTGCCAACAGCGGCATCCCGCCCAGTTCCCTCGGATTCCACAGTGGCCATTCGCCTTGCTCGATGGCGGACTTCGCGGCAGCGTAAATCGGATAGAACGCAGTCAAGTAGTCAATGAGGGTCTTGTTCTTGAATCCGGTATAGCCTTCCGGAGCGTAGTGGCTCCACGGCGGCGTAATGAAGAGGGTATCACCCGGCGCGATGACCTCGCCCCGCAAGAACACGCCTGGAAAGACAAAGGCCAGCGCGACGGTCAGTACCGCCGCGTGCAGGGCGATCTCGCGCCAAGCGACGTTCGTTTTCTGGCTGTCCATGATTCCAGCCCCGAATCCGACATCATCGAGGCTGTCATACTAGCTGGAACTGCCTTATGAGTTCTAGAGGCGGATGTGGCTGTAACCGCTGTCATCTTGACCGCAGCCTCTGCTCCGTTCCGCGAAAAGCAGGGACAGACACGCTTTTCAAACTGCCGAAAAGCGAGTCAGTCCCTGTTTTTCGATCAGTCCTAGAACTATGCGTGAGATGTATCAAGAGTAAGTTCTAGCCCCTAACCCCTAACCCCTAACCCCTAACCCCTAACCCCTAACCCCTAACCCCTAGCCCCTAGCCCCTGTGCGCCTTGGGCAACCGCACTTCGAACCGCGTGTTGGGAGAATCGGGATCGACGCGGAGATTGCCTTGATGATCCTCGACCATACGACGCGAGATACTCAGGCCGAGGCCGATGCCGCTTCCTGTAGGCTTCGTCGTGAAGAACGGCAGGAAGATCTGGTCATGGATCTCAGAGGGCATCCCGCGGCCCGCATCCGTAACAGCGAAGACTATGGCCTCGCCGTCATCGCGAACGTCGAGACGTATCCATTTCTCGGGCAGGTCTTTCACGGCATCGTAGGCATTGTTGATGAGGTTGAGCAGGACCTGCGCAAGCTGCGCCGCCCGGCATTCGACATGAAGGCTTTCATGGATGAGGGAAACAGTGAGCGCGATGCCTGCGTTGGTACATCGCGCCTGGCAGAGTTCGAGCACTTCGGCGACGATGGCCTGGACCGGTTCCTCGACGAAGGGATCGGTAGAGCCGTCGCGCGAGAGGTTGCGCAGTCCTTTGACGATGTGGTGGACGCGTTTCACGTTGCGGACGATCTTGTCGGTCACGGTTGCCTTGTACTCGGCCGAGATCTTCGGATCGTTCAGGCACCGTTCGAGATGTTCGGCGCCGGCCGAGATGATGGCCATCGGGTTGTTGATTTCGTGCGCGATACCGCTGGCCATGGTGCCGAGCGCCGACAAGCGCGCCGCGTTGAGCAGGGTCATTTGCTGTTCGGCAATGAGGCGCTGGGCCTTGACGCGGTCCGTGATGTCGCGTGTCACGCCTTGGAATCCGTAGAGTCTCCCCTGAGCGTCGAACGTAGGCGTAGAGACCGCTTCGCACCAGATCACCGAACCGTCTTTACGGACGAATTCGAATTCGTAGGTCGCGCTTGCGGAGCGTTCGCGGTCGGGCTGAATATTCTGGCGCGTTCGGAGTTGGCTCCGCAGGGCCGCGGCGGACCGCGGCGTCAGAAAGTCGAGTATGCTCCGTCCCGTGGCTTCTTCGGGAGTGAAACCGGACTGCGGCAGCAGGGCCGGGCTGATGAAGGTGAAGCGGAAATCGGGCGTCATCTGCCAGAAGACGTCTTCGACCGTCGCGATCATGAAGCGTAGCGTGTCTTCGCTCTGCTGGCGTTCGGCGATCTCGGACTGAAGGCGTCGATTCGTCCGGGAGAGTTCTTCCGTGCGCTGGGCAACGCGGTGCTCGAGAAGGCCGCGTTCAATCTGAAGCCGTAGCTTTACGCGGCTGGCCTCGTAAGTCCCCCAGAACAAAGCGCCGATGAAAAGCACGATGCCCACGGCGCTCAGGGGCTCTTTGACAGCGAGGAACGAACGCACCAAAGGAAGAGCCGCTCCGCCAAAACTCGGAATGCCATCGATGACATTGACGGCCTGGCCAGCCACGATCAAGGCAATACCCACGGCGGACAGAAGCGAAATCCACCTCTCCTCGTACACGCGTGTCAGCAGGACCGTCGTTACGATGCCCAGAAAGATGAGCGCCCCCAGGCTAAAGGTGTCTGCGACGACGAAACTATAGAGTCCTTTGTAATACCCATACCTGCCTGCGAGGTGCGTGAGAAGCACTATCGCGAGCGAAATGCCTACGAATGCGGCGGCACGGCGAGACCTGTATTCGGGAAGAGCGATGCCCTTTTCGCGGGAGTCCCCGCAGTGTAGGTTGTTGCCCTCGCGGCTCATGCGATTTCCCCTCGCGGTCCAACGCCACGCGGCATGCGCGCGCCCGGCGCGACCCGTTTCCTCACCCAATGCGGCGAGCATACTCCAGAATCGAAAGCGCGCGCAAGGAGCAAGATACGTGTCGATTCGCTGGGGATTCCGCGCGCGCGTGGCATATAATGACGCAAGGAGGATGACCCATGACATCACGTGAACGCGTGCTCGCAGCGCTAGACCATCGACAGCCCGACCGGACGCCAGTCGACCTTTCGGGGCACCGCTCTTCCGGCATTGCCGCGATGACCTATGCCCGTCTGCGGGATCTTCTCGGCTTGCCGCGCAAGCCGATCCGCGTCTATGATCCGGTCCAGCAGCTTGCCATTGTCGACGACGATGTCCTTGATAGGTTTCGTGTCGACACGATCGAACTCGGGCGGGCCTTTGCGGAGGACGACGCTGCGTGGAGCGACTGGGTATTGCCGGACGGCACGCCGTGCCAGATGCCCGTGTGGGCCGCTCCGCAACGCGACGGCGCGCGCTGGGTGATCCGCTCGAAGTCCGGCCGCGTCATCGCCGCCATGCCCGATGGCGCGCTCTACTTCGAGCAGACGCATTGGCCGTATCTCGACACGGACGATATCGACGCCATTCCTGCGGCGATGGACGAGTGCATGTGGTGTGCCGTGGCTTCTCCGCCGGGACCGCTCGTTGCCGGGCCTGACGGCCTGAAGGTCCTTGAAGACGGCGCGCGCCGACTACGCGCGCGGACCGACAGAGCCATCATCGGCCTCTTCGGCGGGAACCTGCTCGAAATGGGCCAGTTCTTTTGGCGCAACGACCGGTTCCTGATGCTGCTGGCCGAGGACTACGAGAAGACGCACGCCTTCCTCGACCGCCTCGTCGAACTTCATCTGGCCAATCTCGAACGGTTCCTCGGGGCCGTTGGCCCCTACATCGACGTCATTCTATTCGGCGACGACCTCGGCATGCAGTCCGGGCCGCAGATCTCGCCCGCGATGTATCGCGAGTACTTCCAACCCCGCCATCGCCGCATGTGGATGCGCGCGAAAGAACTCGCGCCCGTCAAGGTCATGCTGCACAGTTGCGGCGGGATTCGCGAGTTGCTGCCCGACCTGATCGACGCGGGACTCGACGCGACCAACCCGGTGCAGATCTCGTGCGCCGGAATGGGACCAGCCGGACTCAAGGCCGATTTCGGCGAACGCATCACGTTCTGGGGCGGCGGTTGCGACACGCAACGCATTCTGCTCACGGGCACGCCGGACGAAGTCCGCGACCACGTCCGCCGCCAAGTCGAGATCCTAAGTCCCGGCGGAGGATTCGTGTTTCAGCAGGTCCACAACATCCTCGCGGGCGTCCCGCCCGAGAACGTCATCGCCATGTTCGACGCAGTCGAGTGAACGGCCTTTTGAGATGGCGAATGCGAACTTGTTAATAGATGCGCTGCCCTGCGGCCCACCTCAAGCGAGCCGCAGGGCAGGAACAAGGCGCCGGATTACTTGCCTAACGTATCCATCAATATGGGCATGGCACGGCTGACGGGCCATTCGCTCGGGTAGCGAAGGAACTGAACGTGGCCGTCCATGTACAGGACGTTTCCTCCTCCAGGGATGTGGCTGAAGTAGCTGGCATCGTCTTTAGCGGCGGTCCATATTGTGTCCCATAGGACCGGGACCGAACTTTGGGCCAGAGCCGTCGCCGCCGGATTGTTAATATCGGTGATAAAGAACCGTTCGATGCCTTCGCGCAGCCTGTACACCGTCTTGCCAACCCCTTGCTCGTTCGTGAAGGGCACATCTCTATCAAAGTTGGTGCCCGAAATATCACTGTTGCCTAAGATAACACTACCTAAGGCAAGCATAAACTGTGCATCGAAGATCTCGTACGCAGAGGTAGCCATTGTGTTCTGGTCGACGCCTGCCCGCAGAACGTCTCTGACCATCAGCGCCCAACCGTAATACGTGTACGAGACTTCCCAGAACCGGCATGGGTCGACCACGCCGCTCTTGGTAAACTCCAGGGCTTTTTCCTGTGCGTCGGCATCTGACGGACAAAGGATGATGTTGTAATCCGTCATGTATTCGGGGTAGACCTCCTTGCCATCGAAGAACTGGTTGATAACGTTCGGTATACTGCAATACTCGATCACGCCGCCAACGTTGATGCCATCGTTGGGTTTCGTCTTCAGCATGGTTGGGAAGCTCTGCCCTTTGCTCTCGTTTGAGTACATCTTGAAAACCAGGCCTAGCTGCTTGAGGTTGTTCGCGCAACTGGCCCTGCGGGCCGCCTCGCGAGCACGCGATAGCGCGGGAAGCAGTATGGCCGCCAGAATGCCGATAATGGCGATGACTACCAACAACTCGATTAGGGTAAAGCCTTTGGACGTTCGTTTCATGAGTACATCCTCCTTTGCTGTAAACCCAGTTGCTCCCAAGAGACCTTGTTCTTAACGTTACTACAAATGCCACCAAACCGGTAGGAACCTTGGGAAGAGTATACGACGAAACGTCCATTTTGGCAATGGGGCGCCACAGCGCGGCAAAGCCGCAACGCAAGAGTTGGAGAGAGACAGAAGTCTTAAGTCTAAACGACAAGTGATAGACCGCAAAGGGATGAAGGATGAGGGCTGAAGGATGGAGCTTTCCGCGGCCCAACATTGATGTGGCCAGTGAGCTTGCACGCCATCTCCTCGTAAGACGGATGGAAAACAACTGATAGTAGTGCCGATGGGTAGGGCGAGTCGCGATTTCGGCCACGATTACGATTACGATCACGATCACGACTTTGGAGGTGGCTTGTTCCTTTCCTTGTATCTCCCCTGGGATTCCTGGATAATCCTCCGAAACTTGGGTTCCGATACACGGAGTCTAAGCGCTAGGTCGTGCGAACAGGAAAGGGCAGTACATGAAGATTCGATGCTTGATCGCAGTGGTTGCGCTGGCGGCCGCGTGCGCGGCGTATGCCGGCGATTCGCCTCAGTTTCGCGGTCCGAACCGCGACGGAAAGTTCGATGAAACGGGGCTGTTGAAGTCGTGGCCCGAGAATGGGCCTCCGGTCGCGTGGGTGGCGAAAGGGATCGGCAAAGGCTATTCGTCGGCCTCGGTGGTCAACGGCAAGGTGTACGTCACGGGCGCGCTCGAGGAAGACGCGGGGACGCTGTTCGAGATTAATGCCGCGACCGGCGCCATCGAACGAACGATGCCCTATGGCAAGGAAACGGTGAACAAAGAAGCGCCAGGGCCACGTTCGACGCCGACCATCAATGAAGACCGCGCCTATTTCCTGTCGGGACTTGGCGTGTTGTATTGCTTCGACCTCAAGAAGGGCGCGAAGCTGTGGGAAGTCAATATCCTCGAACGGTTCAACGCGGACAATTCGACCTGGAACCTTGCGGAGTCGGTGCTGGTCGACGGCAACCGGGTCATCTGCACGCCCGGAGGCAAGGACGCGTCGCTCGCCGCGCTCAATAGGACCGACGGGGCGACGATCTGGACGACGCGGTCGCTGGGCGATAAGGCCGCGTATTGTTCGCCGACGATCGCCTCGCATAACGGGCGCCGCATCCTGCTGAACGCCACCGAGAAGTACATTATCGGGGCCGACGCCGAGACCGGCCGGCTGCTGTGGTCTTTCGAGCAGAAGGTGCCGTGGAACATCCACGGCGTGACGCCGGTGTACAGCGACGGACTCCTGTATTACGTCGCTGGAAGCGGCAAGGGCGGCGGGGCGCTGGAACTGTCGAAGGACGGCGCGGTCTGTACCTCGAAGTGGACCGACACTAACCTGGATTGTCTTCACTACGGCGTGGTCCTCGTTGACGGATACCTGTACGGAACCGGCGAGAAGCACGATTACATGATGTGCCTCGAAATGGCCACGGGCAAGCTGATGTGGAGCAGCACGGACATCGGAGAAGCCGTGACGGAGTATGCCGACGGCATGCTGTACACCTATGAGGGCCCGAAGACGGGCATTGTCAGTTTGATCAAGCCCTCGCCGACAGGCCTCGATCGGGTGAGCAAGTTCACCGTGACCGAGGGCGTCGACAAGCACTGGGCGCATCCGACTATCGCGAACGGACGTCTTTATATCCGGCACGGCGATGCGCTGATCGCTTACGATATCGCGGCGAAGTAGAGTTCAACACTGCTGGTTGTGGACGAAGTGGACTTGATGGACGGAGTGGACAGCATGATGTCTACTCAGACCCGGTCCACTGAACACCAAAAGAGGAGCGCACATGTCCGAGACCACCCCGCAGTCCCCTCCTGTTGAACGTCGTCTGCGGTTGTGGCCGGCGCTGGCGATCCTTGGGCTTCAATGGGTCGTCGTCGCCGCTTTCTGGCTGTTGGGATCGACCAACATCCACAACGCCATCGCGCTCGGCCTCCCCGCGATAGGCGGCATTCTCTTGCTGATCTGGTGGCTGGCCGCGAGCCGCGCGCCGTGGGCGCACAGGATCGTAGGCGCGTTGCTGGTCCTTTCGGCGCTGGGCGTGGTCGTGTTCACGCAGGCCAACACGCTCCGGGGCCTTCTCTTGCTGTCCTATGCGGTGCCCGTCCTGTTTACAGGCTTGGTGGCGCTCATGGTCCTGATGTTCAAAGCCTCTTGGCGGACGCGTTCGGCGGCACTGACCGTGTATGTTGCGGCCTGTGTGGGCCTCTTCGGATCGGTGCGCCTCGACAGTCTTGCCGGGAATCTCGTGCCCGTGCTTTCGTGGCGTTGGACGCCGACCGCACAGGATCTCGCGGATGCGCTAGCGCATTCGGACGCGCATGGCACAGCCACGCTGGCCGCGGAGGCAGGGCCTGGAGATTGGCCCGCGTTTCGCGGCGCGTTGCGCGACGGGGTTCTGAGGGGTACGAAGTTCGCTGCATGGACCACAGCGCCGCGCGAAGTGTGGCGTAAGAAGGTGGGGCCGGGGTGGTCTTCGTTCGCCGCGGTGGGCGATTACGTGTTCACCCAAGAGCAACGCGGCGCCGACGAGGCCGTCGTCTGCTACAAGGCCGCGACCGGCGAGGAGGTATGGGTCAACCGCATCCCGGCGCGCTTCGAGGACGCGATGGGACTCGGGCCGCGCGCAACCCCTTCCTTCGCCGATGGCAAGCTCTACACGCAAGGGGGGAAGGGGGCCCTGCAGTGCCTCGATGCCTCGACCGGCGCAACGGTGTGGTCGCGCGACCTAACCAAAGACGGCGAGACCGGCGTGCCGGGTTGGGGGTTTGTGAGTTCGCCCTTGGTCGTCGGCGACCTCGTTGTCGAGTACACCGCGGGCGGCGAAGGCAAGAGCGTCATCGCGTATAAGCGGGCGACCGGCGATATCGTCTGGCGTTCCGGCCATAGCGGGGGAGGCTATAGTTCACCGCATTTCGCGGACCTCGAGGGCGTCCCGCAGATCCTCATGGTCGGCGACTGGGGCATGCAGTCGCTCGCCCTGGACACCGGCGCGTTCCTGTGGGACCAGGCGTGGCGGGTCAAGACGAATCCGCGGTGCTGCCAGCCGTTGTTGATTGGCGACGGCTTGGTGCTTTATGGCACGACGGGCACGATGGGATCGCGACTCCTGCGCGTCAAGAAGCAGGACGCGGCGTGGACCGTCGAGCAATTGTGGGAATCCAACAAGTACAGGCCGTATTTTAATGACGGCTCCCTGCACAAAGGATTCCTTTACGGTTTCGATGGGGACCGCCTCGACTGCATCGACCTCACGAATGGGCAGCGCAAGTGGGAAGGCAAGCGCTACGACGGCCAGATGCTGCTTATCGAAGATATGGACCTGATCCTCGTCGTGAGCGAAAAAGGCGACGTAGCCCTTGTCGACGCCGTCCCGGATCGCTTCAACGAGCGTGTCTCCTTCAAGGCCCTCACTGGCAAGACGTGGAACCATCCCGTGATCGCGCACGGCCGCCTGTTCGTGCGCAACTCCGAAGAGGCCGTCTGTTACGAACTGGGCGCGCCGTAACGCGGCGAGGCCCGGTTTGTCCGAACGGCTCCGTCCTTTCTGTCATCCTGAGCGCAGCGAAGGATCTCGCTATGTACGTAGGTCCATTATGCTTATGAGATCCTTCGCTGCGCTCAGGATGACAGGCGATACGTAGTCAAGAGGCGAAGCACCCGCGTTTCACAATTACTTCACGAGATCTGGGCGCGTCGTAACGCGGCGAGGCCCGGTTTGTCCGAACGGCGCTGTCCATGATAGCATCGTGGATCTCAACCGGTCTGATTCAGAAACACTTTCGGAGACAGCAATGGGTCTTTTTGGACGTTTGCGCGAACGGCTTACCAAGACGCGCACGAGTTTTGTGGGCAACGTCAAGCGTGTCTTGCTGGCGCGCCCGTATATCGACGACGAGGTCTTCGAGGAACTCGAACAGATCCTCATCGAGGCCGACATGGGCGTCGAAACGACCATGGCGGTGGTCGAGGACATGCGCCGTGTCGCGAAGGAAAAGGGTCTCAAGACCTCTGAGGACCTGTACGGCGTGCTGAAAGACGAACTCGTACAGACACTCGAACCGGGCGATCACGCGTTGAACTGGGTCAAGCCCGACGACGGGCCTCACGTGACGTTGGTTGTGGGCGTCAACGGTTCGGGCAAGACGACGACGATCGGCAAGCTGGCGTCGCAACTCACCAAAGACGGCAAGTCCGTGCTGCTCGGCGCGGCGGACACCTTCCGCGCGGCGGCGGTCGAACAACTGACCATCTGGAGCGAACGCACGAACACGCCGATTATCAAACATCGCGACGGGGCCGATCCGGCCGCCGTAGCCTACGACGCTACCGACGCCGGGGTGTCGCGCGGCGTGGACTGCGTGATCATCGATACGGCGGGCCGTCTGCACACCAAGGTGAATCTGATGGAGGAGCTGAAGAAGATCCAGCGGGTGATCGGCAAACGTTTGCCGGGCGCGCCGCACGAGGTCTTGCTCGTCCTTGATTCGACCACCGGCCAGAACGGGTTGCAGCAGGCGACGCTTTTCACCGGCGCCCTGAACGTGACGGGTATCGCCCTGACCAAGCTCGACGGGACCGCGAAAGGCGGGATCGCGGTCGCGATCCAGCGCCAGTTGGGCATCCCGATCAAGTTGATCGGCGTCGGCGAATCGGTAGAAGACCTTCAACCGTTCCAGGCCCGCGAATTCGTCGAGGCCTTGTTTACGTAGATAACACTCAGGCAATACAAGATGCCTTCCGCTCCGTGTCATTCTGAGCGAAGCGAAGAATCTCATGACAGTCTGGCGCGTATTGGGAATGAGATTCTTAGCTTAGCGCCGAATTAAACCGCGGGGGGGGGTGCGGCGGGGGGCTGGGGCGGTCAGCGGGCGG
>CAYOCT010000027.1:23650-60339 GCA_964402555.1 uncultured Nitrospiraceae bacterium | reverse complement strand
TCCCTCCCGCGCTTTGTATTTTTCCCCCACGCTAATAATTTCTTCACTGTGGGGGGTTTTTTGTTAATGCTTTTCTCCGCTCCCCACATAATCCCACGGCGGCGGGGGTTCCGGCGAGGAGCTGCGGCGTACTGCGGGAGTTGCAGGCAACGGCACTTGGCGGTAAAGGAGGAGAACACACGTGGCGCTTCGTTTTTTCAACACGCTGTCGCGGAAGACTGAGGAATTCCAGCCGCTCGAGCCCGGCGTCGTCAAGATGTACACGTGCGGGCCGACGGTCTACAACTATGCCCACATCGGCAACTTCCGCGCCTACGTGGCGCAGGACCTCCTGAAACGGTATCTCAAATATCGGGGATTCAGCGTCGTCCATGTCATGAATCTGACCGACGTCGAGGACAAGATTATCCGGACGTGCCGCGAAACGGGCGAGTCGCGCGAGGCGTTGACGGGACGGTACATCGAGGCGTTCTTGCAGGACCTCGATACGCTCGGCATCGAACGCCCGGACCACAGTCCTGCCGCGACAGACCACATTCCGGAAATGGTCGCGATGATTAAAGCGCTCCGCGACAAGGGCCATACCTACGAGAGCAAGGGGAGCGTGTACTTCAAACTCGCGTCGTTTCCCGGTTACGGCGGACTGAGCCATTTCGACATGGATCAACTCCAGGCCGGCGGGAGCGGCCGCGTCGATAGCGACGAATACAACCTTGAAGACGTGCGCGATTTCGCGTTGTGGAAGGCTTACGAACCCGACGATGGCGATATCTACTGGGAGACCGAACTGGGCAAGGGCCGGCCGGGGTGGCATATCGAATGCTCCGCGATGAGCATGAAGTACCTCGGCGAGACCTTCGATATCCATTGCGGCGGCGAGGACCTCATCTTCCCGCATCACGAAAACGAGATCGCGCAGTCCTCGTGCGCGACGGGCAAGCCGTTCGTGCGGTTCTGGCTGCACAACGCGTATCTCATCGTCGAAGGCCGCAAGATGTCGAAGTCGCTCGGCAACTTCTTCACATTGCGCGACCTCACCGAAACCGGCCACAACCCGGTGGCGATCCGCTGGGTGCTTCTCGCCACGCATTATCGCCAGCCAAACAACTTCTCGTTCGAGGCCGTTGAGGCCGCGAAACAGTCGCTGAACCGCGTTCGCGATTTTCGCCTCCGGCTTGCCGGCGTTGCAGGGCAGGGATCGGACCTCGAGAAGGAAGCCGCCGAAGCCGAAGGTGCCTTTGCCGAAGCGCTAGACGATGACCTGAACATCTCGGCGGCGCTGGCGGCGGTGTTTGATTTCATCCGCGACACGAATAAGCTGATCGACCGCGGCGAACTGGGCGCGGACGGCGCCCGGTGTGCCGAGGCCCTGCTCGATCGGATGGACGCCGTGACGGGCCTGTTCGGCGCGCCGAAAGAAGAAGGCACGCCGCAGGAGGTGCTCGACCTTGTCCAGGAGCGGCAGCAAGCCCGCCGCGCCAAAGATTTCGCCCGGGCCGATGCCATCCGAAAGCAGTTGGACGAGCAAGGATGGGTCATCGAAGACACGCCCGACGGCCCGCGTGTCAAGCGCGGGGGATGATATGGCCGGATTCCGAATTGTCTCGGGGTGACCGGAATCCTGTTGTCTGGCGTTACGCGTTGGCGGTACGCAGACAGAAGTTGGATCAAAGATGAAGCGGGGTTTGTCGTTACGAGCAGCGATCGTTCAGCCTTGCCGGCGCGCGTTGACGAGTACCCACGCCTGGGCGGCCATCGCGTTGACCGCGGGGTGTCTCTTCGCGTACTGGTACTACCTCGAACCGCCGCCATGGCCACGGAATTTCGGACTCCATGACGACCGCTATTTCTTTGGCCCCAATGCCTACTATCTCGACGCTTGTTTGAAACACGGCGAGTTTCCTTTCTGGAACCCGCTCACGCTCTGCGGACAGCCGTTTTCCGCGGACCCGCAAGCGAACGCCTGCTATCCGCCTCATCTTGTCCGCAGCCTGCTGACTCCCGCGTTCAACCCGTATGCCACCGCGGTCGGGATGCAGATACTGCTCCTGCTTCATGTACTCTTGAGCGGCATGGGCGTGTACGTCTTGGCTCGACAGTGCGGCGCTGGCTTCTGGGGGAGTCTGGCCGGCGGCTTCATCTTCATGCTGGGACCATTCAGTCTCATTTACACGATGGAGTTCTACGTGTTCGCTTTGGTGACCTCCTGGCTTCCGTGGGTGGTCTGCTTGGCACGCAGGGCCTTCCGCGCCCGATGCCTATCGGCTTGGATAGGGTTCACCGCGCTGGCTTCCCTGTGCTTTGGCGTCAGCACGCTCGGGGGATTTCCGCAGCTCACCATGTACATGGGACTCACGCTCGCCGTGTTCGCCTACCTGGACGGTTTCTTGCATTTGCCTTGGTGGGGCTTGTCTGAGATTCCCCGCCAAGTAGCCAGAGTCCTGGTGGGGCGCACGTTCTTCCTCGGGGTGATAGCCTTTAGTGGGGCGCTGGTTGCCGCCTTTCTATTGCTGCCGGCGGAGCAATACGCACGGCACAGCGCGCGCATTGCGTCGGCCGGTCTGTCCATGTATGCCTTTCCTCAGAGCAAGGAATGGGGCCATCTGCTGAAGTGCCTCGTTGCGTTTCCAGGGAACACGTGGCTGCCACAAGGGTGCCGGGCGGCGGGCATCGGTTCCTTGCTGGCCCTACTTGCCGCGCTAGCATGTCCTCGCAACAGGCGCGATGCGGCGCTTTTCGCGGGGTTATACGCTATTCTTACGGATTGCACCTTGGGGCCCCCGTTTCCAGTCGGATCGCTGCTCCATTCGATCGATTTCCTGAACATCACGGTGTCGCCGTGGCGCGCGGGAGTGTTTTCCAGCTTCGGTCTGGCCGTGGTGGCCGCGATAGGTGTGGATGCGGCTGGGAACGCGGCGGCATCGCGACTCGGTGCTATGGCGAGAACCGTCCTGCTACTGGCCGCCGGCCTGTTTCTGCTTCATCACTTTGGTCATTGGGTACTGGACAAGCCGCTATACAGTCCCGGTGTCTGGGTTTGGCGAGTGCCGTTAACGCTGCTGGTTGCGGCGGTCTGCCTCGCGTGGATACGCTTGCCGCGCCTCGGACCCGCGACACTCGGCCTCCTGATCATCGCCGAAGTGCTGGCATGGTCGCACTCGTTCGTCCCTCAGTACATGGGAAGAACATTGCATACAAAGCCGACTGACCGGCTGACTGAGGCTTCCGATCTCTCGCAGAGCAACTGGCGCACAGCGGCCAGTTGGGCCAACTGGCATCAATGGAATCTGGATATGGCGGTGTATGGTTACGGGCCACTGTACGTGGGCCAAACGCGCCAGACGTTGTGCGCGCCATCGCTCGAAAGAAGCTACCAACTGGGGGTCGGAGTTGACGAAGCATTCAGACTAGAACAGCGGGCCAACTTGTTTGCCAAGCGGACGTTTTGGCTCGCGCGAAAGTGGGTGTCCGGGCCACTGCCCGGCAAGGAGGATCTGTTTCCGGCCTGCACCACGGTCTTCCTGCCCGAATGTCCTGCCGGGACAGAACTCTCCATTCCGGAAATGCCGCGCGACAAGATCAACCGAAGTTCCGTGTCCCCGAGCTTTCAGCGGGTCGACCTGGGCACGCGGACCGAGTTTCAGCGCAGGGCGCGCAAGTTTGGTAAGGACGAAATGTTATGGGAGTTGCCTCCGTATCAACAGGAACGCGGGCATAGTGCCCTGTGCATAAGCTACACAGCCGCGAAGCCGTTCGATTTCACGGCCTATTGTACGGACAAGGATGGAGTCGAGCACAAACTGAAGCAGACTCGAGCCGAAGCGGGAGCGCATGTCGAGCGGCATGTCGAAATCCCACTGCCCGACTTGGAGACCTCGCATATCACGCTGAAATGGCCTCAGCAGGCCCGCCTGGGGCTCAGTATCGAGCATGTGTACGCGATCAAGGACTTATCCGACGAAGATGGATTGATAACGATCGACCGGCGCCGGGCAAACTCTGTCGACCTGACTGTCGATGGCCTGCCGGATCCCCGATTCCTTGTTTTCGTCGATTCCTTCTATCCGGGGTGGCGCGCGTGGGTCGATGGTAACGAAGTGCAGATTCTGCGGGCGGACGACGCCTTCAAGGCCATTGCTGTGCCGGCGGGAACGCACAAGGTGCGCTTTGCCTACACACCGGCGCTTGCCTACGCCGGCGTGTTCGTGTCAGGCTTTTCGAGCGTGGCGCTTCTGGGCGCGGCCGCGCTGTCCTTCGCAGCTTACCGCAGAAGGGAACTCACCCGTTTTCCCGGTGTTTAACACTATGACGCCAAGGTTGATCAGCGCATGAACGACGTTTCGGATTGGGAACTCGTGGCGCGGTCGCGGGCCGGCGATATGAACGCGTTTGCGGTGCTTGTCCGGCGTTACCAAACGCCCGTCATGCAGTTCTGCTACCGGATGGTCGGGTCGGCGCAGGATGCCGAGGAAGTCGCGCAGGAAAGTTTTGTGCGTGTCTATCGCCACTTGCATCGGTTGGAACCGCAGGCGAAGTTCTCGACGCTGCTGTTCGGGATCGCACGCAATCTCGCGTTGAACATGGTGCGTGACGCCAAACGCCGGGGCCGAGGCCAGGCCGAACCCCTGGACGCGTTCGACCATGACGCGGGTGCGGCGGCGCGTCCCGACCGCGAGGCAAGGTTGCACGAGTTGGAAGCGCTGATCGAACGCGGCATGGAACTGCTGTCCGAGGAGCATCGGGAGATCCTGCTGCTCCGCGAGGTGACGGGTATGGATTACGACGGTATTGCCAAGGCGATTCGGTGCCGGAAAGGCACCGTGAAAAGCCGGCTCGCCCGTGCGCGCGAAGCGTTGCGCGTGCAGGTGATGCGGTTGAGCGGAGATGAGCTATGAAATGCAGCCACGTAATCGACGAACTCTCCGGATATCTCGATGGCGAGGCGCGGCATCCCGAGGCCGTTGCGGAACATCTCGCGGCGTGCGCCGAATGCAGCGCGCACTATGCGTCATTGCAACGGCTTTCAGAGGGAATCCGGGCGCTGCCCGTTCCTGAGGTGCGGCCCGAGTTTGCTACCCGGATCGTGGCGCGTGTATCGGAACAGCGCGCCGAGTCAAGGCCGTGGTGGGCGCGATACGGTTTGCCTCTCGCCGCGATGGCGTGTTTGGCGGTTGTTGTCGGCGCGGTGGCGTTTCTGAACACGGCGAAGCCGGCGGCCGCGCCGCGGACTGCCCAGGCTCCCGTGCGCGCGGATAGCGACGAGACTCTCGCGCGGCTTGACGGGGCTGCCGCGATGGAAGACTTGGGAATTGCCGGGCAGGACGAAGACGAATCCGTTTCCACCGAGGACTTGCTGGCGGCACTTTCCGATCACGAATGGTTCGACTCGTTTGCGTCCGCCTGGGGCGAAGACGAGGATCTGGATACGCTTATCGATTCGCTGAATCCGGAAGAGACACAGACGTTCAAGGAACTGATTCAACAGTACGGCATGGAGGACGCAGTGTCATGAGAATGGCTTCATGGCTGGCCTTAGTGGCGGGATGCCTGATGGTTGGGTGCGCTTCGGCCTACGCGCAGGAAGAGTCCGCGCAAGCACCCGCTGCGGCCGTCCAAGCGCCGCGCACGGGGCCTGACCACGATGCGCGCGAAATGGTCGAGGTAATACTCGCGGCGCGGCTCGCGAAGGAACTGGGGCTTAACGACGAACAAACCGTACTGATGCTGCGCCGGTTCTCGAGCTACCGCGAGCAAGTCAACGCCTTGCGTAAGGACCGCCAGGATCGTCTCAAAGCGTTGAAGGCGAGCGTGAAGTCCGGGGAATCCGATGAACTGATCACGGCCAAGCTCAACGATTTGATGGACCAAGACGTCAAGATGGCCGAGTTCCGCAAGATGGCGTACGAGAAGGCGAGCGAGGGGCTTACCGCCACGCAGCGCGCCAAATTGTACGTGTTCGTGAACGAGTTCGAGGGCGATATGCGCAAACTTGTGCAGCAGGCCCGCGAACGCAGCCATCGCCGGGGTCCGCTTGCCGAACCACGCAACCAGGATGCGCCTCCGCGTCCGCCGCGGCTTCCCCGGCCGCGCCAGGAGGAGCCTGTACCCACGCCTTGATGCGGGAAGGACCTTGAAATCTCAACACGACATGATGAGATTTCAAGGTTCTTTGGCTTCTATTTCGGGTTGGGTGACGCATACGGTTCTCTCAGTTATCCCCAGTTTCTATGTGGCTCCGTCTTTTCTTGCTCGTGCTCGTGCTGCCTCGAAAATAGAAACCCGACCTCCTGTCATTCTGAGCAACGCGAAGAATCTCGCCCACGATAAAAGCCTCACCTGCCAGGAGATTCTTCGCGTTGCTCAGAATGACAGGAGGTCCAGCGTTCCTCCATGCATCGGAGTCACACACGACGCGCTGCATTTACATCCTCCCGAGTGAAGCCACGCTTCATGACGACTCGTAATCGTGCTCGTAATCGAGTTGCTCGTGGCCGAGGGTAGGCAGCGGTTATAGGCCACGGGAAAACAGCTGTTCTGTTAAAGCTACAGCCCTTCGACCTTCGGTCGATTACGATTACGATTACGATCACGAGCACGAGCACGAGCACGAGCACGAGCACGAGCACGAGCGCTGCCTCGTAGAGCACGGCTCTTCACGAAACTGGGGATACATGAGTACGGATTTCTGTGGTGTTTACTTCCGTCCGGTCGCTTTGAAGAAGGTGTAACAAAACACGCCGTCAGACTCCGTAGCCCGGTAGAGATCGGCGATGCCCTTGTTCCATACTTCCCGCGTGACCATGCCTTTACTTAGCGCCTGCTCTTGGACGCCTTCGACCATAGCGGTGAAGGTGTTCTTGGAGAAACCCTCGACCCATTCCGGACGGCTGGAATCGACGTAGACCATTCGGGGCGACACGCGAACGTCGCGGAGTCCGGCCTGGCTCAAGAGGGGAAACAAGCGCCTGCCAATTAACGAGTCTCCACCGGCCTCTACCTGAATGTCGACGAGACATTGGACGACGCGCCGTGATTCAACCGACTCGGGGTAGCTGTAGAAGGAGCCGTGGTCGCCCTCGATGACGGTGATATCGCCTCCCGGTTTGAGAACGCGCTTGAGTTCCGTGAGGGCACGGAGGGGATCGGGCAAATGTTCGAGCACGAAACAGACGAACCCATGATCGAACGTGCCGTCGGCGTAGCTCAAGGCATGGATGTCCTGCGTCTCGAAGGCCACGTTTCCGAAACCCGCCTCGCGGACTTTGGCCTCGGCTTGGCCGAGCGATTCGGGAGAGATATCGACGGAGGTAATCCGCGCTCCCGGACTGCGTTGCGCCAAGTGGACCGTCTGGCAGCCCACGCCGCAACCGGCTTCGAGTACCGCGCAGCCGGGCGGGAAGTGCGTGTCGTGATGGAGGAGGTCCGCCAACGTATTGGCTTGGTCTGAAAGTCGAACCGCTTCTCTTTCGCTATAGCCGTGGACATAATCGGTCATTGGGGGCGCCTTGTGGCCTAGAGGAACGACGTCTGGCCTTTGTCAGGGAGTGGGAATCCGAAGTGTTTGTAAGCCAGCGGCGTGGCCACGCGGCCCTGCTGCGTTCGTTTGAGGAAACCGATCTGGATGAGAAACGGTTCGTGGACTTCCTCCAGCGTTTGGCGTTCCTCGCCCACGGCCACGGCAAGCGACGAGAGTCCCACCGGACCGCCCGCGAACTTCTCGATAACGGTTCGGACGATCAACTTGTCCATATCGTCCAGGCCCAGTTCGTCGACGCGCAAGAGGTCGAGCGCGGCGCGGGCCATGGCGCGCGTGATCGTGCCGTCGCCCTTGACTTGCGCGTAGTCGCGCACGCGCCGGAACAAACGGTTGGCGACGCGGGCCGTGCCGCGGGACCGCGACGCGATTTCGAGCGCGCCATCCGGCTCGACCGGGACATTGAAGATCCGCGCCGAACGCATGACGATGGTCTCGAGTTCCTCGGGCGAGTAGAACTCCATGCGGCACGTGTCGCCGAAACGCGCGCGCAACGGCGGGGTGAGCAGGCCCGCGCGCGTGGTCGCGCCGATGAGCGTGAATGGCTTGAGGCCGATCTTGAGCGAACGGGCCGTCGGGCCTTTGCCGAGCATGATGTCGACCTCGAAGTCTTCCATGGCCGAGTACAGCGTTTCCTCGACCGCGTGGTTCAAGCGATGGATCTCGTCGAGGAACAGGACATCGAATTCTTCGAGGCTGGTGAGAATAGCCGAAAGGTCGGCCTGGCGTTCGATGACGGGGCCTGCGGAAGCTTTGAAATCGACCCCCATTTCATTGGCCACAATGCGCGCGAGCGTCGTCTTGCCGAGGCCGGGCGGGCCGGAGAACAACACGTGGTCCAAAGGTTCGCTGCGCTGCTTCGCGGCCTGGATCGAGATGCGAAGCTTCTCCTTGATAGCGTCCTGTCCGGGGAAATCGTCGAGGCGTTGCGGCCGGATCTGATCGTCGTAGATCGGGTCGTCGTCGTAGGGTTTCGGGCTGATGACTTCTTCAGTCGGCATGCGCTACACCCTCGCCATCGATCGCAGCGCGGCGCGGACCAGGTCTTCGTCCGACGCCTCCGCGCCGAGTTGCTTGCGCGCGCCAGCCGCGGCTTTGCGCGCCTCGGCCAGCGTACACCCGAGCGTGCACAGCGCCGCGATGACATCGTCGCTTTCCGCCGTGGCCTCGGCTTGCGGTTCCTGCAAGATGGCGCTCAATTCGGTGTCCTGGCCCATCTTGGTTTTCATTTCGAGGACGACGCGTTGCGCGGTCTTTTTGCCGACGCCGCTCACGCGCGTGAACGCGTTGACGTCGCTCTCCATGACCGCGCGCATGAATTCTTGCGCGCTCATGGCGGATAGGATCGCGAGCGAGACCTTCGGACCGATGCCGCCGACGCTGAGCAGCAGTTTGAACAGAGCCTTTTCCTCTTCGCGTAGGAAACCGAAGATCTGAAACACGTCCTCGCGAATATGGCAATAGGTGAGCAGCGTCGCCTCCTGATTTACGACGAGCTTGCGGTACACTGAGTCCGGCGTCCACACTTCGTAGCCCACGCCATTGACATCGAGCTGGATGTGATCGGGCGCTTTGTGCGCGACAACGCCCCTCAAGAATGCAAACATGACGACCCTCGCAATTCGACGCGCAGAAGCATAACGGCAACGCTACGGCCCAGGCAAGCATGCACCGCGCGAGTTAGAGCCGCTCGTACTTGAATAGAAGCGCCACGGGACGCTCTGGGATGCTTACGGGCAAGCCCTGGTCCATCAGTTCGCGTCCCGAATACTCGACAGGCGCCGTCGCGTCGAGATTGGTCACGCGGTAGCGAGCTTCGGGATCGAGCCCCTTCAGACAAAGATGTCCCGTCTCGCACACGCTCTTGGGCCTGCGGAAGACCTGTATCAGTCCTTGGCCCACATCGGGACGGTCGAACTGCCACGCCATCCACGCATCCTCGGCTTGCGAGTACTCCGTCAGCGGATAGTAGTCGCCCAGATACAGTGGCTGGATGGAGCGATACTGTTGCAGCATGGACTTCACTTTGTCGAAGGGGAAGTCGGGCGGTACGGATTTGCCTTGCGCCGCGTCGCCGTTGCCGAAGAGGCCAAAGGTCAGGCTGCTCGAAAACGTGCTGCGGAACGCATAATCTGAATCCGTGGCCGGGCTGGTTGCGCCGGTTGCGTTGAGCGGGACCCACATCGACAGGCCGTAGGTGTGGCATTGCCGCGCTTCCGCCGGACTGGGGTGGTCGGTTCGCCAGAATGGCGTACTGCGTTCGAGCGTTTCGATATCGATGCGCCTTCCGCCGCTCGCGCAGTTGTCGATGATAAGACCCGGATGCCGTTGCAACAAATCGTCCCAGAAGGCGTACAAGCCTTCAATCCAGCGAATCTCCGTGATGCCCTGCCGATCGGGCGCGTCGGCCGCGCGCCAGAATTCGAGCGGCGCGATGTTCGCGTCGTGGCGATAGCAATCGAGTCCGAATTCGTCGATGCGCGCCGAAATGAAATCCGTCAGGAACTGCCGCGCCTCGGGGATGCCCAAGTTGAACAGGCGGTCGTCTTCGCGGATCTGATTGCGCTTGCTCTCCCACTCGGGCCAGTCCGGTTCGGCCTGCGACGTTCCCCAGTTGTACGCGCGGCGTTCCTTGGGCACGTCGAGCAGCCACGGCGCGTGTTCCATGTACCATGGCGTGTCTTCGCAGACCCGCTCGGGCTCGAACCACAGGAGCAGCTTGCGGCCCGACGCGTGCAGCCGGTCGCTCAGCGGACGGAAGCCGTCCGGATACAAATCCTGTTTGACACGCCAATCGCCCGCCGTGCGGTACCAAGGCCCATGCCCGAACCACTCGGCATCGATCCAGTAATACTCGAACGGGAGAACGTGGTCGATGATGGCCTGGATGTTCGCGAGATGATCCGCGGCGCGGGTGCCGCCCCAATTGCCGTTGAAGGCTGGCATGTCGATCGGTTTGCCGTTCGCCGTGGGCCGGTGATGGTCGAGCAGGAACCGCCGCAACAGGTTCTGTCCGCGCATCCAATCGCCCTGGTAGAAAAGGAGCAAGATGCGCGGCGTCCGAATGGCTTCGCCGGGGTGGAGCGTCAGATGCGTCAACGCCATGCCCGCGCGGAGTTGCAGGGCGTGCTCCTTGTCGGCGTTGAATTCCGCGGCCCACTCGCCCGACCAGCCTATCGCCATCATCACCCCCGTGCCTCCAGGGATTTCGATATTGAAGAACGGCAAAAACTCGCTCGAAGAACGTCCGCCTCCGGGCTGCAAATGCATACGCGCGCCTGCATTCATGATGCGCGTCATCGGGCGGAAGTCTTCCATCGAGCACGTCGCGCCTTTGGCATAGTGCACGACGGCTTCGCCCTTGGGTGACGGCATGGCCAGGTCCAGGGCCTGGACATCCTGCAAGATCGGCGTATCGGCGGCGCCCTCGTTGCGAAAACGGAGCACCCACTCGACTGCGGGATAATCGCTGAATTCGACGGCTTCCCATTCCACGTTCAATCCGGTTTTTGGGTCGGAGCACCGAACTCGATGCTGCGTGCGATGCTCGTCCAGCGACTTCGACTCGCGAGCCGTTTCGCACTCGCCGAGTGCGACAGCAGACGGAGAGTTGCCGTAGACAAACGAAGACGGCGGCAATGCCGATTCGACGTGCGCCGCGACCCACTCCCGAGCTAGTTTCATCTCGTCCAGCGTTGCCTCCCCCGCGCAAAGACATTGAGCCACCGCCATGATCAGTAATCCTTCCATCGCCATGCTCCCCGGGCTTACGGTCTTATGCCGCCATCATGATACCATAGGGGCGCTAGAAAGCTGCGGCCGCTTCGAACCGCGGCGGATTGCAGTCACATGGTTTCGGCACACATTGTTTCTGGAGTGGCGCATCTGAACGGAATCGGATATACTCTTGGTATGAAGATGGCTGTTTCTATACCCGATCCGGTCTTTCAAGAAGCGGAGCAGTATGCGCGCCGCGCCAAGCAGTCACGCAGCGATCTCTATAGTAAGGCTATAGCCGAATACCTCGCACGGCACGCGCCGGAAGCCGTGACCGACGCTATAAATCAGGTTTGCGAGAAAGTGGACGAACCCATGGACCCATTCGTCTCCGAGGCGGGACATCGCGTCCTGGAACGCAATCCGTGGTGAAGGTCAGCCAGGGGGACGTTTGGTGGGCGGATTTGCCCAGCCCCACGGGTTCTGCACCGGGCTTTCGCAGGCCTGTCGTTGTTGTTCAAGGTGAATCCTTCAACCGTAGCAAGATCGCCACAGTTGTCTGCGTGCCTCTGACAAGCAATCTACGCTGGGCCGATGCGCCGGGCAATCTTCTGCTTTCAGCGCGTGTAACGGGTCTGCCCAAGGACTCCGTTGCGAACGTGTCTCAGGTGATAGCTCTCGACCGTGACATCCTGGACGAACACGTGGGAAGGCTTCCGCCAAAACAACTGAACCTGATTCTTACCGGTATCGACGTAGTACTGGGACGCTGCTGATTCTATTGAGACCACACGGAGCGCATGGCCGGACTCTGGGGCTATCGTGCGGAGAGGACTGAGCGCCCGCGTCAAGAGAATGCGGAATGCGCTGAGGTCGCACCAGTTGTCCAATGCTCTGTTCTGGTCTATGGTGATGTTGATCGCCGCGGAGACAAGGCCATGAGATTCATTGTCACCATTGACCGGGACGAGGACGGGGTGTGGATCGTCGAATGTCCCTCGATTCCAGGGTGTGTCAGCCAGGGGATGACACGCGAAGAAGCACTCAAGAATATCGAAGAGGCCATTCATCTTTGCCTTGAAGTGCGCGCTGGGCGGGGAATGCCCTTGACAGCAGAGGCCCGTCAGGTCGAGGTGTTCGTCTGATGCCGGTGGTCCCGGCATTGAGGGCACGAACCACGGCGAGCCGGCAAGGGAACCAGTATGACTAAGATAGATAGACTGAAGGTGGCGATTCTTGTGGGCTGGTTCATGGCGGGATACGCCGTGGCTCAACCGGATGTTTCAATAGACTCAAAGACGGTGATTCTGCACGGTGGGGATTCCGCGTTTGCCCTGTCTTTGCAGTGCCCACGATTCGTGGTTGGCGACACCACCGTTGGCGGGGATATCGCGCCCGTGAATGTTTCCAAGATAATCCCTTCCGAAGGCCCACTGGAAGTCGTGTATCCGCCCATCGCGCTGCCTGCAGGCAAACTGGAAGCGAAACTGTACGTCCAGTGGTTTCCCGATGAATCGGTGATTCGGAAATGGGCGGCGTGCCGAATCGTGGCGGGAGCCTCTCCATCCATTTTGAAGGAAGTCGTGTTGGAGGACGCCGACGTAACCGGACGTAAAGTGCATACGTTTCCTGGCGAGACGCAGAGCTACCCCGTGTTCGTCGACGGGTTCTTCGTGGGCATCGAGTATCCGGTCGCGTCGACCCGCGTCGAAAACGATCGTCTGATCGTAGCGCACCGGCCCGGGCGAAGGCTCGAACGCGACACGTGGTACGAATCGCGCAAGGCCGTATACGGCGTCGCCGAACGCGGGCACGAGATGGAGGCGTTTCATCGCTACATTCGCGCGCACCGGCCGCAGCCCTCGGGCATGCATGTCAATTACAACAGTTGGTGGACGTCGCCTATCCCGCGCTATACCGAGCAAGATATCCTCGACCTGATGGCGACCTTCGAGAAGAACCTGTACGCGCCGCATCGCGTTTCGTTCGATACCTTCTGCATCGACATGGGCTGGTCGAATCCGAACAGCCTCTGGGAGATCGACCCGGCGTTGTTTCCGGAGGGGTTCACGCGCATCCAGGCCGCGGCGGAGCGCATGGGATGCCGGCTTGGCCTGTGGATTTCGCCATGCAGCGCGTATCCTCCTGCGCTCGACAATGTTTGGGCAAAAGAGCACGGCTACGAAGCGATGGACGGTGCGCTCTGCCTGGGCGGTCCGCACTACGCCGCCGCGTTTCGAGATCGTCTCGTCGATATGGTCACGCGCTATGGTATCCGGCACGTGAAGCTTGATGGGTATCGGCTCGAATGTCCCGAAGCGGACCATGGGCACGAACCGGGGCCGTTGTCGGCGGAGGCGATTGCGGACGGCTTCATCGCGGTAACCGAAGCGTTGCGCAAGGCCGCGCCGGACATCTGGCTCGAACCGACATGTTTCGGATGGAACCCGAGCCCGTGGTGGCTGTTCTACTGCAATTCCGTGATCGGTTCCTACGGAGACGACGCGCCGCATGGCCGCGTGCCCGCGCCGGTGTATTGCGAGAGCTACACGACGGGCCGCGACTACTACAACCTTCAAGGCGCGCAGTGGAGTCCCGTGCCGCAGGCGGCGCAGGAGGTGCTCGGCATCATTCATCAGACGGACGAGCCGTTTCTCAACGACGCCGTCATGACGGTGCTCCGCGGCCACATGTTCCTGCCACTGTACCTCAATCCAAAATACATGGACGACGCGCGTTGGGCGTCGCTCGCGCAAACGCTGACGTGGGCGCGTGCGAATGCGCCGCGTTTGCAGGAGACCGAGGTCCTCTTGCCGGCGTCGTGGCGCGATGGACGATGCCCGAAGTTCTCGGCGCAGGAGGCGATGCCGCGCGAGGTCTACGGGTACGCGCATTGGACTGACGATGGCGGACTGGTGGCTCTGCGCAACCCGTGGATCGCGCGCGAGACCTATTCCGTGACGTTACCCGCGCGGCTCGGGACGTGCGAGTACGTGGCGCGGTCGGTGTACCCGGAATCGCGAATCTATGGCAGCGGTCTTCGCGCGAACGACACGCTTGCCGTTCCGGTCGCACCCTACGAGACGCTCGTGTTGTCGTTCGATCCGGAGGCCGTGCGCCACGACGTACAGGTCTCAGGGGAATGCGCCGTCGATGCGAGCGTCTCCCGGCAGGAGGTATCACGCGTCGTGTACGACACGTCCGAACCCGCACTCGGACCCGACTGGAGCAGTCTCGTGGGCGAGGCGGAATCGTGTTGTCGCGCGACGTTCGAGGTAGACACGAAGGCCTCCCCGAAACCGTTCGATCTTGTCATTCTAATTGACGGAACGTCGATGGCCTCGGACGGCATTGCGCTTCGTATCAACGGATGCGCCGTCACGCCCGCGATAACCGGTTCGGATAGCGGATGGTCCGCTACGGGCCTCGAACGGCCCGAGCATTGGCTGTTTCTGCAAACGCCGCTGGAAGGTTCCGGCACGCGCTACGCGATCGAACTCGACGTGCCGGGAGGCAGCGCGAAAGTGTCGGCGTGGCTTTGTGCCTCAAAGCCGGGTGAATCGGGCGGCGCGCCGGGAACGCTCCCGCAGCCCGAATCGATTCCAGTGGGCAGTTTCATGCTGATGGAACCGACGGCGCCGGACAGTGTCGACACGAAGGTTGCCAAAGCGCCAAGGCCCGTCGAACGCATTCGTGGCGTCTTTCTCGACGCGCTCGAACCGGCGTCGGCAACGCAAGAGTACGGCACGCCGCAGAAGAACCGGAGCGTGTGGGAGAAGCCGATGACCATTGCGGGGAAACGCTACTACCGTGGTGTCGGCACGCATTCGCCATCGACGCTCGTCTATGCGCTCGACGGAAAGTACACGCGGTTCCAGGCATGGGCCGGCGCCGACGGCGCAACGACGCCGACGATCACGTTCGAGGTATGGGCCGACGGCGAGCGGCGCTGGGAATCGGGGTACATGACGCGCGAAGACCCGGCCAAACGCGTCGACCTCGATATGAGTGGCGTGCAGACGCTCGAACTCCGAGTGGGGGATGGCGGCAACGATTTCCAGGGCGACCACGCCGATTGGGCCGACGCGAGGTTGCTGCGGTAAGTGCCGACCGAGACACTGTAGGGTGCGTCATTGCGAGGCGCGGCTTCAGCCCGACGAAGCAATCTCACCGTGCCTATGTGTAGGAAGTGGCGAGATTGCTTCGCTTCGCTCGCATTGACACGCAATCGAAATCCCCCCTTACTCCAAACACACTCGGTCAACTGCATTTCGACACCGCGATGGCGATATTGCTATGCTTTGCGCTCGGCAGTACAGGAAGTGATCGCGTGGATATCGTCATCAATCAGATTCAGGCGGGCGACGCGAAGAGCCTTGCGTCGTTCTATAATGGCTTGAGCGCGCCTTCCAAACGGACGTTTCATCCGTTGGGCGACGTGACGACGACGCAACGTTGCGACGAGATCGTCGCCGATAACAAACCCGGTGGCGTCAAGTACGATCTCGTGGCGTGGGATGGCGGTTGCATCGTCGGCTGGAGCTTCCTCTGGAACTGGAATGTCGAAGCGCCGACCTTCGGTTTGGGCGTCGCGGACACGCACCACGGCCAAGGACTTGGAGGCCGTCTGATGGACGCTGTGCTGGCGCACGGTCTCGAACGTGGCGCAACGAAGATCGCGCTGACCGTGGTTCAGGACAATGACAAGGCGCGCGGCATGTACGAGCGGCGCGGTTTCACGATTCAATCCGCATTCATAGGCGACGACGGGCTGCCGTACTACGGCATGGCGGCCCAGTTCAGGAAGGATGTTTCATCATGATCACAGCCGGAATCGACGCCGGTTCGCGCGCTATCAAGATCGTGCTGTGGAATACCGGGCCGGGATGCATCGCGGCCACGGGCGTGATTGGGCAGGGCGTGAAGCAGGGCGACTTGGCGCAGAGCCTGTTCGACCAACTGCTCGACGATCACGGTATCGCGCGCGACGACGTGGGTAAGGTCGTCGCGACGGGCTATGGGCGCAACCTCGTGAGTTTCGCGGACACGACCATCACCGAGATCACGTGCCACGCGTGCGGCGTGCGCAACGTGGTTCCCGGCGTCATGACGATCATCGAAGTCGGCGGGCAGGACAGCAAACTGATCCGCCTCGACGCGAACGGAGCGGTCCGCGACTTCGCGATGAACGACCGATGCGCGGCGGGCACTGGGCGTTTCCTCGAAGTCGTGGCGTCTCGCCTGGGTGTCGAGTTGGCGCATTTGGGTGACCTTGCCGCGCGCAGCACCAAGCCCGCGAGCATCAGCAGCACCTGCGTCGTCTTTGCCGAAACGGAAATCGTGGGCCTGCTCGCGTCGGGCGTTTGTGGCGAAGATATCGTCGCCGGCGTGCAATCGTCGATCGCGCGCCGGGTCGTCGCGATGGCCGGGCGCAATGTCGACGAGCCAGTCGTCTTCACGGGCGGCGTGGCCATGATTCCGGGGATGATAGAAGCCATGCAGAAGGCGCTTGATCGTCCCGTGCAACTCGCGCCGCATCCGCAGTTCACCGGCGCGCTCGGAGCCGCGATCCTTGCTTCGCGTTCTTAGAACCTGCCCATTCGCGCGATTTGGCTATCCCGGATAGATCGCCTCGTCGTGCCAGACCTTCCACATGAGTTCGTAGCGCTCAAGCGGCAGGCCGGTGAAGGCGCAATTGCTGGTCGAGAAGATGTAGCCGCCTCCGGGCATGCCGTGGCGGATGCAGTAGCGCGCGGACTCGATAACCTCTTCGTCGGTCCCTGATGTAAGGAGGCCGCAGTTGACGTTGCCGATCAGGCAGACGCGATCGCCGTAGAGGCGCTTGACCTCGGCGATATCGACGTGCCCCTGCGGGTCGAGCGAGTGCAACGCGTGCGGCCCGGCTTCGACGAGTTGATCGAGGATCGGATTGATGTTGCCGTCGGTGTGCTTGATGACGTGGAAGCCGAGGTCGCGGTAGCCTCGACATGCTTGCGCGAGATACGGCGTCACGAGCTCGCCGAACATCGCCGGGCTGAGGAACGGCTGCGCGTTGAAGCAGTAGTCCGAGCAGAGCGCGAATCCGTCGAGGCCCCCGTGCTTCATGAAGCGTTGTGCGTTCTCGAGTCCGTCGTCCACGCGCCGTTGCGCCTCCTCCTTCGCTTCGTCCCAATGCGTGAACATCCAGTCGGTGAATTCGACCATGTTGTTGCCGTTCGGGATGCTGTAGGTCGGGTCGCCGTGCAGCATGAGGAAGAATTCGTCGCCCGACTTCTCGCGTACGAGGTCGATCAGCCGAAACACCTCGTCCTGCGTGCCCGGATTCGGGTGGAGAAAGATCGCGCTGTGCTCGTAACGCCGCGCGGTCTCGATGTAAAGATCCGCCATTTCGTTGCGGTGAAGTTCGCGCTCGCGCTCCGTCATCTGGTCCCATTGGCCATAGCTGCGCTGGCTCGGGTGGATCTTGCCGAACGCCTCCATGGTCAGGAAGAACACCAGTTCGAAATGAGGAACGCGGCCCGGGATCGGACGCCGTTCCAGGGCCGCGATGAATCGTTCTCGTGGGGTCACGCCGGTCCTTCCTTAGTACGCCTCGCCGCGCAGATGTTGATCCGCGAGTTCCGCGATTACGTCCTTGTCCAGTTTCGGGAAAAGCACGACCGGCGGCTTCAACGGCGTGCCCGCGGGCAGCAATTCCTTCCCCGCGTTCCAGCCATCCTGGCCGCCTCCCGGTCCGCCCGCGGGCAGCGTGACGCCGAGCATATCGGCGAGCACCGCCGCGCCGTTCGGCAGGAACGGGGCCATTGCCGCGCACAACGCGCGCACCACCTGGCAGCACACATACAGCGTCGTGCCCGTCCGCGCGAGATCCGTCTTGCGCGTTACCCACGGCGCCTTCGCGTCGAAGTACTGGTTCGCGCGGCGGCCCAGTTCGATGAAGCGTTCGATCGCCAATCGGAACCGGAAGGTCTCGATGGCTTCCGCGACCGCATCGAGTTGCTCGGGCAAGAACGCGAGCAGCGCCTTGTCCTCGTCGTCGAGTTCGCCCGGCGTGGGGACCTGGCTGTCGAAGTTCTTGACGGTCATCGTCAGACTTCGGTGCACGAAGTTGCCGACGACATCGCAGAGCTCGCCATTGTACCGAGCGAGGAACTCGTCCCAATCGAAGCTCGAATCCTTCGACTCGGGCGCGTTCGAGCACAAGTAATAGCGGATCGCGTCGGGTGAGAATTTCGACACCATCCATCGCACGCTGATCATGTTCCCGCGCGACTTGCTACCCTTCTCGGACTTCCCGGTCACACGGTTGAAGACGTTCAGGTACTCGTTGCCGACGACGTGGTCGGGCAGGATGTAATTGCCTTGGCCCATCAACATCGCCGGGAAGATCACCGCGTGAAACGGGACGTTATCCTTGCCGATAAAATGGATCAGGCGCGTCTCGGCGTTCTGCCACCACGGCTTCCACGACTCGGGATCGCCGTACGTGTCGACGCCCCACTGGCGCGTGTTGGTCACGTAGCCGATCGGCGCGTCGAACCAGACGTAGATCCGCTTATCTTCGACGCCGGGATCGTCTACCGGGATCGGGACGCCCCAGTCCGTGTCGCGCGTGATGCAGCGCGACCGTAAGTCGTTCACCCAGCCGTATGCGATCCCGCGGACGTTCGCGCGCCACTCGGGATGCGCGTCGAGCCACTGCTTGAGCGCGTCCGTGAAGTCCGGCAGCTTCAAGAACCAGTGCGCCGAATCGCGCAACACCGGCGTAGACGTGTCGCCCGGGATATTCGCGCGCGGGTTGATCAAGTCCTGCGCGGCATACTGCGCCCCGCAGTTCTCGCACTCGTCGCCCGAGGCATCCTCGTAGCCGCACTTCGGGCACGTGCCCTTCACGTAACGGTCCGGCAGGAACTTCTTCGACTGCTCCGAATACCACAGGCGCATCGTCTGTTTCTCGACGTGCCCGCCCTCGTCCAGCGCGCGGAAGAACGCCTGCGTCGTGTCCACGTGCAACGGCCACGACGTACGCCCGTACAGGTCATACGAAATGCCCAGCGCCGCGAACGCGTCCTTGTTCGCCGTGTGGTAGCGGTCGATGACCTCCTGCGGCGAGATGCCTTCCTTCAGGGCGCTCAGCGTGATCGGCACGCCATACTCGTCCGACCCGCCGATGTAGAGGACCTTCTCGCCGCGCAGCCGCTTGAAGCGGACATAGATGTCGGCCGGCAGATACGCTCCCGCGATGTGCCCCAGATGGATGTGTCCGTTCGCATAGGGCAGCGCGCTCGTCACCAGCGTTCGTGTGAATTCAGTGTTTGTGTTCATTCCACTCCGTCATTGCTTCGTGTTCGCCAATGTGCTTGCTAGTTTCTGCAATTCACCTTCAAAGTAGCGCTGGTGTGTCATTCGCAAGGCCTCCTCGCTTGCAGCATCCAGGAGGAGTACTTCATGGTTCACGCCCTGTCGATTGAGTTCGAGTTCAATCGCCAGGCGTTCTTCTTCCGCGCGCGCTAGATCCGAATCGGCGTACGTGTCCAGACGCACGACCTTGCCCGGCGATCTATCGTATTGAATTAAGAACACCATTTGTTCACTCTTCCTTGTCTCTCGCACTGAGTCTATCGATCTCTTCCTTGAAGACCGTGGCTAGTCTTCCCAGCGATAACGATGTATCTCTATAGCTATCCCGAAGAACCTGTCTTCTGGTCCAGAGCGCGGTCGATTCCTGCGAATGGCTCTCAGACTCTGCAATCAAGATCTCGATTCGTTTTAGTTCCATGTAGAGATAGGCTTTTTCATCCTCTAGACGTTTCACACGTTCTGACAGATCAAGTACAAGTCTCTGCGCATCAGCAGGGCCTACTCCATACTTGACCGCTTGGCCCCACGTATCTGCCATCTTTTCGGAGAATTGGGCCCATAGTTGCTGGAAATAGGTCCTGACCTGTACTTCAACCTTCTTCCCTTCGACGGTGACTATGACGTGCACCGCTCGATATCCGTGGCTCGACTGTTGCCGTCTATCAATGACTATAGCATTCGGAAACAGCCTCTCCAAAGCCGCTCTAGCTTCATCTTGGACTTCATGGCCTCCGCCTACAACGATCCTGCATCCAGCAATATCTTGCATCTGACTGAGACGCGTGCGTTCTCGAATCAGCTTCCCGACTATCGAATCAGTAGTCTTCTGCGGTCTACCTGTCGGTTCCAATCCGAGCTCCGCCCGAATGATGTTAATGACCTTGACGAAAGCCGGGTCGAAAGACCTTCGATACTCATCCAAGAGTCTAAGGTCCGCTTCCGTGCGCGACCCTTGCCGTAACCGACCGCCAAGACGATTAATCTGGCTGATACTGAGACGTTCCATTGTTTCTCGTGCCGTGAAGCAACCCTCAACGAAAGACTCACTCGCTCGGGCCGATCATCCGTTTCGGGTCGACCGTCTCGCGGAATTCGGCTTCGGTGATTAGGCCGGTCGCCAAGGCTTCCTGTAATAACGTCGTGCCATGCGCATGGGCCGCTTTGGCGATCTTGGCCGCGTTGTCGTAGCCGATCTTCTTGTTGAGCGCGGTCACGAGCATCAGCGAATTCTCGACGTGTGCGGCGATGCGTTGCACGTTGGGTTCGAGACCCACGACGCAATGTTCGGTGAACGACTCGACGACGTCCGCGAGCAGCCGCACCGACTGTAGCAGGTTGAACATGATGACCGGCTTGTAGACGTTCAACTCGAAGTTGCCCGACGCGCCGGCGACGGCGATGGTCGCGTCGTTGCCGATGACCTGCGCGGCGACCATCGTGACCGCCTCGCACTGCGTCGGGTTGACCTTGCCGGGCATGATCGACGACCCGGGTTCGTTCGCGGGCAGGGCGATTTCGCCGAGGCCGCAACGGGGTCCGCTGCCCATCCAGCGCAGGTCGTTCGCGATCTTCATCAGGCTGCACGCAAGCGTCTTGAGCGCGCCGGAGGTCATGACCATCGCGTCGTGCGTGGCGAGCGCCTCGAACTTGTTCGGAGCGGACCGGAACGGGATGCCGCTGATCTCGCTGATCTGTTTCGCGACCTTCGCCGCGTAGCCCTTCTTCGTGTTGAGGCCCGTGCCGACCGCCGTGCCGCCCAGCGCGAGTTCGCTCAGGCGCGGCAGCGTCAGGACGATGCGCTCGAGGCCGTTGTTGACCATGTGGGCGTAGCCCGAGAACTCCTGGCCCAGCGTGAGCGGCGTCGCGTCCATGAGGTGCGTGCGCCCGATCTTGATAATCGAGTCGAACGCATCGGCCTTCGCCGCGAACTCCTCGTGCAGCTTCCGCACGAGCGGGACCAGGCGGCGATGGATCTGCTCGACGGCCGCGATGCTCATCGCCGTCGGGAATGCATCGTTCGACGACTGCGACATGTTGACATGATCGTTCGGGTGGACCGGCTTCTTAGCTCCTAACGGATTGCCCAAGATTTCGTTCGCGCGGTTGGCGATAACTTCGTTGGCGTTCATATTGGTCTGCGTGCCGCTGCCGGTCTGCCAAATGACCAGCGGAAAATGCTCGTCGAGCGTGCCCGCCATGACTTCGTCCGCGGCCTGCGCGATCGCGTTGCACAGGTCCTCGGACAGCAATCCCATGTCGCGATTTGTCAGCGCCGCCGCTTTCTTGACGATGGCCAGCGCGCGGATGAATTCGCGCGGCATCCGTTCGCCGCCGATCTTGAAGTTGATCAACGACCGGGCGGTCTGCGCCCCGTAATACCGGTCCGCCGGGACCTGAATTTCGCCCATCGTGTCGGTTTCGATGCGATAGTCCATGATTGGGCCTCCTTGCGGTTAGTATGCCATCCGAATCGCGAACGGCTCAAATAAGGGAACGCGACCTATAGGTCCCATAGGTCCTATAGGTCCTATGGCGGTGAACACCATGCGCCTTCAAAGGATCAGCATCGCGTCGCCGTAGGAATAGAACCGGAACCGCTCCTCGATGGCCCGGCGGTACGCTTCGCGCGCCAACTCGATCCCTGCAAAGGCGTAAACAAGCGCCAGCAAGCTCGAACGCGGCAGGTGAAAGTTGGTCTGTAACACGTCCACGCCGCGAAACGTGTACGGGGGAAAGATGTACAAATCTGCCAGGCCCGAGTCCGCGTGGTATGAGCCATCGCGATATTGCGTTTCAAGGACGCGCGCCGAGGTCGTGCCCACGGCGATCACCCGCCCCCCGGCACGGCGAGTCTCGTTGAGAAGCGAGGCCGTCGCCTCGGGACACTCGAAGTCTTCCGCGTCAACCCGGTGCTCCTCAAGCGTGCCCGCCGTGATCGGACGAAACGTCCCGTAGCCGACGTGCAGCGTCACGTGCGCGTGCCCCACGCCCGCGTTCGCGACAGCATCAAGGGTTTCAGGCGTGAAATGGAATCCCGCCGTCGGCGCAGCCACGGCTCCTGGCACGCGCGCGTATACGGTCTGGTAGTGCGACCGGTCGGCGTCCTCGGGGCGCTTGCGGACGATGTAGGGCGGGAGCGGGATCTCGCCCGCGCGTTCAAGCAAGTTGAGGACATCCGGTTGGTCGAAGCGGACCAGACGCTGGCTCTCGTTAACAACCTCTCCGAGTGTAGCCTCGAATTGTTCGGCGATAGACACCCGCGTGCCCGGTTTCACGCGTGCCGATGGCCGGACCAGCGCCGTCCACAGCCCCGGCTCGGCCTCGCGTAATAAGAAGATCTCGATCTGCGCGCCCGTAGTCTTGCGCGCATGCAGCCGCGCGCGAATGACCCGCGTGTCGTTCGTGACCATGCAATCGCCCGCGCGCAGATACGCCGCTACATTGCGGAACACATCCACGCGGATGGCGCCCGAAGCGCGATCGAGCACCATTAACCGCGAAGCGTCCCGCGGCTCGCAAGGATGCTGCGCGATCAGTTCCTGCGGCAGTTCATACTCGAGTTCCGAAGTATCCATCCGCGTACGATACCACGGGACATGCGATTCCCGCCATGCGTTTCTTGACACGGGCTTTGCCATGTGCTACCATTTGCGTCACCACTGAGCGGGAGTAACTCAGCGGTAGAGTGCAACCTTGCCAAGGTTGACGTCGCGGGTTCAAATCCCGTCTCCCGCTCCATTCTTTTTCTGCCCGGGCCGCTAGCTCAGCTGGTAGAGCAGGTGACTCTTAATCACAAGGTCGCAGGTTCGACTCCTGCGCGGCCCACCATCCATTACCCCCCTAGAATCGCTGTATTTCCTAATGTTTTCGCCTATTTCCTGCCCTTTCCCTCGAATGACTTCGGGAGTATCCATAGTGCAGGAAGTTGCACCATTTTGAACCACATTGCGCCCAGAATGGGGACGCTGGAGGGGACGCAAATCGACGGCCTCGTTGGAAGCTAACGCGGCCTTCGACTCGTGCGCCGTCGGCAGTGTCGGCAAGGACGCCACCGCGCCGCCAAGGTCCCGAAGGTTCATGTGCGTATACCTCGCCGTCATGGCGGGCGTGCTATGCCTCATCAGCTTCATGGCGGTCTGCATGTTCGCGCCGGATTGCGCGATCATCGTGCAATACGAATGGCGGAGAGCGTGAACATCCAACAGCCGCCCCTCCGAGTCAACCTTGGCGATCCCCGCCGCCTTCAAGTCGCGGTCAAAGGTATGAATCAAGGACGCGGGCAGATCGAATAGCAGGGCAGTGTCCGGCGCGCTCTGGAACTTTACGACCTTCGCGCCAGGTTGCCCCAGGAGACGCGCGCGCCGTTCGGTAAGGTACTCGCTCAGTTCTTTGGCCAGCGCCGCAGGAATGGGCACCAAGGCCCCGCGCCCGGCCTTCTCGTGCGCCGCCAGGAGTTCGATATGCGGCGTTTCACAGTCCAGGCGAAGGTCTCCAATTCCAACGCGGCGCAATTCGCTGTATCTCAACCCCGTGTAGAAGAGTGTCCGGTAAACAAGCGCTCGCACGGCACCTTCGGGGCGTCCCTCGATGGCGGCGCACAGATCGGCCAACTCGGCAGGCGAAAGCACCCGGCGTACATGGCGTCGGTCTATGCGTTCATTCATGCGGGAGATCGGCCCAAACGGGTTTGCTGGCATACGACCGGCCTTCACCGCCCAATTCGCGAAACACTTCGCGGCCACCAGAAAGGCATTGCGAACCCTTGCCGAGGTCCCTTCGGAAACAAGCATGCCCAACCAACGCTCGAATTGCGGGCGGTTGAGATCCCGTAACCGTTTCCAATTGTTCGCGGCGGAGATTCTTGTCATCAACTGACGCTGACGCTTGATGGTGGTATCCGCCCGGTTCAATCCCTTCATGTATTGCTCGTGGGCTTCGATGTGTTCCGAGAGGGGCACGGCGTCCCATTCCCGCATATCGGCCTCCTCGCGAGACACTACGCCGCTCTTGATACGTTCAACGTCAGATTCCAAGTCGGCGAGAACTTGTCTTGCCCCTTCGCGAGTCTTGCAGGACGTGCTTACCTCGCGGCGGATTCCGTCGGCGTCGGTGTAGCGCACACTGTAGACGTTCCGGTCCTTGCGCTTGCGAATTGTTCCCATACTCGATTCTCCTTAGACCGCCGCGCGGATCGGCGCAATCTTCTCGACGCTCTTGCCGTCGCGCGTCTGCATTGCTTTCGACAAATCATAGTCGGCCTGCAAGCCCATCCAGAATTCAGCCGAGGTGCCCAGCGCCCGCGAAAGCATGAGGGCCATACGGGGCGAAATCCCGCGTCTTCCGTTGGCCAATTCGCAGACCACGTAAGGCATAACGCCTATATGCCGCGCCAGCGCGCTTTGGGAGATACCCAACGGTTCCAGGAACTCCGTTTGCAGTACTTCGCCGGGATGCGTGGTGATTCTCTTCTTGGGCAACATGGTTCGCTCCTCGATTAGTGATAGTCCACGATGCGGACCTCTTCCGCGTTTCCCGCATGCCACCGAAAAACGAGACGCCAGCGGTCATTCACGCGGAGGCTGTAGAACCCTTGGAGATCGCCTTTCAGCGCTTCCAAACGATTCGCGGGCGGAATACGCACGTCTTCCAGTGTATGCGCTCGATTCAGCATATCCAATTTTCGCCACGCGGTCTTGATCACGTCTGGCGGAAATCCTTTGACGGATTCGCCATCGTAAAGGCGTTCAGTTCGTTTGTCGCCGAAGTTCGTTATCATTCGACGTTCTCCTCGTCTTATATATCATTACGTGATATAATCTGTCAAGCCCCGAGTTTTCTGCTGGCGCTTCGTCTTCGACCGGTTGCCAGCGGAATCTCTGAAAACGCATACTCTGTGTACGCCAATACGGCCTCAATTACACCATGAAATGGTGTTCTTAATTTCACCCTGAAATCTCGATTGGAAAACACGCTAAGGCAAAGTTTCTGAACTTGGGCTATGACCAGGGAGGCGCTCTCCTCGGATAGGTTGAAATGCCGATTTGAAAAACGACCCGGTGGGGGTTCGTATACCGACAGATCGCCTGATCTTCCAGGGTGGCGTATAAGCAACTTCCAATTTGGGAGAGGAGCAAAGACCCTGCCGGAAGCGTGAACGTGCCCTGTAGGGGATTTCCAAGGCCTTGGTGGGACATTTGATGTGGCCTTCACAGATACCACCGAAGGTGCTGGAGATCGAAGCACGAAGTGTCGCTCCCCCCACACTGCCCAAGGGGGAGCAACACGAATGGGCATTGGATCCCATGAACTCATCAACATCTCTTTCGCTTTGCGACTGGAGACCGTTTCAATCTGAAGGTCTTTTGTTTCTACAAAGCTAACGGCACTGGAGTTCCTTTGTTTCTGGAAAGCTAACGGCACTGGAATTCCTTTGCTTCTGGTAATCCTTCGTTTCTACGCCTCTTCTATTGCTGTGTGTCTATGTCAGTCTTCGTATACTTTCATCCTCTCCAATCTCTTGAGGGTCTTTTGCGTTAGCTGATACCGCGCAGCATGGCGTTTCTCTTTGCAGGCAGGTTTTACGATCTTGAGGACGCCTTCGGAGACGAGCAGTCTCAACAACTCCGCCGCGAAGCTGTGATCTTTCTCCAGGATGCCAGCAGCTACTCGACAAGCCAAGTACACACCCTCATCTTCCACATTGCTTCCAAGAGAGTCAGCGGCTAGGCATACCCATGTGGCTAGCGTTTCACCAGCCGTGCGAAATTCCTCGGGAAAGGTGCTTGGCAGGGGAACTCTCCATGTGCATGCCGAAAGCTTCTCGCTGACCTCGCCTTGGAAATCACAGCCGTGAGGAAGCTTTACTTTATCCCATGCGTTTATGCAGGCGAGCAGGACTGTTTCTCCGAACTCTTCCATAATGACGGCCTTGTGCGGGTCTATCGGACAATGCCAGTCACGTTTACGGCGATGAAGCCATCCTTTTACCCTGCGCGCAACGAGGAATCCGACCTTTCCGTCGCGAACCGGTGGAGATGCTCTCCGAACCTCCCCGTGGAATTCCTTAAGTTCCTCTCTAAGCGTCATGGCTGCTGCCTCTTTTTGGACACACCTTTTGTAGGTGGTTTGGGGAATCTTCGACGCTCGGTGGTGTGTGGACTCCGCTTTGGTAGTGATCTTCCGCCAACTCGCGACATATGGGCATTTCCAGACGCGCGCGCGGCATCGCGAGAAGCTATGATCAGGGTCTTTTCCTCCGGCTTTAACCGTCGCCCGAATCGCCATGGCCACAGTGGACAGTCGACAATCTGACAACGCCGGACTTCGGCTTCGTTTCCGCACTGGCACTCAAGGCACTTCAAACGTATCGCTTTTCGTGTTCCAAGCGGTTCGTCCTCGAGGAAATTGAACCCGGTAAGCGTGGGGTGAATTTGGCCATGCTTCTTTAGGATGGGCATCTTCACTTCCCCCCACGGTTCGCGAATGCGGCAGTGGCTTTCGCGTTGCTGTGGTTCTTACTGGAACGCGGACCGGCTGGTACCGGTCGGCAACTTGGGCAGCCTTGCGCAATCCAATCGTTGATGTCGCTCAACCGCCAGCGACACAGTTTTCCTACACGAACCGGCGCGGGAATACGTCCAGAATCTCTCCACGCCCACACACCACGCTTGGAAGCCCCTATCTTCGCCGCAACTTCATCCGCCGTTAACAGTCGTTCTTGATCGTTCATATTCCAAATACTCCACTCTGTTTATGCCAGACTAACTCTGGCAAGTTCACGCCAGACCATCTCTGGCGACAAGTGGAGTATCCATGCGAATACGGATGGAAAAAGTCATGTGCCGATATTTTCCGGGTTACGAAGCGTAACGCCATGTACTCTCAAGAAATGAAAAGGCGTACGGTACACTCGGAAAAAATCAACCCCCCTTGACAGCCCCCTCGTTCACGTACTTGCGTAGCCGTTCAGGTTTCCATTTCCGGGCGGTATCATAAAGTCGCCTTAATTGGTCCTTCAAAACGCTACGATCGAAAACATGCTTAGGTCCGCGTTGCCATTTCCGGCGGAGTATGTCCTCCAACCGATTCTCGTATCGGCTTAGGCAGTCATCAAACGAAACGCCATTGTTACGATGCGCTATGAGGATCTCACATGCGAGTTGGGTTTCAGGTTTACTCAGCCTCGGACGCCCACGTTTCGGTCCTGAGTGGTCTTTTGACTTCCCTCTGAGCCGTTTCAATACGACTCCTTTTTCTATTACTGCGTGGAGCAACAGAATGCTCGATATGGTGAGGGCAGAGGGATCGAAACGGACGTTTCTCGCAAGATAAGGGATATCCAATATTCCGTCTGGAGCAATAACTTCGGGAATTACTCGCTTTATCTCCTTCAGTTCGACCTCGTCGAATGTGACAATGCACGCTTGCTCCCATGCATAATCGCCGCCCTCCGGGTCGCGCGGTGGTCCGAATGGAAACAGCTTTGACTGTCCCTTTCTTATTCTTGGTCTTTCATCCGGTGGGCGGTCCTCGTAAGAAACATGCTTCGGCATGGTAAGCACTCCCGAAAAGCGCTCCGTGAAGGGCAATCGGGGCAGCGGCCACGGTCGCCGCGTTCAGGTCGCGAACCCTAGCCCCGACACGTAGACCGTATCAATCAACTCGCATGGTGTCAACTCGCGCGCTCGTTGCCGCACGCGGTCCGCTTGGACGACGACTAAAGAGCGTCAAGAGTTGACCCGCCGTTGACGGTTGGAAAGAACGCCGGGAGCGGCTTCGACTGGCTGAAAACCACTGAAAATCGGGGGCATCGAATAAACTATTGACAGATTTCTGCGTCTGAGATTATCGATGTCGCATGGCTTTTGTTGGCGTTATTGGGCTTATAGGGGAAATGTGATGCCAACGTCTGATAATCGCCATTGTGTTCGGTTGGCAACTTTCACACCTCTTCTCGAAGATAGAGACTACCCCTTCTTGTCCATCCTGCGGACTATTTCTCCTGCGGCATACAGGATCACGCCGCAAGCAGAAAAACACGCGCCCGCGATGACGCCAATCTGCCGGATGTTCAGCCTGTCTAGATTGACAATCCGTTCGTTACGGGGACCCACGCTCACATCAAAGAAGAAGAAGAAGAACATCAAAAGACAGAGTCCAAGACCAAGCATTGCTTGCCCAATCCCCGACATTTCTCTTCCAGAGTTCCCGCGCGTAGGCAACGATTGCTGCGGCGGACCGTGATCTTCTGAACCGTTGGGCTGGGCATATGAAGCACCCCCTCGTGGCCTGAATAGACCTTCATACGCCTGCTTTGCTGCAATGTATCTTAGCTCGGCACTCTCTTCCCAAGAGGGGAGTCCTCCGACGGCTTGGGCGGTCTGCCAGTCCTTGAATGCGGACTTTGCCTCGGCTTCCAACGCAGCCATTCTCTTCTCCAGTGAAGTTCGTTCCGCCGAGTCTGATATGTCTCCGGCAAAGTCCGCATTGTTCTCTCTCTGCTCGGCTTCGATGGCTTCGACACTGAACTTGAGTGGATTTACTGTGACCGTAATCACGCCATGACAGTGGTTACATTTGCCCCGCTGCCCTAGGTATTCCTCGGGGACGTTCAGAGTGTGTCCGCAGTGTTCGCAAATAACCTCTAGCACGCTGCCATCTAGCTAATCCTGAAGCATCGCCGCAGGGATCACGTTTCGATACGGCTCCAAATTGAACGGTTCAAGCACGAAGACGGTCTTCGGTCCTCCCGCAACAGTTGTGTACTGGGTGGTTCCAGTCACTTGAAAGATACCGGGAATTTGTACGTACTCCCCGTCCACGTGGCCCGAAGTATCCGTCTTCCTTACCATGACTGTCTGGTCGCGCGTATCAATGCCGCAGAGTTTGGCCAGGTCCCAACTGTAAACCCTAATAGGACCGGCAATGGAAAGATAGGAAGAAAGGTTATACGACAAACAAACCAATACCGATGTCCTATCGATGATTTGAAGTATCTTCGCGGAATCAATATAGCCAACTCTCCCAATTCTTATCTCCCACTGGTCAAGCGAAGGTCTCTGTCCTGCCGATTGTGGTACCCAGATCCAATCCCTGAAGAAGAGCGGCTGAACCCCTGCGCGCGAGTTCCGCCTCATGTCTCGATAGTTGGGAAGATCTGCGTCTGGCAGGCGGGAGAACGTATTATCGAAGGTAACGATATGATGCGGTGTCTGTCCCCACCTTTGGGAAGTCTCTACATACTCCGCTATGGCAGAAGGTAATCCCGCACCGGCGGCAATCATTTGGGCTTCTTGTTCGAGATCAACTCTCGCGGCTTCCTGTCTGGCCTTAGCCTTTGCGGCTTCTTCCTCGACCTTAGCCCTTGCGGCTGCCTTCTCCGTCTCCGCTCTTGCCGCCGCCTCGGCCTTCGACACCGCTACCGCCTCCGCTCTGGCCGTCGCCTTGGCAACCGGCTTCGGCTCCGCTACTGCCTCCTCTTTCCGTTTTGCTTGCCACCGTTCGAGTATCTCTTCTCTGTGGCGTTCATCAGAATCGATCTTGAGATCGGTTACATCGACGCGCTTCTTGGAAACGACATCGGTACTTCCGTCGGCGGGATTCTTGATGATGTATCGCGATGACGTTTCGGTTACGTAGACATCGGGATAGAATTCGCCCCCTACTCTAATCGAATCGGCATTACCTGATGCCGCCCACAATCCAATCAGGCATGCGGTCCACGTGATTCCCTTTTTCATCTCACAACCCCTCCTCCGATGGTTCCTTAGTATAGAAGTGCACGTACAGATTGTCAATCACCCGCTAGGGATTTCAGGCCTTGAGATCACGTTCTGTGGCTTTGCCTACGCGCCCGGCTCTTCAGCCACTTGCCGTCATTCGTCTACCTTGAAGGGCGGACAGAAAGAGGACTTCGAAGGTTACAGCCATTGGGTTACAAGTTTGTCATCATTGCAGGAATACATAGATCACAAGTCCTAATAGCATCAAGAACAACAGTATTACGGGCAGGCTAATAATGTTTGCAGCGATCTTCACTAAAGCCCATTCATCGGGCTTGAGCGGGTGTCCACACTGAGGGCAAGTCTGTGCCTGCTTTGAGACACTCTTACCACATGCCCCACAACTGACCAGTTTGTTCTCAGGCACAATTGCGGTCTTCCCAGCTACATCCTTTGCTGTGAACGCCGTTGTCCCCATTGGCAAAATGACAATACCTGACTTCCTGGCGAGTTCCAACGCAGTGGCTCCCCCCGCCGTCTCTACACTTACGTCGGCATTCCTGTTAAGAAGAAGACTTACTGCGTCTACACATCCCATCTGGCTTGCGAAGTGCAACGGTGTATATCCATCCTCTGTCCTTGCATTGATATCAGCCTCGTTATCAAGAAGAAGACGTACCATGTCTACGTTCCCGCACTGGCTAGCAAGGTGTAGCGCTGTGATTTTGCCGGGCATATTTGCATTGACATTGGCGCCCTTCTCTATCAGGAAATTGACGGCCCTAAGTTGGCCAGATGCGATTCCCTTGTGCAGCGGTGTATGGCCATCACCGTCAACTGTGTTGAGATCCGCGCCGTTGGCGAGCAGGGACTCCATGAGAATCAAGTCGCCGTGACTGGCAGCATAGTGAAGGGTGCGGCTGTTAGTCCCCGTCACTAGATCATACCAAAGCACACTGGAAATCAGTGCACGCCAACGGCGAAGATTGGCGTTTCCCCAACTTGAAGGAAATAGTGATCCTTTTGCCTCCGCCTGTAATGCCATCAAATCGTGCTCCGCTGACTCCGGGTACCTCACCCCTCGCTGTTCTTGGAGGCACGCCGTGACACGAAACCTGTCTTTGCAGTGGTTGCAGGTGCCCCATTGGCCGAGGTACTGCTCGGGAACTGTCAATGTCTTTCTGCAATGCGGACAGGTCACCTCCAGCATGTTACTCGCCATAAAGCCTCCTCCGTTCGTGCGTGACCCCACAACGAAAACAGTATCACTCAAGTGGCTGCAAAGGTCAAGTGCGCTACATGGGGTTGGCACCACTACTGTGGATCAAATTCGACCGCAGGGCCATTGCGCTTGAAGCCATTCCCTACGGCTTGAAGTTTAGCTAACAGCCTTGACCGCTCCGAATCCGACAGCCTCGAAATCGCATCAAGAATGGTATCCGCATCGGGCATCGGACACGCGAAATCGTCAGAAAGTGGGGACGCTGGCGGGGACGCTGACGCGGGCGTGTCCTGTAAATCGTTGGCAGAGGATGGGTTGCGATCCGGCGTCGGGTGACTCTTAATCACAAGGTCGCAGGTTCGACTCCTGCGCGGCCCACCATCCTATAACCCCTCGAAAACGTTGCGCTTCCCGCCTTTTTCGACGAGGGATTCGCCCCAAACAACCGCGCGGATCGGCGCAATCTTTGGAGCCGCCGATTCCGGGATAGGGATCTGTCTCGGATGTTTGCATATGTGGTCAGGGGTGGGTGGCGGGGCCTTCGAGCCATTCCAGGGAGAATCGTGTGAAGCGTATCCATTCGCGGCGATGGTTCTCGCCGCCTTCGTAGACGATGGCGATGCCGCCATCGGGCAGGCGTATCATGCAGGAGTAGGAGGAGGGGCCTGCGTGGAGCAGGCGTTTGAGGGGCCAGGTCCGGCCTTCATCGTAGCTGACGCGGACGGTCATCCGGGTGCGCTCTACGGCGCCGAAACGGTCGCCGGTATTGTCGGGGTTGGCGAAGAGGATGCGGCGCGCGTCGTAACGAATGAGGCTGGCTTGGCAGGGGCATTCGTTGAGGGCGTGGTCCCATTGCACGGGGGACCAGGTGCTGCCTGCGTCGTGGCTGAGGGCGATGCCGCGGCAGCTTGTGCCCATGTTGCCGCGCATGTTGAGCATGAGGACGCCGTCGTCGCGTTCGAGGACTTGGCTCTCGTCGCTGCACGCGTACTCCCATTCGGCCTCGCTGGGAAGCCGGTAATGCACACCCGTGCGTTCGTTCAGCTTCCCGATGAATGCTTGGGCGTCGTTCCAGGACACGCAGACCGCAGGGGCGCATGGATCGTCGGCCACGTTCTTCTGTCCTGCCCACGGCATCGTGCCCATGACGGATTGCCATTGCGCCTGGGTGACTTCGCGCGTGCCCATCCAGAACCCGTGCGACAGTGTGACGGCATGTTGCGGGGCTTCGTCGTTGCGTGCGTCTTGTTCGTGCGGGGCGCAGCCCATTAAGAACGCGCCTGAAGGAATCCACACCATGTCACCGTCAGGCGAGTTAACGCCCGGATTAGGGCTTGTTATGGTTCGATGCGCGCAACCTGGCGTTATAACGGCAATGCAGGCAAGAGCGAGCAGGGAGAAGGTGCACTCGATACGCATGCGTATTCCTTTGCGTGTTGCATATGGCGCTTTGGTTTTCGACATTCTAGCGGCGCGGGCGGCTCAAGGAAACCCCTGGCCTCAATCGGCGTCATTGCGCTCGAGGACGGCCAGTGTGACGCGTGCCTTGGCGACGAGTTTCGATTGGCCGTTCTGCTCTGCATACACGGCGGATTCGGCAACGATCAGCCTGCGGCCGGGCTTGATGACTTCAGCGCGGCAGTGTAAGCGTTCGCCCTGGGCGGCGTGCAGGAGGCTTATGTTGAATTCGGCGGTGAGTACGTACTCGTTCGCGGCAACGAGGCTCGTGCCTGAGCATCCCGCCGTGTGGTCCGCGACCGTTGCGAGGACGCCTGCGTGGACGTAGCCGTCTTGCTGTCGGTGTTTCTCGACAACTGGTAGTTCGGACTCGCACCATCCAGGGCCGATGTCGATTAGGTTGAGGCCGAGTTCCTTGATGAACGGCGCAATTTCGAGGATATGCCGGACGGCGGTCTTGTAGTTGGGGTTTCTGGCTTCCATGATTCTCGGGTCCGCTGATTGTTGAATGGAGATTGTACTCCGCGTTCGAACGCACGATCATGTTTTGTGGACGGAGTGGACTTGGTGGACGAGGTGGAGCGGTCTTTTTCGATCTTCTTGGCGATTCTGCTATAGTCTTTCCTATGAGTAACATCTATCAGATCCGCGAAGTCTCGGTGCTTTCGTTCAACGAACGCGTCTTGCAGGAGGCTGAAGATTCCCGCAATCCGTTGATGGAACGCCTCAAGTTCCTCGGGATCTTCTCGTCGAACATGGACGAGTTCTTCAAGGTGCGGGTCGCGGGGATTCGGCGGCGCATCGAGCTTGGCAAGAAGAGCATGTGGGCCGTGCTCGAAGTCGTGACGCAGAAGGCGCGCGAACTGGACGAGCGGTTCCGCGCGGCCTATTCGGATATCACGTCGAGCCTGGCCACGGAAGGCGTGCGCATCCTCACGGAGACGCAGCTCAATGGCCAGCCCGAGGAGGTCGCGGCGTGGGTGCGGCAATACTTCCACGACGAAGTGCTTCCGAGCCTCGTGCCGATCATCCTGCATAAGGAGCAGCCATTTCCTCAGCTCACGGATGGCGCGCTGTACTTCGCGATCCAGATGGCGGGCAAGAAGCCGCGCCACGCGATCCTCGAACTGCCTTCGGAGTTGCGGCGGTTTGTCCAGCTTCCCAACGGCGACATCATGTATCTCGACGATGTCATCCGGTATTCGCTGAACGAGATCTTCTACATCTTCGAGTACGAGAAGATCTCCGCGTACGAGTTCAAGATTTCGCGCGACGCGGAACTCGATATCGACAATGACTTCTCCGAGGGCTACGTAAGGAAGATGGAGAGGAGCCTCGAGAAGCGGAAGGGCGGGCGTCCGGTGCGGCTCGTGTACGACGCGTCGATGCCGATGGTAATGCTCGACTTGCTGCTGAAGGAGCTTCGCATTGGTTCGGACGACCCGTTGATCGGCGGCGGACGTTATCACAATATGAAGGATCTGATTCGATTTCCGAATCATCGGCCGGACCTTTCGTACGAGGCGTTCGCGTACGCGCCGCATCCGGTGCTGGACGCGGGCCGGACGCCGATGCTGGACACGCTTAGACAGCGCGATCTGCTGGTGACGTGCCCCTTCCAGTCCTTCGATCACTTGACGCGCATGTTGCGCGAGGCGGCGATCGATCCCTGCGTGGACACGATGAAGGCGACGCTCTACCGCGCGGCGTCGCGTTCGCAGGTGGTCAACGCGCTGGTGAATGCGGCGCGCAACGGGAAGAAGATCCTCGCGTCGGTGGAGCTCCAGGCGCGGTTCGACGAGACGAACAACATCGAGATCTCGGAACGCATGAAGGAGGCGGGCGCAACAGTCGTGTTCGGCGTGCCGCCGATGAAGGTGCATGCGAAGCTATTGTTGATCCGCCGCGAGAATGGGCTGTTCGCGGGGTTGTCGACGGGGAACTTCAATGAGATCACGGGCGATCTGTATGTGGACAGCACGCTGCTCACGACGGACAAGCGGCTCACCCACGAGGTCGAACTCGTGTTCGAGTTCCTGGAGGCCGCGTCGCGCATGCGGGTGCTGACGCCGCCGCGGTTCCGGCATCTGCTGGTTTCGCCGTTCAACTCGCGCAAGACATTTATGAAACTGCTGGCGCGCGAGCGGGAAAAGGGGGCGCGGGGCTACGTGTTTCTGAAGACAAACCATTTGACGGACGCCAAGATCATCGAGCGGATTCGCGAAGCGGCGGACGCTGGGGTCCGCATGGATCTCGTTGTGCGCACGACATACGCGATGCTGCCGCACCCGAACATTCGAGCCATCTCGATCCTCGACCGGTATCTCGAACATCAGCGGGTGTATATCTTCGGCCGAGGCGAGGACCGCCGGGTCTATCTGAGTTCCGCGGATTTGATGACGCGCAATCTCGACGCGCGCGTCGAGGTGGCATTCCCCGTTTACGACCCGCAGCTTCAGCAACAGGTCGTGGACATGATGGCGCTGCAAATTGCGGACGATCACAAGGCGCGCGTTCTGGACGAAACGCAATCGAATCCCTACGTGGGCGACCGAACCGGTGCGCGGCGCGCGCAATATGACACGCGCCAGTATGTCGCGGGCCTGGCGGGAAAGCCGGAGGTGGCCGCCGGAAGACTGCGCCGTTCGAAGAGGAAGACCGCATGAAGGCGCGCTGCCTCCCTATCGCGCTTGTGGCGCTGATATCGCTCTCGATGGCCGGCGATGCGTGCGCGGCATCACAGGGGCCGGTCAAGTCGCTGAAAGGCTGGGTGGCGTCACACCTGGCGGAACCGCTTGCGGAGGCCGGTCTGGAACGGGCGCCCGTATTTACGTGGATCATGGGCTGGGATTTCCAGGACCGCCGCTGGAAGCTTAACGAATTCACGAACCAGATGGTGCATATGACGATTGGCGGCGCGATCAATCATTTCGTAGGCCGCGAGGCGACACTCTTCGTTGCGGTGGGCGTCGAGGCACAGCAATTCTTCTTTCAGGATCACCGCGATTGGAAGACCTCGGACCGCATTCGCGATGTGCTCTTCTACTTTGTTCTGTAACGGTGGGCGGATATGATCGCAGTCACCGACACCCTATTCCTCGACGAGTCCGAACTCGATTGGACCTTCGTCCGCGCTTCGGGACCCGGCGGGCAGAACGTCAACAAGGTGGCGACGGCCGTGCAACTTCGATTCGACGTCCGCGCGTCCGCATCCCTGCCCGGGGAGGTCAAGGCGCGGCTGGCGCGGCTGGCGGGGCGGCGCATGACGGAGGAGGGCGTACTGATTCTTGACGCGCGCCAGTTCCGGACTCAGGAACGGAACCGGGACGACGCGATTCAGCGGCTAGTCGAGTTGGTCAGGCAGGCGGCGGCGCGTCCGAAACGCAGAAGGAAGACGCGTCCGACCGTGGCGTCGCGCGAGCGAAGGCTTGCCGGCAAGCGCGCGCGATCCGAAACGAAACGCCGCCGCGGCGCGCCGCCGACGGACGATTAACGCGATGCGTATGTGGAATGGACCATCGCACAGGGACAAAACCAACGCTACGTGTCATTGCGAGCGTAGCGAAGCAATCCCCTCTGCCACCTGCCGTTGTCGAACGGGGAGATTGCTTCGCTTCGCTTCGCTCGCAATGACACATGGCTCCAAGCGGCGGGGAGATTGCTTCGCTTCGCTCGC
>CAYOCT010000027.1:0-23550 GCA_964402555.1 uncultured Nitrospiraceae bacterium | reverse complement strand
ATGACACATGGCTCCAAGCGGCGGGGAGATTGCTTCGCTACGCTCGCAATGACACATGGCTCCAAGCGGCGGGGAGATTGCTTCGCTACGCTCGCAATGACACGAAGTTCTGGCGGCGGATAGCATTCGCGACAGGAGCAGTACCGACAGGCTGATGAACGACCTTGAATTCATTCTGAAGCAATACTGGGGCTTTGACCGGTTTCTGCCGCTTCAGCGCGAGGCGATGAACGCGGTGATGGCGGGCCGGGATTCGCTGGTGGTGCTGCCAACGGGCGGGGGGAAATCGCTGTGTTTTCAAGCGCCCGCGATGGCGCTGCCCGGGATGGCCATTGTGGTGTCGCCGTTGATTTCGTTGATGAAGGATCAGGTGGACAGCCTTCGCGCCAACGGGATTCCCTCGGCGCGCATCAATAGCGGCATGGCGGCGTCGGAACGGCAGTCGGTGAACGAGGACATCCGGCACGGTCTATTGAAGCTGCTGTACGTGTCGCCCGAGCGGCTGGTGCAGCCCGCGTTCCTTTCGTATATCCAGCAATGCGCCGTGTCATTCTTCGTGGTGGACGAGGCGCATTGCATCAGCCATTGGGGCCACGATTTCCGGCCCGAGTACCGCGAACTGCGCCACTTGCGCGAGGCGCTGCCGAAGGCGGCCATCCACGCGTACACGGCGACCGCGACGGAACACGTGCGCGACGATATCGTCAAAGAGTTGTGCCTGCGCGAGCCGGAGGTGCTGGTGGGGTCGTTCGATCGGCCGAACCTGGTGTACCACGTCGAGCGGCGCGCGCGGGGGATCGAACAAGTGCGGCGCGTGATCGAGGGGCATCCGGGCGAGTCCGGGATCGTCTATTGCATCCGCAGGGCCGAGGTGGACGCGATGTGCGACGCGCTCGTCGAGGCCGGGTATCGGGCGCTGCCGTATCACGCGGGAATGCCCGACGAGGAGCGCAAGGCGAACCAGGAAGCCTTCACGCGCGAGCAAGCGGACATCGTCGTGGCGACGGTGGCGTTCGGCATGGGCATCGACAAATCGAACGTGCGGTACGTAATCCACGCGGCGATGCCGAAGTCCATCGAGTATTACCATCAGGAAACCGGGCGTGGGGGACGCGACGGCCTCGAAGCCGAATGCTGGCTCTTTCATTCCGGCGCGGACTACGGGATTTGGAAGAGCATCGTCGAAAAGGGCGAAGGCGAGGCCCGCGACGTCGCGCTCAGCAAACTTAGCGACATGTTCCGATACTGCACCGGCGTGTCGTGCCGCCACAAAACGATTGTGACGTACTTTGGCCAGCAGTATCCTGACAAGCCTTGCGGCGCGTGCGACGTATGCCTGAACCGATTCGATTCGGTCGAGGGCGCGGGCGAGATTGCCAAGGCGATTCTCGATGCCGTCCAGGAGATCGGCGCCTTTGCGGGGCCGACGTACACGGCTACGGTACTGTCCGGATCGCGCGAGGATCGCGTCGTGGCCAAAGGCCATGACAGGCTGCAATGCTTCGGCCAACTCGCGGGCAGGGACATCCGAACGTTGCGCGATTGGATAGCGCAGTTGGCGGGCCAGGGCTACCTGGAGATGACGGGCGAATACAACCTGCTCAGCGTGACCTCGAAAGGGCTCGACCTCGGCCGTTACGGCGACACCCCGCAACTGGCACGTCCCGCGACGAAGGCTCCGGTTCGGAAAGCCGCGGCTGGCGCTCGCGCCGCGGCGGCGGTTCCTGAAGGGCCGTACGATCAGGGCCTGTTTGAAGCGTTGCGCCAACTCCGGCGCGAGAAGGCCGACGAACTGGGGGCGCCGCCCTTTGTGGTGTTCAGCGACGCGGCCTTGCGCGACATGGCGCGGCGCAGGCCGCGCACCAAGGCGGAGTTCCTCGAAGTGCATGGCGTGGGCAAGGCGAAATGCCAGGCGTTGGGCGACGAGTTTCTTGCGGCCATCTTCGATTACACCGAGATGCATGGCGCCCAAGCCGAGGAAATGGAGGCGGCGCCGGCGCCCGAACCCGCGCCGCCGAAACGCAAGACCGTATCGCGCCGCGACATCCAGCTCGAGGCCGACGCGCTGTTCGAGGCCGGGTGTTCCATCGAGGAAGCGTGCGAACGCCTGCAGCGGAGATCGTCTACAGTAGAAGGATACCTCGAGACCTATATCGAAACGCGCGGCATTACCGACTCCGCGCCATGGGTCTCCGGTTCGATCGCCGAGCGCATCCGTGAAGCCGTATCGCAGGCCGGCGGGGCGCGGTTGAAGCCCGTGTGGGAACGCTTGGAAGGCGAAGCGAGCTACGGCGAGATTAGAATCGTGCTGGCTTGTCTGCGTAACGCGACCAAGGGCAAGTAAAGCGGACGCGCGTCCCAGTTGCAAATCGTCCGGGAAGTCACGATACTAAGGGCCGAGGTACTGTGCATCGTTTCGTCCGTAACTCATGAGGGCGCCGCCAGCAGGCTTCCATGGAATGTGGCTTCTGTAAGATACGGAGTTCCGTCGGGTATTGCAGCGAGTGCAAGGTCTTGTTGTGCGAGGAATGCGCGATCGCGTGCAAAGTGTGCGGCAAGATGGTCTGCCGGGATCACGTTCGCGAGACGCCTCACCGGCGCCGCCTTTGCGCGCGTTGCTATGAGCGGCGCAACACGCAGCTTGAACAAATCCTCAGCGAAATGCAGACCTATTCGAAGCAGGTGGTGGAGGAACATGACGGCGAGCTGAGCTTCCTGTACTCGCAGTTGAGCGAAGTCCTCGGCCAGATCCGCGAATGGGACAAGGCGCTGCGCGAAGCGTACAACAACATCGAACAGCGGATCGCGGAGCGCACGCGGGCGCTGCAACAGGAAATCCAGGAGCGCAAGCGGGTCGAACTCGAACTCCAAATGGCCAAGCAGACCGCGGAGACGGCGAGCCGGGCCAAGAGCGAGTTCCTTGCGAACATGAGCCATGAGATCCGCACGCCGATGAACGGCGTGATCGCCATGGCGGAACTGCTGCTGACCACGATGCTCCAGCCGAACCAGCGCCGCTACGCGGAAGCCATTCGCAGTTCGGGTCGCGCGCTGCTGACGATTATCGGCGACATTCTCGACTACTCGAAGATCGAGGCCGGGCGGCTGAAGATTGAACCGATCCCGTTCGATCTCGAAATGGCCGTGGGCGACGTGGTCGAACTCCTCACGACGAACGCCTCGGAAAGGAACCTGTCGCTGATCATGCGGTACGCGCCAAATGCGCCGCGCCGTTTGGTCGGCGACGCGGGGCGCATCCGCCAGATCCTCATGAACCTGATCGGCAACGCGATCAAGTTCACCGACCGCGGGCACATCCTGGTGAACACCGAATGCCTTGGCGTAACGAACGATCAGGCGATCATGCGCATTACGGTCGAGGACACGGGCATCGGCATCCCGCGCGAGAAGCTGCCCGCGATCTTCCGGCAGTTCGACCAGGGCGACTCGTCGATGTCGCGGCAATACGGAGGAACGGGGCTGGGCCTGGCGATCACCGAACAGCTCGTCCGCCTGATGGGCGGCCGTATCAGCGTCAAGAGCATCGTGGACCGCGGTTCGCGCTTCCGCGTGACACTGGCGATGAAGATCGATCATGACACGCCCCCGGTCCAGCTCAAGGATACGGCCGGGCTTGCCGATGTGCGTGTGCTGATCGTGGACCCGAATCCCGTCAACCAGCGCGTGCTGTACGAAGAGGTCTGTAACTGCGGCATGCGGGGCACGATGGCAGGCTCGGGTGAGGAAGCGCTCGCCCTCATGCGCAGCGCGCGCGCCGACGGCGACCCCGTGCAGATGGCGCTGGTGTCCCACCATATGGGCGGGATTAACGGCAGCGAAGTGGGCGAGGCCATCAAGGCCGATCCCGAACTCGCGGACACTGTATTGATCCTGTTGACTCCCGCGGGCCAGCGCGGCGACGCGACGCGCATCGCGAATGCCGGGTTTGCCGCGTATCTGAGCGGGCCGTTGCGCCAGGCGGAATTCCGCGAGGCGATGGCGCGTGTATGGGCGGCGCACACGCGCGGCGAGAAGATCGGCTTGGTGACGCGTTATACCATTTCGGAGAGCCGCCCGTCCGACCGCGCCTTGCCGCGTACGCCGGACCAATACATCAACGCGCGCGTGCTTGTTGCCGAGGACAATCCCGTCAACCAGGAAGTCGCGCTCGAGATCCTGAATTATCTCGGATGCAAGGCGGACGTTGCCGTGCATGGCGAGGAAGCCGTCGCCATGTTCGAGCGTGGGAATTACGACATTATCTTCATGGATTGCCAGATGCCGAAGATGGATGGCTATACCGCGGCGCGCGAGATTCGCAAGCGCGAGGCGCCGGGCGAGCATATCCCCATCATTGCGATGACGGCGCACGCGCTCCGGGGCGACCGCGAGAAATGCGTCGCGGCAGGCATGGACGACTACATCGCGAAACCCGTCAGCCCGGATATCGTCATGAACGCCGTGTTGAGCTGGTTCCACCGCCAGCCCGCAGCGCCCGAGGAGCACGCTGCGCCCGCACAGCCGCCTCAGCCCGCCGCGGAAGAACCTGCGCCCATTCCCGTACTGGACACGACGCAGGCGCTGGAAGTGACGGGCGGCAACGCGGGGATTTTGAAACGTATTACTGGCGTCTTTCTCGATAACGTGCCGCCGGAAGTCAACGAAGTGGACGACGCGATCGCGTCGGCCAACCACGAGGAAGTGCGGCGTCTTGCGCATTCGATCAAGGGCGCCGCGGCGACCCTGGGCGGCAAGCGCGTCAGCGAAGTCGCTTTTCGTTTGGAGCGCGCCGCGCAGGAAGGCAACATGGCGCTCGTGCAGGAAACGTTCTCCGAGTTTAGGTCTGAGTTCGCGCAGTTGCAGGCCGCGCTCGAAGCGGTGCAGTGGGACGAGGTGGCCGCGGAGGCGAAAGCCGCGGCGCAGACCTAATCGGAGTAGCGAGCGATTCGCTCGGAGAGGGCGTGACATGGGCACACGAATGCTGGGGATTGGGCTGGCCCTGCTGGGCCTGCACGCGTGGGGCGGCGAACCGATGCAGATCGACAAGGACGACAGCGCGCTCACCGTTCAACGCGACGGCCACGCGGTGTTGCGCTACGCGTATGGCCACGTGACGTTCAAGCCGTACGTGCAGGAACTCTTCGCCCCGGACGGGCGGAACGTCGCGCGCGACAACGTGGCGGATCACATTCATCATCACGGCCTCATGTTCGCGCTGGCCGCGGACGATATCGACTTCTGGTCGGAGACCGAAAAGTGCGGCCACCAGCGTCATCGCGGGTTCGACGACGTAGGTGTCACGAAGCGCGACGGTGTGCCTTGGGCGCATTTCACCGAACGGATCGATTGGACGGGGCCGAACTCGGACGACGCGTTATTGCACGAAACGCGGACGATCGCCGTGCCGTACGTGGAAGGCCTGCCCGCCACGGTCGTGACATGGGAGTCGACGCTCGAAGTTCCGCAAGGCAAGGAAGCCGTGACGCTGAGCGGGTCGCACTACTTCGGACTCGGGATGCGTTTCCCGAAAACGATGGACGCCATTGGCAAGTTCTTCAACGCCGAGCAGCGCGACGGCGAGATCGTGCGCGGGGAAGAACGCAACACGCCGGCGACGTGGTGCGCCTATACGGCGGCGCCCGAGGGCAAGCCGGCCACGGTGGCGATGTTCGGCCATCCGGACAACGTCCGGCATCCGACGGTGTGGTTCACGATGCCGGTTCCGTTTGCGTATATGTCGGCCACGCTGAACCTGTGCGAGGAGCCGCTCAAACTCGAAGCGGGCAAGCCGCTCGCGTTGAAGTATGCGGTGGTAGTGTGGGACAAGGAAGTAGCGCCTGAAGCGATTGGACAAGTATATCAACGCTGGCTTGGGTGGGCTGGCGGCAAGCAGTAGGAACCCGGGGAATACAGGAGACGAACGATGCCGGAATACAACGATTCGGGAACGCTGTACGATCTGACTCGCCGCCAATTCATGCGCCACGCCGCGACCGCGGCGACGGTGGCGGCCGCGGCGGGATCTATGCCGCGTGCGCATGCAGCAAAGAGCGCGAATGGACGCCTCGGCGTCGGCGTCATCGGGACTGGCGGCCGCGGAGGCGCGCACCTCAAGAGCTACGACTGGTTGAAGAGCAACGGCGGCGAGGTCGAGATTGTGGCGGTGTGCGACGTGTATCGGCCGCGCGCCGACCGTGCCGCGAAGGCGTACGGCGCGAAGGCGTACATGGACCATCGCGAATTGCTTGCCGACCCGCGCGTGGACGTCGTGAGCATCGCGACGCCGGATCATCACCACGGCTATCAGGCGCTCGATGCGATTCATGCCGGCAAAGACGTGTATTGTGAAAAGCCGGTGACACATTGGCGCCAATTCGAGTTGACGAAACAACTGGCGAAAGAGGCGGCGGCCTCGGATCGCGTGTTTCAGTTGGGTTCGCAAGGCATGTCCGACCCGGCGTGGCATCAGATGCGGAAACTCGTCCAGGACGGATTGATTGGCCAGCCTATCGTGGCCGAGTGCGGCTATTTCCGCGTCGGCGACTGGGGCGAACGCGGCATGCCGATCGACGATCCCAACGCGCAGCCCGGTCCCGATCTCAATTGGGAGGCGTTCCTGGGCGACAGTCCGAAACGCCCGTTCGACGTGAGCCGGTTCTTCCGGTGGCGCATGTACGAGGACTACGCCGGCGGGCCATCGACGGACCTGTTTCCGCATTCGCTGACTCCCGTGCTGTATATCCTCGGCGTGGGCATGCCGAGCACCGCCGTGGCGACGGGCGGCAAGTTCCGCTACGAGGAACGCGAAGTCCCTGACACGTTCAACATGCTGATCGACTACCCGGAAAAGGTAACGGTCGCGGTTCTCGGCACGCAGGGCAACGATTACCAGGGGACCGGCGGACGCGGCGCGGGCGGGCGCATCCCAATTATCCGCGGATGGGACGGCGCAATCACGATCCAGGGGAAAGAAATCGTATTTATCCCGGCGGATCAATCCAAGAAGAAGGAACAGCGTTTTCCGATCGAAGGCAACGAGGACATGACGGGATACTTCAAGCATTTCCTCGACTGCTGCCGCGAGCGGAACCGCGAGACGTGGAGCCCGATGGACCTTGCATATCGCGTACAGACGGCGCTGGACATGGGCACGCTCGCATTGCGTGAAGGCAAGACGGCGAGGTTTGACCGCGATCAGGAAAAGATCGTACTCTAACCGCACACACTAAATACCTCCGCATTTCGGAGATGGCGTATGAAGGGGCCGTTTCCGGAATGCGGATTGTCATCAAGGGGGCAGTACGCATGGCACGCAAACTCGTAGTCACGTTACGCCGCTTCGCGAAGAACCTAGCGTTGCACACGCGCTCCGTGATTACACTGAAGGAAAGTCTCGCCGATGCGGCGAAGGCCATCCGTTCCGATTCGGAGAAGGTCCGCGCTACGGTCGGGGACCTGTCGGCCACGAGCGGCAAGCACCGCAAAGCCGCCAAGCTCGCCGAACGCGGACGCAACGAGTACAACCAGGGGCGTTACAGCGAGGCGGAACGTTACTTTCGCGACGCGATCATCGAGGATTCCCACTACGTTCTCCCGGTGACGTATCTCGGGCACGCGCTCTATAAGCAAGGCAAGTACGGCGATGCGATGGGCGCGTGGCAGCGGGCCTACACGCTGGATCCGAACTCGGAAGAAGGCCAGGCCGCTTGGCGCAAGATGCAAGGCGTCAAACGGAAAGAAAAGGGAGCCGTCAGCGACCTGGAAATCCGCCAGAGCGCGAGCCGCCGAAGGGATCTTTAATCTCTCGGAACGCCGCTCGGCCCGCGTCTACCTGGGCGTCCACTCAGTCCGCTACGTCCACCTCGTCCACAACGCGCGTCCTTGCCTCAAGTCCAGGGCTATGGCCTCCGCTATCCCTCCGGAACGAAATGCGCAATATCGAGCAGGTTGTTGCGCGGCTCTTCGGCGAAGACCGCCTTTACGCGCATGCCGATGCGCGCGTTGGCCACGTCGCCGCATTCGAGCACATGCGCGACGGGCGTATCGGCGCCATCGAGTTGGATTAACGCGAGCACATATGGCGGCTGCTTCGGCTGGTACGGTTCCACGTAGCGAATCACGGTGAATCCCGTGACCTCGCCCGTGGGTTCGAGCGTTGTCCAGCTTTCGCTCAAGTTCGAGAAGCATCGTTCGCAGGTCTGGCGTGGCGGAATGAATGTTTTGCCGCACTTGGCGCAATGCACGCCCAGGATCTTCTTTTCGTCGCGTAGCGCCACGATGAATTTGCTGCCCGTGGCGCCCGCGAAGTATTGATACGGAAGCGCCATCTTCCCTTCGATAACGAACGCGTCGCTGTTTCCGGCGGTCATGAGTGCGCTCCTTCCTCGATGATCTCGAAGCCTACAATATCCTCGGTCGTGCCATGGCGCTCCTCGGCGAAGACGACGCGGACGCGCGCGCCGCGCCGCACCTTGGCGAGGTCGTCGGTCTCCAGCAGATGCCACAGCGGCGCGTCGCCGTGCGCGCCGTCCAGATCGGCCCAGCACAGGACGTACGGCACTTGCCGCGTCTCGCCGGACAGCGGGTCCGGGCTGGCGTAGTAGATGATGTCGTAATCGCGCAGCGTGCCCTCGGGGCCGAGTTCGTCCCACTCGGTGGCCTCGACATGGCACACGGCGCAGACCTCGCGCGGCGGCAACTGATGGCGGCCGCACTTGGGGCAGCGGTTCGCCATGATGCGTTTGTGATCGCGCAGTTCTTTGAGAAACCGTCCCATGACCGGGCCGGTCGAGAAGCGTTGCGGAATCGACAAGACCTGTCGCGATACCACCAATTCCTGTTCCGGTTGCGTCGTGCTCATCAGTCGCGGCTCCCTTCGTTCAGGTCCGGTTTCTCCTTGGACAACAGCATCAAGACGGTCCACAGTGTCCCGCCGAATCCCGATGCGATCGCGCGGCGTACCGTTTTCGGCACTTGATGGCCGCCGGCCGTGCCGCGAATCTGCATCGCGGCCTCGGCAACGCGCACCAGCGCCGTCGCGCCGATGGGGTTGCTCGCGACAACGCCCCCGGAAGGGTTGACCGGAATGGGACCGTCCAGCGTAATCTCATCGTCCTCGACCATCTTGAGATGCGCGTCGCCTTCGAGCAGGAAGAACTCGCGCAACCAGTCGAGCCCCCACCACGCCGATGGGTCGTACATCTCGAAGACGTCGATCTCCTCGCGGGGATTCGCAATCCCGTTGCGCGCGAAGAGCCGCTCGGCTGCGACGCGCTGCGTATTGACCTGATTGCCGAAGATCAGGGTTTCCTCGCGATGGACCGTTTCGTGATCGACGATCCACGCCGGGTTGGCGCCAAGTTCCTTTACCTTGTCTTCCGACGCGAAGATCACCGCGCACGCGCCGTCGCTCTGCGAACACATATGGATCATGCGCAACTCGCCCGCGAGCGGCGGCGAGTTGTCCGCCGTCTCCTTGATGTATTTTCGATCGAGACGCAGGCGGCGGTGGGCCTTCGCGTTTTTCATGGCATGCTCATCCATGATCGTGCGCAGCTTCATCGCGGCCAGTTTCGCGCGCTCCTCTCCGAACTCGTCGATGACCACGCGGGCGGTCGTGCCGGTCAGCGCCCCCGTTTGCAGGCTCCGGCCCCACAACGGATCGGCCATGTTCGTGATGCCGCCCGTGGTATGGCCTTCCTGCAACTTCTCGAATCCGATCGCGAGGACCACGTCGTGCAGGCCCGACGCCACGAGGTTGTCCGCAGCGCAGGCGAGCGTCGCGCCGGTGGTGCCTCCGGTGGTCAAACGCAGGCCAGGTTTGCCCCAGCCGCCGTCGCCGATGACGTGCCACATGTCCGGCTGATGAATCATTTCGAACAGTTCCATGTTGCCGTGCAGGACGCAATCGACGTCGTCCATTGTGAGCCCGGCGTCTTCGAGCGCCTCGAGGACTGCCTCGTGGATCATCTCCGGCTGATTGACTTCCTCCCGGTGGCTCGAAAACCGCGACATGCCGCTGCCGATAATCGCTACGTTCCGATTCTTCTTCATCATGGGGCCTCCTCAGTTCTCGAGCACGACGACGGTTTGAAGCTGGCCCGCGGGTCCGGTGGCGCCCTGCGCGACCGCGCGATGCGCGCTGGCCACTTGGCGTGCGCCCGCATCGCCGCGCAACTGGAGCACCGCCTCGGCGACGCGCGCGAGGCCGCCGAGCATGAGCGGGTTGCCGGAGATCATGCCGCCGGAGCGGTTCACGTTCCGCTCCTCCGGTCCATCGTCCGCGAGCCATGCGCTCGCGCCTTGGCCGTTGCAAAGGCCAAGTCCTTCGGCGAACTGCGGAAGCTGGTGCATGTAGGCGTCGGTGATCTCGGCGACGTCGAATTCGGCTTCGGGACGCTCGACGCCCGCCATGGCATACGCCCGTTTCGCGGCGCGTTCGAGCGCGAAGTTGCCAGCCAGGTCGCGATCGCCGAGGAAGAAGCTTTCGTAGCAATTGCCGAGGCCCGTGATCCACACGGGCGTGTCCGTGATCGCCTTCGCGCGTTCCTCGCTCGCGAGGATCATCGCGATAGCGCCGTCGGACACGGGATACATGAAGGCTTCTCGGATCGGGTCGGCCACCATCGGCGAGGCGAGCGCTTCGTCGCGCGTGAGCGGTTCGGTGCGTTGCGCGACCGGATTCCTCGCGGCCCACCGGCGCGCGCGCACCGCGAGGTCCGCTAGTTGCTCTTCCGTGATGCCGGATCGCGCGAGGTAGGCCTGCGCCTGCAACGCCGCCGCCGCGAGATAATCCAGGCCGACGGGGCGGGTGAAGAAGGGATCGAAGGCAAGATGGGTGACCATGTTGCGGCTCGCGGCTTGGGATTCCTTGCAGTGGCCCGCGAGCAGCACGATATCGTGATGGCCGGACAGGATTGTGGCCGCGGCGTAATAGACCGCCTGCGAACCGTCTGCGGCAACCTTTTCCTCCGCGCCATAGTGGCCTCCGACGACGTCCGTGATTGCGCCGTCCGAGATTGTGCGCGCGTCGAATAAGTCATCGGATACCGTGACGGCGGCCTGAATCGCATCGGCGCCGAATCCGAGGCCCGTCTCTTCGCGCACACTTCGGACCACTTCCCACACAAGGCCCTGGGCACGCACGTCCCATTTGTCAGGTTCGAACTTGGTTTGCGCGACGGCGCATATCGCGACACGCCGCGACGAGGTCGAACTACCCACGTTAAGCTCCTCCCTGGTTGGCCCACGCCGTGACGTGAGCGGTAGCGGTACAACGAATTTCCGCATGGCCGTTCCGAATCGCGCGCAGAATCGCGTCTCTCTCTTTGGGGCACGGCACTTCGATCCACGCGCGCCCGCATCCCGCGGCCGTGTGCGAATCGTCGCTCGCGACCTTGGGGTAGGGGATTGACGCGAGGTCGTACTCGGGCGTGTAGTAGCCTTTTGACGTGACTTCGATGGCGTGGAGCGGCATCCGCGCGGCGACCTCGCCGATCCGGTCAATCATTTGATCGATCGAGAACCCGTACTCGGCGGGATGATTGAAAACGTGGAGCGACTCTTCATCTCCTGCAATGCAGTTCACGTGCAGATAGCCGCGAGCGAAGACCGTCTTTTCGACGCCTTGAAACACCAGCATCCCCTCGAACTCGCCGGGGACGTCCGCGTAAGCGCCCGGCTTCATCAGGAAATCGTGGTCCGTCAAGGCCACGAAATCGAACTCGAGATCGCGATACACGCGCAACACTTCTTCGGGCAGCAGCGTGCCGTCGGAGCACGTAGTGTGCGTGTGCAACGCGCCTTTGAGCATGCCACTCCGTTCAAGGGACGGGGAGCGCTTTCACGCCCAGCCTCAGCCCCGTTTAATGATTTCCCTTGCGATGATCAAGCGCTGAACTTCCGAAGTGCCCGCGCCGATCGTTCCCAACCGGATGTCGCGAAACATGCGTTCGACCTCGTACTCGCGCGTGTAGCCATAGCCGCCGAGGATCTGGATGGCTTCGGACCCGGCGCGGATCGCCATCTCGGACGCGAACAGTTTCGCGTGCGCGGCCTCCATACTGCACCGCACGCCCTCGTCGCACAGCGTGGCGGCCCTGTGGGTCAAGAGGCGCGCGGCTTCGATTTCCATGCTCATGTTCGCCAGCTTCTCCATGATCATCTCGAACATGATGATCGGCTGTCCGAACTGGCAGCGCTGCCGCGCGTAGGCCACGGCCTTGTCCATAACGGCGCGCGCCGCGCCGACGCCCATGGACGAGCCTACGGTGCGCTCGACGTCGAGGCCGCCCAGCAGAATGCCCAACGCGCGGTTTTCGCCTTTGACCAGGTTTTCGGCAGGGACGCGGCAGTTGTCGAAGAAGATCGGGGCGGTCGGCGACGCATGCATGCCCATCTTCTCGAACGGCTGGCCGACCGAGAAGCCCGGGAAACCGGGCTCGACGATGAACTGGCTGAGGCCCTGTGGGCCTTTGGACTTGTCGGTCCGCGCGTACACGAGAATGACGCCCGCTACCGTCGCGTTTGTGATGAAGGTCTTGCTGCCGTTAAGCACGTATTCGTCGCCTTGCCGTTCGGCGAAGGTCTCGATCGAGAGCACGTCCGAACCTGCGCCAGGCTCCGTCATCGCGATCGCGCCGATCTTCGCGCCCGAAGCCAGGCCGGGCAGGTACTTCTGTTTCTGCGCCTCGGAGCCGTTGCCTGCCAGGTTGTGCGCGCAGAGCACCGCGTGTGCGAGATACGACAGCGCCGTCGCACTGCATCCGTAGGCGATCTCTTCGAGCGCCACGCAGCACGAAAGGACGGATTGGCCCGCGCCGCCGTAGGCCTCGGGGATCAGCATGCCGAGCAATCCCAGTTCGCCCATCTTGTCGAAGATGGCGGCGGGAAACGTCGCGGTGCGGTCGAGTTCCGCGGCGATCGGGGCGATCTCCTGCTGCGCGAATTTGCGCACCATGTCCCGGATCTGGATCTGGTCGTCGGTCAAGTGGAAGTCCACTGCGATTCTCCTGAAGTCGACTGCAAACGTACAATTGCCGGACTACAGCACGCATACTGGCTTCACTTCATGCGCTGAAAACGTACTTTAACATGGTTTTGGCATGGCTTCAATGCAATGGTGCGCTTCAACGCAAAGGCGCGAAGTCGGAAAGACGCGGGGAAGTCACAAGACAGTGACGTTGTAACGCAAGAGGACAGAGTCGTTCTCTTCTCTAAGATTCGCGATGCCTTGCTTCTCTATGTGCGCCGCAGGAATCAGTGCGGCGGCCACACGAGGTCGAACGACTGGCCGCCTTCGGTGTAGAGCGAGTTGTCGACTTCGATCGAGGTGAACAGCGTCGAGAAATCGTCCACCAACGAAGCGAACTCGAATTGAAGAATCGGGCCGAATGTGGCGTAAGGCATCGCGGTCGAAATATCGTCCGGCGCATGCGACTCGATCACGACGCGTTTGCCATCGTCGGCGGTGTCTTCGATCGTCAGATCCCAGCCGGCGTCGTCGCACAGGCCGCCGTCCGCGACCGGCACCAGGGCAGCATCGAACGCGTAGGGCGTCTTCAGGTCCAGGGCGATACGCGTGATGTAACGAGGCACGTAGGCCGCGCGAAGGAACGCGGTCGTTGTCGCGCCGCTTTCCGACGGCACGATGCGCAGGGTCCCGCGCAGCGGATCGCCCTCGTAGTCGGTGGGATTGTATCCCTTCGCGGGCGTATACGTGAGCGCATGATCGGCAAGCGTGAGCGTGAACGACGGCAGAAACGACAGGTCGGCGCGCTTCAGCGTGGCCCAGCGTAGCGAGTACTGGCCTCCGAGATCGTGGGTGATTTGCAGGAAACGCGCGCCGAGGTCGGCCGCGGTCGTGGCCGAATAGTACTCGCCGCCGGTCTGCGAGGTGATGACCTGCAACGCGTTAATCTGAAGTTCCGCCCCGAAGCCGATGCAGTACAGCGCGATGCCGCGCGCCTTCGCCTCGTCGATGACTTCCTGGTACGTGTGGAGGCTCGATTCGTCGCGTCCGTCCGAGAGGAAGATGATCGCGCGCTGTTCGTCACGCCGCGACTGCGCGTCCTTCGTGAATTCCTGCGCGGCCATGTATAACGCGTCCCAGCACCGGGTCTCGGCGGGGAACGTGCGCACGAGCGGCCAGATCGCGTCAATCCGCGTCTTGAGGTACGCCTTGTCCGTCGAGAAATCGGCAATCTTCATGGGGTCGCGGTCGCCGCGATGGAACTCATAGATGCCCACTTGCGCGTCGGCGCTCAGCGATTCCACGAACACGTTCTTGGCGGCGTCCTGCATGGCGTCGATCGCGTCCGAAATCCCGTTGGCGTTCGTGTCGCCGTTGAGCGGGATGCTGGTCATGCTGAGCGTGTAATCCAATACCAGATAGGCCAGCAGTTGTTTGTTGGCGCCCTTGGCGAGATGCCAGCCCGTCTCCGAGCTGATGGGGATGCCGTCCTCGCGGCAGTTCACCAGGAATTGCGAAGGCTCGGCAAGGACGGCGTGGCTGTTTTCGTCACGCAGCGAAAAATCGAACTCGAGCAGGTACGGCGCGCCGTAACTCGTCGTGACGTTCTTCAAGGTCCAGCCGCCCGTCGTCGTGCCTGCGCCGTCGGACGTGACCGAAATGTCGATGGACTTGCTGTAAGCGCCTCTGCCGGAGACCCTGATGGTGGCGGTGTGGCGTCCTTTGGAGAGCGTGCTCCGGTCCACGTAGACGGAGACGACCTTCTTGTCATCGGTTCCGGTGCTCTTGCCTGTATCGGGCGTGCACGCGAGCCACGACACGTCCGGGGCAACCTCGAAATTGAGTTCCGGAAGCTCCGCGGCGTCGCCATTCCACACCTGGAACGTCCACGGTGTCGTGTTGAGTCCGAAGTCGTACGAGGTATTCGAAAGCCGGATAGCGTCTACCGGACGAGGGCACCCCGTCAGGCTCGCAACCAGAACCATCAGTACCGCTGTCGAAACGATCCACGAAACGCGTTGCATATCGACGACCTCCCAGGACCGCCCCGTCAGCGCGGTCCGTTGCCCATTGAGTATACTTCTAACGCGCGGGTTTGTCACGAGGCGAAACCGGCGGACCAGACCTCGCATGCGCACGAATCCCTGCCTTGGCACGATAGACGAGAATCGGACGAAAGGCCTTACTTGTCCATCAACGCCCTTTTCGTACGCAGGTCGAGCAATTCGCGCACGAGTGAGTTGGTATTCGAGGGGGTAATACCGCATGGGGCGCAATACGGTTCTGGGTCGAAGGGCTTCTTGGCGTGCTGAACGGAGTGGTTGTCCGTCGAGACGATGAACTGGACCCCGGCATCCGCTAGAGGCTTAATATCGGCGATGAGAGCCTCGCGCATGTTCGGGTAATTCCAGTAGGCCTCCGTTGCCCGCGACATCTCGATGTAGATCGAAGCGCCTCGCAGCAGGCCGATGAGCTCTTCCTGTTCGCCTGGTTGGAAGTACCGGCACGCTTCGACGGTTAGCGATTCCGGACCCCTGCCTTCTTTCTTGGCCTGGGCCACAAGATGTTCGAGCCGCATCGGAAACGGGTGGTACACAATCATGGGCACGGGGAAGCGCCGTTGCGCGTCCTGGATCTGGCGGATGCGTTTGACGAGCAGACGGCCGTCGGGCGCGACGCCTTTCGCATTGGGCGAGATATGCCATCCGATGACCTCGGCCATGGCCATCGGGGCTTCTTCGAGGCCCTCGTCGAGTTCGAACTCGGCGATCTCCCATCCCTTGAAGAGGAGCAGATCTTTTCGCGCAGCCCGCGCCTCGTCAAAGTCGCGCATCAGGGCCTGGTGGCCTTCGGCTCCTGTCGGATACCACAAGGCGTGGCCAGTTCCCTTGGCCCACTCCTCGGCCGCCTTCTGCGTCTTGCGATAGAGTTCGATGTGGTCCAGCAGCACGACGACCTTCCGGCCATCCTTTGCGGCAAGATCCAGCCACTCGTTGAGGCCTACTTCGCGCTCGAGTCCCGCGTGCAGGTGCATGTCCATCTCGCGGAGATCGAACAACGGCGAGAGGAGGCCTTGACCCGCAGGCTGCGCCGCGGCCATCGCGCTTATGCATACCGAAACCATGAGCCACGCTAGACACTTCATTTTGGCCTCCCTTCGATTCTCAACGCTCCGTGTAGCTTCTCAAGTACGCGAGTGCGATTCAAGAGCGTCTTTGCCCGCGCAAACAATGGAGATTGAATCGATGGCGTACCCTTCGTCGGTCAAGATCGATTCGCGTTCATTCGCGTTCATTCGCGGTTCCCTCGACCGTTTCAACCGCGAATGAACGCGAATCCACGCGAATGTCGAACGGGTAAGGGCCATTCGTTTGCGGCTATTCGGGATGGGAACCCGCGCCCAGACGTTGAGGCCGCAACGCAAGAAAGCGGATGATCTGGTTCAACCGTCTTTGATAGGATGCTTCTGCGATGGGCGGCGCGGTCCCGTCAAAACGGTTCTTCCGCTGTCCTTGGGCAAACAGTGCGTATCCTCGGAGGTTCCTATGAAGACATGGGGCAGCGTGATTGCCGTTCTTGGATTGGCCGTGGCGATAGGCGGGTGCGGGGCGAAGGAGTCCTCGCCGGCTCAGGCAACGAAGGGGCGGCTGCTGGGCGTGGTTTATCAGACGATGAACAACCCGTTCTTTGTGGAACTGAACGACGGGTTGAAGTCGGTCGTCGAGGCGCACGGCGACACGCTCGTCACGCTGGATTCGCAGTTCAACAGCCTCAAGCAGCGCAACGATATTTCGGACTTGATTCTCAAGGGCGCCGCGTGCCTGTTCATCAACCCGGTGAATTGGGAAGGCATCAAAGGCAGCCTGCTTCAAGCCAAGGACAAGAACGTGCCGTGCATCGTGGTCGATGCGCCGGTGAAAGACGCGGACCTCGTGCTGTGCCAAGTGGCGTCGGACAACCTCGAAGCGGGGCGTCTCGCGGCGCGCGCGCTGGCGCAGGTGCGGCGTCCGGCGAAGGTCGTGATCCTCAGCCTGTCCGTGAATAAGGCGTGCATCGATCGCGTGGACGGGTTCAAAGAGGAACTCGCGAAGTATCCCGACATGCAGATCCTCGACACGCAGGAAGGCAAAGGCACGACCGAGGGCGCGCGGCCCGTGATGGTCGATCTGCTGGGCCGGTTCCCCGAGTTGAACGCGGTATTTCCGATCAACGACCCGAGCGCGCTGGGCGCGATCTCGGCGCTCGAATCCGCGGGCAAGCTCAAGGATGTGACGGTCGTCACAGTGGACGGATCCGCCGAAGGCATCGCCGCGATCAAGGCCGGCAAACTGTATTCGACCTCGGCCCAGTTCCCGCGCGAGATCGGGCGCATCGCCGCCGAGAAGTTCTACGAACACGTCGAGGGCAAACCGATCGAGAAGGATGTCAAGGTGCCGGTCGAACTTATTACCAAAGAGAACGCCGATACCTTCGCCAAGAAACCAGGGCAACCCTGACGGCCCGTGCATCGAAGCAGCCCGGCGGACATCCTGACTGAAGTAGCAATGTGCAGTTGGAGCGCCTTACGCTGCCCTTTCGTGCTCCTGCTCCTGCTCTTAATCGTAATCGAATTAAGGGTTTGCGCTTTTCGATGGTTACGACGCTCTTTCAATGCAGACGAACGAGCCCTGAAACGTCCGTCAAATCATGCCGCTCGCGACCTTCGATTGCGATCACGATTACGATTAAGAGCACGAGCACGAGCACGAACCAATGCGGCATACGTTGCCTACAGGATGACTTGCCAGACTGAGGTATACTATACGGCATGAGCGTTGCGGTCTTAACCAAACGCGTCTTGAAAGCCGCGGCCGTATGTCTGGTGGTGGCGGCTATCGTGTGCGCCGCGCTCGCGGGCCTCTCTCGGACCGAGACCGTGCGGCGGGCGTTGAGCGCGCGCGCCGCGCAAGCGCTGAGCGATTCCCTCGGCGTGAAGATCGCTATCCCTCCGCCAGACACGTTGTCGTGGTCGCGCCTTCACACGAAGTCCATCGTAGTATCCGATGCCGACGGCGAGTGTATCCGTGTGGACGACGTGACGCTGGCATGGTCGGTGCGGTCTCTGCTGCATTTCCCACCACAATACCACGTGACAGCCCTCACGATTGGCGCTGTATCCATGGCGCGCGCGCCCAAGCGAAGCGGTGTGAGTTCGGAGCCGCTCGACTTGGAAGGGACCGTTCGTTCGCTGTCGCGCTTTCGAATCGATGAACTCTCGATTGCGGACGCCGCCCTGCGGCTGCCCGGTCCCGAGCCTGAGTTGCATGTCCGCGTTCACGGCGATCTCGCGCATGGCGCGGCGCCACATGAGCAACGCTCGTCGCTCATTATCGAACCCGTGAGCGGCCCGCGCATGGAGGGTTCGGCAACGGTCGTGTTGCGCGAAGGCCTGTCGCAGCTCGAAGTCGAAGCGCACTACGCCGAGCCTGAAGGCGGGCTTGCGGCGCAACTCCTGGGGCGCAACGATTTGGGCGCTCTTTCTGCCGGGTTCACCGGTTCGGGATCGCTGACGGACTGGCATGGGCACGTTGAAGCGCACGCGTCATTGATTGGCGATCTGGACGCGAACCTCGCCATGGCCGCAGGTGCGACTACGCGCGTCGCCCTGGACGGAACGGCGCATGTGGCGACGTTGGGGCAAGACATCCAATTCAAGAGTGCCGCGGATGTGAACTGGCCCGCGACAGTGACAATTGAGTCTTCGGAGCTTCGGTGTCCCTTCGCCGCCAGCAGTATCACGTTCGCCGGGGCCGTCGACCTCAAGGCGCGGACGATGTCCGCAACGTTCGATGCGCAAGCTGGAGACACGAGCCCTCTAGGCATGTTTGGAGAACTCAAGGTCGACGCGCCGCTTGCCGTACACGGAACGGTGAATGGCCCAATTCTCAAACCGGCGCTCATGCTTGAAACGACGCTGAACAATCTCGAAGCGACGGGCTTTCGCGCAACATCCGTCGAGGCGAAAGCTGAGGCGGACCTTGTTGCGCCGGAGTTGCACTTGCGGGCGAATGGAAAAGTAGGCGGTATCGAGACCGACAAGGCGCCGGTCCGCGAACCCATCTCGGGCACATGGGTGTTTGACGCCACGATGCCGGATCGTTCCCATTTTCAGATTGCGCAGTGCGGATTCTCGAACGAGCATCTCGATGTTTCGTTGGCTGGCACGGTCGACATTGCGGAACGCTCGTGCGAGCTTGACGCAAGCGTGTCCGCGCAGGATGTGGCGTACTTCGCGCCGAATGCCGGATACGACGGTTCGCTCTCGATGCGCGCGAGCGTCGCAGGGGCCTTGCTCACGCGCACGCTGCACGGAACACTCAAAGGATCGCTTGAACGTGTGACCGGCGCTCCAGCGCCGATCATGGACCTCGCGGGACCGACGTATGAATTCGCGACATCGATCGAACTCTCAGATAAGGGAATCGTTCACGCGAAGGACGTGCGCATCGATGCCGGGGATGCCTCAGTTGAGGGGAAGTTGTCGTACGACCTGGCGAGCAAAGCGGTCAAGAGCGAGTATCGTCTCAAGCTTCCGGACGGCGACAAACTCGCTCGCGCGCTCAAGCGTCCGATAAAGGCGGCGCTCTCGGCCGAGGGTTCGGTAGAAGGGACATGGCCGAAGCTCGCCGCTCGGGTGAAGGCTGAAGCGCGCGAGGCGTCCTACGGAGCCTACGCCGCAGACCTCGTCGAACTGTCCGCGAAGCTGGACGACTTTCCTCAACACGTGCGCGGACACGCGGAGATTCAGGCCGCCCGCCACGACGACCGTTTCACCGCCGAGTCCGATTTCGCGATGCGTGACGGCGAGCTTGGCGTTTCGTCGTTCAAGGCCGGCGCGCCGGGAATGTCCGCGAACGGATCGTTGAAGCTGGATACGCGCACGCGATTGGCGCGTGGCGCACTTCACGCCGAGGCACGCGATCTCGCGGCGCTGGGCCGGTTGGCGGGCCGTGAATTTGGCGGCCGCGCGAGCGTGGACGTTACGTTGAAATCGGACCACGGACGCCAGGATATCCAAGCTACGCTTGAAGGCAATGGATTGCGGACAGCGGCGGGCAGCATTGAAAGGGCGCAAGGCTCCGTGACGATGAAGGACGCGTTCCAGAAGGGTACGGGCAAACTCACGGCGAAACTGGAAACATGCCGTGTGGCGGGCGTGGCGCTGGATCGCGCTTCCGTGTCGTGCGAGGGAAATCTGCGCGACGTTGCGTTCGAGACGAGCGCGGAGGGGACGTATCGCGGCGCGTTTCGCGTGAAGGCGCGGGGCAAAGCCGGGTTGAACGACGGCGCGGTGTCGTGCGACCTGCGAAGCCTCGACGGCGCATGGAATGACATTCCGCTAAAGTTGAAAGAGGCGGCGCATCTCACCTATGCGGACGGAAGTTTCGATCTGAAATCCGTCTCGATTGCTATCGACAAAGGCTCTATCAAGGCGCGCTTTTCGTGCACGCAGGAAGGCCTCGACGCGAATGCCGATTTCGAGAAGGTAGCGATCGAACGCCTCTTCCCGGGCGAAGCGCTTCCGCTGACAGGCACGGCGGTGGGGCACGTGGAATGCCGCGGCCCGTGGGATGCCGTCGAGGGCGCCGCGGATCTGAAGCTCGCGGACTTGCGTCCGACGCAGAGGAAATTGCAGTCGTGGCCCGCCACCGAAATCGTAGCGAACGCAACATTGCGCGGCGGCATGTTCCGCGCCGAGATTAAGGACAACGGTGGGCTGCTCGGAAAACCGATCGCCGGGTCCGCTGCCGCGCCGCTGAACGTGTCGCTGCGCCCGTGGTTGATTGACATGCCGCGCGATGGCACGCTGGACGGACGCCTCTCCGTCGAGACGCAGCTCGATCGTGTGGGCCAGTTGATGCGCCTGGACGACCAGCGTTTGGGCGGTGGATTACAGGCGGAACTTCGACTCGGGGGCACGCTAGAACGCCCGGAGATTTCGGGCGCGGCCACGGTCGAGCAAGGTAGCTACGACCATTTCGGCATGGGCACGATGCTGCGCGAGATCCGCGTGAAACTCAAAGGCGAGGGATCGCGTCTGCGCATCGAAGAGGCGAGCGCAACCGACGGCGCGCAGGGGGCCATTTCTGCGTCGGGTGGCATGGACCTCGACAGGTCGAAGCAGTTCCCGGTGGACGTGGCGATTCAGGTGGCGAAGAGCGCGCTGTTGCGGCGCGACGATATCGGCGCTACGGTCAGCGGCGAGTTGAAACTTGCCGGACCGTTCGCGCATCCGTGCTTGAGCGGCGGCCTGCGATCGAACGCTGTCGAGATCCAGATCCTGCGCCGCGAGAAACCGCCGATGGCCTCCGTCGAAATCGTTGACCTTAATAAGCCCGCGCAGACCGAAGAACCGGAACGCCCGAGCGAACACAAACTCATGCGCCGGATCGCGCTGGACCTCAACGTCGATCTGCCCAATCAAGTGTTTGTGCGCGGCCCCGGTCTGGATTCCGAATGGAAAGGCAAGCTGACGGTGGGCGGCAGCGCGGGGCATCCCGAGCCGCGCGGTCCGATATCGCTCGTCCGGGGACGGCTGAATCTGTTGGGGAAGCGCTTCACGCTTACGAAGGGCGAGGTCACGCTCAACGGCGCATGGCCCCCGGTTCCCGCGCTCGATATTGTGGCGGAGACTACGGTGAAAGACATGACGGCCTACTTGAAGATCGCAGGCTCGTCGGCCGCGCCGGAACTCGCGCTCGAATCGAATCCCACGCTGCCGCAGAACGAAATCCTCGCGCGCCTGCTGTTCGGCATCAACGCCGCGCACATCTCTCCGGTCGAAGCGCTTCAACTCGCCGAAGCCGCCGATGCTCTTTCAGGAGATCTCGGCATCTTCCGGACGACGGATCGCGTACGCCGAATCTTGCGCGTCGACGAACTCGATGTCACGCAGGAATCCGGCGACATGAAAGACACCGCGGTCAGCGCGGGCAAGTACATCGGTAATAACGTGTACGTCGGCGTCGAGCAGGGCCTCAATACGGACAAGAGCAAGGTGCGCGCGGAAGTCGAGATCACGCCCCACCTCTCGGTCGAAAGCACTACGAGCCGCGACGCGAAAACCGGTATCGGGTTGAAATGGAAGAAGGATTATTGAGCACGGACATCGATGCCGCAACGCGGCGGCGCATCCGCGACGGCCTGTTACGCTGGTTCCGGCGCGAGGCGCGCGACCTGCCGTTTCGCCGGACCCGCGATCCGTACGCGGTGTGGCTGTCGGAGATCATGTTCCAGCAAACGCGCATCGACCAGGGCCTGCCGTACTACGAACGCTTCATTCGCGCGCTGCCGTCCGTTGAGGCGCTGGCGGCCGTGCAGGAAGACGCGGTACTCAAGCTCTGGGAAGGCCTCGGTTACTACCGCCGCGCGCGCAATCTGCACCGCGCCGCGAAGATGATAGTTGAAGCCGGCGATGGGTTCCCGCAAACGGCGGAGCAGTGGATGCGGCTTCCGGGCATCGGGCGGTACACCGCGGGCGCAATTGCCAGCATCGCGTTCGGCGAGCGCGTTCCCGTGCTCGACGGCAATGTGACGCGCGTGCTCACGCGCTTGTTCGACATCGATCGCTACGTCGGCGAAGCGGCGACGATCCGCCATTTGTGGGATCTCGCGGGCGTGCTGGTCCCCGCCAAAGATCCCGGCGCGTTCAATCAGGCGATGATGGAACTCGGCGCGCGCATGTGTATGCCGCGCCAGCCACGGTGCGCGGAATGTCCCGTGCGCGGCGTGTGCGAAGCGCGGGCCCGAGGCACGCAAGACCAGCGCCCGTGCGTGCGCCCCGCCAAACGGGTGCCGCATCACGAAGTGGTCGTGGCCGCGATCGTGAAGAACGGCCGGTATCTGCTCGGTAAACGTCCCGAGGGCGGCATGCTCGGCGGGTTGTGGGAGTTTCCAGGGGGCAAGGTCGAACCAGGGGAAACGCATCGAGCGGCCCTCGTTCGCGAAGCGCGCGAGGAACTCGGTATCCGCATCCGCGTCAAGGGGATCGTCGCCGTGGTCAACCACGCGTACTCGCATTTCCGAGTCACGCTGAACGTGTATCGTTGCGAGTGGGTGAGCGGCACGCCCCGGCCGAACGTTCATGCCGCGTTACGCTGGATTCCCCGAAGCCAATTGACGCAATACCCGCTGCCCAAGGCGAACCACAAGTTTCTCGAACTGCTCTGACATGAAGATTGGGCCGCGTGCGACGGTCTTTGGAGGCCCTGTTGCGGTTATCGTTCTGTCCGTAATCGTTCTGTCAATATTCGCGCCTTAACCATCGTCCTGTACTCAATCGTCCTGTTCACAAGTGAAGATTAGTGACAGAACGATTAGCGACAGAACGATTCGGAACCCACAGAAATGCTAGCAATGCGCACCAAGAAAAGGATGAAGAGTGGCCTGCTGGTGTGGCGCGACGCTTCTTCAAGAAGGCGCTTTCCCGTACGAGACGAGCGCGTTTTCGGATCGGGCGAACGAGATTCCAAGGCTGAAGTACAGCGAACGTGTATCGTTGCGAGTGGGTGAGCGGCACGCCCCGGCCGAACGTTCATGCC